>NZ_JACNDU010000001.1:0-810411 GCF_017351735.1 Pseudomonas sp. FW300-N2A2 | reverse complement strand
GCTTGGTTACTTGGCGCTCTTCCAAGTGACCCGCTGTAAGAGCGGAACCAATAGCCGCCGTTACCGCAGAAATGGATATGCACACACCCAGCAGCATCACCGCATAAAGCGAACAATCACCACTGCACACCGCTAGTCTCGATCCACTGCTGAATCGACTCCCGCTTCGGCGCCCAGCCCAGCAACACACGAGCATTGACCGCACGCACACGGCTATTCGAACCAATGGCAAAACGCGCCCAATCCCCCAGCTCGGCAATCGCCTCATCCGCCGGCCAGCTCTGAATCGCCCCGCCAAAACCCAACGACTTGCTGATCGACGTCGCAATCTCGATAAACGAAGCCTCGCCATTCTCGGCAAAGAACAACGAAGCAGAAGGCGCCTTCTCGATAGCCAGACGATACAACTCCGCCAGGTCCTCGATGTGCACGTTGGACCAGCGATGCACCCCGGCCCCCATATAAGCTCCCGCGCCATACTTGCGCGATTGAGCGAACAGTTTCGGCAGTTGATCGCTTTTCGCCGGCACGCCCAACGTCTCGCCATAAATCATGGTCGGGCAGAACACGATGCTGCGAATACCCAGCTCAACGCCGGCATTACGCACCAGCTGATTGATCTCGACCCGGTCCTTGCGGATGTCCATCGGCGTGAATGGCGTTTCATCGGTGAAGATGTCCGGGCGTTCATAGGCGCCGCGAGCGTCATCACCGACCACGCTCGAACCCGAGGTGTGCAACAACACTTTTCCGCTGCCGCTCAGGGCGCTGATAAACGTTTCCACCGAAGCACGATGGTCGGAGTTGGCGGCGTTGACCACTGCGTCGGCAGCGCGCGCCTGTTCGCTGAGAATATAAGCATCATCGAGGGTGCCGAGTACCGGGGTGATGCCCAGTGCCTGCAGCGCTGCGCGGTGTTCCGGGTTACGCACCAGGCCGCTGACTTCATGGCCCGCATCCACCAGGTATTTGGCTACGGAACCGCCGATGTAACCGGTCACGCCGGTAACGAAAATTTTCAATGGATTATCTCCCTTGCATCTTTGAGTTATGCCCGGCCTCGCATTAAATGGAAGGCGCAGGTATTCCTGGTCAAGGAATCCGGTCACGATACGATCCACTCCGTATATGAGCTAGACTGCTGGAACTACAAGTATCTGTGAATCAAGTTCATGCTAACGATCAAAGACATCAACCGCTCCGGCGAGATGGAAGTGTTCACCCGGGTCGTCAGCGCAGGCACCTTCTCTGAAGCCGCACGACGCCTGGACATGTCGCCCTCGGCGGTCAGCAAACTGATTGCGCGACTTGAGGCGCGCTTGGGTGCGCGCTTGTTGCATCGTTCGACGCGGCGTCTGGAACTCACGGCGGAAGGCGAGCGGTTCAACAACGAATGCCTGCGGATTCTCGAACTGATCGATTCCGCCGAGCGAGATATCGCCAACGTGACCCGGCCTAGCGGGCTGATTCAGGTCAACGCCAACCTGCCGTTCGGTCTGCATTGCCTGTTGCCGCTGCTGCCGGATTTTCTTGCGGCCTACCCGGACATCACGCTGAACGTCGAGCTGACCGACACCGTGGTGGACCTGCTGGAGCGACGCGCGGATGTCGCGATCCGCACCGGCCCGATGAGAGAGTCGAGCCTGGTCCAGCGACGTTTGGGTGAAAGCCGCAAGATCACCGTGGCCTCACCGGGTTACCTCGCCCGCTGGGGACAGCCGAAAACCCTGGAGGAGTTGCAGCGGCATAACCGCCTCAGTTTTGGTTTTCATCGCCATTCCCAGGCCTGGGTTTTTCGCGGCGCTGACGGTCAACGCATCGAGATCGAGCCCAAGGGCAATGTCCTGCTCAGTGACGGCGAGAGCATGCGTCAGTCGGCGCTGGCCGGATTAGGGATCGCCCGGCTGGCGAATTTCCACATCAGCGCCGACATCGAAGCGGGGCGTCTGGTACCGGTGCTGGAGGCATTCGACAGTGGTGAAACCGAGGCGATTCACGCCGTGTTCATCGGCCCGGGACAGCAATTGCCCCATCGCGTACGGGTGTTCATTGATTTCCTGCTGGAGCGAATCGGGCCGCAGTTGACCTCGCCCTGATTGCAACACAACCCCGCGGTTTCGGTTTTTTGCTGAATCAGTCTTCAGCAACCCTTGAAAGTCTTCACGCCAGGCCTGGGGCATGATTGTCCGCATAACAACAAACCAGGGCTGTTCATGGACTATCAACTGACTGGAAAAACCGCGCTGATCACCGGCGGCGCGACGGGGATCGGCAAGGCCATCGCCCAGCGTTTCATCCTTGAAGGCGCCAACGTGGTCATCAGCGGGCTGTTGGCGGAAGAGGTCGACGCAGCCGTCGCAGAACTGGGTGAACGCAGCAAAGGCCTGGTGGCAGACTTGACCCAGGAAGGCGCGGCGGAACGTCTGGTGGCCTTGGCCCTTGAGTCCGGGCCGATCGATTTCCTGATCAACAATGTCGGCATCTTCGAGGTCCGGGACTTTTTCGAAACGGACGACGCCCAGTGGTTTCATTACTTCAACGTCAATGTCATGAGCGGTGTGCGCATGACGCGGCTGGTCATGAAGCAGATGCTCGAACGCGGGCACGGTTCGATTGTGTTTATCAGCAGTGAATCCGCGGTCAAGCCACAGCCGTGGATGGTTCATTACGGTGCGATGAAAACCTGCCTGCTGGGGATTTCCAGAGCGTTGGCCGAACTCACCAAAGGCACCGCCGTGCGGGTCAACTCGATCCTGCCGGGGCCGACCTACACCGAGGCGGTCAAGCGTTACCACCGCGAAATCGCTGCCGAGAAAGGCATCACCCCGCAGCAGGTGGTCCACGATTACTTTGACGATACCGAGCCGACGTCGTTGATCCGGCGCATGATCGAGCCTGAAGAAGTGGCCTGCAGCGTGCTTCACCTGGCGGCGTCACCGGCGCTCAATGGCATGGCCATGCGCGTCGAGGGCGGCACCATTCGCTCGATTCTTTAAGCGGTCGCATCCCTGCGGACCGGTACGCGTTAAAGCAGCGGAATGCTGTAGTTCACGATCAAGCGGTTCTGATCCTGATCACGGCTCGCTTCGCTGTTGGACTTGCCGTTGCGCCAGCCAAACCCGACACCCTTGAGCGCGCCGGACTGAATCGTGTAGTCCAGGCCGAAATCCCGTTCCCATTCCTTCTGGGTGTCGCCGGTGACGGTCTTGATGTTATCGCCGCTGAGGTAGATGACCGAAGCCTTCAAACCGGGCACACCCACACCGGCAAAGTCATACGCATACTGACCGAAAGACGTGCGTTCGCCCGCGCGGGTGAAGGTCTGGATCAGGCGATCGGTGTACAGGTAGAGGCTGGCGCCGCCGGCACCTTTATCGGGCAGGTTGCCCTGGCTGAGTTGAGTGAAGTTGCTGCCGCTGGAGACGCTTTGATAACCGGCGGTGAGTGCATGGGCACCGACGGTGTAGATCAGTGCGGCGCTCCAGGTCCGGTTGTCGATTTCGCCATCGGCACCTTCGGTGTAGCCGCTGATCCGGTAGCCTGAGGTGCCCGAACTGTTGGCGCCGGACGAATCGGTCTTGAAGTAGCGCAGGTCGGTTTTCAGCGATTGATTGTCCGAGATCGCCAGCGTGTGCAACAGGCCGAAGAACTGCTGGGTGTAGTAGTTGTCGAGGTTGGCATAGTAATACTGGGCGGTCAGGTCCTTGGTGATTTTCCAGTCGCCGCCGGCGAAATCGAAGGCGTTACTTTCACGGGTGCCGCCGGTGGCTGCCAGGCCTGTTCGGTCGCTTGAGCCACGTCCCGTCGCATGTTCGATGCGGCCACCTGTGAGGGTCAGGTCCTTGAACTCGCTCGAGGTGATCTGGCCGCCGTCGAATGTCTGTGGCAGCAGGCGCCCGTCGTTGGACACCAGGATCGGCAGTTTCGGCATCAGCGTGCCCAGGCGCAGCTCGGTTTTCGAGACCTTGACCTTGCCGGTCAACCCCAGCCGGCTCCATTCATCGACCGCGCTGTTGTCGCTGTCCGACGGAATCATGCTGCTGCCGACGTGGCGTCCTTTGCCGCTGTCCAGCGTGATCCCCATCAGCCCGAGCGCATCGACACCAAAGCCGACCATGCCGTCGGTGTAACCCGACTTGAAGTCCAGCATGAAACCCTGCGCCCATTCCTCGGTTTTCGACGGCGCGGCCGGGCCGTCGCGGTTGTCGTTGTTGAAGTAGAAATTCCTCATCCCCAGGGTTGCCTTGCTGTCACTCAGGAAATCGGCGTGGGCCTGGGTGCTCAGTGCAATGGCGCCCAGCGCCAGGGTTACAACGGTGTTCTTGTTACTCATGTAAATCGCCCCTTTTTTTGTAGTTTTTGAATTCAGGAGGGTGGCTCCCGCCGTGACAGGCGGGAGCGTGATGCCTGGATCAGATACCCAACACGTTGGCGCCGATGCATGGGTCAATGCCGCGCTCCAGGCGACGCTGGTGGACGATCACGGTGATTTCCATCGAGCCGGTGGTGACTTCGAAGTCGAGGATGTGGCCGCCATACGCCTGGAACGTGGCGTCACCGGCCACGCCGTGCATATGGATCGAAGGCTGTTCGTTTTTCCAGGCGACCGAGCCGGTGATGCTCGCCATCTCGACACCGTTCAAGAGCTTGGCGTCGAAGTCCTTCTTGTCCTTGTTCCAGAAACCGAACTTGACGTTGCCGAAGCCGATACCGGTGATGGACGCGCTGGGGATCTTCTCGGCGATGGCCAGTTTGGTCAGCTCCTTGAACGCGTTGTCGCCCGTGCGCAGGACCATGAGGTAACCGGTGGGGGTTTTGGTGTAGCGCGGTGTGGCTTCAGTGGGGCATTGCATGGGCGCGGTCGTCGCGGTGGGAGTGGTTTCGGCAAAGGCCAATTGAGCACCTGCAATGTTGATCATCACGGCGGCGGACACGGCCAGCATCAGTTTGCACAGGCGTTGTTTCGGGTGACGTTGGACTTGCATGAGACTTCCTCTGTTTTTGTTGTTGTGTGGGTGTTGCGGTTTTCGGGACGAGCGAATCCGACGCCTGTAGTTCAACAGGCGCGGAAGTTGTCGCTAAACGTGGTTGTTAGTTGAAGCCGTGTGACTTACAGCGCATCGCGGCTGCTGACGCCGTCAACCAGTCGGGCGATGCTCAGCGGGTTGCTGTTTTTCAGGGCCTCCGGCAACAGGCTGTCGGGGCAATTCTGGTAACACACCGGCCGCAGGAAACGATCGATCGCCAAGGTTCCGACCGAGGTGCCGCGTGCATCCGACGTCGCCGGGTAAGGGCCGCCATGCACCATGGCGTCGCAGACTTCCACGCCAGTGGGATAACCGTTGAACAGCACGCGCCCGACTTTCTGTTCCAGCAGGGCCAGTACATCGCCGAGGGTATCGAGCTCCGAATCCTCGGTAATCAGCGTGGCGGTCAACTGCCCGCGCAAACCGTGCAATGCCTGCATCAACTCGGTGTGGTCGGCGACTTCAACGACGAGGGTGGTCGGGCCGAACACTTCTTCCTGAAGCAACTCATCGCCATTGATCAGCAGGCTCGCATCGGCCTTGAACACTTGTGGCCGTGCCTGATTGCCCTGTTGCTCGCTGCCGGCCAGGTGTGTGATGCCGGGGTGAGCGCGCAGGTTGTCGAGGCCATGGCAATAGCTTTTCAAGGCGCCGGCGTTGAGCATCGTTTGCGCCGGTTGTTCGCTCATCAATCCGGTAAAACGTTCGAGGAATGCCGTGAATTCCGCCGAACGAATGCCCAGCACCAAACCGGGATTGGTGCAGAACTGGCCCGCACCCAACACCACGGAAGCGCTCAGCTCGGCGGCGATTTTTTCACCGCGTGCCTTGAGTGCTTCGGGCATCAGCAACACCGGGTTGATGCTGCTCATCTCGGCGAACACCGGGATCGGCTGAGGGCGCGCCGCCGCCATGTCACACAAGGCGCGACCGCCACGCAACGAACCGGTGAAGCCGACCGCCTGAATGGCCGGATGCTTGACCAGCGCCTCACCGACGCTGCCGTAGAGCAGGTTGAATACGCCTGCGGGCATCCCGGTTTTGCGCGCTGCGCGGGTGATCGCATCGGCGACGTAATCGGCGGTTGCCATGTGGCCGCTGTGGGCCTTGAACACCACCGGGCAACCGGCGGCGAGGGCGGAAGCGGTGTCGCCGCCGGCGGTGGAGAAGGCCAGCGGAAAGTTGCTGGCGCCGAACACGGCGACCGGACCGAGACCGGTGCGGTACTGACGCAGGTCGGGACGCGGCAGTGGCTGACGGTCCGGTAACGCACGGTCGATGCGCGCACCGTAGAAATCACCCCGACGCAGCATCGTGGCGAACAGGCGCATCTGGCCGCTGGTGCGTGCCCGTTCACCTTGAATGCGCCCGGCGGGCAGGGCAGTTTCCTGGCACACCAGGGCGATGAACGTGTCATCCAGCGCATCGAGTTCTGCGGCGATGGCATCGAGAAATCCGGCGCGGCGGGCGGCCGACAGGTTACGGAAAGTCGGGTACGCCGTGGCCGCGGCTTCTGCAGCGGCATTCACTTCCTCGGCTGTTGCCTGATGGAAGCGATAGGGCAGTGCTTCGCCAGTGTTGGCATCGTGGCTTTGCAGGGTGTGCGTGCCGTTGGCCGAGCGTGCGCCGGCGATGTAGTTGTGGCCTGAAACTTCAAACATGTTGGACTCCTGATGAGCTGTTCAAATCGGGTCAAGCGAGCCGGTAGATGCGTCGGGCGTTGTCATGAAACAGCGCAAGCCGATCTTCGAGAGAGCGGTCCCGGACAATGGTTTTGAAACCGTCGAACACTTCGCTGAGGCTGTTCACTACGCCATCGACCGGGTAATTGCTGGCAAACGCGCAGCGGCTGACGTCGAAAATCGATATCGCGTCGTTCACCACCACGCGGTTCGCCTCGATCGGCCACGCCTTGCCGGGAATGCAGATGCCGGAAATCTTCAGCACGACGTTCGGTTCCTTTGCCAGCAGGGCGAGGTTTTCACGCCAACCGGCCAGACCTTCTTCGGAGCGGTCGGCGGGCAATGCGGTGTGATTGACCACGATGGACACGTCGGGAAAATCCCGCGCCAGCTCGGCGGCTTCCGGCAGATGCCACCACGGCGCCTGCAATTCGAAGTGCAGGCCGTTTTCGGCCAGTTGGGCGTATCTCTCGCGCCAGCGCGGATCGCGCATCGAACCGGGGGCGACAAAATCTTCGCGCCAGGCTTCACGGCTGGTCACCGCCGGTTTATGGCGTATGCCGCGCACCAATGGGTGATCGCCGTACAGGCGCAGCAGATCAAAAGCGTCTTCACGATCCAGCCAGGCCTGCGCGACCATGGCGCCCAGGGTGGACTCGGTTTTCGCCAGCGATTCGACAAACCGCACTTCATCGGCCGGTGTCGCCGGGTCCCACTCACCCTCGATCACGACCGTTTGCACGACGTGATGGCGGCCGGTCAGCCGGTGATAGTCGGCCGGCAGGAAATTGCGGCAGATCGACGAGTAATCGCCATAACGAAACGGCCGCAACGGGCGGTCGTTCAGCCATGGGTAGTAATGGGTTTCGATATCGAAATAGTGTTGATGCGCGTCGACGATGGGCAAATCCGCATCGTCGCCGCTGGCCAGAAAACGTGCGCGCCAGTCGATGGCCGACAGGTTATCCATGCTGCTCCTCCAATCGATAAAAGCGTCGGGCGTTGCCGGCGAACACCGCTTCCTGCACCGCACGGCCCATGGGGACGAGCATCGCGGCCATGCCATCGGCAATCGTGTCGTAGGAAGCGCGCAGCCCGGCCACCGGAAAATTGCTGGCGAACATGCAACGCTCGGGGCCGAAGATTTCCAGCGCGGTCAGGACCACAATCCGGTTGTCGTCATAATTCCAGGGCGAATCTTTAAGCCCGAACTCCGACAGCTTGATGTGCACGTTCGGCTGCAAGGCCAACGCCTCCAGGCCTTTGCGCCAGCGCGCCATGCCTTGTGGGCTGCGGTCCCAGGCGAAACCGGTGTGGTTGAGCGCAATGCGGATCTGCGGAAACATCGCCGCCACTTCCGCCGCCTCGATCAGGTGCCACGGCGGCACCCGCAGGTCCCACGACAGATCGTGCTCGGCCAGCCGTGAAAAGCCTTCCAGCCAGTTCGGGTCCTGCATGGTGCCCTTGGCACCGGCCACCGATACGTCCGGCGATGCCGAAGTCACCGGTTTTGAACGGATGCCTTTCACCAGCGGCCTGGCGGCTTGAGCGGCGAGAATCTCTGCACTGTCTTCGCGATCGAACCAGGCATGGGCAACGATGGCATTCGGAAAGCCGTAACGGGCGTTCACCTGTTCCAGCCAGCGCGTCTCGGCGACTTGCTCGTCGCGCGCACGCTCGGCCTCGACGTGCACCGTGCCGACCAAGCGTTGATTTTCGGTCAGGGCGAGGAACTGTTCCGGCAGGAAATCACGGCACAGGCTGTGATAGTCGCCGAGGAAGAATTCCTCGTGATACTCGTCCTGCAACCACGGATAGCGCCCGTTGCCCAGGTCCCACAAATGGTGATGGGCATCGACGACCGGCAGCGCATCCCCGGCCGCCAGGTTCGGCATGCCGTTGCGTTCGTGAAGGGTGATCATGACGAAGACCCTGACTCAGCGCGACGCGGAGAATTGCGAAGGGCTGAGCACGCCGTCTTCGACGTCGCCGGCGGCCGCTGCCTCGGCTTTGGCCTGGACGCGGCTGCGCAGTTTGGCGACGTTCACCACCACACGGGTATGCGCTGCTGTCGCCACCAGCTCGACGTCATCGCGCACCTCGACATTGAAGGTGACGCTGCGACCTTCAATGCGAGTGACCGTGGCGACAATGTTCACCGACATGCCCAGCAGCGTGGCGCCGACGTGACGGATATCGACCGCCGCCCCCACGGTGTTTTCACCCTCGTCGAGGAAGGTCAGCAGGTAATCGAGGCAAGTCTGCTCAATGTCGTCGACCAGGCGCGGCGTGGCGTAGATGCGCAAGTCTTCGCCCAGAAACGAAATGGTGCGTTGTTTGTCGACGATCAGTGGGCGCTCGGTGGCGGAGCCTGGGTGCAGAGTGGAGAAATTCATACAAAACCTCGTGTTTGAGTGCTGACAGTCAAAGGTTGATTCAGGCAGACGGCAGGAAACCGATGGAAATCCACGGCACGGCGATCAGCACCGCCAGCGCGACGACCAGGGCGCCGAGATACGGCCAGACCCGGCGCATGGCGCCACTTGGGTCGACCTTGGCGATGGCGCACGCGGCGTAGAAACCGACGCCGAATGGCGGGGCGAACAAGCCCAGGCCCATGGCGAAGATCGCGACCATGGCGTAATGCACGTCGTTGATGCCCATGGCTTTGGCAATTGGGAACAGCAGCGGGCCGAACAGCACGATGGCCGGGATGCCTTCCAGGAAGCTGCCGAGCAGGATGAACGCCACGGCGGAGATGATCAGGAAGCCCATCGCGCCCCCCGGAACGGTCGCCATCACTTGCGCCAATTGGTGCGAGAAGCCCGACTGGGTCAGCGCCCAGGCCATGGCGGTGGCGCTGCCGATGATGATCAGGATCGCGCCGGACAACGACGCGGTGCTGACCAGAATCGGATACAAGCGGCGCCAGTCGAAGCAGCGGTAGCACAGCAGACCGACGATGAAGGTGTAGGCCACACCGATGGCGGCGACTTCGGTCGCGGTGGCGACGCCTTCGACCACCGCAGTGCGGATCACGAAGGGCAGGGCCAGCGCAGGGATCGCGAGCAGCAGCGAGTGGCCGATTTCCTTGCCTGAGGCGCGTTTGCCGGTGGAGGCCTCACCTTTGCGGTTCTTCCACCAGATGACGGCTGCCATCGCAATTGCGCCCACCACCGCCGGCATGA
The DNA here is from genome assembly GCF_017351735.1 of Pseudomonas sp. FW300-N2A2. NCBI lineage: Bacteria > Pseudomonadati > Pseudomonadota > Gammaproteobacteria > Pseudomonadales > Pseudomonadaceae > Pseudomonas > Pseudomonas sp. FW300-N2A2. The sequence continues at coordinate 800,514 of NZ_JACNDU010000001.1, read as the reverse complement.
AACCGCCGGTGAACAGTGCGGAAATCGACACACCGGTCACCGAACCGATGGTGATCAGCACCAGGCTTGGCGGAATGGTTTCCGACATCGCCCCGGAAGCGTTAAGCATCGCCACCAGTTCGTTTTCGTCCTCGCCGCGCTTCTTCATTTCCGGAAACAGCGCCGGGGCGATGGCGGCCATGTCGGCCGCTTTCGAGCCGGAAATACCGGAGATCAGGTAAATGGCGCCGATCAGCACATACGACAAACCGCCGCGCACATGGCCGATCAGCGAGCACAGGAAACGGATCATCGCCCGCGCCATGCCCATGGCTTCGATCAGTGCACCCAAAAACACGAACAGCGGGATGGCCAGCAGGATCAGGCTCGCCATGCCTTCGTCCATCCGCCCCACCACCAGCGTGAGTGGTGTGCTGGTCATGGTCGACAAGTACGCCACCGTGGCCAGGCCGAACGCGACCATGATGGGGACGCCGATGACGATCATCGCCATCACGCCGACCATGAAGAAGATCACCAGGTTCCAGTTGCCCATCAGCAACATCGAGCCTTCGGCCACCCACAACAACGCGCCGAGGGATGCGAGCATCGCCACCGAGACCGAGAAGTCGATCAACCGTGCGCTGGTCAACAGCCGGGCGACGCAGGTCATCAACATCAGGCTCAGGCCGACGGCGATGGCGGACACACGAAAGGCGTTGGGGATTTCGAGGGCGGCGGTGGTGATGATCCACTCGTCGCTGACGTACTCCCAGGCCGGGGTGAACAGCAGCCCGATGAAGGTGATGACGATCACTGCGCCCAGGGTGTCGATGAACGCCCGTTTTTCCACGGGCAGCCGCGAGATGAACGAGGTCAGCCGCATGTGCTCGCCGCGTCGCATCGCCACTACTGAACCGAGCATCGCCAGCCACAGGAACAGCAGCGAAGCCAGTTCGTCGCCCCAGACAATCGGCTGGTTGAGCACATAACGCGAGAACACGTTGCAGAACAGCAGCGTGACTTCGATGACCACCAGCAACGCGGCGCTGCCCTCGGTCAGCCAGCGCAGACCGGTGTCCAGCGCGCGGCCGAGACGAAATGTGGTTTGGTGTGGGCTGAGTCCTTCAGCGGGAGCAACATCCGTCATTGGCAGTTCATTTTTCATGACTTTGTCTCCGGCTTAGGACAGTTGACCCGCGTATTGCTCAAGCAAGCTCCAGGCTTCCGGGCCGTACTTATCCTTCCATTGGGTGTAGAAGCCTTTCGATTGCAGGTCTGTCCTGAACAGTGTGCGGTCGACTTTGTTGAAGGTGATGCCGTGGGCGGTCAGCGACGGCTCCAGGCTGGAGTTGAGGTCGATCACCTGTTGGCGCTGAACCAGCGCGGCGGCGTTGATCTGCCGGGAGACGATTTCCTGCACGTCCGCCGGCAGTTTCGGGAAGGTCTTGCCCGAAGCGACGATCCAGAAACCGCCCCAGATGTGGTCAGTCATCGAGCAATATTTCTGCACTTCATAGAAGCGTGCAGACTCGACCACCACCAGCGGGTTTTCCTGGCCGTCGACCACTTTGGTCTGCAAGGCCGAGTAGGTTTCGTTGATGCTGATGCCGGTCGGCGACGCGCCCAGGGCGCTGAACATCGACGTCCACAGCGGGCTGACCAAGACGCGCAGTTTGAAGCCGGCGAGGTCTTGCGGCGTGTTGATCGGCCGCGTCGAACTGGTGATCTGGCGGAAGCCGTTGTTCCAGACTTTTTCCATCGGGATCAGGCCGACCTTCTCGGTCTTGGCGCGCACGTATTCGCCCAGCTTGCCGTCCAGCGCAGCCCAGACACTGTCGTAGTCCTTGAACGCAAACGGCATGCTTTCAATCGACATGGCCGGCACCAGCGTCGAGAGAATCGCACCCGGCAATGGAATGAAATCGATTGCCCCGGCGCGCACCTGGGACAGCATGTCGGTGTCGCCGCCCATGGCGCCGTTGGCGTACACCTGCAAGTCCACCGCGCCGTTGGTTTCGGCCTTGATCGCCAGCGAGGCGGCCTTCATCTGTTGGTTCAGCGGATGGGTGTCGGGCAGGCTGCTGGTGTAGCGCAGCACGATGGGTTTGGTCGCGGCGAAGACGCTGGAAGGCAGCAGGTTGGCGGCAAATGCGCCACCCACGGTGACGCCGGCAGACACTAGAAAGGATCGGCGGCTGACGGACTCGGTCAAGATACGGCTCATGATGTTCACCTATTGTTTTTGTTGTAGTTGTTCTAAAAAGCAACGCGAACGCTGCTCCTTGTGGGAGCGAGCCTGCTCGCGATGGACCTGAGGGCGCCGCGTTTATCCAGCCAAAAACGCGTTTTCGTTAACGTCCATCGCGAGCAGGCTCGCTCCCACACAGTTCGGTTCAGGAGGCGAGTGCGACCACCGCCTGGGTGCGAATCAACTCGTCGATTTCGTTTTCCGCATACCCGCTTTCCTTCAGCACTTCGCGGGTGTGCTCGCCGAGCAGCGGTGCAGGGCGGCTGGTCGGTGGCGCGGCGTTGTCCATGTCGGAGAAGTGAATCGGCAAGCCCATGCCGCGCACCCGGCCTTCGGTCGGGTGTTCGGTCTCGACGACCATGCCGCGTGCCTTGGTTTGCGGGTGGGCCAGCGCGGCGGCGATGTCGAGGACCGGCCCGGCAGGCAGGCCGAGGCTGTCGAACAACACCATCCATTCATCCGTGGTGCGTGCGACCAGCACTTCGTTGAGGATTTCCACCAGCGCCAGGCGATGCTCCATGCGCAAGGCGTTGCTGGCGAAGCGTGGGTCGGCTTTCAATTGCGGAACGGCCAGCGCCTCGACCAGTCGTTCATAGTTGGCCTGGTTGGCGGCGCCGATGTTGATCCAGCCATCCGCCGTGCGGAACACCTGGTACGGCGCGCTGGTGGAGTTGGCCGAGCCCATTTTTGGCAGGATGGTGCCGTCGGCGAAATACGCCGCTGCTGGCCAGTACATTTGTTGCAGGCCGGCTTCGAACAGCGAGGTGTCGACCATCTGCCCAAGGCCGGTTTTCTGTTTCGCGGCATACGCGGCGCAGATGCCGAGGGCGGCGAGGATGCCGGAGTTGATGTCGGCCACCGGCGAACCGGCCTTGACCGGCTCACGCCCGGCTTCGCCGGTCATGCTCATCATGCCGCTCATGCCTTGGGCGATCAGGTCGAAACCGCCTTTCTCGCCGAACGGCCCGCTGCGGCCGTAACCGGAAATCGCGCAGTAGATCAGCCCGGGGTTGAGGGTTTTCAGGGTTTCGTAACCGAGGCCGAATTTTTCCATGGTGCCGGCGCGGTAGTTTTCCGTGACCACGTCGGCGTCCATCAGCAGGCGGCGCAGAACGTCGCGGCCGCCCTCGGTTTTCAGGTTCAGGCCGATCCCGCGCTTGTTGCGGTTGACCACCATGAACGAAGCGGATTCACCGCTGGCCATGATCGGCGAGAAGCGGCGCGAATCATCACCGTCCGGGACTTTCTCGACCTTCACCACGTCAGCGCCCATGTCGGCCAGCATCATGCCGCACACCGGGCCGGACATGATGTGAGCCAGTTCTACCACGCGCATTCCTGTCAGCGGTCCCATGTTATTTGCCCTCGAATTGTGGTTTGGCTTTGGCGATGAACGCGTTCAGGCCGATCTGAAAATCGTCGGTGTCGTAGCAGGAGTAACTGCTGTCGATCTGCTCGACGGTGGGGGCGATGCCCGCTTCCAGTTGTCGTGCCGCCTGGCGATGCCAGCGGGCGACGAGCGGGGCGCCGTTGATGATGCGTTTGGCGGTGGCGAGGGTTTCGGATTCGACTTCGGCATCCGGTACGACGCGGGTCACGAGGTTTTTCACGTAGGCGTCGTTGGCGTCGAGAATGCGACCTTCAAGGAGAATCTCCAGGGTCGTCGAGCGTCCCGCCAGCGCCACCAGCCCGGCCATTTCGTCATAGGACATGACCAGCCCGAGCTTGCCGACCGGCGCGCCGAAGCGGCTGGACGTGCCACAGATGCGCAGGTCGCAGAGTGCGGCGATTTCCAGGCCACCGCCGACGCACACGCCGTGGATCATCGCGATCACCGGGTGCGGGCAGTCGACAACCGCGCGCATCGCCGCTGAAGTGACTTCGGCATAGTGTCGGGCTTGCGCCTGGTTGGCGCGCACGCTCGGAAACTCGCCGACATCGGCGCCGGCGGCAAAGGCCTGTTCGCCCGCACCGCGCAACACCACGCAACGCACGCTGAGGTCGGCGGACAGTTCGGTCATGACGTCACCCAGGTCTTGCCACATGGACAGGGTCAGGGCGTTCATCTTTCCCGGATGACTGAGGGTGACGATGGCAATGGCGTCTTGCCGTTCGATAAGGACGGTGGGCTTCATGATTGTTCCGCTGTCGTCGATGCTCGGGGGGTGAGATCGACGGCGCGGTTGCCTCCTGATTTATTGTTGTTGGGCAGCGGCTGCTTACAGCGATTGTTCGAGCATCGACAGGTAGTCCGCCGAGGATGCTTCGCGCGGATTGGTCTTGTGGCTGTGATCGTGCAACGCGCCCTCGACGATGCCGGCGAACAGGCTTTCATCGACGCCGATCTGGCTCAGGCGGGTCGGCAGGCCCAGGCGTTTGGTCATGTCTTCGATGGCTGCGCCGATGTTCGCGTCGGCCTCAAGGCCCATGGCATGGCGCAGTCGTTCCAGTTTGCGCTCGTCACGGACAGTCGGGGCGTTGGCGTTGAAGTGCACGACCGCCGGTAGAAAAATCGCGTTCAAAGTGCCGTGGTGCAGTTTCGGATTGATGCCGCCCAAGGCGTGGGAAAGGCTGTGCACGCAGCCCAGACCTTTCTGGAAGGCCAGCGCGCCTTGCATGGACGCGCTCATCATGTTCATCCGCGCTTCACGATCGCCGGGTTCGGCGGTCGCGCGTTCGATGTGTTCCCAGGCACGCCACAGGCCGTCGAGGGCGATGCCGTCTGCGGCGGGGTTGAAGGCCGGGGCCATGAACGTTTCGATGCAATGCGCGATAGCGTCCATGCCGGTGGCGGCGGTGAGCATGGGCGGCAGACCGAGGGTCAACTCCGGATCGCAGATGGCCACGCGCGGCACGACATAGGGGGAGATAACGCCGACCTTGCGACCATCGTCGAGGATCAGGATGGCGCCGCGACCCACCTCGCTGCCGGTGCCGGCCGTGGTCGGAACCGCAATCAGCGGCGCGGTGGCCGAGGTGATGCGATCCAGTCCGCCTTCAATCACCGCGAAGCTTTGCAGAGGACCGTCGTGGGTGGCGCAGACCGCGACGCCTTTGGCCAGATCGATCGATGAACCGCCACCGACGGCGATGATGCCGTTGCACTCGCCGAGGTGGTATTGGGCCACGGCTTCACGCACGGCGTGTTCATTCGGATTGGACGGGGTGGCGTCGAAGATTGTCGGTGCGCGGTCACTGCCGAGGGCGGCGATGACCTTGTCGACGATGCCGGCATTGCGTACGCCGACGTCGGTGACGATCAGCGGCCGGGTGATGCCGGCGCGCTCGGCTTCGGCGGCGAGGTGCTGCAGGCTGTCATAGCCGAACTGGATTTTGGTGACGTAATTGATGAGTGACATGATTCACCACAAGTTATACAGGATTGTTATTGTTGCAACCGGTCTGGGGCAGGAGGGCTTTCGCGCTCTGGTCAAACCCATTGCATTGCCTGGCTGTGGAGTGGACTATAGGGCCGTCTTGGCCAGCCTCGATACTGACAACTTTCGATACCTCTATAACTTTTAGTTAACCCTGATGACGCCCTCACTGAACTCGATCATGTCCCGCCTGCACGTCAAGCAGCTCCGTTTGCTGATCGCCCTGGATGAGCACGGCTCCTTGCTGGGCGCGGCCAAACAGGTCGCGCTGACCCAGCCCGGCGCGAGCAAGGCGCTGCAAGAAATTGAAACCACTTTCGGCACTGCGCTGTTCACTCGCACTAACCGCGGGCTTGAGCCGAACGATGCCGGGCGTTCGGTCATCCGGTACGCGCGGTTGATCCAGACTGACCTTGCGCACCTGCGCGAAGAGATCATCGGCATCATGAGCGGCGAGGGCGGACGCGTGTCGGTCGGCACCATCATGGGCGCCGTGCCGCTGCTGACCACGGCGATCAGCCGGGTGATCGCCGACAACCCGAAGCTGTCCATCGAGATTGTCGAAGACACCAGCGCCGCGCTGCTCAGCCAGCTCGATGCCGGGCGCCTGGACCTGGCGATCTGCCGTACCACCATCAGCACCACCCCCTACTTGTATGAGAGCTCGACCTTCGTCGAGGAAACCCTGGCGGTGATCGCCAGCACCCAGCATCCGTTCGCCTATGCCCGCCAGTTGTCGTTGAAAGACCTGGTGGATTACCGCTGGGTCGTCTATCGCGCCAACATGCCGATGCGGCTGTTGCTGGAGCGCGAGTTTCATGAGGCAGACCTGCGTTTTCCGGTGCATTTGCTGGAAACCACCTCGGCCTTCGCCACTCTGTCGCTGCTCCAGGAAAACCCGACCCTCGTCGCACTGGTGTCGACCGACGTGGCGAAGTTCTGCTCCGGCTACGGCTTCACCACCACGCTGCCGCTGCCGATCACCTCACGCAGCGAACCCTATGAACTGGTGTCGCGCAAAGGCGTCCCGGACTCGCCGGCGGCCAGGCTGCTGCGCGAGGCGCTGCTGAATCCCGCCTGACTGCCGGCGATGACGGCCTTGAAATCGATGCAAACCTTACGGGCCCCATCGCCGGCAAGCCGGCTCCTACAGTGGATCGCAGTTGTTCACCTTTTCGTGCCTGCCACTGAACCCTTGTAGGAGCCGGCTTGCCGGCGATGACGGCCTTGAAATCGATGCAAACCTTGCGGGCCCCATCGCCGGCAAGCCGGCTCCTACAGTGGATCGTGTTGTTCACCTTTTCCGTGCCCGCCACCAAACCCTTGTAGGAGCCGGCTTGCCGGCGATGACGGCCTCGAAGTCGATGCAAATCCTGCGGGCCTCATCGCCAGCAAGCCGGCTCCTACAGGGATCGTGTTGTTCACACCATTCCGGCCTGCCACAACACCCTTGTAGGAGCCGGCTTGCCGGCGATGGCGGTCTTGAAATCGATGCAAAACTCTCGGGCCTCATCGCCGGCAAGCCGGCTCCTACAGTGGGTTGCGTCTTTGTCAGGGATAGTGCCCGGCATTGGACGTTTGCATTCGTGCGATTCAGGCAAAATTGATTTGTGGCGGGCGCGGTGTTTGAAACGAATCGGCGCCGCGATACTCGACGGGATTTTGCCTATTCCTGAATTGGCCCACGGATGGCCATTGCGAGGTTCGAACCATGACTGTCTCCCGCCGACTGGCGCTCTTGATGACCGCTGCCGCGTTGCTCACCGCGTGTGGTGAATCTTCCAAACTGCCGCCGCAGGCCAGTGTCGGCCCGAGCCCGCAGTTGCCTGAGCCCACGACTACGCTGATCCCGACGTTGAAGGTGTCCAAGGCCATCGGCTGGGCCGGCAGCGACAAGCCGAAAGCGCCCGCCGGTTTCACGGTGACGGCCCTGGCCGAAAACCTCGACCACCCGCGCTGGATCTACAGATTGCCCAATGGCGATCTGTTGGTCGCCGAGAGCAATCACCCGCCGATGCCTGAAGGCGCCACTGACGGTGGCAGCGGTCCGCTGGCCTGGGCGCGGCGCACCGCGATGGGTTTTGTGATGGGCCGTGTCGGCGCCGATGCGCCCAGCGCCAATCGAATCACTTTGTTGCGCGATGCCGACGGTGACGGTCACGCAGAACTGCGCACGGTGTTCATGAGTGGACTGACGTCACCCTTCGGCATGGCGTTGGTGGGCAACGAGCTGTTCATCGCCAACGCCGACGCCCTGGTCAAGGTGCCTTACAGCGAGGGGCAAACCGAGATCACGGCGACGCCGGTGAAAGTCACCGATCTGCCTGCCGGTATCAATCACCACTGGACCAAGAACGTGCTCGCCAACCCTGAGGGCACCAAGCTTTACGTCACCGTGGGCTCCAACAGCAACGTTGGCGAAAACGGTCTGGAGGCCGAAGAAGGGCGGGCGGCCATCTGGGAAGTTGACGTTAAAAGCGCAGACAAGCGTCTGTTTGCCAGCGGTCTGCGCAACCCCAACGGCCTGGCCTGGAAACCCGGTTCGAACCAGTTGTGGACCGTGGTCAATGAGCGCGACGAAATCGGCAGCGACCTGGTGCCGGATTACCTGACGTCGGTAAAAGACGGCGCGTTTTACGGCTGGCCATGGAGTTACTACGGCAACCACGTCGACACCCGGGTTGAGCCGCCGCGCCCGGACAAGGTGGCCCAGGCCATCGCCCCGGATTACGCGTTGGGCACCCACGTCGCCCCGCTGGGCCTGGCGTTCTCTGACTCGCGCGGCATGCCCAGCGCTTTCGCCAATGGCGTGTTCATCGGCGAACACGGCTCGTGGAACCGCAATCCGCAGGCCGGCTACAAGGTGGTGTTCATCCCGTTCAGCGACGGCAAGCCTTCAGGTTTACCGGTGGATTTCCTTACCGGTTTCCTCAATGCCGACGGCGAGGCGCAAGGGCGTCCGGTGGGCGTAGCGCTTGATCAGAGCGGAGCGCTGCTGGTGGCGGACGATGTCGGCAACAAGGTATGGCGCGTGGCTGTGGCCAAACCGGGTCAATAAAGCGGGATAGGGCCCGGTCACCGCGCAAGTTGCGCGGCTGACACGGGCTATCAAAGAGGTATCTGCGGCGTCGAGACCACCTGGCGCAAGCCCATGAACGAACGAATCTGCCGCACGCCGGGCAGGTACAACAATTGCTCCGCGTGCAGGCGGTTGAAACTGTTGCTGTCCTTGGTGCGCAACAACATGAAGTAGTCGAATTCCCCCGTCACCACATGGCATTCCATGCAGCCGGAAACCTTTTGCGCCGCCGCTTCGAAGGCAGCGAAGGATTCCGGCGTCGAGCGGTCCAGCACCACGCCGATCAACACCACCATGCCCGCATCCAGCGCGTCATTGTCCAGCAACGCGACGATGCCCTTGATCAAACCCGCCTGCTTGAGGCGTTCAACGCGGCGCAAACACGCCGGCGCACTCAGTTTGACCTTCTCGGCAAGCGCCACATTGGAGATGGAAGCGTCGCGTTGCAGCGCCTTGAGAATGGCGCGGTCGGTGCGGTCCAGCGGGTGTGGCTCCGGGCTGGATGTGCCGGTTTTCTTGTGAGTATTTGTTGCGTTCATATGGATTTCTACGCAATAAAAAGTTGTTTGAAGTGATAGGCGGCGATTTATGTTTCTTTAATGTATTGAAACTTGCAACACATATTTTTGGCTTTGTTCTTAATATTGAACTCATCGAAGCCCCTCTGAAAGAACCTGGAATGCAGCCTGTTTGCCTTTCGGTCTGGCGCTTGGATATCCAATAATCAAGGAGCAGAGTCATGAACCTGAATCGTTTCAAACGCTATCCGTTGACCTTCGGTCCTTCGCCCATCACTCCCTTGAAACGCCTCAGCGAACACCTGGGCGGCAAAGTCGAGCTATATGCCAAGCGTGAAGACTGCAACAGTGGCCTGGCCTTCGGCGGCAACAAGACGCGCAAGCTTGAATACCTGATTCCCGAGGCCATCGAGCAGGGCTGCGACACCCTCGTGTCCATCGGCGGGATCCAGTCGAACCAGACCCGCCAGGTCGCTGCCGTTGCCGCACACCTGGGCATGAAGTGCGTGCTGGTCCAGGAAAACTGGGTGAACTACTCCGATGCCGTGTATGACCGCGTTGGCAACATCGAGATGTCTCGCATCATGGGCGCGGATGTACGACTGGACGCCGCCGGGTTCGACATCGGCATTCGCCCCAGCTGGGAAAAGGCGATGAACGATGTGGTGGAGCGCGGCGGCAAACCGTTTCCGATCCCGGCGGGCTGTTCCGAGCATCCGTATGGCGGTCTCGGCTTCGTCGGTTTCGCCGAGGAAGTCCGCCAGCAGGAAAAAGAACTCGGCTTCAAGTTCGATTACATCGTGGTCTGCTCGGTGACCGGCAGCACCCAGGCGGGCATGGTGGTCGGGTTTGCCGCCGACGGCCGTTCGAAGAATGTCATCGGTATCGACGCTTCGGCCAAACCGGAAAAAACCAAGGCGCAGATCCTGCGGATCGCCCGGCACACCGCTGAACTGGTGGAGCTGGGGCGCGAAATCACCGAAGAAGATGTGGTGCTCGACACACGGTTCGCCTACCCGGAATACGGTTTGCCCAACGACGGCACGCTGGAAGCCATCCGCCTGTGCGGCAGACTTGAAGGCGTGCTGACCGACCCGGTGTACGAAGGAAAATCCATGCACGGGATGATCGAAATGGTTCGCCGTGGCGAGTTCCCCGAAGGCTCGAAAGTGCTTTACGCACACTTGGGCGGGGTGCCTGCGCTGAATGCCTACAGCTTCCTGTTCCGTAACGGCTGATCACAAACCTGTAGGAGCCGGCTTGCCGGCGATGGCGGCCTCGAAATCGATGCAAAACCCACGGGCCTCATCGCCGGCAAGCCGGCTCCTACAGTGGATTGTGTTGTTCACATTGTCGTGTCAGTCACCGAACCCTTGTAGGAGCCGGCTTGCCGGCGATGGCGGCCTCGAAATCGATGCAAAACCAACGGGCCTCATCGCCAGCAAGCCGGCTCCTACAGTGGATTGTGTTGTTCACATTGTCGTGTCAGTCACCGAACCCTTGTAGGAGCCGGCTTGCCGGCGATGGCGGCCTCGAAATCGATGCAGAACCCACGGGCCTCATCGCCAGCAAGCCGGCTCCTACAGTGGATTGTGTTGTTCACATTTTCGTGCCTGTCACCGAACCCTTGTAGGAGCCGGCTTGCCGGCGATGGCGGCCTTGAAATCGATGCAGAACTCACGGGCCTCATCGCCGGCAAGCCGGCTCCTACAGTGGATTGTGTTGTTCACATTGTCGTGTCAGTCACCGAACCCTTGTAGGAGCCGGCTTGCCGGCGATAGCGGCCTTGAAATCGATGCAAAACCCACGGGCCCCATCGCCGGCAAGCCGGCTCCTACAGGAAAGGGGACAACGTTCAACCGCCAGGAGTAGCGCCATGCATGCGATATCGCAATCCGCCGTCTGGATCAAGGAACCCTCGGCGGATGCCGGGGTGGTCATCGTGACCAGTGCCGCGTTGCCCAAATACATGATCGACCAGCTGCACGTGGCCATCGACGACTGGGATCAGGTGGCTTACCTGGCCGTCAAGCAATGCAGGGCATTGATGCTCGACTGGTTGCGGGTCGGGTCCAGCCCCGAGCAAGCGTGTGATGCCCGTCAATTGCTGCGCGGCGTGTGCAAAAGCAGTTTTTTACTGGACGTCGAAGTCGGCACGGTGCCGGGCCTGACCTGGCTGGGATCCGTCTGCGGTCACTCGCTGCGCGTCGTCGACCTGGGAACCGTCGCCTCAACCCATGCAGCGATGGATCGACAGGTGGAAGCCGTTTTGTTGGCGACCCGGAGTCTGGCGAAAAGCGTGCTGCAGGAGCGCTACCTTATTTAGCGGATGTCTTCGCCCGCTCAATCAAACACACCCAATAAGAAAGGCAACGCCTATGAGCCGATCTGCCGACCGTCGTAATAACGCCAGGAAATGGATGCGCGAACCCTCAAGTGGCACGCGCATTGTGGTGATCACTGCTGGACTGGGCAGTGAACATCTAGAGTTGATTCACCACAGTTTCAGTTGCTTTGAAAACATTGCACTGATGCAGGTCGATGTCGCGCCGATGAGCGCAGGAATGTTTGAAGCGCACACATCCACCTGTGATTACTGCCTTGTCGTGGCTGGCGAACTGGATAAGCGCTTTTTACGCGATTTGCCCAAGCGCAGAATCAATATTTACCCGATAGCCCGGGATGCCCGGACCGAGCGCTCCGTCATCGAAGCGGTCGAGCAGGTCAAAAGCCTGGCCCGAGCAAACCCTCCACCGCGCATTGATAACGAATCAGCCTTTTGCAGGAGATGCCCATGAACCCGTCCGATCTTCATGCTCAGTTACCCGGCCAGACCACGGAAGATGCCGAGGAAATCGCTGAATGGCGCGATGCCTTGCTATCGGTCATCGCCCACGGCGGCGCCGGGCAGGCCCGGCAGATCATGGACATGCTGGTGACGCTGGCCAGCACCTGCGAGATGAATTGGCGGCCCCGTCACGGTACGCCCTACATCAATACCATCAGCGTTGAGCAGCAGCCGGTGTTTCCGGGGGATCTGGCGCTCGAAGAACGCCTGGCCTCGATCATGCGCTGGAACGCGTTGGTCATGGTGGCGAGAGCCAACCAGGCCTACGGGGAACTCGGCGGCCACATCGCCAGCTACGCGAGCGCCGCCGATTTGTTTGAGGTGGGCTTCAACCACTTCTTCAGGGCGCGCACTGAAACCAGCGGCGGCGATCTGGTGTTCTACCAGCCGCACTCGGCGCCGGGCGTTTATGCACGGGCTTTTCTGGAAGGCCGCCTCGAAGAGAAGGACTTGCAGCATTACCGGCAAGAGATCGGCGCACGCGCCAATGGCGCCCGGGGGCTGTCGAGTTATCCGCACCCGTGGTTGATGCCGGACTTCTGGCAGTTCCCGACCGGCTCGATGGGCATCGGTCCGATCAGCTCGATCTACCAGGCGCGTTTCATGCGCTACCTGGAACACCGCGGCCTGCAAGACACCGCCGGGCGCACCGTTTGGGGGGTGTTCGGCGACGGTGAAATGGATGAGCCGGAAAGCATGTCGGCCCTGACGCTGGCGGCGCGCGAAGGGCTGGATAATCTGGTGTGGGTGGTCAACTGCAACCTTCAGCGTCTGGACGGTCCGGTGCGGGGCAACGGTCGCATCATCGACGAGCTGGAGGCGCTGTTCGGTGGGGCCGGCTGGAACGTCATCAAACTGGTCTGGGGCTCTGACTGGGACGGACTGTTTGCCCGGGATCACGACGGCGCGCTGGTCAAGGCCCTGTCCGCCACGGTCGATGGCCAGTTCCAGACGTTCGCCGCCAAGGACGGACGTTTCAACCGCGATCAGTTCTTTGGCCAGAACGAAGCCCTGGCACATCTGGCCCAGGGCCTGACCGATGAACAGATCGACCGCCTCAAACGCGGCGGCCACGACGTGGTGAAGATTTTCGCCGCCTACCAAAGCGCGATGCGCGAGGGCAGAAAACCCACGGTAATTCTGGCGCAGACCAAGAAAGGCTTCGGCATGGGCGATGCAGGGCAGGGCAAGATGACCGTGCACCAGCAGAAGAAACTCGACAAGGACGCCTTGATCGCCTTCCGTAACCGTTTCAATTTGCCGTTGACCGATGAACAGGCGACCTCGCTGAGCTTCTTCAAACCCGACGACGACAGCGCCGAAATGCGCTACCTGCACGAACGTCGCCGGGCATTGGGCGGCTATATGCCGTCGCGGCCCACCACGTCGACGTCCTTGGCCGTGCCCGACGTCAACAGCTACGCCGGGTTCGCCATTGCTGCCGAAGGCAAGGAAATGTCCACCACCATGGCCTTCGTGCGAATGCTCAGCGGTTTGCTCCGGGATAAACAACTGGGGCCGCGCATCGTGCCGATCGTGGCCGATGAAGCGCGCACGTTCGGCATGGCCAGCCTGTTCAAGCAGATCGGGATTTACTCCAGCGTGGGCCAACGTTATGAGCCGGAGGATATCGGTTCGATCCTGAGCTATCGCGAAGCCCTCGACGGGCAGATTCTCGAAGAGGGCATCAGCGAGGCCGGGGCGATCAGTTCCTGGGTAGCCGCCGCGACCAGCTATTCGGTGCATGGCCTGCCGATGTTGCCGTTCTACATCTACTACTCGATGTTCGGCTTCCAGCGCATCGGCGATTTGATCTGGGCGGCGGCGGACCAGCGGGCGCGCGGGTTTCTGCTCGGCGCCACGGCGGGGCGCACGACGCTCGGCGGCGAAGGTTTGCAGCATCAGGACGGCAACAGTCACCTGATGGCGGCGATGGTGCCCAACTGCCGGGCCTACGATCCGGCGTTCGCCGGTGAGTTCGCGGTGATCCTCGATCACGGCATGCGCCAGATGCTGGAACGCCAGGTCGACGAGTTCTACTACGTCACGCTGATGAACGAAAACTACCCGCAGCCCAATCTGCCCGAGGGCGTCGAACAGGCAATTATCAAGGGCATGTACCTGTTCGCCCGGCATGAAGTCGAGGACGCACGCGGCAGCGTTCAGTTGTTGGGTTCCGGCGCGATCCTGCTTGAAGTGATCGCGGCAGCCGAGCTGCTGGCCAGCGACTGGAACATCGACAGCGAGGTCTGGAGCGTCACCAGCTTCACCGAGCTGGCCCGCGAGGCCCGTGAGGTGGAGCGCTGGAATCGCCTGCATCCGGGACAACCGGCGCGGCGCAGCCACGTTCAGGAATCGCTCAACGACAAGGCACCGATCATTGCCAGCACCGATTACGTGCGTGCCTTGCCCCAACTGATCGCCAGCTACGCGCCGGCGCGTTACACGGTGCTCGGCACTGACGGTTTCGGCCGCAGTGATACCCGCAGCCGGTTGCGCGCGTTTTTCGAAGTGGACCGCCATCAGATCGTCTTGAGCGCCCTGACGTCACTGGTTCAGGACGGGCGCCTCGATGCCGGCGTGTGTGCCGAAGCGATTGCGCGCTACGGGATTGATGTTGACGCCATCGCGCCTTGGGACGCTTGAAGCCGGGCTTCAGGTCGAGTCGAATTTTCAGGAAATGGTCATGAAGAATGTGCATGAAGTGCGAATGCCCGACATCGGCGATGCCAAGGATGTCGGTGTCATCGAAATACCGGTCAAGGCGGGCGATGCGGTGGTCGAAGGGCAGACCCTGATCATTGTCGAGACGGACAAGGCGTCCATGGAAATTCCATCGCCGCACACGGGCGTGTTGCAATCGTTGGTGGTCAGTCTGGATGACAAAGTCAGCGAGGGATCACCGATTGCCTTTATCGAAAGTGAAGGGCTATCGGCGGCGCCGGCACCGCGCATCGAGCCGGTTGCAACGGTCATAGAACCTCAGCCGATTGCCTCGCCAGGGTTGCTCATCGAAGCGGTTGATCCGCCAACGGACTTGCCGCTGGCATCGCCGTCGGTTCGCAAGTTTTCTCGAGAATTGGGTGTTTCGCTCAAGGCCATTCAGGGCACGGGCCTGCGTCGCCGCATCACCAAGGACGACGTGTTGGCCCATGTGAAAGGCGCACTGACGGTAACTGAAACCCGTGCCCAGCCGTTGGGCGGATTGCTGCCCTGGCCGGTGGTGGACTTTGCCAAGTACGGGCCGGTGGAAACCCGGCCACTGTCGCGCATCCGCAAAATCAGCGGGGCCAACCTGCATCGCAATTGGCTGATGATTCCCCACGTGACCAATCACGACGACGCGGATATCACGCAACTCGAACAGTTCCGCGTGCAGGTGAACAAGGAAAAGGCCGGCAGCGGGGTCAAGTTGACGTTGCTGGCGTTGTTGATGAAAGCCTGTGCGGGCGCGTTGAAAAAATTCCCGGAGTTCAATGCCAGTCTCAACGGCGACGAATTGGTGTTGAAGGGTTATTGCCACATCGGTTTTGCCGCTGATACACCCGAAGGGTTGGTCGTCCCCGTCATCAAGGACGTCGATCAGAAAGGTGTGCTGGCGATTGCCCGGGAAATGTCAGCGCTGGCTGAAAAGGCGCGGGCGGGCAAGTTGAGCGTTGCCGAGATGAGTGGCGGCTGCTTTTCAATCTCGTCGTTGGGCGGCATTGGCGGGACGTATTTCACGCCGATCATCAATGCGCCGGAAGTCGCGATTCTCGGGGTGGGCAAAAGCACGGAGCGACTCGCGCTGGAGGGCGGGCAGGTTGTGACGCGCAACATGCTGCCGTTGAGCCTGAGTTGGGATCATCGCGTGATCGATGGCGCGGCGGCGGGGCGTTTCAACGCCTATCTGAGCAGTGTGCTGGCGGATTACCGCAGGCTGGTTCTGTGATCGAGGGGGCGGTTTGTCGGGTTCGTTCAGCCACTTGAACATACAAATTCCCCGATCGCGGACACAATGCAGATACATGAGTGCGGTTTGATGAGGTCGTCCAACACCACAAAGAGGCTTTTGCCATGTTCCGCAAACTGCAGCTTGCCGCCAGGTTCCTCAGCCAGAGCACGCGCCTGATGGTGGGCGTTCCGGATTACGACAACTACGTTGCGCAGATGAAGCTGAATCATCCGGACCAGCCGGTCATGAGCTATTCAGCATTCTTTCGCGAGCGTCAGGAAGCACGTTACGGCAAACGCAGCTGCACGACGCGGTGCTGCTGAACGCCGATTGAACGGCGGCTGCCGAAAAGCCTCGTCCTCATTGAGAGGGCGGAGCTTTTTGCGTTTCACAGAGCCGAATTGAGGGGCCGGCACACCGAGTGCTAGAACGAGCAGTTCGCGCCCTGAAGCACTACGCGTCCAAACTGCGCATTGTCGTCCAGCGGCGTCACGGCCAGCAGCTGATCCAGACGGATCTCCTGTGGGCCGCCTGCCGTTTCAACGCAGAGAAACTCTTCTTTGTCGCTGGACGTCCGTGTCGTCAGCGCTTTGGCCGTCAGGCTTGTGCCATCCATCAACTCGATATGCAGTCGATAACCGCGCAGGCAGGCAATCTCGAGATAGTCGTGCAGGTCGCAATCCAAAGGCTGATACGTGTTCATGGCATGACTCCTGGCAATCTTGAAGTTTGATGATGCAGGGTTGGCCTGCAACATAGAATCTCCCGCCTGTTTTGTGCAAGCCCCGCAATCCCTGTGGGAGCGAGACCGGCTTGCCGGCGATGAGGCCCTTACAAACGCAAACAATCCCGCCCCTTTACTCAGCTGCCGCGTGACTAGACTAACCAGGGTTATCGAACGGCAGGGGCGACAACCGTGGCGCTACTTTTATGGACTCATTGATCACCGCCGCAGCGCGGGCACTCGCGGCGGGTGATCCGCTTGGTGCGCTTGACCGGGTGGCGTTGCGTGACGATGCGCCCGCGCTCGCGTTGCGCGGCATCGCCATGGCGCAGCTCGGCGATCTGGTTCGGGCGAAAGCGCTGGTGAAAAGCGCCGCGCGCGCATTCGGGCCGAAAGAGCCGTTGGCACGGGCGCGCTGCGTGGTGGCCGAGGCCGAAATTGCGCTGGCTTCGCGTGACCTGGGCTGGCCAGTGAAGGCGCTCGAAACGGCACGCCTGGCGCTTGAGGCCCATGGGGATCGAGTGAATGCCGCTCACGCGCGGTATTTGCAGATTCGGCGATTGTTGCTGATCGGTCGGCTCGACGAGGCCGACGTTCTGTTGGCCGCGCTGGATCCCGCACCGTTGCCGCCGGTGCTGCGCGCCGCCCATGAATTGGTGGTGGCGGGGATTGCCATCCGCCGCCTGCAATCGCAAACAGCCCGGCTTGCCCTGGCGAGGGCCGAACATGTCGCACGCGAGGCGGGTGTCCCGGCGCTTATCGGCGAAGTCGAAAACGCCGTTAACGTCCTGAATTCCCCGGCGGCGCGCCTGATCGCCCATGGCGAAGAGCGGCCGTTGTGGCTGGATGAAGTTGAAGCCGTGCTCGGCTCGACCGCGTTGGTGGTGGACGCCTGCCGTTATGCCGTGCGCGGCGTCGGCATGTCGGTTTCCCTCGCCAGGCGCCCGGTGTTGTTCACCCTCGCTCGGGCGCTGGCCGAAGCGTGGCCGGCGGACGTATCGAGGGAAACCCTGATCCGCCGGGCGTTCCGCCTGAAGCTGTCGGACGAGTCCCATCGAGCGCGCTTGCGTGTCGAAGTCGGGCGCTTGCGTGCGGCGCTGAAACCCTTGGCGGGCGTCATCGCCACTCAACGCGGGTTTGCGCTGGTGGCGCTGGTTTCATCTGACGTAGTGGTGTTGGCGCAACCGGTCGAAGAACGACACGCGGCGCTGTTTGCCTTGCTCGCCGACGGCGAATCCTGGTCGAGTTCGGCGTTGGCGTTGGCGCTCGACACCAGCCAGCGCACGGTGCAGCGCACACTCGACGCGCTGGCGGCGGCCGGCAAAGTGCAGCCATTCGGACGTGGCCGGGCGCGGCGCTGGATGACCCCGTCGGTACCGGGTTTCGCGACGACCTTGTTACTCCCGGCGCCACTGCCGAGTGACTAGGATGAACGCCACGAACCCCTGAAGAGGTAACCGAGATGAAACACTCAACCGCAGAAATCCTCCGCGAATATGGCCCGTTCGCCGGTGTCGACAGCGTGCATGGCGTGACCTGGGACGGTGAGCGCGTCTGGTTTGCCAGTGGCGAAAAACTCATCGCCCTCGACCCGGCCAGCGGCAAGACCCTGCGTTCAATCGACGTCAGCGCCGATGCAGGCACGGCCTTCGACGGCCAGCACCTGTTCCAGATCGCCGCCGACCGCATCCAGAAAATCGACCCACAGACCGGCAAAGTGCTCAACACCATCCCGGCACCGGGTGGCGGCAACGACTCCGGGCTGACCTGGGCTGAGGGGACGCTGTGGGTCGGCCGCTATCGCGACCGGAAGATCCACCAGATCGACCCCGAGACCGGCGCGATTTTGCGCACGATCGAGTCCAATCGCTTCGTTACCGGGGTGACCTGGGTTGACGGGCAGCTGTGGCATGGAACGTGGGAAGGGGATGAAAGCGAGCTGCGCCGCGTGGATGCCAAAACCGGGGAAGTGCTGCAAAGCGTCAAGATGCCGACCGGCGTCGGCGTGTCGGGACTTGAGTCCGATGGCGGCGATCAGTTCTTCTGCGGCGGCGGTGGCAGCGGGAAGGTGAGGGCGGTGCGGCGGCCAGCGTGACGCATCACGCTGGCCATGGTGTGACCGGCCTCAAGGCGCTCCAAACAACATCGTCCAGTAAACCCCTTGGTCACTGCGAGCGTCCGTCGCGTAGGCGGCTCCCACTTGGGTGAACAACGGGCTCATCAGGTTGGCGCAATGTCCGGGGCTGGCGAGCCAGCCTGCCATTGCCTTGCTCGGTGAGCCTTGGCCTGCGGCGATGTTTTCGCCGATCTGGCGGCCACGGAATCCGGCAGCCCGCGCCCGGTCGGCAGGCATATCGCCGTCGGGATCGCGGTGTGCGAAGTAATTTCCGTAGGCCATTGCCTTGCTGTGGCCCTGCGCCGCTGCCCCGAGGCTGGCATTCCAGGCCAGTGGTCGGGCGGCGGCAAAGCGCTGGCGTCCGCAGAGACGCGGTTTCGCCCGCGCGGCGTTGACCTGGGCGAGCAACGCCTTGCTGACGGCTCGCGCGTCGTTCATTTGACTGTCCAGCACCGGCCGCGCCAGCACCACTTGCCATTCGCTGCGGCTGCGGCTGACGCCGATATCGGCGTATTGGCTATCCAGCAATGCCGAGCAGTAATCGCTCTGCAGCAGGTCGAAGGCCTCTTCGGCATCTTGCGCGCCGACCACGCGCAGGCTACGCACGGTCACTGCCTGATAACCGGACGCTTTCAACCGGTCCCGCAAGCCGCCGCCGTAGCCGACCGGCAAGGCCAGATTCGATTTCAGCGCCAGCGGTGCCAAGCGTTGGGCGGGACGCCGCTCGCAGCGCTGCGGGTGGGCGCGGTAATCGTTGATGGCTTCCACCAGTTGCCGTTCCGCGCCGGCGTGGGCGGGGCGGGTGGTAATGGAAAGCAAGGTAAACAGGCACAGCGAAGTCAAGCGCAAGGCGTCGGCGGTTTGGCGCATGGAGGGACAGCTCTGAAGAGATGGCAGCGGTTAGGGGAGGAATTGGCGCCGCTGTAAGACTGGGGAGTTGAAACAAGGTTCACGGGGCAGGAGTGCATATTTACCGGCGACTTCGTGTGTCCGACAGACGTACCTTCACCGCTACATCTTCAGGTGCAAGGATTGCCGGCGATGGCGATTTTACGGACGCCTTCGCGGGCAAGTCGGGTCGCCGCATCGCACGCTCCTACAGGGTTGGTGTCGTTCACAAAATTGTGTTTCAACTCAAACCCGTAGGAGCGAGGCTTGCCCGCGAAGACGGCAGCACAAACACCGACGAAATCAGCTCAGCCCTCACAACCCCCAGCCTTCACGAACAGCCGTGCGAATCCCTTCCAGCAACATGGCAAACGCCGGGTTGTCATTGTTCTCGCGCCAGATCAGATGCAACTCGCTCTGCACGCCTTCCCCCAGGTCGATATCGCGAAACACCACGTTCTTGAACACCACGCTGCTGGCACACCGTGGCACCAGCGCCAGGCCCATGCCGGCGTTGACCAGCGCCAGAATGGTCAGCGACGAACCCAGCCACTGCACGTATTCCGGGGCGACGCGGGCCGAGCGCAGCATGCCGGTCAGCAGTTCGTTGAAAGGTGGGTAGGCGGCGTGGGAGTACATTAGAAACGGTTGTGCATCGAGGTCTTTGACCGACACGGTTTCGGCGCTGGCCAATCGATGATGGCTGGGCACGGCCAGGACAAACGGCTCGCGCACCAGGCACTCGGTGGCATATCCCGGTTCCAGCAACGGCGCGCGGACGATCCCCAGGTCGATGCGGCGGGCGCGCAGGGCTTCGTGCTGTTGGTAGGTATTCATCTCCGACAGGTCGATTTTCACGTGCGGTTGCTTGAGGCGGGCTTCGGCGATGACCTTGGGCAGGAATTCATACACCGCGCTGCCGACAAAACTGATGTTGACCGTGCCGATATCGCCCTCGGCAAAACGCCGGGCGGTGGTGGCGGCTTGCTGCGCGCGTTCGAGCAGGTTCTGCGCTTCGATGAAGAAGGCGCGGCCGGCAGCCGTCAGGGCGACGCTGCGGGTGGTGCGGGTGAACAGCTCGACGCCCAGGTGATGTTCCAGCAGCTGAATCTGTCGGCTGAGCGGCGGCTGGGTCATGTTCAACCGTTCGGCGGCGCGCCGGAAGTTCAGTTCGGTGGCCACCGTGGTGAAGCAGCGCAGTTGGGTCAGTTCGAACATTGATCTAATCCAGGTATCAATCGAATGCCAAGTTAGATTAGACGGGATCAATGTCGGCGTCCATGATCGGCGCGTCCCTAAAAAAACAATGAACGGGAGTCGCCCCCTTGAATACCCTCCAGAGTCCGCCCGATCCAACTGTGCTCGCCCGCGCAGCGGCCAAGGTGAAGCGCCATGTGCTGCCGCTGTTCGTGGTGATGTTCATCGTCAACTACATCGACCGGGTCAACATCGGCTTCGTGCGCAGTCACATGGAAACCGATCTCGGCATTGGCGCCGCGGCCTATGGCCTCGGTGCCGGACTGTTCTTCATCGGTTACGCAATCTTCGAAGTCCCCTCCAACCTGCTGCTGCAACGCTACGGCGCCCGCGCCTGGCTGACGCGCATCATGTTCACCTGGGGCGCAGCGGCCATGGCCATGGCGTTCGTGCGCGGCGAAACCAGTTTCTATGTGCTGCGCTTCATCCTCGGCGCGGCCGAAGCCGGGTTCTTCCCCGGCATCATTTATTACTTCACCCAATGGTTGCCGTCGACCGAACGCGGCAAGGCCATGGCGATCTTCCTCAGCGGCTCGGCCATTGCCTCGGTGATTTCCGGGCCGGTGTCCGGTGCGCTGTTGCACGTCAGCGGTTTCAGCCTGCACGGCTGGCAGTGGATGTTCCTGATCGAAGGTTTCGCCTCGATCGTGCTCTGCGGGTTTGTCTGGTTCTGGTTGCAGTCCCATCCACGCCAGGCGAACTGGCTGAGCGAGGAAGAAAAGGACGCACTGGTGGGCGCCATCGCCCTCGAACAGCAGGCCCGCGAAGCCACGCAGACGGTCAAGCCGTCGATGTTCAAATTGCTCGCCGACAAGCAGATCGCACTGTTCTGCTTCATCTACTTTTCCATTGCCCTGACCATCTACGGCGCGACGTTCTGGTTGCCGAGCATGATCAAGAAAATGGGCAACCTCGGCGACTTCCAGGTCGGTCTGTTCAACTCGATTCCGTGGATCATTTCCATCGTCGCGATGTACGGCTTCGCCGCCATGGCCAGCAAATGGAAACACCAGCAAGCGTGGGTTGCGTTGACCCTGGTGATTGCCGCATTCGGCATGTTCATGTCCACCACTGGCGGGCCGGTCTTTGCCTTCGTCGCCATCTGTTTTGCCGCGATTGGTTTCAAGGCCGCCTCGGCGTTGTTCTGGCCTATTCCGCAAGGCTATCTGGATGCGCGCATCGCCGCGGCGGTGATCGCGTTGATCAACTCCATCGGCAACCTCGGCGGCTTCGTCGCCCCGACGGCGTTCGGTTTCCTCGAACAAAAAACCGGCTCCATCGAGGGCGGTCTCTATGGGCTGGCGGCCACCTCACTGGTGGCGGCGGTGGTGATCTTCTTTGCCCGCACCGCCCCGCGTGGTGATCCCGTTCGCGTGTTGAGCGGCCAACCTGCCGACATCGCAGCGTCAGAAAAATCAGTCAGTCATCAAGCCTTGAGCTCAGGTCCAAAGGGAGCAGCCTCTTGAAAATCAAACGAGTCACCGTCACCCCCATCGCTTTCCGTGATCCGCCGCTGCTCAACGCCAGCGGGATTCACGAGCCGTTCGCGCTGCGTTCGATCATCGAGATTGAGAGCGACAATGGCTACATCGGTCTCGGTGAAAGTTACGGCGATGCGCCGGCGCTGTTGATCCAGCAGCAACTGCAATCGCAATTGATCGGTCTCGATCCGTTCGACCTCAATCAACTGCGGCGCATCGTCCAGGCCACCGTGGCGGCGCACAAACCGGCGAGCATTGCCGGCGCGGAATTGGCACCGGGCTCCCATGCCAGCAAAGCAGTGAGCAATGCGTATTCGGCATTCGAAGTGGCGTTCCTGGATTTGCAGGCGCATTCGTTGAACGTGCCGTTGGTGGACTTGCTGGGCGGGGCGATTCGCGACGAGATTCCGTTCAGCGCCTACCTGTTTTTCAAGTACGCGCAGCATGTCGATTCGCCGTACAAACCGGACAATTGGGGTGAGGCGCTGAACGAAGAGCAGATCGTTGCCCAGGCTCGGCGGATGATCGAGGCCTACGGTTTCAAGAGCATCAAACTCAAGGCCGGCACGCTGCCGCCGGAGCACGAAGTGTCGTGCATCAAGGCGCTGAAAAAGGCCTTCCCCGGTTACCCGCTGCGCATTGACCCGAATGGCAACTGGTCATTGGAAACATCGATTCGCATGGCTGAGTTGCTGGGCGATGACCTGCAATATTACGAAGACCCGACGCCGGGCCTCGACGGCATGGCCGAGCTGCACAAACGCACCGGGCTGCCGCTGGCGACCAACATGGTGGTCACCGATTTCGACGAGTTCCGGCGTAGCGTGGCGTTGAACAGCGTGCAGATTGTCCTCGCCGATCACCATTACTGGGGCGGGCTGCGCGACACGCAGGCGCTGGCGAAAATGTGCGACACCTTTGGTCTTGGCGTGTCGATGCACTCCAACTCGCACCTGGGCATCAGCCTGATGGCGATGGCGCATGTTGCGGCCGCGGTGCCCAATCTGGATTACGCCTGCGACACGCATTACCCGTGGCAGGAGCCGGATGAAGAAGTGATCAAGGGCGGCAAGCTGCCGATCGTCGATGGCTGCGTGAAAATCACTCGCGCCCCGGGGTTGGGTCTTGAGCTGGATCACGATCAACTGGGCAAGCTGCATGACCAATACCTGACCTGCGGCATCCGCCAGCGCGATGACGTGAAGCAGATGCAGCGTTACAAACCGGACTGGAAGGCGGTCAAACCGCGTTTTTGAACTCGGTCAGCAGGCGTTCTATCTGCGCCAGTTCCCAGGTGCTGAGCAGACTGACCGGGTCGGTGCCGTAACGTTGCCAATTGTCGAACAGGCCCTCGCGGCCGTCCGGGCTCTGGCAGCGTTGGCAGTGGCGCAAGTGGTTGTCGTCGATGTCGAGGGTCAGCTGCCAACCTTCGATGTCGACCTGCATCAGACCGGATGCGGAAGGTTCGCCTATCAGCCGCAGGGGACGAACCTCCAGGGCGGCGTCGCGCAATAGCTGGTAAATCTCGCGGGTGGTCAACGGTGGCACGGGTGTCTCCGGTGGCTCAGATAAAAAATCGGCAACGACACCCCCCTGTAGGAGCCAGCTTGCTGGCGATGGCGATCTTGAGGACGCCATCGCCGGCAAGCCGGCTCCTACAGGGGGTAGTGTTCAGCAGGCTTATGGGGAAATGATCCCGTGGTCGATGGCGTATTTGACCAGCGCCGCCGGTTTGTCGATGTTGAGTTTGCGGCGGATGCTCAGGCGATGGGTTTCAACCGTGCGCACGCTGATGTCGAGGTCGCGGGCCATTTCCTTGTTGTTCATCCCCTGGGCCATTTTGTACAACACCTGGCTTTCACGCGGCGTCAGCTCGTTGTCGGTACTTTTATCAGCAATGAGCCGCTGGGCAATTTCCGCGCTGTAGAACGTGCCGCCGCTGGCAATGGCTTCGATGGCGGCGATGATTTCCCGTGACGGCGCGTTCTTCAGCACATAACCGCTGGCACCCGAACGCACGGACTCGCTCACGTATTCATAATTGTCGTACATGCTCAGCACCAGCACTTTGAGCGACGGGTACTGGCTGCGCAGCAACCGGGTCAGCTCCAGTCCGTTCATGTCCTTGAGGCTGATGTCGACCAGCAACAGGTCAGGCTGGCAGCGTCCGACCATCTCGATGGCGTCCGCGCCATTCTCGGCTTCACCCACCACTTCCAGCGGGGCCATGACGGACAGCAGCGCCTTGATCCCGTCGCGAACCAGGGAGTGATCGTCGACCAGGGCGACGCGGATCGGGGAGGGCAGGTTAATCACGGGCATTCACTCTTGTTGTCTGATCAGCGTTTTGTGCCGGGCATTTTCATGGGCAGCAGCACGTCCAGCTCACTTCTTCCCGGCACCGAGATCAGCTCGAACCGACCGCCAAAGTGCTCGACACGCTCACGGATATTACGCAGGCCGATGCCGGCATGGCCACGTTCGACCTGGGCGACGTTGAAGCCGATACCGTCATCGATCACCGTCAGCCGGATGGATTCTTCAGAACCGTGCAGGTTGATGGAAACGTTTTTTGCCTGTGCATGGCGTTCAATGTTGGTCAGGCCTTCCTGCACAATGCGAAACAACGAAACCGCCGCGCCATCGACCAGATGGCAGTCGAATTCGTTGTCGTTATAGGTCACGGTGAGGCCGCTGCGTTGCTCGAATTCCTCGGCAAGTTGACCGATGGCCGCCGACAGCCCCAGGGTGTCGAGCAAGGATGAGCGCAGGTCGTGGGAGAGGCTGCGCACCTCGCCAATCGCCTCGCCGAGTCGTTCCGTGGCCTCTCTTAAAATACTCAAACCCTTGTCTTGTCCATTTTCCAGCACATGGCTGGCGAGTTCGAACTGGAACTTGATGGAGACGAGCACCTGACTGATGCCGTCGTGCAGTTCACGGGAAACCCGCGAGCGTTCTTCCTCCTGCAAACTGACGATTCGCTGGGTCAGGCGTTGCAGTTTTTTGTCGGCCAGACGGTGCTCGCTGACGTTCAGTGTCATGCCGCTGGCAAACACGAACAGCACCGCCACGAGCGCCACGGCGGCAATCGCCAGCATGGTTTTGCGGATGCCCTGGGCCACCTCGTCACGCGCCTGTTGGGTCGCGCGCTCGACGTCCTCAAGGTATATGCCGGTGCCGAGCATCCAGCCCCAGCGATCCAGCATCACCACGTAGGCGAGCTTGTCGGTGACCTGGCCGGAAGACGGCTTGTTCCAGGCGTAGCGTTGAAAGCCTTCGCCCGATTGCGCACTTTTGAGCAATGCCTGAATCACCGGCAGGCCGTGCGGGTCCTTCATGTCCCACAGGTATTGGCCGACCAGTTCCGACTGCCGCGCGTGCATCAGGCTGCGACCTTCGCGGTCGTACACGAAGAAGTAACCATTGATGCCAAAGCTGAGTTTGCGCAGTTCTTCCAGCACGCGTTGCTGGGCGTGTTCGTCACCGTGGCCGTCGTCGTACAGTGGCGCGATCAGGCTTTGCGCCATTTCCACGTAGTTTTTCAGTTCGGCGCGCTTGCTCGCCAGGATGCTGTCTTCGATCAGTTGCGCCTGTTGATCACCCACCTGGCGGTTCAGGGAAATCACCAGCCCGCAGATGACAGCGATCGCCAACACCAGCGGCAGAATCCCGAGCGCGACGATTTTGTGTTTGAGCTGCATCTGGGCTCCTGTCCGGACCGGGGGAAGGCGAAGGCCGGCATCATATGCCAAAGATGCGCACGTCCAGTAGCGCTGCTGGACGGAATGACCTGCGGCTTTCTGGACGACGCGAAATTGTAGGAGCCAGCTTGCTGGCGATCCAGACGACGCGGTGTATCAGTCACGCCACCATCGCCAGCAAGCTGGCTCCTACAGGTTTTGCGTTTCTACGTAGAACTACGTAGAGAGCGCGTACGTAGTAACGCGGATTTATTTGTAGACGGCATGCGCGGATATTGGGCCAGCTCCGCACAGCGGACACAATTATAAAAATTACCGCCGCAGTCACAAGCTGTCGGCAGGAGACACGCTATGCCCCGTCTGGCTAAACACCTCGCCTGGTTTGCCGTGGCTGTTCTGGGAGCGTTTGCGCTAAGTGTCGTGGCCCTGCGCCGCGGCGAAGCGATCAACGCCCTCTGGATCGTAGTCGCAGCCGTCGCCATCTACCTCGTCGCATACCGCTACTACAGCCTGTTCATCGCCAACAAGGTGATGCAACTGGACCCCAATCGAGCCACTCCCGCCGTACTCAATAACGATGGTCTGGACTACGTTCCGACCAACAAGCACGTACTCTTCGGTCACCACTTCGCAGCCATTGCCGGCGCAGGCCCGCTGGTCGGTCCGGTATTGGCGGCGCAGATGGGCTATCTGCCCGGCACACTTTGGCTGATCGCCGGTGTGGTGCTGGCCGGTGCGGTTCAGGACTTCATGGTCCTGTTCATGTCCACCCGCCGCAACGGCCGCTCCCTGGGCGATATGGTCCGCGAAGAAATGGGCCGCATCCCCGGCACCATCGCGCTGTTCGGCTGCTTCCTGATCATGATCATCATCCTCGCGGTGTTGGCGCTGATCGTGGTCAAAGCCCTGGCCGAAAGCCCTTGGGGCATGTTCACCGTGATGGCGACCATCCCGATCGCGATGTTCATGGGCATCTACATGCGCTACATCCGTCCGGGCCGCATCGGTGAAATCTCGATCATCGGCGTGTTCCTGCTGCTGGGCTCGATCTGGCTGGGCGGGCAGATTGCCGCGGACCCAGTGTGGGCCAAGGCGTTCACCTTCACCGGCATTCAAATCACCTGGATGCTGATCGGCTACGGTTTCGTTGCCGCGGTACTGCCGGTGTGGCTGATTCTGGCACCGCGTGACTACCTCTCCACGTTCCTGAAAATCGGCACCATTGTGGCATTGGCGATCGGCATTCTGATCACCATGCCCGAGCTGAGAATGCCGGCACTGACCCAGTTCATCGATGGCACCGGTCCGGTGTGGAAGGGCGGTATGTTCCCGTTCCTGTTCATCACCATTGCCTGTGGCGCGGTATCGGGTTTCCACTCGCTGATCGCTTCCGGCACCACGCCGAAGCTGCTTGCCAGTGAAGGTCATGCCCGCTACATCGGTTACGGTGGCATGCTGATGGAATCCTTCGTCGCCATCATGGCCATGGTTGCGGCATCGGTGATCGATCCGGGCGTGTATTTCGCCATGAACAGCCCAGCGGCGATTGTCGGCGCGGATGCTGTTTCGGTTGCGCAGACTGTCAGCAGCTGGGGCTTTGCAATTACCCCGGAAGCGCTGCAAGCGGTGGCCAAGGACATCGGTGAAACCACCATCCTGGCCCGTGCCGGCGGTGCACCAACCCTGGCGGTCGGTATCGCGCAGATCCTGCACCACGTCCTGCCGGGTGAAAACACCATGGCGTTCTGGTACCACTTTGCGATCCTGTTTGAAGCGCTGTTCATCCTGACCGCAGTCGATGCCGGTACCCGTGCCGGTCGCTTCATGCTCCAGGATTTGCTCGGCTCGTTCGTGCCGGCGCTGAAACGCACCGAGTCCTGGACCGCCAACCTGATCGCCACCGCCGGTTGTGTGGCGATGTGGGGTTACTTGCTCTATCAAGGCGTGATCGATCCGCTGGGTGGCATCAACACCTTGTGGCCGCTGTTCGGCATCTCCAACCAGATGCTGGCCGGTATCGCGCTGATGTTGGCGACGGTTGTGCTGATCAAAATGAAGCGCCAGCGCTACGTCTGGGTGACCATGCTGCCTGCGGTATGGCTGCTGATCTGCACCACCACCGCCGGTTTCATCAAGCTGTTCGACGCCAACCCGGCGATCGGTTTCCTCGCGCTGGCCAAGAAGTACAGCGATGCCTTGGCCAACGGCCAGGTACTCGCGCCGGCCAAGAGCATCGAGCAGATGCAGCACGTGATCTACAACGCCTACACCAATGCGACGTTGACCGCGCTGTTCCTGTTGGTGGTGTTCAGCATCCTGTTCTTTGCCCTCAAGGTCGGCATTGCCGCGTGGGGAACCAAGGAGCGCACGGATAAAGAAGCGCCATTCCAGGCCCTGCCGAATGCGTGATCGAGGAGTGCAGCATGTTCAATGACCTGAGTCGCCTCGGTAAATACCTCGGTCAGGCCGCGCGCCTGATGGTCGGCATGCCCGACTACGATACTTACGTCGAGCATATGCAGACCAAACATCCGGACAAACCGGTGATGAGTTACGAGGTGTTCTTCCGGGAACGCCAGGAAGCGCGTTACGGAAGCAAGGCCGGGCCCAAGTGCTGTTGACCCGGTTGTCGGGTTAACAGCAATCCCTGTGGGAGCTAGCCTGCTGGCGATGGCGGCTGAACATTCAACATCACTGTTGATTGACAGTCCGCCATCGCCAGCAGGCTAGCTCCCACATTGTTTTGCGCAGTAATTTTCAGGGTTTACGTTCGATGAGGGTTCGCCCCGGTTCATTGCGGCACACAAGCTTGTCCCGATAGTTGTCACACAGCGATTTCAGCACATCACTCGCGCAAGCCCCGCTGATCCGCCGATCAATCGCAAAACCCGCCACGTCGCCCTTCAGTTGAATATCTACCCCCGACACCGTCTCCAATCGCTGTTTGATCGGCGCTTCTGCTATTTGCACGGCTGCGCGGAACATTGAACTGTGCAAATGGCCGCACGTCCAAGCCATTAAGCCGGTTTGAGCATTTCAATGTTTCTGGAGGCGGGTGATGTCGAGGCGGGCGCTGATTCGGTTTTTTGCGGTTTATCTGTCCGCTTTCCTGGTGTTCGGATTGGGCGTGGCCGCGGCGTCTCCCTGGATTGCCACTCACATTCTTCTGAAGTGGATGCTATAACCCGGCACTCGCCTCGACGCCAACGGACAGACACATGATTGAAGAGGGACTTTCGCTACTGATCGATTACGGCACTTATCTGCTGCCCGGTTTTAGCCTCTGTGCTCTCTGGTTCTGGTTGACGCCGAAGACGCAACCCGGTTTGCGTATTGCGATCCTGCTGCTGACCTTCGTCCTGCTGCGCGATGTGATGACACCGCTGCGTTTATGGTCCCTGAGTGGCGATGTGCAGATCGGCTTTGTTGCGAATCCGTTTGTCCTGGCCGTGCTGGGTGCGCTGTCGCTGGCGATCGTGGCCGTGCTGGCAAGGATCGCTCCGCAGCTTTGGCAACTCGTCATCTGGAGGAAGGGCAATCTGGCTGCAGGGCTAGCGCTGGGTGTTGCTGCCGGGTGTGCGCTCGGCGTTCCGCTGCGGCTCTATCAAGGCATCGGTGTAGGCGAAATAGCCGGTTACTGGCCTTGGTTGATGGGCATGGTCGTGCTGGCCTACGGCGGGAATGCGTTGGAAGAAGTGCTGTTTCGCGGGTTCCTGCAAGGTCACCTCGAACACCACACCTCTGCGATACGAGCCGCCTTGATCAGCGCTGTCGCGTTCTCGGCCAGCCATTCGTTTCTGGCACTGAGCGTCACCCGGATTGGCTGGCCGATTCTACTGTTCACGTTGCTGGAGGGGGTGGTCTGTGCTTTCGTCCGCATGCGCTACGGCGTGATCGCCGCCACCGCTGCACACGGGACGGCGATATTGCTCATCGCCGCTCCCATGTGATTGATCAACATTGGGGGCTGCTCAGGGGTTGCAAATCTCGACCCGGTGCTCAATCGAGTCTTTTCGGTTGAGCGACAGCAGCCAGATCAGCGGCAACTGCGCAAGGATCACGGTCACAACACCAGCCCAGGGTGTGAGAGCCATTTGCCCATTGGCGACCAGGGCGCTGCCGCTGGTTTCTCCCAAGGCTATACCGAGGTTGAAGGCCGAAATGTTCAGCGCCGAAGCGAACGCCACGGCGTGCGGGGTATAGCGTTCGGCGGTGGCCAGCATGCCGGCCTGGGCGGCGGGAGAGAGACCGAAGGCCAGCGCGCCCCAGAAAAACAGCATCACTACCATCGGCAGTTGATAGGGCAACAGCAGTGCGACCGCCGCCAGCACGAGTGTCAGTAGCACAAAGATCATTCGCAGCGCCGATTGCCAGCCCATCGAGGCCGCGAGTCGGCCCCCGACCAGATTGCCGACCAGGGTCGCAACGCCGAACACGACCAACAACAAACTGGCGGTCGCGGTGGAAAAGCCGCTGATGTCGGTGAGGATCGGGGTGATAAAGGTGAAGGCGGCAAAGCTTGAACCGAAACCCAACACGGTCACGGCCATCATCGCCAGAATGGCCGGGTGCCTGAGTGCCGCCAGCTGAGTGAGAGCTTTGCCCGACGGTGGCGTCGGCACGTTCGGCAACCACCGCGCACTGGCTATCAAGGCTAGGGCAGCCAGCAGCGCGACCGCATAAAACGGCAGGCGCCACCCCATCGCGTTACCCAGGATGCTGCCAATCGGCACACCGATGACCATCGCCAGCGTCAGGCCGGCGAACATCACGGCAATGGCTTTGCTTGCCTGTCCCTTTGGCGCCAGGCTGGCGGCGACGGTGGCACCGATGGCAAAAAAACTGCCATGAGCAAGCGCGGTGATGATGCGTCCTGCCAGTAACCAAAGGTAATCGGTGGAGAGCGCTGCCAGCAGATTCCCGCCCAGAAACAACGCAATCAACGCCAGCAGCACCGATTTGCGCGGCAGGCGCGCCAGTGCCAGAACGGTCAGCGGCGTGCCCAGTGCCAGGGCCAACGCGTACAGCCCGACCAGGCTCCCCGCACGCGCCAGTGGGATGTCGAGGTCAGAGGCGATAGCCGGGAGAATGCCGACGACAATGAACTCGGCCATTCCGATAGCGAAAGCGGTCACCGCCAGCGCCACCACGCCAGGGTGAATACGTTGCGTGCTCGGGTTCATGGACGACCCGCTGCCTGCAGGGCAATCACCTGGTCCGCCTCGACGGTCGCCCCGGCAACGCCAACGGCGCCTATGACCTTGCCGTGTTCATCACGCAGCACCACGCCACCGCCAAAGCTGATCAGGCCGCCGTTGGTAGCCTCCAGCGAGTAAATGGCTCCGCCCGGTTGCGCTTCCATACCCAGTTCGGCGCTGTCGGTGCGAAACAACGCAGCCGTGCGTGCTTTCTTCAGCGAAACATCGATGGCGCCTGGCACGGCGTCATCCATGCGCACGAAATGGCGCAGAAGTCCGGCATCGTCGACCACGCTGATGCAGACGGCGAAACCCTGATCACGCGCCTGCGCTTGTGCACGGTTAATGACCTGCTGGGACAATTGCTCAAACATTCGGGACTCCATTGAATAAAACGACAGGAACGCGATGATCCCGACGATTGCTTTTCAAGGGAATATGCCCCAGGCCATTGGCGGTTAAAGTTTGAGCATGTCGAACATTTCGCGCATGGCGTGGTTCGCCAACGTGCACAACGCTGTCTTGGGCAGACGTGAGGCGGGCGCGGCAACACCGAGCGCCGCCACCACGCGACCTTGCAAACGCAGGGGCAGGGCGACGCAGTTAAGCCCCGGCTCGGCTTCTTCAAGGTCTAACGCGTAGCCATGGGTGACGATACCGGCCAACTCGATTTCCAGTTCCGCAGGCAGCAAGTCCGCTCGACGCAGGCTGCGCCGCAGGTCCTCGTCAAAGGCCAGGAATATTTTACCGATGGCCGAGGTGGTCAGCCCGGCGCGACGCCCGCGCGGGCTTGCAACGCGCAAGTTGCCGCTGCCTTCCAGGGCATCCATGTAGAGGTATTCGCGGGTGCCACAGGGCGCTGCGAGGAAACAGGTTTCGCCACTGCGTTCGGCCAGCGTGCGCAGCGCAGGGGCAAAGGCTTCACGCAGCAACGCATCGGCGTCGTTCAACGGTTGAGCGATTTCGCGCAGGCGCAAACCCAACGCATAGTGGGTGCCACGGCGGGCAATGTAGCCCATGGCGGCCAGTGTATTGAGCAGGCCGTGCAAGGTGCTCTTGTGCAGTCCGGATTGCGCCGCAAGGTCCACCAAGCGGATTTCGCCCTCCGCCGCTGCGATGGTTTCAAGGATCATCATCGCGCGCTCGACGGACTGTATGCCTTTGTTCTCGTTGATCATGTGAGGGACGTTCGTTGGCCAGTAATGAGTCTGAGGTTCACGAGGAATAGTGCCTCGTGGTTCGGTGAAAGCCCATGAGTCGCAGGATTATCCACGCTGACAGGATTGGGCAGCAGTCCTGATCATCCGGGGGGCTTGATGCTGGCGTGAAGGTGGCCGGAGCGATTGGCGGGGAAAGTTTGATGATGTCGGAGTTTAGCGCGGGTGATTGTCTGCGCCGCTCGCAAAACGCCCGCAGCACGCAGAGCAATTGTGGGAGCGAGCAGGCTCGTTCCCACAGGGATTGGCGTTCTTCAACGCCTATTGCGATCAGACCTCGCTGATGTTGACCCAGCGCTGTTCCCGCGCCGCCAATCGAATTGCCGTCGCCAGTCGCTCCACTTCAAAGGCTTGCTCGAAATCGGTGCCGGCTTGTCCGTGGCCGGCCAAGGCCATGATCAGCTCATGCACTTCCAGCGTCTTCAACTCGTTGTAGCCCAACTGATGCCCCGGCGCTGGACTGAACGCTGCGTAACCGGGCAAGTCCGGTCCGGCGAGTAAACGCTGGAAACCGTCCTGGCCGGCGCGGC
The DNA here is from genome assembly GCF_017351735.1 of Pseudomonas sp. FW300-N2A2. Lineage (NCBI taxonomy): Bacteria > Pseudomonadati > Pseudomonadota > Gammaproteobacteria > Pseudomonadales > Pseudomonadaceae > Pseudomonas > Pseudomonas sp. FW300-N2A2. The sequence continues at coordinate 767,416 of NZ_JACNDU010000001.1, read as the reverse complement.
ACAGGCGTAACTCATTCAAACGCTCCTGATCGAACGCCAGGGTGCCTCGGGTACCGCTGATCTCGAAGCTCAGATGATTCTTGTAGCCGTGCTTGAGCCAACTGCTGCTGAAGGTGCCACGAGCGCCGCTGGTGAAGCGCAGCAAGGCATGGGCGTGATCGTCAACAGCAATGCTGCGTTGATCCTGGCTACCGGCCGTGACCGGGCGCTGGCGGTGCACGGTCTGGGAGTCGGCGCACACCGCTTCGACATTACCCAGCAGATGGCGCGCCATGGCGAGCAAGTGACTGCCCAGATCCGCCAATGCCCCGCCGGCATGCCCGGCCTCACAGCGCCACGACCAGGGGGACGCTGGATCGGCCATGAAATCTTCGCTGAATTCGCCTTGAAAACTGATGATCTCGCCGAGTTCGCCGCTCAGAATCAACTCACGTGCCAGGCCAATGATCGGGTTGTGCTGGTAGTTGTAGCCGACACGGGTGACCACCCCGGCATCCTTGGCCGCCACGTGCATGGCATTCGCCTGTTCAAGGTTCACCGCCAGCGGTTTTTCGCAGTACACCGCCTTGCCGGCGGCAAGAGCGGCCATGGCCATCGGGTAGTGCAGATGGTTGGGGGTGGTGATGGCGATCAGGTTGACCTTGGGGTCGTCGATCAATTGCTGCCAGTCGCCATGGGCCTGCTCAAAGCCCCAGGCAGTGGCGCATGCTTGCGCACGAACGGGATCGGCGTCGGCCAGGGCGGCGAGGCGAAGCGTGAAGGGCAGTTCGAATGCCGCACTGACGTTGCGAAAGGCCAGGGCATGGGCACGGCCCATGAAACCCGTGCCGATAAGTCCGATTCCGAGTTCGCGCATGACAGGATCCTTTGGATTCTTGTTTTCAGAGATCCAATTTATAGAATAAATATTCTCTTGTTTCAATTTTTAGAAAAAATATTTACACGTGATCGCTGAGTCGCCGTACGCGCAGCCGTAATACCCGTGTCCGGGTCAGTCGTCGAACCCGACCTGTTCGTGAATCTCATCGACCTTCAACTCCAGTCGATAGGCCACGGCGATAAACAACGCCTGGCACAGGCACAGGGTCGCACTCAATGAACGGAACGCAAACGAACTGCCTTCGTTGACCAGCAGCAGGGTGTTGGCGCGCTTGGCCAGGGGCGAGAGATTGCTGTCGGTGATGATCAGGGTTTTCGCCTGATGATGCTGGGCGATGCGCAGGCAGTGCTGGGTTTCCTTGCCGTATGGCGTGAAGCTGATGGCGATCACCAGGTCATTGGCGCGCACGCTGCGCATCTGCTCGCGGTAGCTGCCGCCGAGCCCAGACACCAAATGAATGCGCTTGTTGGTGTGTTGCAGGTTGTAGACCAGGTAATCGGCTACCGCGAACGAACGACGCACGCCGACCACGTAGATGTTGTCGGCGTTGACCACCAGGTCCACGGCCTTGTCGAAGGCCTGGTCATCGAGTTCCAGCCCCAGTCGCTCGATGCCCGACAGGGTCGCGTCGATGCACTCGCGCGCCAGGTCGCCGCCGCTGGCTTTCTGTGACTTGTTGGCGATCATGCTGCGAATGCGCTGCTGGTAGTTCTGTACCGGCGTGGTTTTGTGGGTATACGCCTCGCGGAACAATGCCTGCATTTCGCTGAAACCGCTGAAGCCGAAACGCTGGGAAAACCGCACGATGGCCGACGGGTGCACTTCGCACTCGCGAGCGATGTCGCTGATGCGGTCGACCATGATCCGGTCGCTCTGCTGGCTCATGTAACTGGCAATGCGTTTGAGCTGGCGCGGCAGGCTTTCGTATTCATTGGTGATCAGCTGCAGCAGGCGCTCGGCATTGATCGGGGGGCTGACAAGATCGCTCTCGGGCGTGCTCTCGGTCGTATCCGGCTGATCGGTGCGGGACATAAGGAATCCTTCTGGCTTGTTCTTGGCTTGTTCTTACTAGCGACGATGTTTCACCGCGTCCCAGGACAATAGGTTGGCTGTGCGCAGTCTACAGGGTAGGCCCGAACAAAATCATGAGCTTGCAGTAGTGTGAGGCTTGCTGAAACGATGCACTGCGTCTGGAGTGCTTGTAATGAAGCTTATTGGAAAAAATATTCCACGTAAAAATTATTTGGAATAATTATTGATTATTCGGTCCCGGTCGTTTTAGTCTGCATCCACCAAGAGTGTTCGGCACGGTCATCGTCCTGAACACAGGCTGATAAAAATAACAGGAGCCAGCATGGGCCAGACTCGTTTTGCCAGTGGACGCCAATTGGATCTGATTTGCCTGGGGCGACTGGGTGTCGACCTCTATGCGCAGCAAGTCGGGGCGCGGTTGGAGGATGTGAGCAGCTTCGCCAAGTACCTCGGTGGATCGTCCGCCAACATCGCTTTCGGCACCGCCCGGTTGGGGCTCAAGTCGGCGATGCTGAGCCGGGTAGGGGACGACCACATGGGGCGTTTCCTGGTCGAATCCCTGGCCCGCGAAGGCTGCGACACCAGTGGTATCAACGTTGATCCGGAGCACCTGACGGCGATGGTGTTGCTCGGCCTCAAGGACCGCGAGACCTTTCCTTTGGTGTTCTATCGCGAAAACTGCGCCGACATGGCGCTACGGGCCGAAGACATCAGCGAAGCCTTTATCGCCTCCAGCAAAGCCTTGCTGATCACCGGCACGCATTTCTCCACCGACGGCGTCTACAAGGCGAGTATCCAGGCGCTGGACTACGCCGAAAAACACAACGTCAAACGGGTTCTGGACATCGACTACCGCCCGGTCCTGTGGGGGCTTGCCGGCAAGGCCGATGGCGAAACCCGCTTCATTGCCGACCAGAACGTCAGTCAGCATGTGCAGAAAATCCTCCCGCGTTTCGATCTTATTGTCGGCACCGAAGAAGAGTTTCTGATTGCCGGTGGTTCCGAGGACTTGCTCACCGCGCTGCGCAACGTCCGTCGATTGAGCGACGCGACCCTGGTGGTCAAACTCGGCCCGCAAGGCTGCACGGTGATTCACGGGGTGATCCCGGAGCGTCTGGAAGATGGCGCGATTTATCCCGGCGTGCGGGTCGAAGTGCTGAACGTACTGGGGGCCGGCGATGCCTTTATGGCCGGCTTCCTCAGCGGTTGGCTGGAGGATGCCAGCGACGAGCATTGCTGCCGGCTGGCCAATGCCTGCGGTGGCCTGGTGGTGTCACGCCATGCCTGCGCCCCGGCGATGCCGACCCGTGCCGAGCTCGATTATCTGTTCAACAGTCCGGTGCCGATTACCCGGCCGGATCAGGACGCCACGTTGCAACGCCTGCATCAGGTCAGTGTGTCGCGCAAGCCGTGGAAGCAACTGTTCATCTTTGCCTTCGACCATCGCTGGCAACTGGTGGAACTGGCGCAAAAGGGCGGTCGCGACCTCGGCGTCATCAGCCAACTCAAACAGCTCTTTATCAAAGCCGTGGAGCGGGTCGAACGCGATTTGCGCGAGCAGGGCATCGAGGCCGATGTCGGGCTGCTGGCGGACCAGCGTTTCGGCCAGGACTCGCTGAACGCGGCCACCGGTCGTGGCTGGTGGGTGGCGCGGCCGGTCGAGATACAAAACTCCCGTCCACTGGCCTTCGAACACGGGCGTTCGATCGGCAGCAACCTGATTGCCTGGCCACAAGAGCAAATCATCAAATGCCTGGTGCAATTTCACCCGGACGACGAGCCAATGCTACGTCTGGAGCAGGAGGCGCAGATCAAGGGTTTGTACCAGGCGTCGCAAGTCAGCGGTCATGAACTGCTGCTGGAAATCATCCCGCCCAAGGATCATCCCTCGACGCACCCGGACGTGTTGTATCGCGCGCTCAAGCGCCTCTACAACCTGGGCATCTACCCGGCGTGGTGGAAGATCGAAGCCCAGAGCGCCGAGGAATGGAAGCAACTCGACGAGCTGATCCAGGAGCGCGATCCGTACTGCCGAGGCGTGGTGTTGCTGGGCTTGAATGCCCCGGCGGCGACATTGGCCGAAGGCTTTCAACAGGCGAGCCAGAGCCGGACATGCCGAGGGTTCGCCGTGGGGCGGACGATTTTTCAGGAGCCAAGCCGTGCGTGGCTGGCTGGGGAAATCGACGACGAGGCGCTGATTCGACAGGTGCAGGGCACGTTTGTCGAATTGATCGATGCCTGGCGCACAGCCCGGGCTTGACGCGACACCGCGTTATCGTTGTTCGCGGGCAAGCCTCGCTCCTACAGATCACCGTAGCTTCCCGTAGGAGCGAGGCTTGCCCGCGAAGGCGGCCTCAGATTCAACGGAAATTCAGAAAACAATAAAAGGTGCAGCCATGCCCGCTATCCGAATTGGCATCAACCCGATCTCCTGGAGCAACGACGACCTGCCGTCCCTCGGTGGCGAGACGCCGCTGAGCACCGCCCTCGGCGAAGGCAAGGAGATCGGCTACGAAGGCTTCGAACTCAACGGCAAATTCCCCAAGGACGCCAAAGGCGTTGGCGATGTACTGCGCCCGTATGACCTGGCGCTGGTGTCCGGCTGGTATTCCAGTCGCCTGGCACGCCGCTCCGTGGCCGAGGAAATCGACGCCATTGCCAGCCATGTCGAGCTGCTGGCGAAGAACGGCGCCAAGGTGCTGGTTTACGGAGAAGTCGCCGATTCCATTCAAGGGCAACGTATTCCTCTGGTCGAACGCCCGCGTTTTCACACCGAACAGGCGTGGCAGGAATACGCTGACAAACTGACCGAGCTGGCGCGCTTCACCCTGTCGCAGGGTGTACGCCTGGCGTATCACCACCATATGGGCGCCTACGTCGAATCCCCGTCGGACATCGACACCCTGATGGCGTTGACCGGCAGTGAAGTTGGCCTGCTGTTCGATTCGGGTCATTGCTACATGGGGGGCGGTGAACCCTTGCAGGTGCTGCGCAAACACATCTCACGCATTTGCCACGTGCATTTCAAGGACGTGCGCAAACCGGTAGTGCAGTTGGCGCGCAACAATCTATGGAGCTTCCCGGACTGCATCATCAACGGCACCTTCACCGTGCCGGGAGATGGCGACATCGACTTCGCCGAACTGCTCGACGTGCTGCTGACGGCCGATTACCAGGGCTGGCTGGTGGTCGAGGCCGAGCAGGACCCGGCGGTGGCCCCGAGCTACGTCTATGCCAAAAAAGGCTTCGACACCTTGCGTGCGCTGCTCGACGAGAGGACAGCACGATGAGCCTGCTGGTCAAAAGCAATGCCCGTGGCGGGACCATGGTCGAGTTGGGCAAAGGTGAACTTGAATACGTCGGTTTCGCCGCTTACCGCTTGAGCCTCGGCGAAACCCTGCCGGTCTCTGCCGGTGACAAGGAACTGTGCCTGGTGCTGCTCAGCGGCCGGGTCGGCATCAAGGGTGAAACGCCGGGGCAGGGCGTGTTCGACTGGGACAACCTTGGGGATCGTCAGTCGGTGTTTGAAGACAAATCCCCGTTCGCCGCGTACTTGCCGCCCGGCAGTCAGGCCCGGATTGTCGCGTTGAGTGATGTGCAGATCGCCGTTTGCGCGGCGCCCGGTGCACCAACCGAGAACCTCGGCCCACGGCTGATCAAACCCGAGACCATGAAACGCAGCGTGCGCGGCAAGGGCGCCAATACCCGCTACGTCTGCGACATCCTGCCGGACACCGAGCCGGCCCATTCGCTGCTGGTGGTGGAAGTGCGCACGCCTTCGGGGCACTCGTCGAGCTACCCGCCGCACAAGCACGACACCGACGATCTGCCGCACCAGAGCTTTCTCGAAGAAACCTATTACCACCAGATCAACCCGCCCCAGGGCTTCGTGTTCCAACGGGTCTACACCGACGATCGCAGCATCGATCAGGCCATGGCCGTGGAAAACAACGACCTTGTGGTCGTGCCCAAGGGTTATCACCCGGTCAGTGTGCCGTACGGCTACGAGTCGTATTACCTGAACGTGATGGCGGGCCCGAAACGCGTCTGGCAATTCCATAACGATCCGCAGCACAGCTGGCTGCTGGATCTCTGAATTCCAACCTCTGCACGGAGAACAAGCACAATGAGCGACGCCCAGGTTGTAGGTCATTACATCGATGGTCAGGTGCAAGACAGCGGCAGTGAAAGGTTCAGCAACGTCTTCAACCCGGCCACCGGCAGCGTTCAGGCGCGGGTCGGGTTGGCCAGCCAGAAGACCGTGGACCAGGCTGTCGCCTCGGCCCTGAAAGCCTTCCCGGCCTGGTCCGAGCAATCGTCCCTGCGACGCTCGCGGGTGATGTTCAAGTTCAAGGAACTGCTCGACCGCCATCACGATGAGCTGGCGGAAATCATCAGCCGCGAACACGGCAAGGTCTTCTCCGACGCCAAGGGTGAAGTCACCCGCGGCATCGAAATCGTCGAATACGCCTGCGGTGCGCCGAACCTGCTGAAAACCGAGTTCAGCGACAACATCGGCGGCGGCATCGACAACTGGAACCTGCGTCAGCCGCTCGGTGTTTGCGCCGGGGTTACGCCGTTCAACTTCCCGGTGATGGTGCCGCTGTGGATGATTCCGCTGGCGCTGGTCACCGGTAACTGCTTCATCCTCAAGCCGTCCGAGCGCGATCCGTCCGCCAGTTTGCTGATGGCTCGCCTGCTGACCGAAGCCGGCTTGCCGGACGGTGTGTTCAACGTGGTCCAGGGGGACAAGACGGCGGTCGACGCCTTGCTGCAACACCCGGACATCGAAGCGATTTCGTTTGTCGGTTCAACGCCGATCGCCGAGTACATCCACCAGCAGGCGACCTCGCGTGGCAAGCGTGTACAGGCGCTGGGCGGGGCGAAGAACCACATGATCGTCATGCCCGATGCGGATCTGGATCAAGCGGCGGATGCCCTGATCGGCGCCGCTTATGGTTCGGCCGGTGAGCGCTGCATGGCGATTTCGATTGCCGTGGCAGTCGGTGATGTCGGTGACCGACTGATTGCCAAATTGTTGCCGCGTATCGATCAGTTGAAAGTCGGCAATGGCCTGCAGGGTGATACCGACATGGGGCCATTGGTGACCGCCGAACACAAGGCCAAGGTTGAAGGCTTCATCGATCAGGGCGTGGCCCAGGGCGCGCAACTGATCGTTGACGGGCGCAACTTCAAGGTGCCGGGTGCCGAGAATGGCTTCTTTGTCGGCGCGACGCTGTTCGACAACGTCACGACCGGGATGAGCATCTACCAGCAGGAAATTTTCGGGCCGGTGCTGGGCATCGTTCGCGTGCCGGATTTCGCCAGTGCCGTGGCCCTGATCAACGCACATGAGTTCGGCAACGGCGTGTCGTGTTTTACCAGCGATGGCGGGATTGCCCGTGCCTTTGCGCGCAGCATCAAGGTCGGCATGGTCGGCATCAACGTGCCGATTCCGGTACCCATGGCCTGGCATTCGTTCGGCGGCTGGAAGCGCTCGCTGTTCGGCGACCACCATGCCTACGGCGAAGAAGGCATCCGCTTCTACAGCCGCTATAAAAGCGTGATGCAGCGCTGGCCCGACAGCATCGCCAAGGGCCCGGAATTCAGCATGCCGACGGCTAAATAATTCACCTGTGCGGAGAACAACAATAATGAGCAAGCCGCTGCGTTTCGCCTTGAACCGTATGGTCGCCCCACGCTTGTCCCTGCCTGCGTTCATCGAGTTGGCGGTGACCCTCAAGGCCGACGCCATTGAGATCCGCAACGACCTCAAGGGCATCGAGATCGAGGACGGGACCGCGCCCGGGCACGTCCGGGAATTGTGTGCGGCCCAAGGCGTCACCGTGCTGTCGATCAACGCGTTGTATCCGTTTGATGTGTGGAATGACGAGCGCCGTGCGCAGGCGTTGAAACTCGCCGCTTACGCACGTGATTGCGGCGCGCAGGGGTTGGTCATGTGCCCGTTGAACGACCGGGCCGATCCGCGCAGCGAGGCCGAGCGCGCTTCGGGCCTGCGCACGGCGTTGAGTCAGCTGGCGCCGATCCTGCGCGATCACGGCATCCTCGGTTTCATCGAACCGCTGGGCTTCGAAGAATGTTCGTTGCGGCGCAAACGCACGGCGGTCGATGCGATCAAGGCCATCGGCGGACTGGATGTGTTCCGTCTGGTGCACGACACCTTTCATCATCACCTGGCCGGTGAACAGGAGTTTTTCCCTGAGTTGACCGGGCTGGTGCACATCTCCGGCGTCGAGGATACCGAAGCGCCGTTGGCGACCATCCGCGATGGCCATCGGGTGCTGGTGGGCGAGGGCGACATTCTCGGCAACGCGGTGCAGATCGAGACCTTGCTCGGCAGCGGCTACAGCGGCTACCTGTCGTTCGAACCGTTTGCCGACAGCGTGCATGGGCTGGTGGATATCGAGCAGGCGATCGGCGCGAGCATGGATCACCTGCAAAAATCCCTGGGCTGAGGCCAACGCGGTTCAAATGTGGGAGCGAGCCTGCTCGCGAAGCGGCGGCACAATCAATATTGATGTCGCCTGACACAACGCTTTCGCGAGCAGGCTCGCTCCCACAAGGGTTTCTTCGTGTATTGAAGGATCAGATATGACCACTACAAGACTGACCATGGCCCAGGCCCTGGTGAAATTCCTCGATAACCAGTACATCGAGGTCGATGGGGTTCAGAGCAAATTCGTCGCCGGGATATTTACCATCTTCGGCCACGGCAACGTGCTGGGTCTGGGGCAAGCCCTGGAGCAGGACAGCGGCGACCTGATCGTCCATCAGGGCCGCAACGAACAAGGCATGGCCCACGCCGCCATCGGGTTCGCCAAGCAGCATCTGCGACGCAAGATCTACGCCTGTACTTCGTCGGTGGGGCCAGGCGCGGCGAACATGCTGACCGCTGCCGCCACCGCGACAGCCAACCGCATCCCATTGCTGTTGTTGCCGGGTGATGTCTACGCCTGCCGCCAGCCAGACCCGGTGCTGCAACAGATCGAGCAGTTCCACGACCTGAGCATCAGCACCAACGACGCGTTCAAGGCCGTGAGCAAATACTGGGATCGCATCAACCGTCCCGAGCAACTGATGACCGCCGCAATTCACGCCATGCGCGTGCTCACCGATCCCGCCGAAACCGGTGCCGTAACCCTGGCCTTGCCGCAAGACGTGCAAGCCGAGGCTTACGACTACCCCGATTACTTCCTGCAAAAACGCGTGCACCGCATCGAGCGCCGTCCGGCGACCGAAGCGATGCTCGACGATGCCGTGGCGTTGTTCAAAGGCAAGCGCAAACCGCTGATCATCTGCGGCGGCGGAGTTAAATACTCTGGCGCCAACGCGGCGTTACAGGCCTTTGCCGAGCGCTTCGATATTCCCTTTGCCGAAACCCAGGCCGGCAAAAGCGCGGTGGTCTCCAGCCATGCCCTGAACGTCGGCGGCATCGGTGAGACTGGCTGTTTGGCGGCAAACCTGTTGGCCAGGGATGCAGATCTGATCATCGGTATCGGCACTCGTTACAGCGACTTCACTACCGCGTCGAAATCCTTGTTTCAGCACCCTGAAGTGCAATTCCTCAACCTCAATATCAGCCCGTGCGATGCTCTGAAACTCGACGGCGTGCAATTGCTGGCGGACGCCCGGACCGGTTTGCAGGCGCTGGCCGAAGCGCTGGGCGACTACCGCTCCGGTTGGGGTGATCAACCCCGTCAAGCCAGGGCGCAGCTGGATGAGGAAGTCGATCGCCTTTATCAGATCGAATACCAGACCCAGGACTTCACCCCGGAAATCAACGATCACCTGGACCCGGCAGTGTTGCGCGAATTCATCGAGTTGACCGGCTCGTGCCTGACCCAGAGCCGCGTGCTCGGCGTGCTCAATGAAGCCCTCGCGGATGACGCGGTGATCGTTGCCGCCGCCGGCAGCCTGCCGGGTGACTTGCAGCGCAGCTGGCGCAGCAAAGGCGTGAACACCTATCACGTCGAATACGGATATTCGTGCATGGGCTATGAGATCAACGCCGCATTGGGGGTGAAACTCGCCGAACCTGAGCGCGAGGTCTATGCGCTGGTGGGCGATGGCTCCTACATGATGTTGCACTCGGAACTGGCGACCTCGATTCAGGAGCGACGCAAGATCAACGTGGTGCTGCTCGACAACATGACCTTCGGTTGCATCAACAACCTGCAGATGGGCAACGGCATGGACAGCTTCGCTACCGAATTCCGTTACCGCAACCCGCAAACCGGCAAGCTCGACGGCGGTTTCGTGCCGGTGGATTTCGCCATGAGCGCGGCGGCCTATGGCTGCAAGACCTACAAAGTGAACACCGTTGAAGAGTTGCACGCCGCGTTGGCGGATGCGCGCTTGCAGACCGTGTCGACCCTGATCGATATCAAGGTCCTGCCCAAAACCATGATTCATGGCTACCTGTCCTGGTGGCGGGTCGGCGTGGCGCAAGTCTCCACCAGCGCCCGCACCGATGCGGTGGCCAAGACCCTGAACGAACGACTGGCCAAGGCCCGTCAGTACTGATTGCCCTGAAACGAACAAACAGGAGTGTTTATATGTCTTTGAAGCTTGGCGTCATCGGCACCGGGGCCATCGGCCAGGACCACATCCGTCGTTGCAGCCAGACCTTGCTCAACAGTCAGGTGGTCGCGGTCACCGACATCAATTTGCAGCAAGCGGCCAAGGTCGTTTCCGATCTGAAGCTGACTGCCGAGGTCTATCCCGACGGTCATGCGCTGATCAAGGCGCCGGAAGTCGAAGCGATCCTCGTCACCTCCTGGGGGCCGAGCCACGAAGAGTTCGTATTGGCAGCGATTGCCGCGGGCAAACCGGTGTTCTGCGAGAAACCGCTGGCGGTCACCGCCGAAGGCTGCCGCAAGATCGTCGAGGCCGAAGTGGCCCATGGCAAGCGGCTGGTGCAGGTCGGTTTCATGCGTCCGTACGATGAAGGGTATCGCGCGTTGAAATCAGTGATCGACAGTGGCCAGATCGGCGAACCGTTGATGCTGCATTGCGCTCACCGTAACCCCACGGTGGGCGAGAACTACAAGACCGACATGGCGATCACCGACACGCTGATCCATGAGCTGGACGTGCTGCGCTGGTTGCTCGACGACGATTACGTTTCGGTGCAGGTAGTGTTCCCGCGCAAGAGCAGCAAGGCCCTCGCGCATTTGAAAGACCCGCAGATCGTTCTGCTGGAAACCGCCAAGGGCACACGCATCGACGTGGAAGTTTTCGTCAATTGCCAGTACGGCTACGACATCCAGTGCGAAGTGGTGGGGGAGACCGGCATCGCCAAACTGCCGGAGCCGTCCCAGGTTCAATTGCGCAGCGGGGCGAAGTTGTCCAACGCGATTCTGATGGACTGGAAGGATCGCTTCATCGCGGCGTACGACGTCGAGTTGCAGGCGTTCATTGATGGTGTAAGGGCCGGGCAGGTGGGTGGGCCTTCGGCGTGGGATGGCTTTGCTGCCGCTGTCGCCGCCGATGCGTGCATCGAAGCGCAAAACAGCGGGGCGATCGTCAACGTCGCACTCCCTGATCGCCCCCGCTTCTACGGCTAACAATTATCCCCTGTGGGAGCGAGCCTGCTCGCGATAGCGGTGTATCAGGCGACATCAATGTGGAATGTACCGCCGTCATCGCGAGCAGGCTCCCTCCTACAGGGTTTGCGTTCTTTCAGGGGAAATACGTGTATGCGCATCGGACTTGTCGGTTACGGCCATGGCGGCCGGTTTTTCCATGCTCCGCTGATCAGCAGTTTGCCAACGGCGACCTTCGTGGGCGTGGTTACCCGCTCCCCCGAGCGCCGACAATTGCTGGCCGCGGAGCATCCCGGCGTGCCAGCCTTCGACAGCATCGGCCAATTGGTGGAAGCCGGAATCGATGTGTTGGTGGTGTCGACACCACTCAAGGGCCGCCCGGCACTGGTGCTCGACGGCATTGAGTACGGCGTGGCAGTGGTCAGCGACAAGCCGTTTGCTGCCGATGCGCAACAGGCACAAACCCTGATTACCATGGCCGAGCGCCAGGGTGTGCGGCTCAGCGTCTATCAGAATCGGCGCTGGGATTCGGATTTCCTCACCGTACGCAAACTCATCGAGTCCGGCGCGCTGGGCCAGGTCACCCGTTTTGAGTCGCGGATCGAGCGCTACTCGCCGCAGTCGGTGAACAACGGCAGTGGCGGCGGCTTCCTGCGGGATCTGGGCAGCCATCTGGTGGATCAGGCGTTGTTGCTGTTCGGTCCGGTGACACGGGTTTATGCCGAACTGGATTACCTGGAGAAAGGCCAGACGTTCGATAACGGCTTTTTTATGTCCCTGACTCACGCCAGCGGTGTGACCTCGCACCTGGGTGGCAGTTGCCTGCAAAACACCCCCGGCCCGCGCTTTCGGGTGACCGGCACACAAGGCTGTTACAGCGTCGATGGTCTGGACGGGCAGGAGGCGTCGGCGCTTGCCGGGCTCTCGCCTAAAACCGAAGGCGAACGCTGGGGCGTGGAGGAGCACCGACGCTGGGGCTGGTTCGAGCAGGGCGAAGAGCGCGAACGGGTTCCCTCCGAGCGGGGCTGTTGGAATCAGTTCTATTTACAGCTACAAACCGCGTTGCAGAGCGGTGGCCCACTGCCTGTGGACGCCCGTGATGCACTGGCGACCACCCGTGTGCTAGACGCCGCGCGGCTGAGTTTCAAGCGCCATCAAGCGGTGGAGTTGAGCCCGTTCGAAAGCCATGGAATAAAATCAGAATAAAATTCTAAAATTGGTTGATATAGAAAATATTTTCCAATAAAGTCATTTCCAGCGAGCTGCCTCGCGTTATGTTTCAACACTTTTCCTGCTTGTCCGCTTACTGAAATCGTCACGCCTCATCCATAAAACCAACAAGAATGTGGAGAAAGACTTTTCATGAAGACCAAGATCCGTTTTGCCTCACTTGCCCTGTCCCTGATGGTCGCCAGCGGCGCTGTGCTGGCCGATGTGAAGATCGGCGTCAGCATGTCCCAGTTCGATGACACCTGGCTGACCTACCTGCGTGAATCCATGGACAAGAAAGCCAAGTCTTACCCCGACGGCGTCCAGCTGCAATTCGAAGATGCCCGCAGCGACGTGGTCAAGCAACTGAGCCAGGTCGAAAGCTTTATCAGCCAGAAAGTCGATGCCATCGTGGTCAACCCGGTGGATACGGCCGCAACCAAAAAAATCACTGAAGCCGCCGTGAAGGCCGGTATTCCGCTGGTCTACGTCAACCGCCGCCCCGATGACCTGAACCTGCCCAAAGGTGTGGTGACTGTCGCTTCCAACGACCTGGAGGCCGGTGAAATGCAAATGCAGTACCTGGCGGACAAGATGGGCGGCAAGGGCGATATTGTGATTTTGCTGGGCGACCTCGCGAACAACTCCACCACCAATCGCACCAAGGGCGTCAAGGAAGTACTGGCCAAATACCCGAACATCAAGATCGAGCAAGAGCAGAGCGGTATCTGGCTGCGGGATAAAGGCATGACCCTGGTCAACGACTGGCTGACCCAGGGCCGCAAGTTTGACGCGATCGTCTCCAACAACGACGAAATGGCCATTGGCGCCGCGATGGCCCTGCAACAGGCGGGCGTCGAAAAAGGCAGTGTGTTGATTGCGGGTGTCGATGGTACGCCGGACGGTTTGAATGCCGTGAAGAAAGGCTCGCTGGCGGCTTCGGTGTTTCAGGACGCCAAGGGGCAGGCCGACGGCTCCATCGATACTGCAGTGAGAATGGCGAAAAACGAGCCGGTCGAGTCGGCCGTCTGGGTGCCGTTTCGCCTGATCACGCCGCAAAACGTTGACCAGTTCAAATAGTCCGTCCGTTCAATAACAACAATAAGTACGCAAGGTGGCGAGCGCGACCTTGCTGATGGAGTACCTGATCATGTTCGCTTCAGCGACTGCTTCGAGCACCCCTTTGAAGGGTGCCCAGCCCACTGCAACACCTGTCGATGAGCCGTACCTGCTGGAGATCGTCAACGTCAGCAAGGGTTTTCCCGGTGTGGTGGCGTTGTCCGATGTGCAGCTGCGGGTGCGCCCCGGTTCCGTGCTGGCGCTCATGGGCGAAAATGGCGCCGGCAAGTCTACCCTGATGAAAATCATCGCCGGCATCTACCAGCCAGACGCCGGCGAACTGCGCCTGCGGGGCAAGCCGGTGGTGTTTGAAACGCCGCTGGCGGCGCTGCAGGCCGGGATCGCAATGATCCACCAGGAACTCAACCTGATGCCGCACATGAGCATCGCCGAAAACATCTGGATCGGTCGTGAGCAGCTCAACGGCTTCCACATGATCGACCACCGGGAAATGCACCGCTGCACGGCGAAATTGCTGGAGCGCCTGCGGATCAACCTCGACCCCGAAGAGCTGGTCGGCAACCTGAGCATCGCCGAGCGGCAGATGGTCGAGATCGCCAAAGCCGTGTCCTATGACTCCGATATCCTGATCATGGACGAACCGACTTCGGCCATCACCGACAAGGAGGTCGCCCACCTGTTTTCGATCATTGCCGACCTGAAAAGCCAGGGCAAAGGCATCATCTATATCACCCACAAAATGAACGAAGTGTTCGCTATCGCCGATGAAGTGGCGGTGTTCCGCGATGGCGCCTACATAGGCCTGCAGCGGGCCGACAGCATGGACAGCGACAGCCTGATTTCGATGATGGTCGGTCGTGAGTTGAGCCAGTTGTTTCCGGTGCGCGACGAGCCGATTGGCGATCTGTTGCTGTCGGTGCGCGACCTCAAGCTGGATGGCATCTTCAAAGGCGTCTCTTTCGACCTGCATGCCGGGGAGATCCTTGGCATTGCCGGGTTGATGGGCTCCGGACGGACCAACGTGGCCGAAGCGATTTTCGGCATTACCCCGAGCGACAGTGGCGAGATTCGCCTCGATGGCGAAGTGGTGCGCATCAGCGATCCGCACATGGCGATCGAGAAGGGTTTCGCACTGTTGACCGAGGATCGCAAGCTCAGCGGCCTGTTCCCATGCCTTTCGGTACTGGAGAACATGGAAATGGCGGTGCTGCCGCACTACGCCGGCCACGGCTTCATTCAGCAGAAAGCCTTGCGGGTGTTGTGCGAAGACATGTGCAAGAAGCTGCGGGTGAAAACCCCTTCACTGGAGCAGTGCATCGACACCTTGTCCGGCGGCAATCAGCAGAAGGCCTTGTTGGCGCGCTGGCTGATGACCAACCCACGAATCCTGATTCTCGACGAGCCGACCCGCGGTATCGATGTCGGCGCCAAGGCCGAGATTTACCGACTCATCTCCTACCTCGCCGGCGAAGGCATGGCGGTGATCATGATTTCCTCGGAACTGCCGGAAGTGCTCGGCATGAGCGACCGGGTGATGGTCATGCACGAGGGCGAACTGATGGGCACCCTCGACCGCAGCGAAGCGACTCAGGAACGAGTGATGCAACTGGCCTCGGGCATGTCCTCGGTTCATTAATGATGCGGGTGGTGGCTACGGCCGCCGTCGATGACGCAATAGAAAGGTGAGTGGCTATGAACGCGATACTGGAAAACAAACCGGCAGCGGCACCGGCCAAGAGTCGCCGGCGCTTTCCGACCGAGCTGAGCATCTTCCTGGTGCTGATCGGGATCGGCCTGGTGTTCGAAATGTTCGGCTGGATCGTGCGCGACCAGAGCTTCCTGATGAACTCCCAGCGGTTGGTGTTGATGATCCTGCAAGTGTCGATCATTGGCCTGCTGGCGATTGGCGTGACCCAGGTGATCATCACCACCGGCATCGACCTGTCGTCGGGCTCGGTGCTGGCCTTGTCGGCGATGATCGCTGCCAGCCTGGCGCAGACCTCGGATTTCACTCGGGCGGTATTCCCGTCGCTGACCGACTTGCCGGTGTGGATTCCAGTGATTGTCGGGCTCGGCGTCGGGCTGTTGGCGGGGGCAATCAACGGCAGCATCATTGCCATCACCGGGATCCCGCCGTTCATTGCTACCCTGGGCATGATGGTCTCGGCCCGTGGCCTGGCGCGTTACTACACCGAAGGCCAGCCAGTGAGCATGCTGTCGGATTCCTACACGGCGATCGGTCACGGTGCGATGCCGGTGATCATTTTCCTGGTGGTGGCGGTGATCTTCCACATCGCGCTGCGCTACACCAAGTACGGCAAATACACCTACGCCATCGGCGGCAACATGCAGGCGGCGCGCACGTCGGGTATTAACGTCAAACGCCATCTGGTCATCGTCTACAGCATCGCCGGGTTGCTGGCGGGGCTGGCGGGCGTGGTGGCTTCGGCCCGTGCCGCCACCGGGCAGGCCGGGATGGGCATGTCCTATGAACTGGATGCGATTGCCGCAGCGGTCATCGGCGGCACCAGCCTGGCGGGCGGGGTGGGGCGCATCACCGGCACGGTCATCGGCGCACTGATCCTTGGGGTGATGGCCAGCGGTTTCACTTTCGTCGGGGTCGATGCCTACATCCAGGACATCATCAAGGGCTTGATCATCGTGGTCGCGGTGGTCATCGACCAATACCGCAACAAGCGCAAACTCAAGCGCTGACATTGACTGCCAGCAGCGGGGGCCGGCTCTGGCTCTCGCTGCCATGTCCGTTGCCGCCTTGTCTCGCAAGCCGCGCATTTGGAGGTCGGTCAGGTAGTGATTCAAGTAGAGATAGTCTGTCGCAAAATTTTACACAGGGGCCCTCTGTCTGCGACGAGGCGGTTCCATTTTTTTTATTAAGTAATTGTAATTTAAGGAGTTTATGTCTTTGGCGTGAAAAGTGCTGATGATTGATGTCAGGGGGCCAGTACTGCTTGCTGAGCTGACCCGATCCACGTTGCCGTCGGGTTCCGCCGTCAATGCGCGCATCGTCGGACCTCAACCAGTATCTCCGCACAAGGACTGCTTCAATGCCTCTTGACCGACTTTCCATCCAATGGAAGATCACCTTGCTGACCGGCTTCTGTCTGGTGGCTATCGTTGCCATGCTCATCGGCATCTCGCTCTACCGCATGGGGGCCGGGACCACGCTGGTCAAGGCGAGCAGTGCGCAGATGCTCGAAGCATCGGCCCGCGAACGCATGCAAGGGGAGGGCAAGGTTCAGGCGTTGACCATCCAACGTTACTTCATGTCGGCCTACCAGGATGGCCTGAACTTATCCCGCGAAGTAATGCGCCAGCGGCGCCAGGCGCAGAAACTGAATCTGGACGGCCAGGCCCTGCGTGATTCGCTCAACCAGCAGATCAAAGAGGCGTTGCAGGCCAACCCGCAACTGCTCAGCCTCTACCTGGTGTTCGAACCTGATGCGCTGGGCGGTGACGATTCCGCCTTTGCCGGCCGTGCCGAAACGGGCAGTAACGAACAAGGCCGATTCGCCACTTACTGGGCGCAGCGCG
Organism: Pseudomonas sp. FW300-N2A2; assembly: GCF_017351735.1. Classification (NCBI taxonomy): domain Bacteria; kingdom Pseudomonadati; phylum Pseudomonadota; class Gammaproteobacteria; order Pseudomonadales; family Pseudomonadaceae; genus Pseudomonas; species Pseudomonas sp. FW300-N2A2. The sequence goes on along the minus strand of NZ_JACNDU010000001.1, from coordinate 750,097 downwards.
GTGCAAGCCTGAACACCCTGGCAGTGACCGAAGACATGATCAGCGACGCCACGCCCATGCTCGACGGCAGCCCTTTCAATACCTGGTTCAACTGCCCCAAGCAAAGCCTTAAGCCCTGCTTGTTGAATCCCTACTTCGATGACGCTTCGGGGCAGAAGACGCTGATCACCACCTTGACCTTTCCGGTCATCGAGAACGGTCGCATGATCGCGGTGGTCGGCATGGACATCAGCCTGAGCAATCTCCAGCAGTTGGCGACGGCGGGCAGTCAGGGCCTTTATCAGGGGCAGGGCGCCATCAGTATCCTCAGCCCGGCCGGCTTGCTGGCCGGTCACAGTGTGGACGCCGGCCTGCTCGGCCAGAGCCTGTCCAAGGCCTACCCGGGCGAAGCGGCCGAGCTGCTGGACTTGCAACGTCAGGGGTTGGGGCATGAGCAGCAGACGAACGACCATTTGCAGGTGCTGGCACCGCTGCAACCCATTCCAGATGCCAAGCCCTGGGCCGTGTTGCTGGACGTGCCCATGACGACCCTGCTGGCGCCGGCCATGGCCTTGCAGAACGATCTGGACGTGCGCAACACCCAGGGAACCTGGCTGGAGCTGCTGCTCGGGATAGCCGCCGCCATCGCCGGTCTGCTCCTGGTGTGGCTGACCGCGCGCGGCGTGACCCGACCGATTCTTGGGGTCGCCAGCATGCTCAAGGACATCGCCAGCGGTGAAGGCGACCTGACCCGTCGCCTCGACTACTCGCGCAAGGACGAGCTGGGCGAACTGGCCGGCTGGTTCAACCGCTTCCTCGACAAGCTGCAACCGGTGATTGCCGACGTGAAACGCTCGGTGCAGGACGCCCGCAGCACCGCCGATCAGTCTGCGGCGATCGCCAGCCAGACCAGCTCCGGCATGCAGCAGCAATATCGCGAAGTGGACCAGGTGGCCACGGCCTCCAACGAGATGAGCGCCACCGCCCAGGATGTCGCCCGCAGCGCGGCGCAGGCTGCTGAATCGGCGCGTGGTGCCGACCTCGCCACCCGCGAAGGCCTCGGCATCATTGGCCACACCACCAGCGCCATCGATGCCCTGGCGCGCGACATGAGCAGTGCCATGGCGCAGGTCGAAGGCCTGGCGGCCAACAGTGAACAGATTGGATTGGTGCTGGAGGTGATCCGCAGCATCGCCGAGCAGACCAACTTGCTCGCCCTCAATGCCGCCATCGAAGCTGCGCGTGCCGGTGAAGCCGGACGTGGCTTTGCGGTGGTTGCCGACGAGGTGCGCAACCTGGCCAAGCGGACCCAGGACTCGGTGGAGGAAATCCGTCAGGTCATCGAAGGTTTGCAGAAGGGGACCCGCGAGGTCGCCAGTTCAATGAACAGCAGCTACCAGCAAGCACAGGGCAGCGTCGTACATGTCGAACAGGCGGTCGCCGCCTTGCGTCGAATCGGCGAATCGGTATCGGTCATCTCCGACATGAACCTGCAGATTGCCAGCGCCGCCGAGGAGCAGAGCGCCGTGGCCGAAGAGATCAATACCAACGTGGCGACCATCCGCGATGTCACCGAATCCCTGTCGGGGCAGGCCGAGGAATCGGCCCAGGTGAGCCAGGCGCTGAACCGCCTGGCCAACCATCAGCAGGGGCTGATGCAGCAATTTCGGGTTTAGTCTGTTCAGGGCGTGGGTGAAGGCCATTTATGCGATTCACCCTCGCATTCCTTGCACCAGGCTAACGCAACAGATGCACGGTCAAACCGACGAGCGCGCAGGCCATCAACACCTGAATGACACCCCGCTTGAAGCGGAACAAGGCAACCGCCGCCGCAATCGCGATCAGCGCGGAGGGCCAGTCGAGGTTGCCGCTGAAGCCTGTTGGCCAAAGCACGTGATAGCCGAAGAAGCACGCCAGATTGAGGATCACTCCAACCACGGCGGCTGTTATGGCGGTAAGCGGTGCCGTGAACTTGAGTTCGTTGTGGGTCGACTCCACCAGCGGGCCACCCGCGAGGATGAACAGGAACGAGGGCAGGAAGGTGAACCAGGTCACCAGCGAGGCCGCCACGGCCCCGGCCAGAAACACCTGATCGGCTCCGAACACTTGCGAGACATAGGCGCCGACAAAGCCGACGAAGGCCACGACCATGATCAGCGGCCCCGGTGTGGTTTCCCCCAGGGCCAGCCCGTCGATCATTTGTGTCGGGGTCAGCCAGCCATAGTGTCCGACCGCGCCCTGGTAGACATACGGAAGCACGGCATACGCACCGCCAAAGGTCAGCAACGCGGCTTTGGTAAAGAACCAGCTCATTTGAGTCAAGGTGCCTTCCCAGCCGAAGAGGAGGGTCAAGATGCCCATCGGCAATGCCCAGAGCGTGGCGCCGATAAGTGCGAGCGACGCCAGTTTCAGCCAGTTAAAACGGGCATGCTCAGGGGTGGGGGTGTCGTCATCGATCAAGGCTGGCCCGAAGGATTTTTTGGCGGAACCATGGCCCCCGGTCCTGAACTTCTCGGGCGCCAGGCGCCCTCCGACATAGCCGATCAAAGCGGCGCTCAGCACGATCAGCGGGAATGGAACGTTGAATGCGAAGATCGCGGTAAATGACGCCGCCGCTATCGCCCACAGCCAATTGTTCTTCAGTGCCCGAGAGCCGATCCTGTGTGCCGCTTGCACCACGATGGCCGTCACGGCGGGCTTTATCCCATAGAAGAGCCCGGCCACCACGGGTATATCGCCGAACGCGATGTACATCCACGACAACGCAATCAGGATGAACAGCGAGGGCAACACAAACAGTGCCCCCGCAATGACTCCTCCCCATGTCCGATGCATCAGCCAGCCAATGTAGGTCGCCAACTGCTGAGCCTCAGGCCCGGGCAGCAACATGCAGTAGTTGAGGGCATGCAAAAATCTCCGTTCCGAAATCCAGCGCCGCCGTTCTACCAACTCCTGGTGCATGATCGAGATCTGTCCTGCCGGCCCGCCGAAACTGATGAAGCCGAGCTTTAGCCAGAACCAGAACGCCTCACGCAAACTGACCGGCTGAGGCCTCGACAGATTCTCGTCAACGTCCAATGTGGAAACCTTACTCATCGGGTTGTTCCTCTTTCACAAATTCGTCGAGCAGGCCGTCGAAGATGGCGCTTGCCGCAGCGAGCAAGTAGTCGTCATGGGAAATGGTTTCACGCAGCCCTGCCAGCACCCGTTCGAGAGCTGATGCAGGCAGGGCGAAATCGTCCTCAAGCGGCGCTATCCAGCACCGAGCCTTGTTGTACGAACCGGTCGATCAACCACCTTGCCGCAGGGCCCGGTGGCAGATCCGTACGGTAGATGACGTCGAAGGTATATTGGCCGCTTTTGTATTCCGGTATGTTCAATTGCACGAGCCGGCCGCTCTCCAGATCTTCCTGGACCATCGGCAACGGCATGTTCCCCCAACCGATGCCTTCACGCAGCAGCATGTGCTTGGCACCCAGGTCCGCCAGGCGCCAGGTGCGGTTACTGAGCACGGCGAAATCCTTGCCTTTGGTCAGAAGCGAGCGATCGGACAGCACCAGTTGCGTGAACTCTCGCCCGGCGCCCGGCACATTCGAGCCGTTTGAAGCCAGTGGATGATTCGGGGCTGCCACCGGAATCAACTCAACGCTGCCGACGCCAATTCTTTCGATACCGTCGATGCCTTCATTCATCGGCCCACTGACGCCAACGATTGCACCACGGTTGATCACCAGTTCCGTGACGGCGCCGAGCGCTTCCATATGCAAGTGCAGGGCAACCGTAGGAAATTCTTCGCGAAAGGATTTGAGTGCGTCGACCACGCGCTCCGGGGGAAGCATCACATCGAGCACCACGTGGACTTCGGCTTCAAGCCCCTGAAGCAGCCCTTTCACTTTGGCGCGTAATCCGTGAATGCCGTTGGCGATGGTCCGGGCTTCGGCCAGAACGGTGCGGCCGGCGTCGGTGAGCTGCGGTTTGCGTGTCGTCTGACGGTCGAACAGCGACACGCCGAGCTGCATTTCCAGGTTGGCAATCGAGTAGCTGATGACCGAAGTGGCTCGATGCAGCTTTCTGGCAGCCGCTGCAAAACTGCCAACTTCAACGACCGTCAGGAACACGCGCAGTTGGTCCAGTGTCGGTGTTCCGGGATCAGAAATCATGCGTGTTTCCTCGAACGTAATGGTCAATATTATCCCGGTATTGCTAACCGTTTCATCAGCATGGATCGCCTGCCCGGCTTGCGCTTTCAACCCGACCCTCAGGGAACCTGAAACGCCGGACAGATAAGCGCAAAGCCCCGACAGGGTGAGCAAGGCTCCTAAAGAGTGGCGGGTCGCAATCGGCGACAGTTGAGTCGTCGATTGCGACACCCCCATACGTTCAGGCGTATGCGCAGCGGCTGGAATTATTCAGCTGCGCTCTTAACAGGAGAAACAAGATGACTGATTTCATTCCTACCCCCAACGAGATCGCCGGCAAAGTCGTGATTGTGACGGGCGCCGCCAGCGGTATCGGCCGTGCCATCGTCGAGTTGTTTCATGCCCGTGGCGCCAAGATCATAGCCGAAGACATCAACCCCGAAGTGAATGCACTTGAGCGCCCGGGGCTGGTGCCTTTGGTGGCGGATATCACGGTCGATGGCTCGGCTGAACAGGCTGTTGCACTGGCCGTTCAACACTTCGGCAAGCTTGATGTACTGGTCAATAATGCGGGACGGATCATCTACAAACCTCTGGTCGAGATGACCCGCGCGGACTGGAGCTGGCAGATGGAGACAAACGTGACGGGCGCATTTCTCCATTCCCGCGAAGCGGCGAAAGAAATGATGAAGAAAAAGTCAGGCGCTATCGTCAATATTGCCTCCTATGCCTCTTACTTTGCCTTCCCCGGTATCGCGGCCTACACCGCGTCGAAAGGGGCACTGGCGCAGCTGACCCGGACCCAGGCGCTGGAGGCGATAGAACACGGAATCCGGGTCAATGCGATTGGCGTGGGTGACGTGGTCACCAATCTGCTCAATCACTTCATGGAAGACGGCCCGGGTTTCCTGCAAGAGCACGGGAAATCCGCCCCCATTGGCCGTGCCGCCTCGCCCGGGGAGATCGCCGAAATCGTGGCATTCCTGGCCTCCGAGCGCGCCAGTTTCATTGTCGGCTCGGTGGTCATGGCCGATGGCGGCATGAGCATTCCCGTGGGCAGTTGATGGGTCGGTTGTACCTGCGGCACGGTGCACGCCGTGCCGCGTTTTTCATTTGCGGTAGTGACTGGGCAGGACGCCGACTTCCCGTTTGAACGCTTGAGAGAAATGGCTGGCGCTGCTGTACCCGACTTCCAGTCCGGCATCGATGATGCTCATGTCGGTTTCAATCAGCAGTTGCCTGGCTTTGGTCATTCTCAACCTGATGAAGTAGCGCGAGGGTGAAAGCCCCGTGGCGCGTTTGAACAGGCGGCTGAAGTGGTACTCGCTCATGCCGGCTTCGTCGGCCAGGTCACCCAGACAAAACGCCTCACTCAATGACCTCTCCATCGCGTTCAGCACACGCTTGAGCTTGAAGGCCGGCAGGGCGTTGCGCTGCACGATGTTGTCCGCTTGCGTATCAAGGTACCGGCGCGCCAGATGCACGGCGATGCACTGGGCGATGCCTTGCATCAGCAGTGGGCTGGATTCTCCCTGGGCAGTCAGTTCAACTCTGAATTGTTCGAACAGCACTGACAGCGCTTCATCTCGACCGCCGGATATTTCCCGCAGGCAAATCGCACCGGTGACCTCTTTGTGGGTTTCCTGGATTGCACGTTCAAGCAATGGCAGACCGAGGTAAATGTGCATCACCACGAAGGGCTCCGCACTGTTCACGTGCCAGCGCATTTCGTAGGGAACAGCACTGGTGGTCAGGAAAAAATCACCCTTTTTCACCTCACTCGCCAGCCACTCTTTGCCGGGCTCCCGTTCTTCAATGGTGGCGCTCCCGCACAGCACCCAGACAATCAGCGGTTCAGCCACGGCGGGAACGACAAAGCTCTGTTCAATCCTTTCCCGGGTAAAGATCTGCACCAGCACATCGTTGGAAAAAACATCTTCGGAGGCGGCCAGGCGCTGACCGCGAATGTGCGATTCCAGGCCTGTTGCAGAGGTTCGCTCAACGATTTGCACGATTGAACTTCCTGTTGATGGGGGGATTTACTTGCCTATTTATTCGAATCTAATGATCTAAATTAGTCGGCTATTCAGAGGAGAGGGCAAGACGCAAAATTTCTTCACAGCAGCGATTCATGGTGAGTCGCACAAACTTTGAAGGAAATACCTCATGACTACTTCTGCAAACATCGCTCATTCCACCGGCTCTGAACAGAGCCGCCGCGACGTGACCCACGCCTCGGCTTCGTTGATCGGTCGCGTACTGCTCAGCGCAATCTTCATTCTCTCCGGTTTTTCGAAACTGGCCGCTCCCGCGATGATGGTCGGCTACATCAGCTCCGTGGGTCTTCCGCTTCCGGAACTGGCGCTGGCGTTGGCGATCATTGTCGAAGTCGGTGGTGGCCTGGCACTGATCGCCGGTTACCGCACTCGCACCGTTGCCGCTGTACTGGCCGTGTTCAGCGTATTTACCGCACTGGCTTTCCATAACGCACTGGGCGATCAAAACCAGTTCATCCACTTCTTCAAGAACATCGCGATGGCCGGTGGCCTGTTGCAGGTCGTGGCTTTCGGTGCCGGTCGCTTCAGCCTCGACGCTCGCCGTCGTTGAACCGGTAAGTCGCAGCCCGTTATCCCGACAGGATCAGGCAAGTTGTCAGAAGGATCTGACTAACTGGCTGCCCACCGTTATCCCTAATCTGGACTGGCAGCGAGACACCGCTCTCGCGTCACCAGCCACTCAAGTGAGGGATTAGGGTCATGTCGAATATCTCGAAAAAAGTCGTTCTGATTACGGGCGCGAGCAGCGGAATAGGCGAGGCGACAGCGCGCCTGTTGGCCAGTAGCGGTGCACATGTCGTGCTCGGGGCACGTCGTACGGAGCGCCTCGAAATACTCTGCGCGCAGATCAATTCCAGCGGGGGAAGTGCCCACTTCCAGGCATTGGATGTCACCCGTCTGACCGACGTACAAGCGTTCGTGGATTTTGCGTTGAACCTGCATGGCCGGGTCGACGTATTCGTCAATAACGCCGGGGTCATGCCGCTGTCAAAACTCGAGGCGCTGAAGGTCTCGGAATGGGATCAGATGATCGACGTCAATATTCGCGGCGTCTTGCACGGTATCGCTGCAGGTTTGCCGTTGATGCAAAAACAGAAATCAGGCCAGTTCATCAACATTGCATCGATTGGCGCCTACACCGTCAGCCCAACGGCGTCGGTCTACTGCGCGACGAAGTTTGCAGTGCGCGCCCTATCTGAGGGATTGCGTCAGGAGGTCGGCGGGGACATTCGTGTCACGGTGATTTCACCCGGCGTAACCGAGTCCGAGCTGGCCGAGAGCATTTCCGATGAAGGCGGGCGTGCCGAGATGCGCGAGTTCCGCAAGATCGCCATCCCGGCAATGGCCGTCGCTCGCGCTATCGCTTACGCCATCGAACAGCCTGCCGATGTGGACGTCAGCGAGCTGATTGTCCGCCCGACCGCCAGCGCGTTCTGAACGGAGGAGTTGAACATGACGGTAAAAAAATCCGCTGATCAGGACAAATATGTCGGTATGTGGGTCACGGCAGACGGGCTCATCCGCCATGAGCTCTTGCCGGGTGGCCGATACGATGAAGCCCGGGGCCGGAAGGCGAGTGCCTACCAGGGGCGGTATTGGCTGGAAGGTGACCACATCGAGTACGTCGATGACACCGGGTTCACGGCTGATGGCGACTTCCGCGACGGGATTCTGTACCACGCGGGCATGATTCTTTATCGCGAGATGTAGAGGCCTGGCACCGCCGTGACGGGTTGCCTGCAATGGGTGCCGTTACTGATGCACAGGCGAAGAGTCGGCCGCATTCATCTTCTGGATGACCAACTCGATGAACGCTGATACCGCCAGCGGCAACTGTCGGCGGCTCGGATACAGCACGTTCAGGCCGTAACCGTTGGGCTGGTATTGAGGCAACACCGGGACCAGTGCGCCGGCCTCCACTTCAAGCTTGGCCATCACCGGCGGCAGCAGCGCGATGCCGAGGCCCGCCACGGCGGCCTTGCGCAACGCCTGGGCGGTATTGCCGCTGAAGCGTCCGCTCACTTGCACTTCTTCCTCACCGTTCGGGCCGACCAAGCGCCAAGTGGCATGGCCGCCTGGATGCGCCGAGATCACACAATCGTGGTTTACCAGGTCATGCAGCGTGCGGGGTGAACCCCGCGCCGCGAGGTAGGCGGGGCTGGCGACCATCCCGACGCTGCGCGGGTCAAGGATCTGACGACCGACATAGCCTGAATCGCGCAAGGGGCCGCCGCGAAAGGCGACGTCGATCTGCTCGGCGATCAAGTCGGCCTTCGCGTCGCTGAGCACGAAGTCGAGTCGCACGCGCGGATGCGCGGTCAGAAACTCCGTCACCCATTGCATCTGAAAAAAGTCGAAAAAGTCGGCCGGGGCCGCCACGCGCACCCGACCACTGGGCTCGTGACTGCCCGTCATCAACGCCTGTCCCGCTTCGAGCAGGCCCTCGACGGCGCCCACGCAACGCTCATGAAAGCCAAGGCCGGCACTGGTGAGCGTGAGCTTGCGAGTGGAGCGCTGCATCAGCCGAGTGCCGAGCTGCGTTTCGAGCTGCTGGATGCGCCGACTCACGGTATTGGGGGGCATGCCCAGCTGTCGCGCGGCTTCTGCAAAGCTGCCGCAACGTACTACCTGCACAAACATGGCGATGTCATTGAGGTCGAGCATGGCGAGTCATTCCTGATGCTGGTGGACGAGTGCAATCCAATTGTACCGGCTTATCAAGTAATCGTTCCGGGCCTATTGTCTGGAGCATCGGGCCGAAAGGCTTCCAACTTCGAGTCATCATGATGTCTTTCAAGCAACAAGCTCAGTTCGCTACACAAGAAACCGTTACCCAGCGGGCCATCCGTTACCGCACCACCGGCAATGGGCATGGCTCGATTGTCCGGTTGATGAGCCCCTCAGACCTCGGCCAACTGCTCAAGCCTTTTGTGTTCCTCGACCTGTTTGAAGGCGAGAGCTCGTTCATCAACGGCATGCAGATGCATCCGCATTCCGGCATCGCCACGGTCACCGTCATTACCGAAGGGAATTTGCGTTTTGAGGAGGCGGATTCGGGTTCGGGGATGATTGACTATGGCGGTGTCGAATGGATGCGCGCGGGTGGCGGGGTCTGGCATGGCAAGGAAATGTCGGTCGGTACATCGAAGCGCATTCAGGGTTTTCAACTGTGGGTTGCACTCCCGCCGGCACTGGAAAACGCCAGTGTCGATAGCCAATACCTGGAGTCAGGCGTGATGCCAGAAGTGGGACCGGCGCGTGTGATTCTAGGTGCATACCAGGGTGTCCAAAGCCCGGTTCGCGCTCCCGCCGGAATGAACTACCTGCTGGTCACGCTACCTGCCGGAGAATCCTGGAGTTATGTGCCGCCCACGGGTCATGAGTCGTTGTGGTTGAGTGTCAGTCGTGGATCGCTTTGCGCTCCGGAGGTGGTCATGGCGGGAGAAATGGTCGTTTTCGAACCCGGTAGCGGCACCGTTACGCTCAAGGCCATGCACAAGGAAACGGTCTTCGTGATCGGCTCCGCGCAGCCACATCCTTATGATCTCGCGCTGGGAAGTTACTCGGTGCATACCAACCCGCAAGCCTTGCGGGCGGGGGAGGCAAAAATTGCCGAGATCGGTGCACGGCTGCGTGAATACCTGAAAAAGCCGAGCGGGTCAGCCAGCGTGCCCGTTTTCAAGTAACCCGGCTTTCAGGTGATTAAACCGGTGTTGCCTGACCGCTCGTGCGGGGCGAGCGGGGGCAATGAACAACCTGTATCAGCTGAAGCGAATATCCAGCGAGCGAAGATGCGTCTGCAGCCCCGCGTCCTGAATCGGGATCAGGAACGCTTCCTGATCCGACTCGTTGAAGTGGGCGTGCCAGTAACCAGGTGGCGTTACAAAAGCCAACCCCGGGGCCCAATCCACACGAACCGGGTTACGTATCTGGCCATCGGCATCCAGTTCGGTGCCCACCAGTGAGTAGCAACCTGCCGGGCAGTCGATGATGAAATCCAGCGCAATGGACTGATGCCGGTGAGGCTTCTGGATCGAGCCGGCAGGCAAGATTCCATACATTGCCCAGAGCACATGGGTCACGGTTCGGGTTTGAGGAAAATTGCGATTAGCCAACAAAATGCTGATACGGCTGCGGTCTTGCGCGCGCGGGTCATCGGCCGCTTCACGCAGCTTCGCGTTGGCTGTATGCGCCGGATACAACGTAGGCATGAACCGATCGATGCTGCGGGTCACGCCGAGATAACGCAGCAGTGGTTCGTCATGCACGTAGTAGAGACGGGCATCCTCGGTCGCGCTGAAACGGGCGTCCAGAAGACCCGGCAGCGCAATGAAGCAGCCTTTGGACCATTCAAGGGTGTGCTCGCCCTGGGTGACTTCGCCTGCGCCGGCAATCACATAAAAAACCTGCGAGGTGGCGTTGGGCTGGAGCGTAAGGTTATCGCCCGCATTGAGGCGGATGAAGTTTGCACAAAGCCCGGGCCCGGTTGCCGGCCCTTCACAGCCCAGTGCTTCGCTCAGGTCCAGCGGCACGATCCGCGAGGGGCCAGTGGCACAGAGTGACGCTGGAAAGTTGTGGTAGGGAACGCGGGTAATGAGCTTGGCGCTGATCGGATTCGCCGCTTTGCTGTACTCGAAATACTCGGCTTCCCGCTCGTTTGTCGGCACGGCGTCTACTGCATCGATCCTGAATGTGCTGTTCACGGTTATCACCTCGATCTTTGATCCTTTGACGCAGCTTCTGTTGGATTGCTGTCAGAAGCTGCGAGGGGGGTTACAACGGGAAGTGGTGATTATCGGTTGACCATTTTCGCCGGTACGAACACCAGGATGATCATGGCCGAGACGAACACGCAGCCCGCGACAATGACCAACCCTGTGGTCATCGATTGCGTCAGGTCCTTCAGGTAACCGTGCATTGCAGGGCCGGCGAAGCTGGCCAGATTGCCCGTGGAGTTAATCAGCGCAATTCCGGCCGCCGCACCTGCACCGCCCAGAAACGAGGTCGGCAGCGCCCAGAACATGGGCAGTGAGGTGATGATCCCGGCAGTCGCGATGATCAGACCGGTAATGGCCAGCCAGGGTGTCAACGGGAAGAACGCGCAAATCAGAAAACCAGGCACGGCCACCAACAGCGGAATGATTGCATGCCAACGGCGCTCCCGATGGCGATCAGAGCTTTTACCGGCCAGGTACATGCCCAGCAGTGCCGCCAGATAGGGCACCGCCGAAATGATCCCGATCGTTCGCGGGTCGGTAATGCCGGAGTTGCTGATGATGCTTGGCTGCCAGAAGCCAATGGTGCTGGTGCCCATCACGAGCAGGAACAGAATGGCGCACATCAGCCAGACCCGACCGCCGAGCAATCCTTGACGCACCGAGCTGTGGGTTTTGGAGCGGTTGTCCTGGCTGATTTCTTCGGCAACCAAGGCGCGTTGTTCTTTGCTCAGCCAATGAGCGTCGTCGACTTTGTCGGTAAGAAAGAACATCACGACAAAACCCAGTATCAGTGCCGGTGCGGCTTCGATAATGAACAGCCATTGCCAGCCGGCCAGCCCATGGACCGCGTTCATGGTGTGCATGATGTAGCCCGACACCAGGCCGCTGAGGATGCCGGACACCGGATTGCCTGCCATCAGCAGCGCGACCATCTTGCCCCGGCGATGGGCCGGAAACCAAAGGGTGAGATAGAGCACGATGCCGGGGAAAAAGCCTGCTTCGGCGATGCCCAGGAAAAACCGGGCGATGTAGAACTGCATCGGCGTCTGAACCAGTGCAGTCGCTGCCGAGATGAGCGACCAGGTGATCATGATCCGGGCGATCCAGCGTCGCGCGCCGACGCGGTGCAGGATCATGTTGCTGGGCACTTCAGCGAAGAAATAGCCAATGAAGAAAACACCGGCGCCCAGGCCGTAGACCGCATTGCTGAAGGACAAATCGTTGAGCATGGTCAGCTTGGCAAAGCCGACGTTGATCCTGTCCAGGTAACTGACGACATAGCAAAGGAACAACAGCGGCATGAACCGCCACATGATTTTCTTGAACGTTGATTCGGCGAGGGCAGGGTCCTGTACGCCGATGTGCTGTTCTGCGGTATTGAGGATAGTCATCGCTGACTCCTTGTTATTTTTATGGAGTGCTCGTGATATCAATGCCCTGTGATCGCCAGCGAGCAGTCGAAGCGGCTGTACTCTGGCGATTGTGGCAGCTCTGAAGGTTGTCTGGATAAATCAGGTGCCGCTAAAGCGTGCCGGTCGTCGTTCCATGAAATGCGCCACGCCTTCCTTGAAGTCATCGCTCTGGATGCTCAGGAACATCTCCCGGTTGGCCTGGGCGATGGACTCGGTGATTGTCTGGAAAGGCGACTCGCCCAACTGCTGTTTGATGACGCGTACAGAGCGGGGCGAGACATTGAGGGCCAGTTCTTCGGCGTATTTCAGGGTCTGATCCAGCAGGGCATCCGCTGCAAACAGGCGTTCGACCAGGCCCATGCTCAGTGCTTCCTGCGCCGATACCTTGCGTGACGAAAGCAACAAATCCGCGGCGTGCCCCGGCCCGACAATGCGCGGCAACAGCCAGGCAATGCCGTGTTCGGCAATCAACCCGCGTTTGGCGAAAGCCGTGGAAAACACCGCGGTTTCACTGGCGAAACGCATGTCGCTGTACAGCGCCAGTACCAACCCCAAGCCGGCTGCGGCGCCGTTGATTGCGCTGATGACGGGTTTGCGGACGCCGGGGAAATACGAGTAACGGCTTTGGTAGTCGGCGCGACGATTCATGTCATAGGCGCGCATCCAGGCCATTTCACTGATGTCGTCGGGTGGCAGCACCTCAAGTTCATCGATGTCCATGCCGGCGCAGAATGCACGACCGTTACCGGTCAATACGATGACGCGAACGGTGTCGTCGCGATCCAGTTGAGCGAACGCTTCGCGCAGCTCTGCCTCCATCACCTTGGTCAGTGCATTCATTTTCTCGGGGCGCATCAGGGTCACGACGGCAACGTGCTCTTGAGCGCCGAAACGGCTGAGTTCGATCTGATTGAAATTCATGATTTTTCCCTCGTGCTGGCGACGGGCATTTGAATGGCGCGTATTTCCACAAACTCCTCGATTCCGTACGTACCGCCCTCACGACCAAGGCCGGAATCACCAAAGCCACCGAACGGCGCTGCCGGGTTATAGGGCGCGCCATTGACGTCGACCTGACCGGCGCGTAGTTGAAGGGCGAGGCTCAGGGCGTGATCGGTATCGGCCGCCCACACCGCGCCGGCCAGGCCATACGATGTGCCGTTGGCAATCTCGACGGCCTGCTGTTCGCTTTCATAGGTGGTCACACTGAGTACAGGGCCAAACACTTCCTGCTGTGCCAGTGCCGATTGAGGCGGAACGCGGCCGAAAATAGTCGGCGCAATGTAGTAACCGGTCGCCGGCACTGGCGCTTGGCTGCCGCCGGCAATCAGGTCAAAACCCTGGGATTCGCTATCAGTGATCATGGCGTGAACACGGTCCCGATGCGCCGCAGACACCAGGGGCCCCATGCGTGTGGTCGCCTCCATGGGGTCGCCTAGCGTCAGGCGAGTCACCGCGTCAGCCAGCAAGGCACGGTAGGTGTCATACAACTCGACGGGGACGAGCAAGCGCGTCAGTGAGTTGCACGATTGGCCCGAGTTCAGAAAGCATGACGCGACCACGTGGCGTACGACGTTTTCGGCAGGGGCATCCGCTGTCGCGATGCAGGCTGATTTGCCACCCAACTCCAGTGAAACCCGCTTCAGTGCCTGGCCTGCCGAGGCGGCGATACGTCGGCCCACTGCGGTGGAACCGGTAAACGAGAGCAGCGCGATGTCTGGATGATCGACCAAAGCCTGGCCGGTCGCCGCGTCGCCCAGAACAATGTTCAGCACACCGTTGGGCAGGCCGGCGGCCAGTGCCGCTTCACCCAGTGCACGTGCTGTGCAAGGCGCCAGTTCCGACGGTTTGAGGACCACGGTGCAACCGGCGACCAATGCCGCGGCGACCTTGCCGGTGATCTGGTGCAACGGGTAGTTCCACGGGGTGATAGCACCGACGACGCCGACCGGGACATGGGTGATGGTGGAGTTGCCGACCTGGGCATCCGCCAGGCAATCGACCGCCAGATCAGCCGTCGCCCGCCACGCCAGAATCGGTGCCTGCACCTGTATGCGCTGCGACAGCTTGAGCGGCATGCCGACCTCGGCGGCAATCCCTTGGGCAAGCTGAGCAACGTGTTCTTCCAGTTGATTGGCGATGCCGCGCACGAAGTCAGCCCGTGTGCTGACAGGCAGCGTTGACCACGAGGCAAAGGCATTTTTTGCGGCCTCGACGGCGAGGTCGATTTCCGATGATGTGCCATGGGCGACCTGGCCCAGCCCGGCTTCGCTCGCCGAGTCGTAGACGCGAGTGCTGTCGGCGGATTGTGCGGGCGTCCAGCGTCCGTTGATCAGGTGATGTTGATAGGCAGTCATGGTGTATTTCCTTTGCGTGCACGGGCGTCGAGAAACGCGCTCATCAAGGTCTGTGGCTCACCGCTGGCATAGCATTCGAGTTGGGCGCGGATGCCGGCGGTACAGGCGTCGTCGAAACCGGGTTGAGTGAGCGCCCGGAAGCGTTGTTTGGACAGGCGGATGGCCGTCGCGGGTAGCTGCGCCAGCGAGTGTGCACGGACGATGGCTGCACCCAGGACGTCTGACGCAAGCTCTGTCACCAGCCCGATCTCGTGAGCGCGCTGGCCGTTGATGAGTTCGCCGGACAGGGACAGTTGCGCGTTGTGGGTCAGGCCGACATGCAAAGAGAGCAAGTAGGAGCCGACGATGCTTGCCAGGCCCGCTTTCACTTCAGGCTGACCGATGCGGGCGTCCGGCGTGGCAACCCGCCAGTCGCCACACAGCGCGAGTTGCATGCCTGCGCCAGCGGCGACGCCGTTGATGGCGACCACACAGGGTTTGTCCAGGTCGCGTACGGCCTGGTACATGGCGCGTTGCGCGTTCAGCCAAGGCGCAATCTGCTTCCAGTCGACCGCGCTGGCTTCTTCCAGATCCTGACCCGCACAAAACGCCCGGTCACCGGCACCCGTCAGAACGACCGCTTTAACAGCCGGGTCGTCATTGAGTTGTGTCAGCGCGGTGATCAATGCGCTGCGCAGGTTTTGATTCACCGCGTTCAGGTTGGCGGGGCGGTTGAGCGTGACCAGCGCCACCTGATTCTCGATTTCAACCAGGACGCTGCGCTGTTGATCGATATGACTGATGCTCATGGTGCCTCCCGGTATTCGATAACGGCGTCGACCGCTACTACGCCTTCGGCCATGACCATGACCGGGTTGACGTCGACGCTCAGCAGGTTTGCCTGGTGTTGCAGGGCGAAATCACCCAGCGCCACCGCTGCCCGGGCCAGGGCCTTGGCGTCGAGTGGCGGTTGACCGCGCGCGCCCTTGAGTACCGGGGCAATGCGCAGTTGATCGATCGCTTCCAGCGCTTGTGCCTCAGTGAACGGGGCGAGCAGCGAAACGGTGTCCTTGCGGATCTCGACCAGGGTTCCCCCTTCACCGATCACGACCAGCGTGCCGAACAATGGATCTACTACGACGCCAAGCATGAATTCATGCAGCCCTTTGACCGAGCGCGCGACGATCAGCCGGCCGTGGGGAACACCCAGCGTGTCCAGGGCGCCCAGGCAACGATGCGCCGCGTCCTGAACCGCTTGCGGGTCGGCGAGGTTGAGATGAACCAGACCGTGCTCGCTCTTGTGGGGAACCTGCGCAGCGCAGCCTTTGATGACGATGCGCCCGCCGAAATCAGCGGCGATACGGGCCGCGCTATCCGCGTCATGGCAAACCCGATGCTCGACGACCGGCACCCCGGCGTTTGCCAGGAGGGCCAGGCTGTCTGCCTCATCAAGCAGGCCGGCGCAGGCGTTCACGGTTGTTGCCGTGGGCGCGGTGAGTGGCGAACCTTGCCATTGGCAATGCCGGGCGTACTGACGAAGCGCCGCTACCGCTTCGCTTTCGTTGCGGAAGGCCGGCACTCCGGCTTGCTGGAATTGCGCCCGGACATCCGCTTGAGGCGCGGTCATTACCACGGGTTTGCCGGTGTGTTGCATGAACCTCGCAGTGGTCTGAGCCAGCCCCGGCACATCGTAGCCGGGGCCCGCCACGGGGATCCCGATGAGAAACATGTCCGCTTCCGGGTCTTGGCCAAGCACATCGAGAACGGCAGGAAACATCCCGCCGTTGCCGAGCAGGGCGGCGGTGAGGTCCAGCGGATTTGCGGCGCTGGCGAAGTCAGGGATCAGACCTTTCAGGCGTTCCAGGGTTGGCGGCGCCAGCTCGGTCAGCGGCAGACCGACACGTTCGGCGGCATCGGCGCACAGCACACCCACTGCACCGCTGTGACTCATCACGACCGCTCGACCAGCACCCGGAGCAAAACCGCTCAGGTACAGCGGTGCTGCGTTGACCAGTTCGTGGATATCGTGTGCACGCCAGATTCCATGCTTGTCGAGAAACGCATCGAGGGCGCCATCCTGGCCCACCATGGCCCCGGTGTGGGACGCGGCGGCAGCAGCGCCCTTGTTACTCACGCCGCCTTTGAGCAGCACGATGTGGCAGCCGTTTTGACGAGCGATGTGTGCCGCCTCCGCGAGCAGCATCGGGTTCGAAACCGTTTCCACGTACACCAGAATCAGGCGGATCTGCGGGTCGTCCACGAGGACGCGAGTCAGCTCCGACACGCCCAGGTCAGCGTCGTTGCCAGTGGCTGCCAGGTAGCGAACGCCATAACCCTGCTCACGCAACATCGCGTACGGCATGACGCTCGCCGCACCGCTTTGGCTGACAATGGCGATAGGTCCGTCGGCGGGCGCCACTTCCATGAACATGGTGCTGAAATTCAGCACCGCGCCGTTGGCGAAATTGGCAAACCCTTGGGCGTTGGGGCCGATCAGACGCATGCCGTGATGGCATGCGAAGTCCACCAGTTCATTCTGCAACTGGCGACCGCTTTCGCCGGTCTCGGCAAACCCGGAAGCCATGACCACTGCCGTCTTCACACCCAAACGGGCGCACGCCTTGATGGCTTCCACCGCCGCAGTGCCCGAGACGGCAATGATTGCTGCCTCGGGAACGGTATCCAGCGCACCCAGATCGGGATAGCAGCGCAGGCCTTGAACCGACTCGCGCTTGGGGTTGATCGGCAGGATTGTGCCGGCGTAACCCAACTTGAGCATGTAATGGATGGGCCGTCCGCCGACTTTGTTCGGGTCTTCGGATGCGCCGATGACGGCGACGCTGGACGGGTCGAACAGCGATAACGCTGCCGGGCTGATTTTATTGTTATGGGCCATGGGGGCTCTCGTTGGCTTCAGGTCTGATACGAGTCTAGGGAGCGCCATACCCATCTGGAAGTGTCATAAAGGCGATATCAGATACATCAAATAGTGATGGCTTGATGCAGGGCTGTCGTTTATGTTTCGAGCACTGGATGAGGGCGCTGAGGGCGAGGTTGATGAATCTGAAACAGCTACAAAGCGTGCTGCTGATGGATGAGCTCGGGTCTATTTCCCGAACCGCAGTGGCGCTGGGCACCGCTCAATCACTGGTCAGCCGGCAACTGGCGCAACTGGAGGCCGAGTGGGGCGATCAGCTATTCGTGCGCACTGGGCGTGGTCTGGTCGTCTCGGATTTTGGGCGGCTTGTGCTACCGGAGATTCGTTTGCTGCTCGCTCAGGCCGAGCGCCTGGAAACGTTGGTCAGGGAGTCCTCAGGCGTGCCGGCAGGGACGGTGCACATCGGCGTGCTGCCGTCGATGTCGAGAAGGTTGCTGCCCATGCTGTTCACCAAGCTGCAAACCAATGCCCCCGGCGTCCGCCTGCATGTGGTCGAGGGCTTCAGCGGTGATCTTGATGAGCAACTGGCAGCAGGTGCGCTGGACCTGATAGTCGTTAATCGCTACGGCATATCCAACGCGCGTGACGAAGAAACCCTCGGCGTCGTTGATACGTACCTAGTGGGTAAAGCGGGAAGCCTCAATGGGCTCAAGCAATCGATCGAGTTTGCTGCGTTGGCGGATTTTCCGCTGATCCTGCCTTCTCGCCCCAACGGGTTACGGACCACCCTGGACCAGTTGGCGCGCAAACATCAGCTCTCGTTGAACGTGGCTATCGAAGTCGACACGCTGAACGCAATGAAGGATGTGGCGACGACAGGCGGAGCGTTCACCATCCTGCCTTTTCTGGCGGTGCAGGACGATGTCGAACGCGGGTTGCTCGATGCCGTGCGAATCACCAGGCCGGAGATCAAACGGACGATTGCCTTGGCGTTCACCCACCAGCATCCGCTGTCGAAGGCGGCCAGAGTGGTTGGCGTGCATGTCCGTGAGTTGTCCAAGGCGCTTCTTGAGTAAATCCTGCGCTTTTGAAGAATGGTCATGCCTGGGTTTTGCTCAGTCCCGCAGCGAACCTCCAGCCGATAAACCATCAGCTGCCGCTTATGAAGCGGCAGCTTTTTTATGCCTTGAAGGCGCCACAAAATTCACCTGGAGCCAGCTTTCAAGACTTCATCCCTGCACTTAGTGACGATCCAGCCACACCGTCTGCGCGTTGCAGAATTCCCGCACGCCGAAGTGCGAAAGCTCGCGACCAAAACCGCTCTTCTTCACGCCGCCGAAGGTGACGCGCGGATCGGAGGCGCAGTAACCGTTGATGAATACGCCACCGGTTTCCAGTTCGCCGGCCATCTGTTGGGCACGTTCTACGTTGCCGGTGTAGATAGTCGCAGCGAGGCCGAATTCACTGTCATTTGCCAATTCCAGCGCGTGGGCGGCATCGCGTGCGGTGATGATCGACGCGACCGGGCCAAACAGTTCCTGCTTGAACGAGGTCATCTGGTCGGTGACATCAGCGAAAACCGTTGGCTCGTAGAAGTTGCCGGGGCCTTCTGCTTTCTTGCCACCCAGCAACAATGTCGCGCCTTCTTCCAGGGTATCGCGCACTTGTTGATCCAGTTCATCACGCAGATCAAAGCGGGCCATCGGGCCGACGTACGTGGTGGCGGCGAGTGGATCACCGACCACCAGTTTGCGCGTGGCTTCGACGAACTTGCGTGTGAACTCCTCGACGATGCCTTGCTCGACAATCAGGCGTTTGGCCGCTGCGCAGACTTGCCCGGTGTTTTGATAACGGCCAATGACGGCGGCTTTCACCGCATCGTCGAGGTCGGCATCGTTGAGCACGATAAAGGGGTCGGAACCACCGAGCTCCAATACACATTTTTTCAACGCTGCACCGGCCTGCGCGCCGATGGCCATGCCGGCCCGCACGCTGCCGGTGAGGGTCACCGCTGCAATGCGTGAGTCTTTGATCGCCTTGGAAACGCCGTCCGGCGTGACGTTGATGACTTCGAAAACCCCTTCAGGGAATTCGGCTTGCTTGAAGGCATCCAGCAACAGGTAAGCGCTGCCCATCACGTTGGGTGCGTGTTTGAGCACGTAGGTGTTGCCGGCGAGCAGTACCGGAACGGCGCCACGTAGTACCTGCCAGGTCGGGAAGTTCCACGGCATCACCGCGAGAATCGGGCCGAGCGGGCGGTATTCAATGCGCGCTTTCCCGCCCTCAACCAGTGTCGGTTCGGCGTTGAGCATGGCTGGGCCGTGCTCGGCGTACCATTCGCAGAGCTGCGCACACTTTTCGATTTCGCCACGGGCCTGACTGATCGGCTTCCCCATCTCCAGGGTGATCATGGTTGCCATCGCTTCTGCGTTGTTGCGCAAGGCGCTGGCCAGGGCGATCAGCCGTTGCGCGCGTTGCGCCACCGGTGTGCCGCGCCAGACACGAAACCCGGCCGCAGCGCGTGACAGTGCGGATTGCAGCGCCGCATCGGATTCAAAAGGGTAGTGGCCGATCTGCTCGCCGTTGGCGGGGTTGATCGAAATGGCATGGGTGAGGCTGGAAACATGGGTCATGGCACCGTCCTGCGGGGTGGGGATGGGTTCAGACTACGGTGGCATTTGTTTTCTGGAAACTGAATAATACTGATCGTACCGTTCACGTTTGGAGAATGACTTGGATCTGGTTCAGCTCGAAATTTTCAAAGCTGTCGCCGAGCACGGCAGCATCAGCGTGGCCGCTCAGCATATCCATCGGGTGCCGTCGAACCTGACGACGCGGATCAAGCAACTGGAGCAGGATCTGGGCGTGGACCTGTTTATCCGCGAGAAAAGCCGCCTGCGGCTGTCGCCGGCCGGTTGGAGTTTTCTCGACTATGCCCGACGCATCCTCGACCTGGTCCAGGAGGCCCGCGCGACGGTTGCCGGGGAAGAGCCGCAAGGATCGTTTCCCCTCGGTTCGCTGGAGAGCACGGCGGCGGTGCGTATTCCTGGGCTGTTGGCCGCCTATAACCAGAAGCACGCCAAAGTCGAGCTGGCCTTGTCCACGGGACCTTCCGGAACCATGATTGACGGCGTGCTCTCGGGTCGATTGGCCGCAGCGTTTGTCGACGGGCCGGTGCTGCATCCGGCACTGGAGGGTGTGCCGGCCTTCGAGGAAGAGATGGTGCTGATCGCGCCGCTCAACCATGCCCCGATCCACCGCGCGCAGGATGTGAACGGCGAAAACATCTACGCCTTTCGTTCCAATTGCTCTTATCGCCACCACTTTGAAAGTTGGTTCGCGAAGGACGCCGCAGTGCCCGGCAAGATTTTCGAAATGGAGTCCTATCACGGCATGCTGGCCTGTGTCAGCTCCGGGGCTGGCCTGGCGTTGATGCCGCGCAGCATGCTCGAAAGCATGCCGGGCTGCACCACCGTGAGTGTGTGGCCGTTGTCTGAGTCCTTTCGCTATTTGCGAACCTGGCTGGTGTGGCGCCGGGGCACGGTGTCGCAAAGCCTGACCATGTTCGTGCGTTTGCTCGAAGAGCGATGTGCAGCGGCGGACTTGCTGACTTGAGCGAATCGCGCCGCCATCGATCAGCAGATTCTGCCCGGCCGAAATAGCAGGGCTGCGCAAAAACCGTCAGTGCGAATGACGCGGCTCGCCGCCACTTCGAGCGATGACCCGCATATGCAGGGTGGCCGGCTCCAGGCATCCGCCCGTCGATAACTGTCCAACCAATTGCCGGTACAGCTCTTGCCACGGCGTTTGGGACGCGGGGATGTTTGGCGTCCACTCGGCGCGACGGCGGGCCATTTCGGCTTCGTCGACCAGCAGGTTTACCGATCTTGCGTTGAGGTCCACACGCAGGCGGTCGTTGGTTTTCAGCAGCGCCAAACCTCCGCCGACAGCGGCTTCCGGGGACATGTTGAGGATCGAAGGGCTGGCCGAGGTGCCGCTCTGGCGACCGTCGCCCAGGCACGGCAGAGAGTCGATGCCTTGCTTGATCAGTGCTGCCGGTGGCGCCATGTTCACCACTTCGGCACTACCGGGGTAGCCCACGGTGCCAGCACCACGAATCACCAGGATGCAACGCTCGTCGATTTCCAGCGACGGGTCGTCGATTCGGGCGTGATAGTCCTCCGGTCCTTCGAACACAATTGCCCGTGCTTCAAAGCTGTTTTCTGCGCCTGGCTCGGATAGATAGGTCTTGCGGAACGCCTCGCCGACCACCGACATTTTCATGATTGCGCTATCGAAGAAGTTACCGCTGAGAACGATGAAGCCCGCGCGATGTTTGAGAGGGGTCTCGAAGGGATAGATCACGTCAGCGTTGCTGGTCAGACTGCTGCTGACGATTTCGCCGATCGTCTTGCCGCTGACCGTGGCGCAGTCTTCGTGCAGGCGCCCGGCTTTTTGCAGTTCATGCATGACCGATGGCACGCCGCCCGCGCGATGGAAACCTTCACCCAGGTATTTGCCGGCCGGCATGCAATTGACCAGCAGCGGCACATCTTCGCCAATCCGTTGCCAGTCATCCAGGCTCAACTCGACGCCCATGTGCCGGGCGATGGCGATCAGGTGCGGAGGGCAGTTGCTTGACGCGCCGAGCGCCGACGCGACGGCGATGGCGTTTTCGAAGGCTTCGCGGGTCATGATGTGTGACGGGCGTACATCCTGCATCACCAGTTCGCAAATGCGCTTGCCGGTGGCGTAGGCCATTTGACCGCGCTCGCGGTAGGGCGCCGGAATACTCGCGCAACCCGGCAACGACATGCCCAGCGCTTCGGCCAGTGCGTTCATCGACAGTGCGGTGCCCATGGTGTTGCAGTGACCCACCGAAGGCGATGCCGCGGTGGTCATTTCCATGAAGCCTTCGTAATCGATTTCACCGGCCGCCATCAGGTTGCGCGCATGCCAGAGCACGGTGCCGGAACCGATCAGTTCGCCCTTGTGGTGACCGTCGAGCATCGGCCCGCCGGACAGCACAATGGACGGCAGGTCAGTGGTGGCGGCGGCCATCAGGCAGGCCGGGGTGGTCTTGTCGCAACCGGTGGTGAGTACAACACCATCCAGCGGATAACCGTGGAGAATCTCCACCAGTCCCAGATAGGCCAGGTTCCGATCCAGTGCGGCAGTAGGCCGGCGTGACTGTTCGGCGATCGGGTGGACGGGGAATTCCATGGGGATGCCACCGGCATCACGAATGCCGGCCTTGACCCGCTGCGCGAGTTCCAGGTGATGACGGTTGCAAGGTGTCAAGTCGCTGCCGGTCTGGGCGATGCCAATGATCGGGCGACCCGATTGCAGCTCTTCTCGGGTCATGCCGTAGTTCATGTAGCGTTCGACATACAGGGCAGTCATGTCCGCGTGGGCAGGGTCGTTGAACCATTGCTCGCTGCGCAGACGGCGTTTAGGGGTGTCACTCATGATTCATGTCTCTCTTGTAATTGGATGAATCGACAATCTGTTCTGGATCAGCGTGGCAGCAGTCCTCGGGACGCCAGGTTACGCAGCAAGGCGCTCACGCCAAAGGTCCAAGGCGTTGCCTCGCAGCTGTGGGTCACCTGATTGTGCAGGCTGCCGAGCAACGGGCTGCTGATGCTGACCCGGTCCCCCAGTTTGTGGGTGAAACCACTGCCGACATGATCGCGATCTTCGGTAGGCGCGAACAGGGTACCGAGAAACAGCAGGAAACCATCGGGGTATTGGTGGTTGGCGTTGAGGGTCTGGCCAGCGAGGTCCTGCGGGTCACGGCTGATCTGGCTCATGGAGCTCGATCCGTGCATCCGGTAACCGTCCTCACCTTGCACCTCAAGGTCGACCACGCAGGCACGGACATCGTCCAGGCTGAAGTGCTCGTCGAACAGGCGGATGAACGGCCCGATCGAGCAGGATGCGTTGTTGTCCTTGGCCTTGCTCAGCAGCAGCGCGCTGCGGCCTTCAAAGTCCCGCAGGTTGACGTCATTGCCCAGGGTCGCACCGTGAATCTGCCCGCGACTGTTCACCGCCAGCACCACTTCCGGTTCCGGGTTGTTCCACTGCGAACCCGGATGAATGCCAATCCGGCTGCCGCTGCCAACAGAGGCCAGAACCGGTGCCTTGGTGAAGATTTCCGCGTCCGGACCGATGCCCACTTCCAGGTATTGCGACCACATGCCTTGTTCGATCAACAAGGCTTTCAGACGCATGGCCTGCTCTGAGCCAGGAACGATCGAACGCAGGTTGTCACCGATCACACCGTGCACGGTGGCCCGCACGGCTTCGGCTTTGGCGGCGTCACCACCGGCCTGCTCCTCGATCACACGCTCGATCATGCTGGCGGCGAAGGTCACGCCGGCGGCCTTGATCACCTGCAAGTCCAGAGGAGCCAGCAGGTAAGGTCGGGACGGGTCTGCGTCAGGTCCGGTGTTGGCAAGCAGGGCTTCGATGCTGGCAATGAAGGTGCCCGGCGTCTCGCGCACTGCCGACAGAGGAGCGTCCGATTCCAGCAAGTCACTCAGGGTCGCGAAGCGCTCCGACAGATCGAACACGCCGTCGGCGCGCAGGACGATCGGCGAAGGTCCGGCGATCTGGCCTGGTACCCAGGCGCGACCGATCAAGGTACCGGCGATGCCATCGACGGGCAGGGTGTTTTCGGGAGTAAGCAATAGCGACATGGGGCATCTTCCTGGTTCGTAAAGACTTCACGCTAGGACGGACAGTCGATAAACTCCAATGAGATAAATTCAGTATTCGATAACTTGCGGTTATTACCTGTGCGAGGCGTGTTCATGTCAGATCTGTCCTTCTCCAGTTTCTGCGGTTGGCTCAAGTTCAGGCATTTGCTGCTGATCGACACGTTGGGGCGCACCCGTAACATGCACCTGGCGGCGCAACAGATGAACCTCAGCCAGCCGGCCATCAGCAAGATGCTCAAAGAGATCGAAAGCCTGCTCGGTTTCGCCTTGTTCGAGCGCCAACCACGGGCCATGCCGCCCACGGCGCTGGGCGAGCACGTGCTGCGCTATGCGCAAATCGCCTTGAACGACGCGCGCTCGTTCGTCGAGCAAATCAGCAGCCTGCGTGAGGGGGGGCACGGTCATCTCAAGGTCGGCGGAATATTTGCCGCTACGGCGGTGGCCCTGCCCGAGGCGATCTTGCAGATCAAACAGCGCTGGCCATTGCTGTCGATCGAGGTGGTGGAGCAAACCAGTAACCACCTGATGGAAATGCTTGAAGAGAAGAAACTGGACCTGGCCATCGCCCGTTTCACCGATCAAAGCCAGCAGCAGCGGTACGACTTTCAACCGCTGGCTCCCGAACCGTTCTGCATTGTGGTCAACGACCGGCACCCGCTGGCAGGTGTCGGCCCCATCTCGTTGGAGCAACTGGTGGACTTGCCATGGATTCTTTACCCGGTGGGTACGCCGATTCGCGGGCGCATGGAACTCGCGTTCGCCGAAGCCGGCGTGGGCATGCCCCGCAACACCGTCGACACCATTTCGATGCAGACCTTCCTCCAGGTGCTGCAGCGTGGGCCGATGATCGGGATGCTGCCCAATGCCATGGTCAACCCACTGCTCGAAAGCGGTCAGCTCAAGACGCTGGATACGCCTTTGCATTTGGTCCCGCAGGACTACGGCATCCTCACCCGCAAGGGTGAGCAACTGGTGGGAGCGGCTCTGGAGTTTGCCGAAATACTCAAGGACAACGCCCGTTTGAACAACGATTCGGCGAGTTAAATACGATGGGGTTTATCGGTCATTTCGATAACGGATCGTTATCGGTTAATCCAAAAATGCCATTGGGAAAGAATCGATTCGCGACAGTACAGTAGCGACCAGCTTTCAATCAGGGTCAGGAGACTGTCATGCCCGAACTGTCCGGACACAATTTCATCGCGGGAGGCCGCAGCGCCGCCGGATCGGTGGTGTTGCACAGCGTTGATGCGACGACCGGGCAACCTTTGCCCACGGCCTTCATTCAGGCCACGGTCGAGGAAGTGGACGCCGCGGCAACGGCCGCCGCCCAGGCCTATCCGGTTTATCGCCATCTGCCGGCCGCCCGTCGTGCCGAGTTCCTTGAGGCCATTGCCACAGAGCTGGATGCACTGGGCGATGATTTCGTTGCCCTGGTCTGCCAGGAAACCGCTTTGCCGGCGGCACGCATCCAGGGCGAACGCGCTCGCACCAGCGGCCAGATGCGCCTGTTCGCCCAGACCCTGCGTCGCGGTGACTTCTACGGTGCACGCATCGATCTGCCACTCCCGGCGCGTCAACCCTTGCCGCGCGTCGATCTGCGTCAGTGTCGCCTGGGTGTCGGCCCGGTGGCGGTGTTCGGCGCCAGTAACTTTCCGTTGGCATTTTCTACCGCTGGAGGTGACACCGCGGCTGCGCTCGCCGCCGGTTGCCCAGTGGTGTTCAAAGCCCACAGCGGACACATGGCGACCGCCGAACGAGTGGCCGAAGCCATCGTTCGCGCCGCCGAGCATACCGGCATGCCTGAAGGCGTGTTCAACATGATCTTCGGTGCCGGTGTGGGTGAAACGCTGGTCAAGCATCCGCTGATTCAGGCCGTCGGATTCACCGGTTCACTCAAGGGCGGCAGGGCGCTGTGCGACATGGCCGCCGCCCGCCCGCAACCGATCCCGGTATTTGCCGAGATGAGCAGCATCAACCCGGTACTGGTCCTGCCCGAGGCACTGCAAGTGCGCGGCGAGCGCATCGCTACCGAGCTGGCGGCGTCAGTGGTCATGGGCGCGGGGCAGTTCTGCACCAATCCCGGCCTGGTCATCGGCATTCGCTCAACGGCCTTCAGCCACTTTGTGCAGACGCTCAGTGCCTTGATGGCTGATCAGCCTGCGCAAACCATGCTCAATGCGGGCGGCCTGCGCAGTTACGTTCACGGTTGCGAAACGTTGCTGGCGCATCCGCAGATCATTCATCTGGCAGGGCGGACACAGCAGGGCAATAAGGCGCAGGCGCAATTGTTCCAGGCAGATGCCAGCCTGCTGCTGACGGGCAACGAGTTGCTGCAGGAAGAAATCTTCGGCCCGGCCACCGTGGTGGTCGAGGTGGCCGATCGGGCCGAACTGTTGGCGGCCTTGCACGGTTTACGCGGCCAACTGACCGCGACCTTGCTGGGAGAGACGGCAGAGTTGGAACAGTCCGCCGACCTGGTGGTGCTGCTTGAGCAAAAAGTCGGTCGCGTACTGGTCAATGGTTACCCCACCGGTGTGGAAGTCTGCGATGCCATGGTCCACGGCGGTCCTTGGCCGGCGACATCCGATGCCCGTGGCACCTCGGTTGGCACATTGGCCATCGATCGCTTCCTGCGTCCGGTGTGCTACCAGAACTTCCCGGACGCCTTGCTTCCTGACGCGCTGAAGAACCGCAATCCATTGGGACTGACGCGCCTGGTCAACGGAGAAAAAACCACCGAAGCACTCTAGTCATTGCGCTATGCCGAGTGAACGGTTCACTCGGCCTGACCCATTCGATAAAAACAATCAGGCATGTCCACATGCCCAGGGGTTACCTCATGCAAACGATATCCGAGCAATTGCCCGCGCAGGCGCAGGCCAGCGCCCTTGAATTTGAAGACCGGACCTACCGCAAGGTGATCTGGCGAATTCTTCCTGTCCTGCTCCTGTGTTACATGGCGGCTTACCTGGACCGGGTCAATATCGGCTTTGCCAAACTCGACATGCTCAACGAGCTGCAGTTCAGCAACACCGTCTATGCCTTGGGCGCCAGTATGTTCTTCTGGGGCTACTTCCTGTTTGAAGTGCCAAGCAACCTGTTGCTGCATCGCTACGGCGCGCGCTTCTGGATTGCCCGGATCATGTTGACCTGGGCCGTAATCTCCATGGCCGTGGCGTTCACCGTGCCACTGGCGGGTTTCTTCCACATCGAATCGAGCACGATGTTCTACGTGCTGCGCTTCTTGTTGGGCATCTGTGAAGCCGGCTTTTTCCCGGGTGTGATTCTGTACCTCAACTACTGGTTTCCGACCCATCGGCAAAGCCGGGTGATGTCCGGGTTCCTGATGGCTTTGCCGGTCAGCCTGACCCTGGGCGGGATCCTTTCCGGTTGGTTGATGAGCAGCATGCAAGGCGTGCAGGGCATGTCCGGATGGCAATGGATGCTGATCATCGAAGGCATTCCCTCGATCATCATGGCGTTCGTCGTCATCGTCTGCCTGGCCAACAACATCGACTCCGCCAAATGGCTGTCCGCTGCGGAGAAAGCCTTGCTCAAGGCCAATCTGCAAACCGATAACCAGGGCAAGGCTTCGCGCCTGAGCGAGGTGTTTTTCAATCCGCGGGTGTGGTTGCTGGTGCTGATCCTGCTGACCTTCAACACCGGCTTCTACGGCCTGGCGTTCTGGATGCCTTCGATCATCAAGAGCACGGGCATCACCAACAGCTTGCACATTGGCCTCCTGACCGCCATTCCCTATTCGATTGCCACGGTTGCGATGCTGCTCAACGCACGGCACTCCAACCGGACCGGTGAGCGTCGTATGCACGCGGCGATTCCGGCCTTCATCGGTGGTTTGGGGTTGATCCTGAGCGCGTATTTCGCCGACAACCTGGTGTTGTCCGTGTTGTTCCTCAGCGTATCTGCCTCGGGGATCCTCAGCCTGATGCCGATTTACTGGACCCTGCCGGGAACCGTGCTTTCCGGCGTCGCCGCTGCGGCGGGTATCGGCATGATCAACGCCTTCGGCAACCTCTCCGGTTTCACCGGCTCGATGATCACCGCCGTCGCTGAAAACCTGACCGGCAATATCAACAACGGCACCTATGTACTGGCGCTGTGCTTGTTCGTCAGCGGCGGGCTGATCCTTGCCATTCCCGCGTCGATGCTCGGCAGAACCCCTAAAACAGCACCCCTCACCGCGAAGCTGGAGGCTGCATGAACCTGCAGAACAAACGGGTGCTGATCACGGCGGCGGGGCAGGGTATCGGCATGGCCAGCGCCATTGCCTTTGCCCGGGCCGGTGCCGAAGTGTTTGCCACGGACCTCGATATCAGCAGGCTGGAAGGGCTTGAAGGCATAACGGCGATTACCCTGGACGTGACATCGACTACCGCCATCAGCGAAATCAGAGAGCGCATCGGCGCACTGGACGTGCTGTTCAACTGCGCGGGCTACGTGCACAGTGGCAACATTCTCGAATGCGATGAAGCGGACTGGGCGCGGTCGATGGACATCAACGTCACCGCCATGTACCGCATGATCCGCGCGTTCCTGCCGGGCATGCTGGAACGCGGAGGTGGATCAGTCATCAACATGTCATCGGTGGTTTCCAGCATCAAAGGCGTGCCCAACCGTTTTGCCTATGCTGCCAGCAAAGCGGCGGTGGTAGGGCTGACCAAGGCGGTTGCCGCCGACTTCATCCGTCAGGGCATTCGCTGCAACGCCATTTGCCCCGGTACCGTGGAATCGCCGTCGCTGCGTCAGCGTATTGCCGCACAGGCCGCGCAACAAGGCGTCGACGAAGCACGGGTCTACCAGCAATTCCTTGACCGTCAACCCATGGGGCGCATCGGCAGTGCCGACGAGATCGCCCAGTTGGCTTTGTACCTGGGCAGCGATGCGTCCGCCTACACCACAGGCGGTGTGCATGTCATCGATGGCGGCATGAGCATCTGAAACCCGCTTCGCACTTTCGGTTTGAGCAGGAGAACTAAATGAAACTGTTGCGTTATGGCGAAAAAGGTTCGGAAAAACCGGGCCTGCTGGATGGCGATAATCAGATCCGCGACCTCTCGGCGCATGTACCGGATATCGCCGGACTGGCCCTCAGCCCGGAAAGCCTGGCAACGCTTGCCGCCATCGATCCGTCCAGCCTGCCCATCGTTGCCGGCAAGCCACGGATAGGCGCCTGCGTCGGCCAGGTCGGCAAATTCGTCTGCATTGGTCTGAACTACGCCGACCATGCGGCCGAGTCGAACATGGAAGTGCCGAAAGAGCCGATCATCTTCAACAAATGGACCAGTGCCATCTGCGGCCCGAACGACAACATCGAGATCCCGCGCGGTTCAAAGAAGACCGATTGGGAAGTCGAACTCGGCGTGGTCATCGGCAAAGGCGGGCGCAACATCGATGAAGCCAACGCCATGGAGCATGTCGCCGGCTACTGCGTGATCAACGATGTCTCTGAGCGCGAATGGCAACTGGAGCGGGGCGGTACCTGGGACAAGGGCAAAGGCTTCGATACCTTCGGTCCGCTCGGCCCGTGGCTGGTAACCCGCGATGAAATCCCCGATCCGCATGCGCTGGACCTGTGGCTCGATGTCGACGGACACCGCTATCAGCAAGGGAATACGCGGACGCTGATCTTCAACGTGCCGCAACTGATTGCTTACCTGAGTCGTTGCATGAGCCTGCAACCTGGCGATGTGATTTCGACGGGCACGCCTCCGGGCGTTGGGCTGGGCATCAAGCCACAGCCGGTTTTCCTGCGTCCGGGGCAGACCATACGCCTGGGCATCGCAGGGTTGGGCGAACAGCAGCAAGTCACCGTGCAGGCGGATTGAGGCAAGCGTTCCCAAACACCAGAAATGACAAAGCCCCGAGCAATCGGGGCTTTGTCGTTTTTCTCGGGTCTTGTTAACTCAAACTCAACTTAGCGAGGGCAAATCACTAACGTCGCACGGGTCCCCGTTGGCGTTCGATTTTCCAGCTTGATTTCCCCTCCCGTACGATCTGCGATTGCCTTGACGATGGCCAGCCCCAGGCCTGCCCCTTGGCCATTGCCACGGCTGTAAAAGCGCTCAAGGAGCCGATTGCGTTCCGACTCTTCGATTCCCGGGCCTTCGTCCTCGACGGATAACTCATAGCGATCTTCTTTTCTTTCCAGGCGCACGCTGATCAAGCCGTTAGCCGGTGAAAAATTTGCCGCATTCGTCACTAGATTGTTCAAGGCAATGTGGATGTCGGCCGAATCGATCCTGACCGGGCCGATGTCATCATCCGCATCGAAAACCAGTTCAAGTCCTTTGCTCAAAAGCCAGGGAGTCAACTGCACCAGGCTTTCTCGAACGGTGGCTGTGAGGTCAATGGGGGGAGGGGTTTTGGCTGCTGTTTTCGGTTCGAGACGCGCCATGGTCAGCAATTGGTTGACCAGGCGGCTGGTACGATCGACGCCGGCGATCAGGTGTTCAAGTGATTCGCGTCGGTCATTTTCGGTGCCGGCCTCCAGCAGGTTTTGTGCGTGCACCCGCAAGACGGCCAAGGGCGTGCGCATTTCGTGGGCGGCGTCGGCAATGAAGCGCCGCTCACGTCCGAGCACGTCCTGAATTTGCGCAAGCATGCGGTTGAGTGCCGCCTGCATCGGTTCCAGTTCGCTGGGCAGCGGTGTCATTTGCAGCGGCTCCAGCGAGCCGCTATGGCGTGCGCGCAGGGTCGCGGCCATATCGGCTAACGGCTTGAGCCCCCAGCCGATGGCCAGCCAAACCATCGCCGCGAGGATCAGGCTGCCCAGCATGTTCGGCCACAGGGTGTGGCGGACGATGCGATCGACCAGATCCGCCCGCACATCGTCGCGTTCACCGACCCAGATGCGCAGGCCATTTTGTTTGTCTTCAAGGACAAAGGCGCGCCAGTGACGATTGTTCAAATCCACCACGTCACTGAAACCGGGTGTGTTCGGTGGCGTGCCGAACGAGGGCGCACTGGCGGTGTGCACCAGCACTTCACCTTTGGGACTCCACACCTGAAAGGCGATTTTCCTTTCGTACGGATGACCATCGCCGCGAGGCACTGCCTCGCCCAGCGCCGTATTGAACGCCTGGTACAGATCCGCATGTTCCTGACTCGCCAACGGCATGCGCATCACGCCTTGCAACAGGCGGGCATTCTGCGCCAGTTGCGCATCGTAGACCTCGGCGATTTCGTGGTTGCTGTCGTGCACGTTAAACAGGCTGATCACCGCCAGCCCGGCGAGCATCAAGCCGATGATCAGCGTCAGCGTACGGCGACGGATCGACGTCATCGACGTTCCTCCACCAGATAGCCCACACCACGAACGGTGCGGATCAGGTCGGTGGAGAATTTTTTGCGCAGGTGATGGATGTGCACTTCCAGGGTGTTGCTTTCCGCTTCTTCATTCCAGCCGTACAGCAATTGCATCAAATGATCGCGGGTCATGACGCGACCCGGTGGCGAGAGCAATTCGTGCAACAACTGGTATTCCTTGGGTGTCAGCCCCACGGGCTGGCCAAGATAGCTGACCTGCTGCGTGCCGGGGTTGAGGCTGATGCCGGCGTGCTCGATCAGCATTTGCGCGCGTCCGGCGCTGCGCCGCAGCAGGGCGCGCAACCGGGCTTTGAGTTCGGCCAGGTCGAACGGTTTGATCAAGTAGTCATCGGCGCCGGCATCCAGCCCGGCGATGCGGTCTTCGGTGGCATCGCGGGCGGTGAGTATCAGGACCGGCAAGTTGGAACCGCTGTCGCGCAGGCGTCGCAGCACTTCGAGACCGTCCATGCGCGGCAGGCCGAGATCAAGCACGGCCAGGTCGAAGGTTTCACTGAGCAAGGCATGCAGGGCGCTGCTGCCGTCCTTGATCCAGTCGACGGTGTAGCCTTCGCGCCCGAGGGCCTGGTGAATGCCTTCGCCGAGGGCGACGTCATCCTCGATCAGTAATAAACGCACGCGAACTCCTGTCAGTCGAGTTTTCTGTTTACGTCCACCAGCAACGTCTCGATCTCTTTGCGGCGCCCGGCGTCGGCCGTTTCGCGGTTGGGGCGAGGGGCGGCCAGCAGCGCCTTTTGCAACGCTGCCTTGGCCTCAGAGTAGCGCTTTTGACGGTAAAGGTGATCGCCCCAAAAGTACAGGCTGTCGATGCCATTGGGGTTCATTTGCAAGGCAAGCTTGAGCAGTTGTTCGGCCTTGTCTGAATCACCAAAACCGATGGGCCAGCCCGGCACGCGGTCATACAGTGCGCCGAGGCTGGTGTAAGCCGAGCCTTGCAGGGCTTTG
Organism: Pseudomonas sp. FW300-N2A2; assembly: GCF_017351735.1. NCBI lineage: Bacteria > Pseudomonadati > Pseudomonadota > Gammaproteobacteria > Pseudomonadales > Pseudomonadaceae > Pseudomonas > Pseudomonas sp. FW300-N2A2. Next base: position 717,567 of record NZ_JACNDU010000001.1, on the reverse strand, counting down.
GGGTCCAGAGTCAGGGATTTTTCCAGGTCAGCCTTGGCGTCTTTGGCTTTGCCCAATGCCCCGAGCCCGCCTTGGGCGCCGGCCCAACTGCTGGTGACAATGCCTTTCCAGATCCACGCTTCGGCCACGGCCGGGCGTTCCTGGCTGAAGGCGGAGGCTTGCGCGGCCAGTTGTTCGAAGGCTTGCTCGCGTTGTTTTTCCGGCATTTCGTATTGAATGTGCGCCCAACTCTGCTGGAGGGCAGAGAGGCGTTGCTGGTCGGCGCTGTCGAGGGCCCAGGCGATCTGGCTGAAGGCGCCTATCAAAAGGCAGACGATGATTTTTTTCATGGTTTTTGCTCGTTCTCGGGTTTGTGGCTCAGACGGCGGATCAGTGGCAATTGCTTGCGCAGGCCTCGATCCACCAGGTTGGGCAACAGGCTGTTGAGACGCACGAAAAAACGTTCCGGCCAGCCCAGGTAAAGGTCGCGGTGGTCGCCGGCGATTGCGTGGAGGACGGCCGAGGCCACGGTTTTCGGGTCGTCGACATTGGCCTTGAGGGCATCGTTCAGGGCTTGGGCCGCCGCGCTGTTCATCGATGTGCGGGTGGCGCGGGGTGCCACGTACAGAACACTGACCCGGGTATCCGCCAGTTCCCGGCGCAGGGCTTCGGAAAAACCGCGCAGGGCAAACTTGGTGGCGCAGTAACTGGCATAACCGGGGTAGCCGATCGAACCGTAGGTCGAGCCGACATTCACCACCATGGCACTGTCGGCTTGCTTGAGCTGCGGCAACAGCAGCTTGGTCATGCAAATCGGTGCACTGACGTTGACCGCCAACATGGCGTTGATGTCGCTGTCATCGAGCTGCTCCAGCATGGCGAAATGATTGACGCCGGCGGCATTGATCAACAGGTTGATGCCACCGATGGCCTCAACGGCGGCCAGTACCTTGTGCCGGTCAAAAGGTAACGTCAGGTCGGCGGCCACCCAGTGCAGATTCTGCGGATAGCGCGCGAGCAGCGGCAGCAGTGACTCCTGGTGACGAGCCACGGCCAGGACCCGGGCACCGGCGGCGCACAGTGCGCTGGCGATCTCCATGCCGATGCCGCCACTCGCGCCGGTCAGGACCACACGGGCCTCATGCAGCTGCATGTTGGACTTCCTGGCGGCCCGGCAAACCGCGGAACATGTCGGCGTAAAGCCGGTACACCACTTTCGAGGCGTGGATCACGGCGGCCTGGTCGGCGCTGTCGTCGAGTTGATTCATGAGCCGGCGATAGGTCTGCATGTGCTCGATGTCCAGCGAACCGTGGGAGCTCAAATAACTGAAGGCGCTTTCCGGCAAGGCCAAGTGCTCACGGATGCTGCCCGCCGCGTGAGTCGCCAGGGCGATGCTGGTGCCTTCCAGCACGTTGACCATGCCGAACAGCCCCACCGGGTTGCCCCGGGCAATCAGGTCGTAGAGAAAGCCGACCATCAGTTCAATCGGCAGCGAGGGCTGGCCGTTGCGCACCGCTTCGCGATCACCGCCACAGGCGGCTATGTCGTCGAGCACCCATTGTTCGTGGCCGTATTCATCCTCGATGTATTCACATACCGCCTTGCGCAGCCATTCCAGGCGTGTGGGCAGGCGCGCGCCGCACGCCATCATCAGCGGCACGGTGTGGCGCACGTGGTAGTAAGCCTGAGCGAGAAACGCCCGATAGCTTTCAAGACTGACTTTGCCTTGCAGCGCATCGAGGATGATCGGCAGGTTGAACAGTTCGTGGCGCTCTTGTTGAGTGGCTTCTTGCAGAGTGTCGAAAAACGTCATGATGCGGGCTCCTCGGAATGGGGAAATTCAGTCAGTTGTGCGCGGTACAACGCGACGATGGCGTCCCGGCGCGGGCGGCCATTGGCGGTCAGCAGGCCATTGGCGGCAGTGAAGGGTTCATTCAGGCGTGTCCAGTGATGCACCTGCGCATAATCGGGTAACGCGTCGTTGGCTTCGTCGACGGCAGCAGCCAGTTGTTCGTCCGTGCAGTCCGGGCGGTTGGGCCACAACAATGCGTGATTTCGCGGCAGAGCCTCGCCATACACAAAAGCCTGGGCGATGTGTTGGCGTTGGGTGAGTTCCGCTTCGACCCATTCCGGGTTGACGTTGCGCCCGTAGCTGGTGATGAACTGATGCTTTTTGCGACCGTTGAGGAAGAGGAAACCCTGCGCGTCGAACTCCCCCAGATCGCCGCTGTGCCACCACTCGTCGGTGTAGGCCGGCTCACCCAGGTAACCGAGCAAGAGCGAGCCCTTGATCAGTACCTCACCGTCTTCGGCCAGTTTCACTTCGACGTGGGGCAGGGGCCGGCCGACGCTACCTGCACGGTACGCTGCAGGGCGATTGAGGCAGACGACCGAAGCGCATTCGGACAGGCCGTAACCTTCATAGACCGGCAGGCCGACATGTCGGGCGCGTTGCAATAAGTCCTTAGAGACCCGCGCGCCACCGACGGCGGCAAAGCGCAGTGTTTGCGGATTGAACGCGTTCTGTTCGGTTGCGCTGACCAGCATCAGCAGCAGTTGCGGCACCAGAATCAGACTCTCGGGCGAACGACTGGCCAGGCAACCGAGCAGGCGCGGTACATCGACGCCGCTGGCGCCCCGGATGCCCAGGGTTTTCTGGCTCGGCAGGCTCAGGGTGGCACCGGCGTAGAGCGCGGCGTAGCAGCCCAGGTTTTCCAGCAGGATCGCCAGCGGCAACAGCGCCAGGTGATGCTGTGGTTCAGTGGGTTTGCTGGCCTGATCCAGTTCCCGCGCTACCCGCAACAAGCTGTCGGCGCTCAGGCACACGCCTTTGGGAGTCCCGGTGGTGCCGGAGGTGAAGGTCAGTTTGGCCGTGCCGGGGTGCATCGGGCTCGGGCCGGCGAACGGGCGTCGCCAGAACTCGGCGCTTTTCTCATAGCCGGCAACGAGCAGTTCGGCTTCGAATTCCGGTTCGGCAATCACTCGTTCTGCCTGGCTCTGTTCCAGGCAGTGGGCACGCTGTGCGGGGCTGAAGAAGGGGGGCAAGGTCACGCAAGCAAGGCCTTCGAACAGCGCGGCCAAGTCCCAGAGTATGGCCTCGACGCCGTTGTCCAGAGCCAGGGCGATGACGCTTGCCTGTTCATCGCGCAGACGCTGTTGGCGGTACTTCACTTCAGCGTACAGCGTGGCGTAATCGATTTTCAGGGTGTCGCCCCACAGGGCAATGACGTTGCTCTTGCGCTCGGCATGGCTGCGCAAGGCCTGCTCGAATCGTTGGCATTCAGGCGACATGGCAGGCTCCGTCAAGGGACGATGGCAAGCCCAGCCGGCTGAACAGACCGATGTTGCGCAAATGAATGAAGCCGGCGCGGATGTTGCCGACGTGAACCCAGGGTTTGCTTTCGTAGTAGCTGCCCCAACTGTGCCGGTCGTCGCCCAGTCGCTGCGGGTCGGCGGCGCAGAGGGTCACCGGTTTCAGGCCCAGTCGGTGAAAACTGTTGACCAGGCCCATGTTGCCGGTGAATGCCACCCATTCCAGCCCGCCCATGGCCAGCAGGTAGGTGATGGCAATGATGCTCATCCGCGCATTGCCGGTGTCGGTGGCGGCCAGATTGCCGACCTCGACAATGCCGGCAGGGTCCACCGGGCGTTCTACCACGGCGCTGATCAATGTCTGGATCGGTTTGTCCAGATAACGCTCCAGAAACAACGGCTCGTCACGGCCCAGGCGTACCCCGGCGACCGCGCACAGTTCGCCGTCGGTGCTGCTTATGCCGAACAACTGCGGCATGAAATGACGAATGTCTGCGCCGTGAACCTTGCGAAAGCGTTGCTGGATAAAGTTCTCGAATACCGGCCTCTGTTCATCGCCCGGCAAGGCGCGGGACAGGACGATCTGTGGCGTTTCTGCCTGGCCGAAGTGCAGCGGCAGTGCAATGTTCCAGTCGAAATCGGGCATGGGCGGAACGCCTCCCTCTATAAGTTTGGGGGGAGTATCCGAGGCATTTCTTAATGAAGTCTGAAGGTGGAAAAAGGTTCGTTGAGCGCTGTTCTTCAGACTGTCTTAAGTTTTGACCGACAGGCTGCGTGCCGCCGGTTCAAAGCAACCGCTCAGAGGCTGTCGCACGGCAGTCGTCCCAAAATTTGATGAGGCGTGTTTATGACCCGCGAGATAGTCACAGATCGTTATGCAAAGCTGTCGATCACCCTGCACTGGCTGATGTTGGCGCTGTTCGTCGGCGTGTATGCGTGCATTGAGATCAAGGGGCTGCTGCCACGCGGCAGCAACGCACGAGCTCTGTTCCTGGGGTTGCATGGGCTGTTCGGGATAAGCATTTTCGCTCTGGTCTGGATTCGCCTGCTCGGGCGTCTGACGCCGCGTCCGCCGATCACGCCAACGCCGCCGGCCTGGCAGACCGGCCTGTCACATCTGATGCACCTGGTGCTGTATGGCTTGATGATTGTGACGCCACTGATGGCCTGGTTGATGCTGGCTGCGGGAGGCAAGCCCTTGCCGTATTTCGACTTCTATCTGTCGGCACCGGTGTCGGTGGATCCGGATCTGGCCAAGCGATTCAAGTACTGGCACGAATGGCTTGGCACCAGCGGCTATTGGCTGATCGGCCTGCATGCGCTCGCTGGCCTGTTCCATCATTACTGGGTCGGTGATAACACCCTTGCCCGGATGTTGTCTGGACGAAGCAGGTCATGAATTCAGTGCGCTCTTGACCCTGACGGCGTCCTGGAGAGACACGAGTCAGTCAGTCCAGTACTTCTGGCGAAACCACCCAGACGCTGCAGGGAATCTTGTACAGCAGATGTTCCACGGTGCTGCCGACTAATCGCTCCATGGCGCGGTGACCTATGCGACCCATCACAATCACATCGGTGTCATAAGCCTCGGCATAGCTGGAAAGCACTTTGGCCGGATTGCCCATGATCATGTGCTGGTGCTCCGGCGCAATACCGTTGCGCTCCGAAAGCTCGCGGAACGCGTCCGCTTGCGCGTCGAACAGGGTCTTGGCTTTGCTCGAAGAAAAAAATGCCGAACCATTGCTGAAACCGAATTCATCTGCACTGATGGATGAAAGGTCATGGGCGTAGATCACTTCGAGTTCGGCGTTGCAGGTAGTGGCCAGTTTTGACGCCTCGCGCAAAATCCTGTCGTTGAAACCTTTGTATTGGTCATCACAGTGGAAAGGGTCGACGGCGGCGACGATTTTTCGTGGTAAAGCATGGTGCATATGGCTGACAAAATGCAGCGGTACAGGGCATTCACGTAGCAGATGGATATCCAGCGGGGTAAACATCAGGCGTGATAGCAGGGATTCGTGTTCTAGCGCCTTGATCAATACGGCCATCGGCTGTTCTTTGAGATGAACGAGGATTTCCTGCAACGGCCGCTCCACCCAGACCACTTCAGTAGTGACGTGAACCCCGATTTTGCGCAACGGTCTAGCTTGATCTTCAAGCCATTGACGATGGCGCTCGACATAGCCCAGCCGCATCTGTTCCAGCGCTTGTTCGTTGACCATTCCAGCCGTTGCCAGCCCTTCGAGGTAATCGAACGCCACGATGTGCAGTGCCGCGTCTGCAGCCTTGGCCAGTGCGGCGGCCCGGTCGAAGGCGGGGCTATTTTCCATCAACGGCGAGACGATCAGCATGAAACGTGATTGATCAGACATGACAACTCTCCGGTAGGTAATCGCGCTGTTTCTTGCCCCAATGGCTGAGGCATTGGGCAGTGAAGCCTTGCACTTATCCTGCTGTGGAACGGGGCATCGAGTTTGATCTTTGTCAAATGGAGGGGAGACCGACGATGTAGTCCGACGTGCGGTTGTCCGGGGATTGTCCAGTCACGAAATTGTTGACCATTATCAATCTTTCGTCCGTCAACCCAGCGCAGTCTTTGGATTCGAACTGAACGTTGGCTCGGCATAAGAGGGATCACCATGGGAACCATGAAAGCGGCTGTTTTCGTTGAGCAGAACCGGATCGTGCTGGAAGACAAACCCATCCCTGAAGTCGGGCCGCAGGATGCATTGATCCGTATCACCACCACGACCATTTGTGGCACCGACGTGCATATCCTGCGTGGTGAGTATCCAGTGGCCAAGGGCCTGACCGTGGGCCACGAGCCAGTGGGCATCATTGAACGCTTGGGCTCCCAGGTGCGTGGCTTTGTTGAAGGCCAGCGGGTGATTGCCGGTGCCATTACGCCCAGCGGACAGAGTTATGCCTGTCTCTGTGGTTGCGGCTCACAGGACGGCCCGGACACACGCCATGGTTTTCGCGCCATCGGGGGGTGGAAGTTCGGCAGCATTATTGACGGCTGCCAGGCCGAGTACGTGCTGGTACCGGACGCCATTGCCAATTTGTGCCCGATTCCCGACGGGCTTAGTGACGAGCAGGTGTTGATGTGCCCGGACATTATGTCCACCGGATTTTCCGGGGCAGAGCGGGGAGAAGTGACCATCGGCGATACAGTTGCCGTGTTTGCCCTTGGGCCAATCGGCCTCTGCGCGGTGGCTGGTGCACGCCTCAAAGGCGCGACGACGATCATTGGCGTCGATGCCGTGGCCGAGCGGATGAGCGTCGCGCAACGGTTGGGCGCGACTCATGTCGTCAATTTCAAGGACGGTAACGTGGTCGAGCAGATCATGGCCTTGACCGATGGTCGGGGTGTCGATGTGTCTATCGAGGCACTGGGGACCCAGGGGACGTTCGAGTCCGCACTGCGGGTGCTACGTCCGGGCGGTCGACTGTCCAGCCTCGGCGTTTACTCCAGCGATCTGCGCATTCCCCTCGATGCCTTTGCTGCAGGGTTGGGGGACTACAGCATCGTCACCACCCTGTGCCCCGGCGGCAAGGAGCGCATGCGCCGCTTGATGGCGGTGGTGCAAAGCGTTGGTGTGGACCTGTCGCCACTGGTGACACACCGTTTCAAGCTCGATGATATCGAGGCGGCATATGAGTTGTTTGCCCACCAACAGGACGGTGTGATGAAGATCGCGATTACGCCGTGAGGCTGTCCGGCTTTATTCTCGAAGTAGAACGGAGGTATCTATGATCATTGATATCACGGAGAAACCGGCAAGCCATTGCTGGGTCGTGTGCATGGATGCCCTGGAAGTGAACTTCAATAGCCTGAGCGAAGCGCAGGCTTTCGTTGGCCAACTCAAGGCCCGTATCGAAGCGCCGCACGCCTGGCCGATTCCCCCTGGCCCGGCAGCTTTTACCAGACTGATGGCCGACCCTCGAACGGACTGTCCCAAGGGCGAGCAGGTTCGCGCCGACCTCGTGGAGTAACGCTTTGGGCCAGTACCGGGCGGGCTTCATGCGAATGACAACCCAATGAACGAAACCATTGGGCTGACAGGTGCAGCTGCGGCGCTGGGAATTGGCATGCTCATCGGTCTTGAGCGCGAACGACACAAGGGGCAGGGGGAAACCCGCGCTTGTGCCGGTTTACGGACGTACGCGATTACGGCGTTGTTGGGTTATGTGACGATGCAGGTCGGTGGCAGCCTGCTGGTGGGCATCATGGCGATCGCCTTGGGGTTACTCGTCACCGTGGCGTATTGGCGAAGCCTGAGCGACGACCCCGGCGTGACCAGCGAGGTGGCGTTATTTACGGTGTTGGTACTGGGGGCGTTGTGCGGCACGAACCCCGAGCTGGCGATTGCCATCGGCGTGGTGATCGCGGGGCTGCTGACCTATCGAAAGAAGCTGCATTACTTTGCCCGTAGCCAATTGACCGAAGCGGAGTTGGGTGACGGCCTGATCCTGCTGACTGCTGCGCTGGTCGTGCTGCCCTTGGCGCCGGACCGCTTCATCGGCCCCTACGCGGCCATCAATTTTCGTACCATTTGCACCCTGACCGTATTGCTTATGGCCGTGGGGGCGATTGGACACATTGCTGTTCGTACCTTGGGCACCCGTTACGGTTACGCCATTAGCGCCATTGCCTCCGGGTTTGCCTCCAGCACCGTAACGATTGCCGCCATGGGCCACCTCGTCGCCCGACAGCCCGACAACACAAAGCTCCTGAGTGCGGCCGCGATCCTGTCCAATATGGCCACTGTCACTCAGGTCGGCCTGATCCTGGGGGCGGTCGATCCCGGTTTGCTCCACCACATGTGGGGGCCGCTGGTATCCGGAGCCGCCGTCACAGCATTGTATGGCGTGTGCCTGATGTTTCCCAAGACCGCTTCCGGGGCTAACGAGTCAATCAAGGTCGGTGGTGCGTTCAAGCTCAAACTGGCCCTGATCGTCACGTTGACCATGACCGGCATCACTTTTGTTTCGTCCATGATGCTCAGCCATTTCGGCCAGTTGGGGGTAATGCTGACGGCCACGTTCAGCGGTTTTGCCGATGCGCATGCCTCGACGGCGTCGATTGCTACGTTGGCCAAGTCCGGCCAATTGCCGTTCGATGCCGTTGTCGGCCCTGTGCTGATTGCGATCAGCAGCAACTCCGTCAGCAAATGCGTGGTGGCGTGGGTCAGCGGCGGGCGACGGTTTGCCGCTTATGTGATTCCCGGCCAGGTGTTGCTGACACTGGCAATGTGGGCGGGCATGGGGGTGTCCTGACGGACATCGCGCGGGTAACTGATAAAAATCAAGTGGTCGGTACGGGGAGCAATCAATCTGTGGTTCTACTCCTGGATTGAAATGGCCGCGTGCCGAGGTGTCCCATGTCGCAGACTCAACGTTTACTCTTGATCGCTCCTTCAGCCATGACTCGGACACCGGCATTCGACCGGGCCGCTGCGTTGGCGCTGGCGATGCAATTGCCGTTGCACATCGTGGCGTTCGACTATTCACAAGCTCTGGCGGTGGCGGGGCTTTTCGCCCCGGAACAATTCAGTCTGGCCCGGGACGGCTATCTGCAAACCCATCGGCAATGGCTCGCCGATCAGGCCGGATTGATGAGCAAGCATGGCGTAGAGGTCTCCAGCGAGGTGGTGTGGGTACAGCATCCTTACGAAGAGATCCTGAACTTCATCAATGAGATGCCGCTGACGCTGATCATCAAGGACGTCCAGGAAGAGTCGGTGCTGAAACGTGTGTTTTTCACGCCGCTGGATTGGCAGCTGCTGCGTGATTGTCCGGTACCGGTGCATCTGGTGACCACGCCTCTAAATCCCCGGCCGCGCAACGTACTGGCCATTATTGATGTGTTGCGCGATGAGGATCAGGACCATGTGTTCAATGACCAGATTATCGACGCAGCAACGAAACTGGCTGCGGTCTGTGATGCCAGTCTTGAACTGCTGCATGTGTATGACTGGACGGTTGTATACGCTCAGGACATGGGCTTTGCCGCCTTACCGCTGGCCACCGGTCTATATGAAATGTTGGGAACGGCTCAGCATGACGCGTTTGCGGCCATCGCTGAACGCCATGGCGTGCCTCCGGAGCGTCGTCACTTTTACGAGGGGTCACCTGTGCCGCGTATTTGTGAGTTTGTCTCGGACCACAATACCGATGTCATCGTCATGGGCACTGTGCAGCACAAAGGCTTGAGAAAACTTCTAGGAACCACGGCCGAGCAACTCTTGCATCGGGCGCCGTGCAGTGTGCTGGCGATCAAGCCGGGACGAATGCTGTAATCCTGAGGACTGGATCGCCCCGCGATGGACCGTTGGCCGGAACATCGCGGGGTGATTTTTTACAGGTAAAGACGATGGATGACCTGACGGGTGTCGTTGGGGTCATTGTTCGTCGCGAAACCCAATGCCTTGGCCAGGTCGCGCATGGGCGCATTGTTGGCGGCGTCCACCGAATACATATGGCGAAAACCGTTCTTGCGGGCGGCCTTGATTAAATGCTCCATCAGCAACGTACCCAGCCCAAGGTGCGTCCATTCATCGGCGACCGTGACGGCGCATTCACATTCATGTTCGCCGGTGGCCGCGTAACGACTGATGCCGATCTCGATCAGTTGACCATTGTCGTGGACCAGGGCGATGTAGGCCACGCGCTGTTTGTTGTCGGTGTCCATCAACTGATCGAGCATCGCAGCGCCGGGCTCGTTGATCTGCGCGAGAAAGCGCATGTGCCGGGACTCCGGAGACAGCCGCTTGATGAAGGCATATTCACGGTCGCGATCCTTTTTCGCCAGCGGCCGTATCAGCACGTGGCGGCCGTCCCTGAGCGCTTCGATCCAGTATTGGCCGTCGACCGCGGCATACGCGGCCGCGGCTCGATCATTGTGGTCTTTGACGGTGAGCATGGGGTATTCCTCCAGCACGGTTTTGAAGGGAGACGAGTCAGAAAAAGCAACCGCGTTTGATGCCTTTCTACGCCGCTGTCTACGCTGGAGTTTGATCTGGATCAGAGACTGGTGCCGGGGGCGTCAATTCACCTGTGTTTGATGTAAATCAACTCGCACGAGGTACCAGAGCGCAGTGTTGAAGCATGCCGGCACGTGAAGACCGGGGTCGAACGGAGGTGTGTGATGAGTCAATATCAACGGTTGCTACTGATCGTCGATAAAAGCCTTCAGCAGTCGCCCGCCATGCAGCGCGCCGTCGCTCTGGCTGGGGCCACAGGGGCAGTTCTGGATGTGCGGGCCTTTGTCGAGCCAACACCGGTGGTGCATTTGTGGGAGGAAAAAATCGACGACGCAGAGCAGCAGCGCTATTTGCGTCGCTATCGCCGCTGGGAGGCCGAAGAATTCGATCGGCTCAGCGACCTGGATTTGGAGGTCACGGTCAAAGCCGTCTTCACCACCCATCCGTTACTGGACATTTTGAGGACGGTCGAAGATCTGAAGCCTGATCTGCTGATCAAGGATGTAACCCTTGAACCCGCGCTCAAGCGAGTGTTCATTACTCCGCTCGATTGTCACTTGTTGCGTGAATGCCCAATCCCCATGCACTTGGTCAACTACGTCCGTTACAGCTTGCCACACCGGATCGTGGCAGCAGTGGACCCGTTCGATTCGTCGACACAAATCAGCGGTTTGAACGACACCATCATTCAGACGGCCAATACCCTGGCTCTTCAATGCGATGCGCCGTTACACCTGCTGTACGCCTATGACTTGTCGCCCGTCTTCAACAGCGATGCGCCACTGGCCGGGGGCGGTTGGGGCGTGGACTATATTGAGGAGCTGCGTCAATCCTTGCATGAAGCGTTTATTACTCTGGCGGAGCGCCACGGCGTGCCGCCAGAACGACGCCATTTCGTTATGGGGCTGCCGGTGCCTGTGATCAGTGGATTCGTCGAGGAGTACTTGGCCGACGTGGTGGTAATGGGTGCTGTGCATCGGGTGGGAATCGACCGGCTTATCGGCAGCAATACTGAGCGGGCGCTGTACTCGGTGCCGGGGAGTATTCTGGCCGTCAGGCAGCGCGTCAGGGAGTGAGCACGATTGCGCCGTTGAACTGCCCGGCCCGTAACCGTTCCAGCGTCTGATTGGCATCGAGCAGGTGTCGCGGAGGCTGATCCGAAGCCCCGGCCAATTCGGCACCCGGTGATCGGGCATAAGCCTGACCCTCGCTGTCGTCTGGACGGGTGCCGGATAGTGGGCGTCCTTGACCATTTGCAGGGCCCGAAAGCTGTAACGGCTGGCCGGGGCGATTCAGGACCATGGCACGCCTGAAGACGCTCCAGACGTCAGGTTTCATCTCAAGTGGCGATGGCAGCCCACGATCAGTTGCTTGAGCCCGTCCAGATCCATGATGTTAACGTCGCGGCCGGTTATTTCCACCAACCCCTGGTCACGCAAGTGTGCGATACCCCGGCAGATGGTTTCGAGGCGAAGGCCTAGGTAAGAGCCGATTTCCTCCCGACGCATTTTCAGTACAAAGTTGCTGGACGAATATCCGCGCGTATTCAAGCGTTGCGACATATTCATCAGAAAAGCGGCCAAGCGTTCATCCGAGTTCATGTTGCCCAGCATCATCAGCATGTCGTGATCGCGAACGATTTCCCGGCTGAGGATTTTGTTCAGGTTGTGCTGCAGTGAAGGCAGTTCTCGGGCAAGTTTTTCCAGGTGGGAAAAATGAATGGGGCAGACCTCGCTGTCCTCCAGAGCAACCGCATTGCACGCATGCAAATCGGTGCTGATGGCGTCCAGGCCGAGCATTTCGCCGGGTATCTGGAACCCTGTGACTTGCTCGCGACCATCGACCGAAACCACGCTGGTCTTGAACGAACCGATTCGCACGGCGTAAAGCGAGCGCAACGGATCGCCTGCGCGGTAGAGTGCCGCGCCTTTTTTGACCTTGAATCTTTGCACGATCAGCGTGTCCAGACGCTCGATCTCCAGGGCCGTCAGGCCAAGCGGAAGGCACAGTTCCAATACACTGCAGTTGGAGCATGCAGCTTTAAGGTATTGAACTTGAAGCGGGCGGGCTTCCGGCATGTGGAGGCTACCTTTCCAAAAGTGTACTAAGCATAGGTCTTGCGTCGAAGTGCGGGCCTTTCATTCATGCATTTATCGGTATCGCCGATGAGTGGAAAAGAACGGTTCAACATTCATCCTGGGCAGCGGCTATAGCTATTGATGTAGATCAAGTCATGAGCGCATCGGACTTGCAGAATCGACTTATGAATCAGCGTGCAGCCGCTGGTGCAGAAGGCTGCGGACAGCGGGTCATTGGCGCCCAGCCGGAAGATGGCTTGCATTGGATACTCACCTGACTGGAGGCCATCATGAGCCAGTATCAACGCCTGTTACTGATCATCAACCCGGCCCTGCGCCATTCCCCTGCCATGAACCATGCTGCGGCGCTGGCGAAGGCCAGTGGCGCGAGTTTGCATATCGCGGCGCTAACGTCCTCGTTCAAATGGTTATCACTACTTGAAGAAGGCGAACGGGAACCCGCTCGGGAACGCTACCTGCAGGACCATCGCGACTGGCTCAAGGCTCAGGCCGAAAATCTGCGCGGCAGAGGAATAGAGGTGACCACTGAGGCAGCCTGGGCTGAGGACATCAAGCAGGACATCCTTGATCACGTCACGGACATGCAGCCCGATTTATTGATCAAGGAGGTTCAGCATGAATCCACGCTTAAGCGGGCCTTCTTCACCCCGTTGGACTGGCATCTTTTGCGCCACTGTCCGGTGCCGGTTTATCTGGTAGGCGGAAGTGGCTACGTATTGCCACGCAAGGTTGTAGCGGCGGTCGAGGTAACGGATATCGAGTCAGCCGACAATGAGCTGAACGACCGTATCATTAAGCAGGCATGCAGCCTTGCGATGCAGTGTAATGCCGACCTTCATTTGCTGTACGCGTGCGATATTACGGCCGCTTTTCTGGCGGACATGGGCGGCCTGACCCTCGCTGACCTCACCAAAGTGCTTCGCAGTGACCTGGAGAATTCTTTTTTGAGGTTGGCAGATCGGTTCGGAGTGCCCTCTGATCGTCGACATTTCATTGAGGGGCATCCGGTCAAGGCATTGAGTGAGTTCGCTAATGAACACAAGGTGGATGTGATCGTGATGGGCAGGGTCCAGTCCCATGGAGTGGACAAGCTTCTGGGCAGCACAACCGAACATATTCTGTATCAGGTGCCATGCAGCGTTCTGGCGGTTTAGCGAATCGTCAGTTGGACAGCTTTTCGATGGCCCGTACTTATCGGTCGACAGCTGAGTCTGATATGAGAGGGAAAGACGCAACAGACATTCGTAATGGATCACTACGGAGATGGTCACCACCGTCGTATTGATCAGCGTGTCTGCGAGCATGGCAAGTCTCCAGCGATGGCGGGCTTCAATTCAAGCTTGTCCAGTCTGGATTTACGTAAGCTCAAGGCACTCCTGATGACGATCTCGGTGTGAATGCCTGTCAGTGTTTTCTACGCCTGATACCGGGGAAACGTTGAGGTTTGTCAGCAAGGCTTTCATGAGCTGAAAGGGGATTGCGCTGCCAGTGATTGCCTCCAATTTAGTTGATAAAAATCATGGCTCCCGCCGAATAACGCCAGATACTCGAACAACGAACGCACCAGGCGGATGCTGCAAAAGGCCAATCGCAAGTAACAAGCGTTTGCCTGAAGCCTGACGAAAGGACGTCCGGGTTGCGATCAGGCAGATAAATGGTTTCAGGGAGGGGGACGTGATGCTCAAACTCAAACGCATTTTATTGATAGCCCCCAGCGAAATGACCCTTAGCCCGGCGTTTGAACGTGCGTATGCCTTGGCTTGTGCGACAGGTGCGTTATTGCACATTGTCGCGTTCGATTATGTCCCGGCACTGGCGGTGGCCGGTTTGCTGAACCACGATGCGATGGCTCAGGCTAGGGAAGGTTATCTGCAGGTGCACCGGCATTGGCTGGAGCAGCAAGCCCGGTTTGAACGATGTATCGGAATACAGGTGACCACTGAAGTGGTCTGGGCCCGATCGAGTCTGGCGCACCTGCTTGAGTACGTGAATGACTTTCTTCCGGACCTGGTGATCAAGGATACCCATTACGTGCCGGCACTCGACCGGGCCTTTCACCGACCTTTGGACTGGCATTTGTTGCGCGAGTGTCCGGCCCACTTGCACTTGGTGACCAGTGCCGCAAATCCCAAACCAATGAAAATTCTCGCGGCAATTGATCTGTCCCATCTGGAAGAGCTTACTCAGGGATTGAATGACCGAGTACTCGATCTGGCCTCTACGCTGGCGGCCAGTTGTGGTGCCTCGCTGCACTTGCTCAATGTCAGTCGTTGGTCCGTGATGAGTGATTCGCCGATGAGTGTGCCGACAAGCAGTTTTGATGACAGTTTGAGGGACGCGATTCAGGATGCCCAGCAAGAGGCCTTGGACGTGCTTGCGGAGCGCTATTGCATCAAAAATACACGTCGACATTCGCTGACGGGTAACCCCCAAAAGGTCATCGGACTTTTCGCTCGGCAGAATGCTTTTGACATGGTTGTGTTGGGCACGGTTTATCACCATGGGTACGATCGGTTTATTGGCAGTACTGCCGAGTCTGTGTTGAACCGAGCACCGTGCAGTCTGATGATCGTCAAACCACTGCTCCCGCCCGATTGAGAGGAGCACCGTCGAGCTTGCAGTTGATAAAAGTCAGCTGGCCTTGAGTCAAAAGGAGCGATCAATAGCATTCTCCTGAATGCTCAAGGAAATTGGCCATGCGAATCACATTTTTAGGTGCCGCGGGCACAGTCACGGGCAGCAAGTACTTACTGGAACATCGTAACCAACATGTGCTGATCGATTGCGGTTTATTCCAGGGCTACAAGCAACTGCGATTACACAACAGGGATCCGTTGCAATTTCCGGTCAGCGACCTCAACGCCATTGTCCTGACCCATGCGCATCTCGATCACAGCGGTTATTTACCCGTACTGGTGCGCAATGGTTATTGCGGCCCGGTTTACGCCACTCCCGCTACCTGTGAGCTGGTAAAAAATCTGCTGCTAGACAGTGGCCGCTTGCAGGAAGAAGAGGCAGAGTTCGTGAATCGGCATGGCTTCTCAAAGCACAACCCGGCGTTGCCGCTTTACACCGAGCAAGATGCCAAAAAAGCACTAAAGCTGTTGCGACCAGTAGAGCTGCACCACAAGGTGGAAATTGTCACGGATATGACCATCCAGCTTCGTTGCTCCGGGCATATCTTGGGTGCCGCTACGGTGGAGGTGATCGCCAACGGCCTGGCCTTGGTGTTTTCAGGGGATTTGGGGCGGCTCGATGATCCTTTGATGTTCGCTCCGGAAACCGTCGAACAGGCGGATTACCTGCTGGTAGAGTCGACCTATGGTGATCGTAAACATCCAGTCGAGTCGCCGCAGGAACAATTGGCTGAGGTCATTACCCGCACCGCGCTACGCCGAGGGATAACCTTGGTGCCATCGTTCGCGGTAGGACGTGCCCAACTGTTGATGTATCACCTATATCAGTTGAAACGGAAAAGGGCGATTCCCGATATTCCAATTTACCTCAACAGCCCGATGGCCACCGACGTCACGAGCTTGTACCAGCGTTTTCGTAACGAGCACAGATTATCTCTAGAGGACTGCGAAGGCATGTGCCATGTTGCGCAATTCGTACGTACTGTCAAAGATTCGATCGAGCTGGATCAGCAAACTACCCCGGCGGTGATTATCGCCGCCAGCGGCATGGCCACGGGAGGACGGGTTGTCCATCACCTCAAGGCGCTTGCCCCCAAGCCGATTAACACGCTGCTAATGCCAGGCTTCCAGGCTGGTGGCACCCGTGGCGCGCAGATTGTCGCGTGCGCTCCTTCCGTTCGTATCCACGGAAAAGACGTGCCGATCCGGGCCGAAGTCGTGTCGATGCAAACACTGTCCGCACACGCCGACGCCGATGAAATCATTCAGTGGTTGCGTGGTTTCAAGCGACCTCCAAAACACACATTTGTGGTGCATGGGGAACCTAACGCCTCCGATGTACTGCGTCGACGAATCAGTCTGGAGCTGGGCTGGTCGGTTTCGGTTCCGGAGTATCGCGATAGTGTCGAACTCTCCAGTCTTGATCCTTCTCCAAGTTCAACAACGTGACAATACAGGCGACCAAGGTGTATCGCTTTGGCTTTCAGGTCTTAAAGCGTCATCGGTGAGATAGCTGCCTTTGTTTTTCGCTCGGCCAGGAAATACGGAGCACGGAGCATAGGTTGGTCACCCTGTTGATCAGCCATCCTCAGCGCACGTTGAAGGGCTTCGATGATGGATTCGGCTAGCCGTGGAAATGACCCGGGAGCAGGCTTGGGGTTGACCATCGTCCAGGCCATTGCAGTTCGCTTGGTGGGTAAACTCGGTTAGAAAAACGTCTGTTTGGTGGCTTACGCGCGACATTGTAAATTTGCCGTTTTTAAGCTCCCATTCATGTTTCAAGTGACCGCTTCTGGCCGAGAGCTCTCCCCAGGCGCCATCAACACGGCGAGCGACGGGCGAGTTGGTTTTCGTTGATCTTGTACAGCAGAGAAGGCAGCAAGTCTGAGTTCGGTATAGCAATTCCTACTTGGTAGATGGCAGCGTAACAAGGGAGAACTGAACCGAAGAGGTGGTTTCAGGTTGGAAAAATGCCGGCGCGGGGGGCAAGGGGAATGAGTGCCAAAGATTTCTGGGGGGCGGAAATAGCCTAAAAGATGCGGAAACGACCACTCAGATTTCACAGCCGATTCCCAAACCCCAGAAACGACAAAGCCCTGAATAATCAGGGCTTTGTCGTATAAAGATGGCGGAGGCGATGGGATTCGAACTCATGGACCTGTTACGGTCGACGGTTTTCAAGACCGATACAAAGACGTAAGCGGGCCGATGTTCGTAGCGATTTTCCGTTCCATTACTTTCATTTTTCAGCACCCCTACAGACCGCGTAATACAAGGGGCCTGCTTTGAGTTATGGAACTGTTTTTTCGGCTATTTTGATGGTTTGGCGATAGCGCCAACGCGACGGTAAACCCGCTCGGTGATGTCTCCTTTGGTGTTGAAGGAGCGGTGGCAGCTTGACGCTCTGTTTTTCCAGCAGGCGCCGTTGATTCCTATCCGTGTTCATGGCGATAGTTATCCTCGACCGGCGTTAACCGGCAGGCTGTATGTGAATTTGTGGGTTACGCTGGAAAGCAGGCAACGTGAGAACGCAAACGGTCTCTCATCATGGATGGATCAAGATGAAACTGATTTTGGTTGTGCTTGTTGTTGGTCTGTTGGCTTGGAAGCTTTCCCCTGAATTACAGTCCTGGGCTGAGGCTCGGCTATCGACGCCCCAAATCATCTCTACGGTCGTGACTGCGCCGAAGCCTGTTTCGGCTCCAGTCAAATGCGATGGGCGCAAATACTGCTCGCAGATGACCTCGTGCGCAGAGGCGAAAAACTTTCTGCAAAATTGTCCAGGAATGAAAATGGATGGCGACAATGACGGAGTCCCCTGTGAGATGCAGTGGTGCCGGTGACATTCGCCGTTCAGCAGCAGGCTGGTAGGTGGAAGAGGGCTTAGGCTGTTGCTTTGGATGCCAGCTCGCACTTGGCGGCCAGCTTCAGCAGGTTTTGAGTCGTCGGCTTGAAGCCTTCCGTGTTCGGGCAGTGAGCAAGGTCATGCCCATGCGGGTATTCCTCGAACGGACCATGGAAAGGCCAATTCATCTTCCAGTCCGCCCAGGTGGTGTAAGCATCCATCCCGTCACCCCAATAATCGGTTCCACCTCCCACGCTCAGGCAATGCCTGACATTCGATTTCTGGTCGTACGCTAGTTCGGAGTGCTCATCGTCACGCCAGGCCTTTCGATACAGCGCCGGGTGCAATTGAACGAGGCGATCATGGGTTCACCTGCACGCCGAGATCTTCGAGTGCAAACACGATGCCCCGGCAGTCACCGTCCTCGCCATCCATTGATGTAATGGCAATAGTCGTGATGCTTGAGCACGGTCTTGAGCAGGTGGGCTATGTAACCGCGTCCGCCATCTGGCGTGTTCAGGTCAAAGCCAGGCTCGACCGGTTTGTTTTCTGTGGGCATGGAGGAGCCTTGGCCGGTGTTCGGCTACAGTGAGTGGGTCATCGAAATGGAGATCGGACATGCAATGCTTAATTTGCCAAGCTGTTTCTAAAATTGTTCACACGACAGGATGCTGGTCCGAGGTCAAATGCTCGGCCGGATGTGGACACTTCAGGGTCTCAGCAAACCTTGTTGCGAAGATGAAGTTCAAGAACGAATTCTTTGACGTTGAACGGACAAGGCAATGGCTCGGGATGGCTCGGAATGAGGGGCCAGTGCCGTTGATATCGACCTACGATTACAACGTTTCCTTATTGCACCGTGCCACTAAAGAGCGATCTGGCAGCTCGGCGAGTCGTTCTAGGACATCGATCGCTTCGGAATAGATTGACTTTTTATATCGGTCCGCCGCTGCGTGGGCATGGGGCGTCCTATGCCGGGGAGTGCCCGAGCTCGTCAAAACTAGGTAGTGGTAAAAAGCCATTATTTTTCAATGGAGTTTTTGTTTGATTGAGGTATGGTTGCCGGCATTGCGCACAGTGGGGTATGTGCTTTCCTGAACTTGTGAGTCGCATCGATTTTATGGAGCGGAATAGAATTGTTAACTGATATTAAGGACGCGTCTGCGGCTCTCGCTCAGATCTTAGGTGTAACAGGTTTGGTCTGGATGTTATTTTTTTCTTACAATGAAAAAAATAGAGCGTCAATTGTAAAGCTTATAGGTAGTGCATTAGTTCTGGCTTTGGCTTTTGCAGCTAATAATGCATTTACATACGGGCTGGCAATTTTCATTGTTGCGACTCTTGTTACCGATCTAGATTTTCTTGAAAAGCTTGCTGCGCTTTTTTGGAATAGAGATAAGTATTGGGAATATCAACTAAAAAAACAAAGCCCCGATGAGACTGCAGCTAAGGCTGCGAAAGAAGCAGATGACATTCTCTCGGAAAAGCAGGTCAACTCTGACCAGCCCCCATTCACTGACAGTGCTGTTGAGCCAGAGCCAGAGCCAGAGAGAAAACCAGAGTCAGAGCGAAAGGTTGAGGCAGAGGTTGTTGATAACACTGTGGCTTCGAAGCTATCTAAGCCCAATATTTTTATAGGTGACGAGTCTCTACTTCAGAGTAAATTGAAAGAATCGAGACAAATGACAAGACGAATTTTAAATTTCGAGGCTTTAGTCTCTAAAGCGATTGTTTCAGATAGAGGACCGTTTGTGGGTGCCGTGGCCTCTACAGGGTTTATTTTGGAGGTGCGTGATAGGAGGTTTGAGATTGACCTTATTGTCAAGGTCCCTGGGGCCCATTATGTAGCTGAAATAAAGTATGGTGCCACTCCAAGAATAGTTAAAGAAGGAGAAATGAGGATTCGCGAAGTTGCTAGGGTGTATGAGGCGTATTTAATGGAGAAAGGGCAGTTAGATGTTATGGTAATTCCTATGCTGATAGTTTCTTCTCAGGCTGACTGCTCGAGGGTCGGTTCTGCTGTTACGCTACTAAAGTACGACGAGGGGACAAACTCTTTCGTTTAGTGAGATCTTGCGGATATGTCCTCTGTTATTCAGGCGGCCCCAATCAAAGCCTCGATGATACGTTGCCCAGCCAGCGGCGGCACCGCGTTACCGGTCATGTGCATAGTTAGCCGGTGGTTGTCCGGGCGGAGGGTATCTTCGGGAAAGGACTGTGCGGCCATGGCCTCGTCAGCGGTGATCATGCGCATCATGTCGCCGTCGACCACGGCCCAGCGGTCAAGGGTGGTGATGGTACCGATCGGCCGATCCAGGCTGCGGCCGGTGAGGCCTGATCCTGAGCCGTAGTAGGGCATAACGAACCGTTCGCCGAATCGCTTGCGGCCGTTCTCTACTCGAATGAGTGTCGAAGCGGTGCGCCCTGGCTTGACGACCTGTGACCACTTGCCGGCATCGAAGTCGATGATCTGGCTGGCGGGTACGTGTCGGTATTGCTGCAACTGCAAGTGCAACGGCGCTTTGCTGCGAGAGCAGACCATGAACAGTCGCACGCGGTGTTGCGGCACGCCGAGATCGGCGCAGTCCACGATGTGGGGTGCCAACTGGTAACCCAAGCAGCGCATGGCGTCTGCCCAAGCAAGGGTACAAAATCCAGTTCATGAACTCGGGTACGTTCTCGATCACTGCGAAGTCAGGTCGGTTGACCTCGGCGTTCGCCACCGGTGCCCAGGCTGTCGAGCGCGAGTTGTCGTGCTGCGGGTTGCCGGACTTTTTCCCCCGAGCCCTTGTGTGGCCCTGGCAGCAAGGGGAGGCCAGCATCACGTCATCCTTCGGGACGTCCGCCCAGTTCGCCTGGTGCAAATCTTGGCACGCATGGATGGTGTCCGGGTTGTTGCGGGTGTGCCATTCGACTGCCTCAGCCCAGTGGTTTGTTGCCCAAAGCACTTTCATGCCGACATCGACGCCGCCGCGGGTCCATCCGCCGAAGCCCGAGAACAAATCAATTGCTGTGAACATAGGGGATCCTCGCCGAAGTGGCGTTTCAGAAATGGGTAGGGTAGGGTCTTGGTTTTTCGCGAGGGAACGTAAATGGCGAAGCTGAAAGGACTTGATAAAGGGTTGTTTGCAGTAGCAGTTTTTGCATTGTTTGCGATCGTCAGTGTCGCCATCAGATATGTTTCAGAGTTTTCCATCAATATTTTAACTGACCAAGAAAAGTGGGGGCAATTTGGCGATTACTTTGGTGGTGTTTTAAATCCAGTATTGTCTTTTTTTGCTTTTGTTGCGATTCTTTATACTCTGCGAATTCAAGTGGCAGCTAATGAAGAAGGGGAGCAAAGACATGAAGAGTAACTTAGAGAACAGCGGCTATTCCAGCTTATTGGATTGATGAGTCAGACTGCGGTCAATACCAGAATTGTAAATGTTGGTGGGTTTGGTGATTTGGTTGGGCATCAAGCACAGCACTACGCTTTTGGTGAGCTGTCGGAATCACTCGCCACACGTGCAAGCTGGGAAATGATACCTGCGCCACCTCATATGGAAACATTTGAAGCGTTAGAGAAAAAATATAAAGGATGGAGAAGACGTTATTGGCCAGCAGTAGGTTTTTACATCGATTCCGTTTTTTTGATTCTTGAGTTTATTTTAAAGGAGGAGTCAAGTGCAAAGTTTAAAGAGTTTGCTCTAGAGGCACTGCGCGTTCAGTTGTCTGAGAGCGAGCGACTACTTTTATGGTATTCGGCAATGTTTACGGCTAGGCGTGTCGTTTACTTATATCCTATTCTTCAATCAGGGTTTATTGATGATCAAGATGGTTCTCTTGATGATCTATTAAAGCCTTTTCGAAAGGAGATGCTCGCCTGTAGTCTCTTGTGGTCTCATACACAGCTTGATAGCCAACTCGCGGACACGCCGAACAATAAATAATATAAATAAAGTGCGCGCCGTGACTGGGTTCGCAGCTTGGGTGGGGTTTATTTCGGAATGTCGATTTCGTCGCCAGGCTCTGGCGGATCGTCTGCGAGCGACTTCAGTCCGGCTGCTCGAATGATGCGCGACACCTTTTCGCTCACAACAAAAGGTGTCGTGACACAGCGAAGCATTTGAGCGGCGGTATCGAAATCGGCGGCGATCACATTGCGCAGCGGGTTCTGATACACCTCCTGCTGGTTGTTGAAGCCGTGCTCTTTCATCAGGCGCTTGAGGTCCGGCATGAACACGCCGACCACTTCAACCCTGAAGACACCTACACCCTTCTTCGCATCGTCTTCGGCCTTCTTGGCCCGCTTTTTCTTTTGCTTCACCGACTCCGCCGTCGGTTCCTGCTGTTCCTCGGCCATGCCCTGCCTCTTCAATTTCGTGGGCCGATATATCCAGCCATGTCTGTCGTCGGCGCTGACGCACCTGGTTGTTGATGCACCTCATGCTGCGACCTTCACCTGATGCCATGCGCCGGCGGCGTAGAACAGCTTTGCGGCTTGGGCCTCATCAAGCGATACCTCCGCGGGAATGGCGATCCAGCCTGAAGCGACCATGTGGTTCGGGTTCCGTTCTGGTCAGTGACCGAGAAGGGCATGGCCTACGGCAAGAACCTCACCAACCCCCAATCCCCCCGCGAGACGCAACCTCATTGGTACGTCGATCGTGGCAGCACTGGTCGGGAAGGCCTGACATGCAATACACCGTCACGATCAATCAGGCGAAGGCATTGGAGTGGGGCTTGAATGCACAGCAAGCCCTGCTGTTCGCCTTCGTCTATGAGTGCCCGAGCTGGGCCAATCCAATCGAGACGGACACCGGGATCTACTTCGCGCTGAGCAAGAGCAAGATCGTTGAAGAGCTGCCGCTGCTCACCGACAAACCGGACACCGCTTACCGCTTGCTGAAAGCCTTGCGCGATGCCGGCCTGATCGAGCTTTCCAGCACGTCGAGCATCACATTGATTCGCTTGACTGAGAAGGCGAAAGAATGGAACCGTAAACTGGATGGGGCGGAAAAATATCCGACCTTTGATGCGATCGATGGTCG
Organism: Pseudomonas sp. FW300-N2A2; assembly: GCF_017351735.1. NCBI lineage: Bacteria > Pseudomonadati > Pseudomonadota > Gammaproteobacteria > Pseudomonadales > Pseudomonadaceae > Pseudomonas > Pseudomonas sp. FW300-N2A2. The sequence goes on along the minus strand of NZ_JACNDU010000001.1, from coordinate 694,676 downwards.
GAAAAAAATCTGATCTACCTCGGATAAATCTCCGAGCAAGGTCGGAAAAAAATCCGATGCAGGGTCGAAAAAGTCTCCGACAAATCAGGGTACCAATAATCAGGGTACCAATCAGGTAACCAGTAATCAGAATTTGCAGGACGGCTCGGACAAGCCGAACCGATCCGGCGGGCGGGTGCTGGTCGTTGATCGCACCGAGGCGCCGCGGGTTGAAATTCCCGCCGACATGCCCGGACCCAAAGACCAGTCCTGCAAGACGTTCAAGACCTGGGCGAACTACGCCATGTCCTACCTCAAGCGGTACAAAGCCTGGCCGGTATGGAACGCCAAGGAGGGAGGGCAGGTCGGTCTGCTGATCGGCCGCCTGGGCATCGACGTCGCTCACAGCGTCGCCGCGTACTACCTCGGAATCAACGACGCCCAACTGATACGCAAGTGCCACAGCGTCAGCGAGCTGCTGGCCAACGCCGAGAGCTACCACACCCAGTGGGTGACCCAAACTCAGATCAACGGCCGCACCGCCCGCCAACAGGAAGACACCCAGGCCAACATTAACGCCGCACAAGAAGCTGCTCGGAACATCCGCGAAGGAGGGCCACGCAATGCTTTCCTCTGACGAACGCGCACAGCTCGCCGGCGCGATCTGCGCTACTGCCGAAACCCTCGGCCAGACCATCAGCGCCACGGATGCGGAGTTGATGGCTGAGGATCTTGCAGTGTTCGCTCCGACTGACATCCGCAAAGCGCTTCAGGCGTGCCGCCGAGAACTGACCGGGAAGCTGACGCTGGCCTCAGTGCTGCAGCAGGTACAGGCCGCCGATGGCCGTCCGGGTAAAGGCGAGGCGTGGTCGATTGCGCTTACCGCGGGCGATGAATCCGAAACAGTTGTGATGACCGCCGAGATACGCCAGGCGATGGTTGCTGCGCAGCCTATCTTGAGTCGTCGAGACGTAGTGGGTGCGCGGATGGCGTTTAACAGCGCCTATGAGCGACTTGTGTCCGCGGCCAGAGCGGAGGCCATACCGACTACTTGGAGCGTTTCCCTTGGGCAGGATCCGACGCGCCGGGTAACAGCGATCGAGTCGGCAGTCCGTATGCAACTGGTCACTCAGCAGGCCGGCACCCAGTACCTGGCTGACCTGCGCATCGCGCCCATCACCAACGATGGCCAGGCTATCGCTGGGCTGCTCACCGGGTCCGAAGTAGAACCCTCACTGCACCTGCGCGAGAAGCTCGCTGAAGTGCGCCAGATCGTCGATGCGGCGAAGGCCCAGCAGAAGAGCGAGCGACTCAAAAGAGCTCAGGCAGATCGAGTCGACACATATCTGCGCAAACGTAAGTTCCGAGTGGCTATCGCAGCAGCACAACGCAAGGAGACATCCCGTGGCTGAACTCGCATTGATCCGCACTGCCCAGGGTTTGGTGCCGGCCACGGAAGCCGACCGCGAAACTGTCCAGAAGTGGAAGGCTGGACAAATCATCCACGGCAAGTTCACCCGCATGCGCAACGGCAAGCTCCACGGCAAGTTCTTCTCGATGCTCGACTTGGCCTGGGAGTACTGGGAGCCCGACGGCGGACTGATTCCGCGCCAAGAGATGCGTGGCACTCAGGGGCTGGCCAGGTTCTTTGAAGCGCAGAGCGGGAAGCCGGGGCAACTGTCTCACGCGGTCGCCGCTTACATCACCGGGCTTGAGCTGGCTCGAGCTGAGCGTTTCCCGGCGGTGGACAAGAGTCGGGAAGCATTCCGTGAGTGGGTGACGATCGAGGCCGGTCATTTCCATCTGGTGCATACCCCCGAGGGGATCCGCAAAGAAGCCAAGTCGATCAGTTGGGCAAACATGGATGACACCGCTTTCGAGCCACTTTACCGCGACGTCTTCAACGCCTGCTGGCGCTTGGTTTTGTCCGCGCACTTTGAAAATGAAGCAGACGCGCTTTCTGCGGCTGATCAGCTGGGGAGTTATGCATGAGAGCCGCCCTCAAGGAAGCAAAGGCGAAGAGGTGCAAGAACCCGGCCTGCGGGGTTAGCTTCAAGCCGTCTTTCTCCACCGCGCAAAAGGTGTGCAGTTGGGCATGCGGCCTGGCTATCGCTCCGGAGAATCGCGAGAAGGCTCGCAAAGCCATTGCTGAAATTGGCCGTAAGGAAATACGCGCAGCCAAGGAGCGAATCAAGCCGCGGGCCCAGTACATGCGTGAGGCGCAACACGCTTTTAATGAATGGGTGCGCCTACGTGATTTCGCTCTGCCGTGCGTGAGCTGCGGTCGACACCACGAAGGCCAATATCACGCCGGGCATTACCGCACCGTGGGAGCAAATCCTGAGCGGCGTTTCGAGCCGCTGAACGTCCACAAGCAGTGCGCGCCGTGTAACAACCACAAGTCGGGCGACATCGTGAATTACCGGATCGAGTTGGTGAAGCGGATCGGCGCCGAGGCGGTCGAGTGGCTGGAAGGCCCGCATAAGCCGAAGAAGTACACCGTCGATGAGCTGAAGGCGATGACCACCGAATACCGGGCAAAGACCAGAGAACTGAAAAAGGGGCTCGCAGCATGAAACTGATCAACGCAAGACAGGTATGGACTGAGGCACAGCACGAATCGAACGCATCGATCAGTGCTGTGGCCATCGACAAGGCGGAATCGGCACCGGTGCAGAAGGGCGGCCGCATGCGCCGTCATGAGGCCGTGTTTGCCGCCCTGGGCGATGACAAGGAAGTACGCATCCAGATTGTTCGTCAGAAGATCAGCATCGGCGAGACACGCCGCACACCGAGTGGTCGATCTACCGACCACGCCGCTCACCTGGCCACCATCGGCAAGGTCTTGCGTGCCATCGACACGCTGCCGTTTCAGGTGCAGCAGTTCGGGCACTACCTCTATCACCCAGCAATGACCATGCGCCACGTAATGAACGCTGTGCTGCTGATCACCGCCCATGCCAAGTTGCCAGACCTGAAATCGGCCAAGCGCGTGAAGGCGCAGTACCTGGTGACCCTAGCGCTGCAATCGTACAAGGGGGAGGTAGTCGGGGCGGCAGAGTGGGGGCCGGCCCGGATTGCTGCTGAGATGAAGATCTTCTTCGGCGTGACGATAGATCCGAAGAACTGGACGCGCGATTGGCTCGACCTGTGGGAATCCCTGAAAGAAGTCATCAAGGAAGTGGATATTCAGGTGCAACAACCGAACTGTCAGGTGATTCACGCGGAAAAAGAAGAAGAGGTGGCATAAAAATATTGACATGATGGGGTTTTGCGCGTACGACTACCCATGGTACGCAATTCACGCAACACGCATACAAACATTTAAATCCAGCCGCCGCGCCGGGTTTTGTTTAGATTGCGTATTAACCAATGTATAATCAAAACTCAGCCAGATTTTATTTGTTCTGGCGCCCAGTTTCTGGGGATCGAAAGGTTCAAATCCGGCCATGTCGGCTGCTCAAATGGCGATTCTGTTGGTGTTAACAGTTTTAATGACTGTCCTGTACACATCCCCTGAATTGCTGATCGCAACAGTTCAATTTGCGAATGAGGGTAGCCTGATGATGAAAGACACCGTGGTGCAATACGTAAAACCAATCTCTGCAATGCTCGTCGCCATCTCGTGCGGTTGCATGGCCAACGGTAAGATCCCTGTTTGATTCGAGGTTAATCCTCACAAAAAACCCCGCCACGCGCGGGGTTTTTTGTGCAAGTCCGATTGTTGCGATATTCTCAATACCTTCGTTTATCGGCATATCAAAGGAAGGCGCAATGAAGCGAGATATCAGGATGGCAACCCTTATTCTTTCAAGCGTGCAGCATTACGCAAAAGTGAACGGTGTCGAACGCCGGCTGCTTGAAACGATGGTTATTGGTGATTTTCCAGGCCAAAAGGACGACTTCGATTACAACTTTGATCTGCTAGTAAATGACGGATTTCTTTTCAGGGATCACGGTAATGTGCAGCTGACCTGGTCAGGTCATGATCTCCTGGACAAACTGGTGAAATAATTTTCTGATTCAAGCAAGCCGGGCCAAGCGCCGGGTTGTTTGTTTCTGCCGTTCGTCCAATGCTCGGCATTTGCAATGCGCCAGCACATCTCAAGTTCAAGCACGGACATTCCTCGCGTCAGAACGGAGAGCGAGCATGGGCATTGATGAAAATGCGCCCGGAAACATTTCTCAGGCGGGCATAACGGGTGGCACTGATAACGAAACCGGCGATGATCCCGAAGGGAAAGAGCCTGAGGTTCCGCTGCCTCCGGACGACGAAGCACCTGTCGATGAAGAAATGGTCGACGTGGACGCCACTAACTCAGTGTCGAGCGAGCATCCAAAACCCTAGCTATTTTCCAGTTTATGAGCCAGGTCACTGCGTCGGGCTTTTTTTTGTCATGGGTCATGCTAGGTGTGTTGTTTTGGCTGGGCGTTACACCACATAATCTGTGGAAGGACACCACCTAATAGGGACTCAATCTTCTATGACAACACTCGCCGCACGCCTGCTAGAGGCTTTTGAAGGGCCGCACACCCTAAATCTTCCAGAGAATCTCAAGAGCTTTCTGGTGAGGGTCCAGCTCGCCCATAGTCAAAATTATGATGACCTGCATGATGCTATGCTCGATCAGGGATTTGAAAGGACGGTGGTGGCGCGAAATGGCGAAGTCAAACAACTTCCAGAAGCGACGTACTTCCTCTCGGGTCAGCCTGATTATTTGAGTGCTGAGGCCGTCCACGATCAGGTCAAAAAGGCGATAAAGCTTCACAAGACCCGGACGGAACAGTCGAATATTACAGCGCAAACATTTGTGTCAGCCGTGTCAGACGTTTGGTTCGACCTTGGCGATGCAGACGACTAACGCCTACGCTTAAAGACCAGATGCATAAATTAAAGCCCCGTCAAATGCGGGGCTTTTTCGTTTCTGAAATACGACGCCTGGTAGCGGGCAAGCAGGTTTGAGTTCGCGTGCTGCTGTAAACGGCAAGGGTTCGGTTCTTCGCATTCCACCAATTTTCAGGCCTCGGCAATGATCGAGGTCTTTTCGTTTTCGGCACCACCACACCCATCGCTCTGAACTGGGAGTGCTGCCGGGGCTGATTCAAATCCGCAGGTCATGGCCTGCCGTATTCCCAATTCCCTGACGGGGAGGAACCGAGATGCCAAACATGCCAGACAAACCAGGCACTTGGGCGATAGCGCTTGCGTGGTTGAGCCAGCATTCGCCGATCCTCTTCGCCGCTGGACTGTCCTGTGCCATGGCTGTGCTTCGAATCACATACGGTGGTGGCACTCGGCGTCAGATGCTGGTGGAAGGTGCGATCTGCGGAGGCCTGACTTTGACGATCATCAGTGGTCTGGATTTCTTCGGCCTACCTCAGAGCATGGCCACCTTTGCCGGTGGCTGGGTTGGCTTCCTGGGTGTGGAGAAGATCCGCAACATCGCTGACCGGGTGACTGACTTCAAGTTGCCGAGCCGCACGCCTGAATAGCCCGCGACACCTTTCGCGGATCAGCAAATTGTGTTGCGATATTGTCAATGGCTTGAAGATCTGACTGGCTGCCCATATGGTCCGGAAGGCATTTCGCCATATGGAGATTGACATGGACCCGTTGCAACGCTTGATTCTAAAAAATCAGTACGAAATTCTTGCTTTACTCGACCCCGACAACAGAGACCATGAGCTCGCGCTCAAAGCTATCGATAGCGGTTATGAGTTGGAGATCCAAACGCTCATTGAGAATGCGTCGATCGAGCCAGTATCTGTGGCGGTCTGTAAGGAGGTTCGCAGCATTTTGGACATGTTCCGGAATCTGCAGAACAGCCTTAGAGAGAATGAAGCCGATAAGAGTTTGATCAAGGCGTCCCTATTCCCTGGATTCGATGGCAATGACGAGTCATCGCACTATTCTTACGCTTTGTACTTGCTAGAAGACAAGGGACTATGGAAAGGCCTGAAGAACAGAGAGCAAACGTGGAACTCACACCACTCGACCCTTGACGGATATCGGGCAATGCTTACCGAGTTTGAAAGTGTGACCGGTTTCCCATATTCAAATGAAGAGGTAGAGCGGGTACTTGCTGCGCGCCACGAAAGGTAACAGAAACCATATGACAACCAAGCAACCCGACTGGGAGGCAATCGATCAACCTTTCAGTCGGGCTGCTATCAAATACTTACGGACTGATGTGTTTAAAGAAGCAAGGACCTACAGGTTGACCGTAGGCAGCACATTCGGCATGAATTTCGGTTAACCCCTGAGCGAAGCTCCCGATACACAGCCCCAAAAGCGCCGCAATGACGACATAAGCCCATACACGATCGGTTGGCATTGGCTGGCGCTTCATCCACGAATCTACACACCTGGCGCCGTATAATAGAAAGTACAGGCCGATCAATGCGGCGACGCCGATCGCCGAGTAAAAGCCCAGCGAAAAGATACTGAGCGGTTTAAGAAACTCCATTGCACATCTCCTTTTTTAAAGTGCCGCTCGATTGAAGCACTCCGGCATCACGCCCGCCACTCAACTGCGTGTAGTTTCCAGCACTTGTGTGGCTTGATCACACAGGAATCACTCCAAATGCGCAGGCCAATGCCCCCGAAAGCACGGCTTGAGTTGTCGGGGCTATCCGTACTCGGCATCCGTCTGACCCCAGATCCAGAAGTGTGGGAGTGGCTCCAAGCCGAGATCCTTGCCGACACCGGAAGCATTCACAACGAAGACCATGCCCACCTACTGGATGCAGACATCCGGGGCATGTGGGCGTCGTCGAGCGTCGAGAAACAAGGGCGCACGGTCCTCGGCCAGGCCGAACAGGTCGCGTTCCGCGCAGGTGGCAGGACGCCGGAGGAGGGGCAAAACGAGTTGAGTTATGGAACGCTTCCATAATAGTTATGGAACACATGCTAAGCGGCGAAGGATTTGCCAAACCCCAGAAACAACAAAGCCCTGAATAATCAGGGCTTTGTCGTATAAAGATGGCGGAGGCGATGGGATTCGAACTCATGGACCTGTTACAGTCGACGGTTTTCAAGACCGTTGCCTTAAACCACTCGGCCACACCTCCGTTTGCGTTGCGGGCGCCATAATACCTGAATGAAACACACTGTCAAACTCTGTGCATGGCTTGTTACAGAGCGTCTGTTATGATCTTTGCGACTGAACGTTTCAAACCAACAGGAGTGTCGCCATGCGCGAACAGGATTACGCAGTTAATAACAGCGTGCAGGCTGAGCAGCTAGAGGTTAGCCGCGTCCTGCGCAACACATACGGCTTGCTCGCTCTCACCCTCGCATTCAGCGGCGTGATGGCGTTCGTCGCCCAGCAGATGCGCGTCGGCTACCCGAATATCTTCGTGGTGCTGATCGGTTTCTACGGCCTTTTCTTCCTAACCAACAAACTCCGTGATTCCGCGTGGGGCCTGGTGTCGGCGTTTGCCTTGACCGGTTTCATGGGTTTCCTGCTCGGCCCGATCCTTAACCGTTACCTGGGCATGCAGGGCGGCGCGGAAGTAGTGAGCTCGGCCTTCGCAATGACGGCGCTGGTGTTTGGCGGTCTGTCGGCTTACGTGCTGATCACCCGTAAGGACATGAGCTTCCTCGGTGGCTTCATCACCGCAGGTTTCTTCGTGCTGCTGGGTGCGACGCTGGCGAGCTTCTTCTTCCAGGTCAGCGGTCTGCAACTGGCGATCAGCGCAGGTTTTGTGCTGTTCTCCTCGGTCTGCATTCTGTTCCAGACCAGCGCCATCATTCACGGCGGTGAGCGCAACTACATCATGGCGACCATCAGCCTGTATGTGTCGATCTACAACCTGTTCATCAGCTTGTTGCAGATCTTCGGCATCATGAGCCGCGATGATTAATCGTTGTCCATGAGTAAAAAACCCGCTTCGGCGGGTTTTTTCTTGCCTGCGATTTGGCTGAAGGCTTATGCCATGGGCGGCAATCGGCGTTTGACCGGGGTTTTCTTGACGATGGCGGTGTTGGTTTCTGCATGGGTGTTGAGGCGGTCGAGGAGGGTGTCCAGTTGTTCCATCGAGCGCACGTGCAGGCGGGCTATGAAGCAGTCGTCGCCAGTGACTTTGTCGCACTCGGTGAATTCGGGAATCGCCTGGATTTGCCGCTCCACCTCTTGCAACTGGCCCGGCAACGGGCGGATTCGCACGATGGCCTGGAGTTGATAGCCGAAACACTTGGGATCAATCTCGACGGTGTAGCCCTTGAGCACGCCGCGTTCTTCTAGGCGGCGCAAACGCTCGGCGACGCTCGGTGAGGACAGGCCGCTGAGGTTTGCCAGCGCCTTGAGCGAACGCCGTGAGTCTTCCATCAACGCCGTAATCAGCACTTGGTCGATATCGTCAGTCATGGCGCTACCCCTGTAAGGTAATTAATCGAAACCGCCTTGATAAAAAAGGCAGATGTCGAGTTTAGCCTGCTTTTTGCGCTGGAGAAGCCCCCGGTTGGATGGGCATACTTTGGGCTCAATCACAGGAGTCTGATGATGGACAAAACACTTCGTCGCGGTTCATTCGAGATGACCGCCGCCATGCTGATTTCCGGGACCATCGGCTGGTTCGTGCTGGTGTCCGGGCAACCGGTGCTGGACGTGGTGTTCTGGCGTTGCGTGTTCGGCGCCGGCACCTTGTTGCTGATTTGCTCGGCTTTCGGCTTCCTGCGCCCCGGCATTCTGACCCGCACCACGTTCCTGCTGGCGGTGCTCAGCGGCGTGGCGATTGTCGGCAACTGGGTGCTGTTGTTTGCTTCTTACTCCCGCGCTTCGATTGCCATCGGCACCGCGGTGTATAACGTTCAGCCGTTCATGCTGGTCGGCTTGGCCGCGCTGTTCCTCAACGAAAAAATCACCTTGCAGAAACTGTTCTGGCTGGGCGTTTCGTTTCTGGGGATGCTGGCGATTGTCAGCGCACACGGGCAACAGGGCGAGGGCGGCAACGATTACCTGATGGGTATCGCGCTGGCACTCGGGGCCGCTTTCCTTTATGCGATTGCGGCGTTGATCATCAAACGCCTGACCGGCACGCCACCGCACCTGATTGCGCTGATTCAGGTCAGCACCGGCGTGTTGTTGCTCGCGCCATTCGCGCACTTCTCGGCGTTGCCACAAGCACCGAGCGCCTGGGCCAGCCTGGTGACTCTCGGCATTGTTCACACCGGCGTGATGTACGTGTTGCTGTACGGCGCGATCCAGAAATTGCCGACGGCACTGACCGGTGCGTTGTCGTTCATTTACCCGATTGCGGCGATTTTCGTCGACTGGTTTGCCTTTGGTCATCGTCTGGAAATGCTGCAATGGATCGGTGTCGCTGCAATTCTGCTGGCCGCCGCGGGCATGCAACAAGGCTGGAGCCTGAAGTTTCGGCGGACAGTTACACAATAATCAGATGTTCCAACACGGCGCGGTCTTGGCCAGGCGCTGGCGCATTTCGCCAATGTTGCTGGCCAGCTGTCGGATCAAAAGCCGGTAGCCGTCCAGCGGGTTGTAGACCGGTGCGTCCAGGCTCGAATCCGCCGGCAGTTCGACGGGGCGATTCAGCCGCTGGGACGCGCCGGATTTCAGCGCCCGCGCCATCCCCACCAGTTGTACGCGAATCAGCCGATGCTCCGCTTTCAACGCCGATTGCAGATTCGCCATGGCGTCGGGGTCATTGGCATCGGGTCGGGTGTTGCCGAGGATTTCCAGAGTGCTGACGCACATGCGCAAATGGCGCTGGATGGCATCAAGTTCGGTCATTGAAATCTTCACTTCCTTGGACACCGACGGCATCAGCGAGCGCTGTTGCACCATCACCGTGTTCAGGCGATTCATCAACTTCACGTGCTCGTCATCAGTAACGGGTTGGCCATTGATGATGCGCCCGTAAATCGTCGCGCAATCACGCAGCGCATCGGCCAGGTTGTAGCGCCAGGAGTAAACCGCGTACAGCGGCAGGGCGAAGGAAAACGCCAGGGCCAGGGCAATGCCGATCAGGATATCCACCCCGCGCCACAGCCCGTCGGTCACCGGATTATCGCCATGCCCGGCGACGATAAACACGGTGATCGCTGACAGCAGCGCCGTGTAACCGCCCTTGCCGATGGCGTGGTATGAGAAGAATCCGCAGACCACCGACATCGCAAAATAGGTCAGCCACGGCATCCCGAGCCAGGCTTGTTGCGCCACCAGCAACAGGCCGACACCAGCGCCGATCAAGGTGCCGATGGCGCGCTCGGCGGCTTTTTTGCCGATGTTGCCGTGGTGTTGCAAACCGCCGATCACCACCAGCATCGTCACCGACGCCCACTCACCGTGGGGCAGGTGGATGCCGGTGGTCAGCAGGATCGTCGCCAGCAACCCCAGCGATACACGCACGGCGTGAATCAATCTGGCGTGGCGATAGCGCCGGTACGGGTCCAGTAACGGACGCAGTACCCGGCGCAGCAACGGTGGCAGTCGGTTGGCTCTGAAGGTGCTCAGACTCTTGGTCCTCAGAAGATGTAGTCGGTGGTCAGGAAACTCGAACTGCGGCCGCTGATGATCTCGCTGATGAGGTCCTTGTTGGTCTCCTGGAACTTGGTCGCGACCAGCGTGCGAATAGAGAACACCCGCAGCGCATCATGCACCGACAACGTGCCTTCGGCCGAGTTCTTGCGACCATTGAACGGATAGGTGTCCGGGCCGCGCTGGCACTGGGCGTTGAGGTTGATCCGACCGACCTGGTTGGCGAAGGTGTCCACCAACCGGCCAACCGCCACCGGGTTGGTGCCAAAGATACTCAGTTGCTGGCCGAAGTCCGACTCCAGGACGTAATCGATCACTGTGTCCAGATGCCGATAAGGCACGATTGGCACCACCGGGCCGAACTGTTCTTCCTGATAGACACGCATCTGTGGCGTCACCGGGAACAACACCGCCGGATAGAAGAAGGACGCGCGGGCTTCACCGCCATTCGGGTTGACCACACGGGCACCTTTGCTCACGGCATCCGCAACCAGCCCGTGCAGATAATCGACCTTGCCCGACTCCGGCAGCGGCGTCAGGGCTACGCCGGTTTCCCACGGCATGCCGGGTTTGAGGCTGGCAAGTTTGGCGTTGAATTTGTCGATGAACGCCTCGACCACGTCTTCGTGGACGAAGAGGATTTTCAGCGCGGTGCAGCGCTGGCCATTGAACGACAGCGAACCGGTGACCGCTTCGTTCACGGCGTTGTCCAGGTCCACCTCAGGCAAAACGATGCCAGGGTTTTTCGCGTCCAGGCCCAGCGCTGCGCGCAAACGGTGCGGTTTCGGGTGGAGTTTTTTCAGGTCGCTGGCAGCCTTGTTGGTGCCGATGAACGCGAAGATATCGATCTTGCCGCTGGCCATCAGCGCGCTGACCGTCTCGCGGCCGCTGCCGTAAATGACGTTGATCACACCGGTCGGGAAGCTGTCGCGAAACGCTTCCAGCAGCGGACGAATCAGCAGCACGCCGAGCTTGGCTGGTTTGAACACCACGGTGTTGCCCATGATCAACGCCGGAATCAGCGTGGTGAAGGTTTCGTTCAGCGGGTAGTTGTAAGGTCCCATGCACAGCGCCACGCCCAGCGGCACGCGGCGGATCTGCCCGAGCGTGTCCTGTTCCAGCTCGAAACGACTGGAGCGGCGGTCGAGTTCCTTAAGCGCGTTGATGGTGTCGACGATGTAGTCGCAGGTGCGGTCGAACTCTTTTTCCGAGTCCTTGAGGTTTTTGCCGATCTCCCACATCAGCAACTTGACCACGGCTTCGCGCTGTTCGCGCATACGCCCGAGAAACGCTTCGACGTGCTGGATGCGTTCGGCCACGCGCATGGTCGGCCACAAACCCTGGCCCCGGTCATAGGCGCGGACGGCGGCGTCGAGCGCGGTCAGCGCGGTGTCGGCATCGAGCAGCGGCGTGCTGCCGAGGATCACTTGTTCGTCGCCATTTTCGCCGGTCAGGTACACCGGGCTGCGGACTTGGGCGAGGGGACCGGCCCAGGTTTTCAGTTCGCCATCGACCAGGTATTCACGTTGCTCGGTCTGGCCGTCGAGGCGGTACTTTTCCGGGATGTCGCTGGCGTCGGGAAACAGGTTGCCGAGGATGTGTGCTGTGGTCATGTCGCTACTCCATGTGATGTAAGCCATGCGCTGGCGGCTTGCAGTTCAGAATTCACTTCAAAGGTTATACGCCTTATTGCCTCGACTTTTTAAGTGCCGGGGTCAAGATCCGGCGATCTTTTGACCTGAGAACACACAACGGCCGACGCTGCGGGTAAACTTCATGCTCTTTATTAAGGAGTTCATATGAGTTACTACCAGCCGGGCATCCTCGCCACCCCCGTTCCACCTCAAGCCCGTCATATGTTCTTCGCGCTGGAATCCGTCGATGCACTGCCGGCCGCGCTCGACAAGTTGACGCAGCTGGTGGACGGGAAGTCGGCGGTGGCCGGTTTCGGTGAATCCCTGGTCAAGGCGCTGCACGTGCAGATCGACGGGCTGCGGCCGTTTCCGGCACTGACCGGCGTCGGCGTCGACAACCCGTCGACCCAGCACGCGCTGTGGTGCTGGTTGCATGGTGTCGACCGTGGCGAGTTGCTCAATCGCGCCACCGCCATCGAGGCCGCGCTGGCACCGGCCCTGCGCCTGGTGCAGATGAACGAAACGTTCCGCCACCTCACCGGCCACGACCTGACCGGTTACGAAGATGGCACCGAAAACCCGCACGATGAAGCCGCCGTATCTGCCGCGTTGATTGGTGAGGGCGCTGACGGTGTGGTCGGTGGCAGCTTCGCCGCGATCCAGCAGTGGCAGCACGACCTGAAGGGCTTCCACGCGATGCCGTCCGAAGAAAAGGACAACATCATGGGCCGTCGCTTGAGCGACAACGAAGAAATCGATGACGCGCCGATCTCTGCCCACGTCAAACGCACCGCCCAGGAAAGCTTCGCTCCCGAAGCGTTCGTGGTCCGCCGCTCGATGCCGTGGATCGAAGGGGATCGCGCCGGCCTGATGTTCCTCGCGTTCGGTTTCTCCCTCGACGCCTTCGAAGCCCAATTGCGACGCATGAGCGGTCTGGAAGACGGCATCACCGACGGCTTGTACCGTATCAGTCGGCCGATCACTGGCGGCTACTACTGGTGCCCACCGCTGAAGGACGGTCGCCTGGATTTGCGCGCATTGCGCGTCGGTTGATCTGTAGGAGCAAAGCTTGCCGGCGAAGGCGATTTCAATGACGCCATCGCCAGCAAGCCGGCTCCTACAAGTGCGTATGTGTGCCGGGAATGTTCGGTTGACGCCAATCCCGTAGGAGCACGGCTTGCCGGCGAAGGCGATTTCATGGGCGCCATCGCCGGCAAGCCGGCTCCTACAAGTGCGTGGGTGTGCCGGGAAAGTTCGGTTGACGCCAATCCTGTAGGAGCACGGCTTGCCGGCGAAGGCGATTTCAAGGACGCCATCGCCAGCAAGCCGGCTCCTACAAGTGTGTATGCGTGCCGGGAATGTTCGGTTGACGCCAATCCCGTAGGAGCACGGCTTGCCGGCGAAGGCGATTTCATGGACGCCATCGCCGGCAGCCGGCTCCTACAAGTGCGTATGCGTGCCGGGAAAGTTCGGATGACGCCAATCCTGTAGGAGCCAGGCTTGCCGGCGAAGGCGATTTCATGGACGTCATCGCCGGCAAGCCGGCTCCTACAAGTGCGTATGCGTGCCGGGAATGTTCGGTTGACGCCAATCCTGTAGGAGCACGGCTTGCCGGCGAAGGTGATTTCATGGACGCCATCGCCGGCAAGCCGGCTCCTACAAGTGCGTATGCGTGCCGGGAATGTTCGGTTGACGCCAATCCTGTAGGAGCACGGCTTGCCGGCGAAGGCGATTTCACGGGTGCCATCGCCGGCAGGCCGGCTCCTACAAGTGCGCGGGTGTACCGGGAATGTTCGGTTGACGCCAATCCTGTAGGAGCCGGCTTGCCGGCGATCCATGCGGCGCGGTGCGTCAGGTGCCGCGCCATCCCACGAATCTAACCTTATTCTCAAACAGTATTTCTCAACCCCAGTACTAGAACTCTAAGATCACGTCATAACTCGTTATAACAAGTGATCTGCCATGACCGATAACGTTCTCTCCCTCAGCAGTGTTCCTTTGCACACGCAACTGCGCGACGTCTTGCGTGCCCGCATTCTCGACGGCGAATACCCGCAAGACAGCCAGATGCCTTCGGAAAGCGAGCTTGGTGCGTTGTTCAAAGTCAGCCGCATCACCGTGCGCCAGGCCCTCGGCGATCTGCAAAAAGAAGGGCTGATCTTCAAGATTCACGGCAAGGGCACGTTCGTCGCCAAGCCGAAAACCTTCCAGAACGTCAGCACCCTGCAAGGCCTTGCCGAGTCCATGACCGGGCGCGGCTACGAGGTGATCAACCGCCTGCGCAGTTTCAAATTCATCCCCGCCGACAAACTCGTCGCCGAGCGTTTGCGGGTGGCCGAAGGCGAGATCGTGGCGCAGATCAAGCGGGTGCGCCTGATCAACCGTCAGCCGATCTCACTGGAAATCACCTACCTGCCCAAAACCATCGGCGAACGGCTGGAGAAGGCCGATCTGGTCACCCGCGACATCTTCCTGATCCTCGAAAACGACTGCGGCCTGGCCCTCGGTCATGCCGATCTGGCCATCGACGCCGTACTCGCCGACAGCGACCTGACCCAAGCACTCAACATCGAACCCGGCTCGCCGATCATGCGCATCGAGCGTCTGACCCACGATGCCAGCGGCCAACCCGTGGACTTCGAACACCTTTACTACCGTGGCGATGCCTTCCAGTACCGCCTGCGGATCGACCGGCACAAAGGGGCGCAGGCATGACAAGAAGTACCCTCGAACAGGAATACGACATCGTCGTGATCGGCGGTGGCACGGCGGGTCCCATGGCGGCAATCAAGGCCAAGGAGCGCAACCGCGACCTGCGCGTGTTGCTGATCGACAAGGCCAACGTCAAACGCAGCGGCGCGATCAGTATGGGCATGGACGGCCTGAACAACGCGATCATTCCCGGCCATTCCACGCCGGAGCAGTACACCAAGGAAATCACCATCGCCAACGACGGCATCGTCAATCAGGCAGCGGTCTATGCCTACGCCACCCACAGCTTCGAAACCATCGAGCAACTGGACCGCTGGGGCGTGAAGTTCGAGAAGGACGAAACCGGCGATTACGCAGTGAAAAAGGTCCACCACATGGGCGCTTACGTTCTGCCGATGCCGGAAGGGCACGACATCAAGAAAGTCCTGTACCGCCAGTTGAAACGCGCCCGGGTCAGTATCACCAACCGTGTCGTTTGCACGCGCTTGCTGACGGACGAAGAGGGTGCGGTCAACGGCCTGATGGGTTTCGACTGTCGCACCGCCGATTTTCACGTGATCAAAGCCAAGGCGGTGATCCTCGCGTGCGGTGCTGCCGGGCGCCTCGGTTTGCCGTCCTCGGGTTACCTGATGGGCACTTACGAAAACCCGACCAATGCCGGCGACGGTTACGCCATGGCTTATCACGCCGGGGCCGAACTGGCGAACCTCGAATGCTTCCAGATCAACCCGCTGATCAAGGATTACAACGGCCCGGCCTGCGCCTACGTCACCGGCCCGTTGGGCGGCTACACCGCCAACAACAAGGGCGAGCGCTTCATCGAGTGCGACTACTGGAGCGGCCAGATGATGTGGGAGTTCCACCAGGAACTCGAAAGCGGCAACGGCCCGGTGTTCCTCAAACTCGATCACCTGGCCGAGGAAACCATTCAGAACATCGAAGAGATCCTGCACAGCAACGAACGCCCGAGTCGCGGCCAGTTTCACGCCAATCGCGGCACCGATTACCGCACGCAGATGGTCGAGATGCACATCTCCGAAATCGGTTTTTGCAGCGGGCATTCGGCGTCGGGTGTGTGGGTCAACGAGAAGGCCGAAACCTCGGTCAAGGGTTTGTACTCGGCGGGTGACATGGCCGCCGTGCCGCACAACTACATGCTTGGCGCGTTCACCTACGGCTGGTTTGCCGGCACCAACGCAGCGGATTTTGTCGCCGGTCGCGAATTTTCAGCGGTCGATGCCAAGCAGATCGAGACAGAGAAAGCGCGGGTCTACGCGCCACTGGACCGCGAGCACGGACTGCCGCCGGCCCAGGTCGAGTACAAGCTGCGACGCTTCGTGAACGATTACCTGCAACCGCCGAAAGTGACCAAGAAGATGCAGATCGGCCTGCAGCGTTTCAGCGATATCCAGCGCGATCTCGATCAGATCAAGGCCCACAACGCCCACGAACTGATGCGCGCCATGGAAGTCAGCATGATCCGCGACTGCGCCGAAATGGCCGCCCGCGCTTCGTTGTTCCGTGCTGAAAGTCGCTGGGGGCTTTACCACTATCGGGTCGATCACCCGCAACGCAACGACAGCGACTGGTTCTGCCATTGCCATTTGAAGAAGGATGAACACGGCCAGATGAGCAGTTTCAAGAAAGCCGTCGAGCCCTACATCATCCCGCTGGATGCCGAAGAAATGCAGGCCTACGACCGGCTGCGTGTCGGTGCCTTTGCGGCCTGAGCCTGACTATAAGAGAGACCGACCAATGGCCTATCAACCCCAGGAAATTTTCTTCCGTTCCAACGCGCCCGTCACGGTCGACGAGGACCTGTGCATCGCCCACAAAGGCTGCACCGTGTGCGTCGACGTCTGCCCGATGGACTTGCTGGCGATCAACCCGGCCACGCAAAAGGCCTACATGGCCTTCGACGAATGCTGGTACTGCATGCCGTGCGAAAAGGACTGCCCGACCGGGGCGGTGAAAGTCGAAATCCCATACCTCTTACGTTGAAACACCAACCTTGTAGGAGCCGGCTTGCCGGCGATGAGGATTTCCAATTCAACATTAATGCTGGCGGATATACCGCGATCGCCGGCAAGCCGGCTCCTACAGGTTTCGCGTAAAAAGCTACCCGGCAACACCGGACGCCTGCTTCAAACACCCCTCGTTTCCCACCACGCCCTGATCGTGGCGGAGACGAACATCCTATAAATGATTCGAGGGGATTCACCATGTTATTGCGTGCAGCATTGGCCGGTCTGGTACTGGCTTCATTCACCTTGTCGGCTTCCGCCGAAACCATCCGCATTGCCATCGGCACCCAGGACACCACGATCAACTGCGCCGCCGGCGGCCTGTTGATTCGCGAGCTCGGCCTGCTGGACAAATACTTGCCCCACGATGGCCAATACAAGGACGCCAAATACGAGGTCGAGTGGAAGAACTTCACCAGCGGCGCGCCCCTGACCAACGAGATGGTCGCCGGCAAACTGGACTTCGGCGCGATGGCCGATTTCCCCGGCTCGTTCAACGGTGTCGCGTTCGAAACCGCCGGCAAACACAGTCTGTTTATCAGCGTGCTGTCGGGCAGTATCAAGGGCAGCGGCAACGGCATCGTCGTGCCGAGTGCTTCGGGCGTGCAATCACTGGCCGAGTTGAAGGGCAAGACCATTTCCGTGCCGTTCGCCTCGACCGCCCATGGCATGTTGCTGCGCGCCGTGACGGCTCAGGGTTGGGACCCGCTCAAAGACGTGAACATCATCGCCCAGCCGCCGGAAGTCGCCGGTTCCGCGTTGCAGGCCGGGAAGATCGACGCCCATGCCGACTTTGTGCCGTTCGCTGAACTGTTCCCGAGCCGTGGCTTCGCTCGCAAGATCTATGACGGTTCACAGGCGAATACGCCGACGTTCCACGGTGCGCTGGTCGATCAGGCCTACGCGAAAAAGTACCCGGAAATCGTCGTCGCGTACCTGCGCGCCAGCCTCGAAGCCAACCAGTTATTGGCGGCAGAACCCGAGAAGTACAGCGAGTTGATCGCCAAGGTCACCGGCGTCGATGCCGAGGTCAATTACCTGTTCCACGGCCCGCTCGGCGTGCAGACCCGCGACCTGAGCTGGAAGCCGGAATATCGCCAGGCGGTCGGCACCGCCATCGACACCCTCAAGCTGCTGAAGAAGGCTGATCGCGGTCTCGACCTCAACACCTTCATCGACGACCAGTACATCCGCGCCGCGTTCAAGGCATCGAAGCTGGACTACACCGCGCAACTGGCCAACTACGGCCAGACCCCGCTCAAAGCAGTGGATGCCTTGAGTGGCAAAGCCATTACCGACTTCAGTCATGTGGCCGAGATCTGGGTGCGCGGCGAGCCGAAAGTGCGGCAGTACGCCTCGGCGGAATCGGCGTTCACCGCATTGGCCGGTTTGAAGTCCGAAGGCAAAAACATCCGCGCGGTGTATGCCCAGGCGAGTGACAGCGGGATCAAGTTGCTGGCGGATCAGGCGTGGTTTGCCAGTGACGCGAAAGGGCGCCTCAGCGCGTTCCTGCTCAAGGGCCAGGCCCAGCAATTCGCCACGGCCCAGGGCGGCAAAGTCCTCGACTTCACCGACGCCACCACCCAGGCCGTAGCCGCCCGCTAACCGCCAGAACCCCGCAATCCCCTGTAGGAGCGAAGCTTGCTCGCGAAGGAGTGTCAGCTAAGTCAATGTCGACTGACACACCTTCGCGAGCAAGCTTCGCTCCTACAGGGGGTTAGGTTGAGAGGAAGAATTGTGTACCGATCATTTATCCGCTGGATTCCGAGGGCAGCCTCAATACTGCTCTGCCTTTTGTTCTGGCAACTCGCCGCCAGCCACCACTGGAACCTCGGCCTGGTCACCTTCGCCAATGTCCCGACACCGCTGGCGGTGATCGAAGCCGCCCTCGGCCTGGGCGATTCCGGCAAACTCGCCCAGCACCTGAGCAGCAGCCTCAGCCGGGTCTTCGCCGGTTACCTCGCGGCGCTGATCATCGGCATCGCGTTGGGCCTGGCCATCGGTCGTTCGAAATGGGCCGAAGATTTGCTGTTGCCGCCGCTGGAAGTCCTGCGCCCGATCCCCGCCGTCGCCTGGATTCCCCTGGCGATCCTGATGTTCCCGTCGTCGGAACTGTCGATGGTCTTCATCACCTTCACTGGCGCGCTGTTCCCGATCCT
Organism: Pseudomonas sp. FW300-N2A2; assembly: GCF_017351735.1. Taxonomy (NCBI): domain Bacteria; kingdom Pseudomonadati; phylum Pseudomonadota; class Gammaproteobacteria; order Pseudomonadales; family Pseudomonadaceae; genus Pseudomonas; species Pseudomonas sp. FW300-N2A2. The sequence continues at coordinate 675,669 of NZ_JACNDU010000001.1, read as the reverse complement.
GCTCAACACCGTGCACGGCGTCGAAGGCGTTGACCCGCGCCTGATTGCCTCGGCGAAAAGCCTCGGGGCAGGGCGTCGGGCGATTCTGCTGGAGGTGATTCTGCCGGGCGCCGCGCCGAGCATCATCACCGGCCTCGCCATCGGCATGGGCACCTCGTGGTTTTGCCTGGTGACCGCCGAAATGATCTCCGGCCAATACGGCATCGGCTATTACACCTGGGAGTCCTACACCATCCAGAACTACGCCGACATCGTCGTCGGCATGTTGCTGATCGGCGTGCTCGGCATGGGCAGCAGCCTGCTGATCAAACGGTTGGGCGGGTTGTTGACGCCTTGGCATCGACCACGAGGAAAAGCCTGATGAGCGTATTTCAACACCTTGAAGGGCGCATCGATATTCGCGGATTGTCGATCAGCCTCGGGGAGGGCCGTGCCGCGTTCGAAGCCGTACAAGGCCTCGATTGCCAGATCGAACCGGGGCAGTTCGTGTGCATTCTCGGCCCCTCCGGTTGCGGCAAATCGACCTTGCTCGGCGCGCTGGCCGGACACCTGCAACCTCGCGCCGGCAGCCTTAAAGTCGATGGCGAAGACGTGTCGAGTCCTTCGCCCCAGCGCGGCATGGTGTTCCAGCACCACACGCTGTTCCCTTGGCGCACGGTGCGCGACAACGTCGCGTTCGGCCTGAAAATGCGCGGCATCGGCAAGGCCGAACGGCACGAAGCCGCCGATGAAATCCTCGCGCTGGTCGGCCTCGACGGTTTCGCCGAGCGCTGGCCGGATCAGTTGTCCGGTGGCATGCAGCAGCGGGTGGAAATCGCCCGGGTGCTGATCAACCGTCCGCGTTTGTTGCTGATGGACGAACCTTTCGGTGCCCTCGACGCGCTGACCCGATTGAACATGCAAGAGCTGCTGCTGGACATCTGGACGCGGATTCGCACCACCGTGGTGTTCGTCACCCACGACATCGACGAAGCGTTGTTCCTCGCCGACCGGCTGCTGGTCATGAGCACGCGTCCCGGGCGGATCATCGAAGACCTGCGCCTCGACTTCCCTCGGCCACGCACCAGCGAACTGGTGACAAGCCATGAGTTTTCCCGCTTGAAGCGCCATTGCCTCGAATTACTGCGTCACGAAGACGGTCGGCAGCTACCGCGCCTGAACCCTCTCGGACTTCCCCCTGAAAACAAACTGCCGCGATTTGCCCTATGACCTCTCTATTCGATGTAACCGATAACGATGACATTCTCGCCCTGCAACCGCGCCTGACCGATGCCGACGCCGGCGTGCGCCGGATCGCCCTGATCGAGCTGGCAGATCTGGAAGAGCCGGACGGCTTGCTGTGGCTGGTCGATCGACTGGCCGAAGACCCGACCGCAGAGGTTCGCGCCGAAGCCGCGCGCCTGCTTGAAGCCTGGGAGGATGCGCCGGTCGTCGAGGCGCTGTGCCAGGCGTTGACCGATCCGTCGCCGGCCGTGCAGGCCGCCGCCGCGCAGAGCCTGAGCCTGCTCAAGAGTGAAGCCGCAGGCCGGGTGATTCTGCCGTGGACCGGGCATGCCGACATCAACGTGCGTATCGCCGCGTTCCGGGCGTTGCGCGAATTGCGTTTTCCCGATGCCGCGACCGCTGCCTTGGCGGCGCTGGACGATGCAGACGCCAGCGTTCGCCGCGAAGCGGTTGGCGTGCTTGGCTGGCTCAAACAGCTCGATGCCTTGCCGGCCCTGGCGACGTTGGCCAGTCACGACCCGGACACCGAAGTCCGTCGCGCCGCCACGGGAGCCCTTGGCCTGGCCTCCGATGCGCACGTCCTGCCGGCCCTGCGCCAGGCGTTACAGGACTGCGCCTGGCAAGTGCGCGAAGAAGCCGCGACCACCCTTGGCAAGGTCGGTCATACCGACGCGGGCCCGGCATTGGTCGAAGCGTTGAGCGATGATTACTGGCAAGTGCGCCTGCGCGCCACCCGCAGTCTCGGTCGCTTGCGTTATGCCCCGGCGCTGGACGCATTGATCGAAACCCTCGGTCATCGCATCAGCAACCTGCGCAAGGAGGCCGCGTTGGCCCTCGGCGAATTGAACGATAAAGGCGCAGTTGCGCCGTTGCAGGCCGCGCAGAACGACGGCGACCCGGAAGTGCGCAAAGCCGTGCGCATTGCCTTGAGTCAGTTGCAATGAACCCGCTGGCGATCGGCAATTCCCGGAGCAAACAGCAGCTGCGACTGAACTGGCCGGATGGTCGTGAGCAGTTGCTGGATCATGCCGAGTTGCGCCGGCAATGCCCGTGTTCGCAGTGCCGGGCGTTTCGCTTGAAAGGGTTGACGCCGAGGGTCGATGACCGAGTGCAAGTCATCGAATTGAATGCGCAGGGCTATGGCCTGCAACTGATTTTCAGCGATGGCCACGAACGGGGCATTTACCCGTGGCCGTATCTTTCGAGCCTGGCCTGATGACGCGCTTCACCGGTGAGTGTGCCCGCCGATGAAGCGCTGCGCAGTGGTCAGGCTTTGCTGGCGGCCAGGAAAGCGCCCAGTCGGCGGCCCATCTCTTCACCCAAGGCTTGCAAGCCACTCAGGGGGCGGACCATCACCTCGAATTCAACGATTTTTCCTTGTTCGTTGAAGCGGATCATGTCGATGCCCTTGAGCTGTTTTTCACCGACCCTGGCGCTGAACTCGAGGATGACGTTCAAGCCGTCCGCAGTCGACAGTTCGCGGTGGTACTGGAAGTCCTCGAACACGCCGGACACCGTGTTGAGAATCATGTTGACCACCGGCGCCCCTGGATAAGGCGTGTGCGCCATCGGCGAGCGGAAAACCACTTGCGGGTCCAGTAATTCGGGCAAGGCCTTCAAGTCGGCCTTTTTGATCATCGCGTGCCACTGGCTCAACGATTGTGCGGCGTTTGGATGCAGTTTCAGTTCCGACATTTTCAACTCCTGTATTTTTTGTTGTTCTGCAAACGTCGGCGAAGACTGTACATCAAAGGGCTTGAAGGGAAACCCTCCGGCAGCAAAACCCTCGAACACTGGTTAGTATTTTTCCGTCCTGAGGTCCGTCGCCATGGGCAAAATCGTTCTAAAAATTCAGGGGCGCGGTTTGGGAGGGTGTACTAGTCTAGAACTTGTAGGTGAAGACGCAGACTGATGCGCAAGCGGATGGCAAGGACACGTGGGGCGCGTTCCGAAGGGTACACGGTTAGAAAGATCTCCGCGCTGAGATCCAGCCCTTATGCCGTGTGAAGCAGAAGAGCACAAAACTCTTCTGTGAGAGTCCTGATAAACCTTGTAAGCCGGAGACCAGCGCCGGCCACCTACTCGAATCCCAAAGCCCGCCTTGTGCGGGCTTTGTCGTTTTAGTCTTCTCCCGCAAGACCACCGCAAATCCCCTGTGGGAGCGAGCCTGCTCGCGAAGAGGCCAGCACCTTCAACATTGATATTGAATGGTAGATCGCCTTCGCGAGCAGGCTCGCTCCCACAGGGGGGGCGTGCTGCTGAAAATCTTTCTGCATCCCCATCAACCGGATCCACCGGGACACCGATATTGGCCATTTCGATCTCCTTTTGGCCGACCTCGCACTATGAACTCACTCGTTCGTCAGCAAGAATCGAAGCAGCATTGCTGTTTCAGCACGCTTGCGAATCCACAACCGAAATCCTGTTTTCCTTGCCCTGGGCAATTTTTAAGGCCTGCCGTGTACAGAACATAAAAACCAACGAGCGACACATTTGGGGAATTCATTCATGGTCATGATGAAACGCATACTGGGCGCCACTGTTTGTGGGCTGACGCTGTTGGCCAGTGCCGTGCACGCCGAACAGCGGGAATTGCGGGTGTACAACTGGGCGGACTACATCCTGCCGTCCGTGCCCAAGGACTTCGCCCAGAAAAGCGGAATCAAAGTGACTTGGGACACCTTCGACACCAACGAATCGCTGGAAGCCAAGCTGCTGACCGGTAACTCGGGGTACGACCTGGTGGTGCCGTCGAACCAGTTCATCGAAACCCAGATCAAGGCCGGTGTCTTCCAGAAACTCGACAAGTCCAAGCTGCCGAACTGGAAACACCAGGACCCGGCACTGCTCGCATTGCTGGACAAGAACGATCCGGGCAACCAGTACGGCGTGCCCTACATGTACGGCACCGTGCTGATCGGTTTCAACCCGGCCAAGGTCAAGGCCGCGCTGGGCGAGAATGCGCCGGTGGACAGTTGGGACCTGGTGTTCAACCCGCAGAACATGCAGAAGCTGAAATCCTGTGGCGTCGCCATGCTCGACTCACCTTCGGAAATCCTGCCGCTGGCGCTGCACTATCTGGGACTGGACCCGAACAGCCAGAACCCGGACGACTACGAAAAAGCCAAGGCATTGATGCTGAAGATTCGCCCTTACGTCACCTACTTCAACTCCGCCAAGTACATGACCGACATCGCCAACGGCGACATCTGCGTCGCCATCGGCTACTCCGGCAGCTTCTACCAGTTCGGCAATCGCGCCAAGGAAGCGGGCAACGGCGTAGTGGTCGACTGGCGCTTGCCGAAGGAGGGCGCGCCGATCTGGTTTGATACCTTTGCGATTCCAAAAAGCGCGAAGAACGTGGAGGAGGCCCACGAATTTCTCAATACCTTGCTGGACCCGAAAGTCATCGCCCCGATCAGCGATTTCCTCGGCTACCCCAACGCCAACAAGGACTCGCTTGCGCTGATCAATAAAGAAATCACCGGCAACCCGAACCTGACGCCGACCAGCGAAGCGTTGAAAACCCTGTATGTGGTGCAACCGCTGCCGCAAAAGCTTGAGCGGGTGCGCACACGGGTCTGGACGAGCATCAAGTCCGGCGAATAACACCCGAGGCGGAGCGCAATCGGCCTGCCTTACGCATTCCCCTGTAGGAGCCGGCTTGCCGGCGATAGCGGTAGATCAATCAGCATTAATGTTGGCTGACACACCGCCATCGCCGGCAAGCCGGCTCCTACAGGGTTTTTAGATCCGCGTCAGCGCCTGCGCGAGGTCGGCACGCAGATCCTCGACATCTTCAACTCCCACGGACAACCGCACCAGCCCGTCGCCAATCCCCAGCTGTGCACGGGTTTCTGCGGGGATGGTGGCGTGGGTCATGATCGCCGGGTGCTCGATCAGGCTTTCCACGCCGCCCAGGCTCTCGGCCAGGGCGAATATCCGTACGCTCTCAAGGAAGCGCGTGGCACCCGCCAGATCGCTCTTCAGATCGACAGAAATCATCCCGCCGAAACCGCGCATCTGCCGCTTCGCCAATTCATGCTGCGGGTGCGATGGCAGGCCCGGGTAGTAGACGCGCGCCACTTGCGGCTGGCGCTCCAGCCATTGCGCCAACTCAAGCGCGTTGCTGCAGTGGCGCTCCATGCGCAGCGCCAGGGTTTTCACGCCGCGCAGGGTCAGAAACGCGTCGAACGGGCCGGCGATTGCGCCCACCGAGTTCTGCAGGAAACCCAGGCGTTGCGCCAGTTCCGGGTTCTGCCCGACCACGGCGATGCCGCCGATCACGTCGGAGTGGCCGTTCAGGTATTTGGTGGTCGAGTGCAGCACGATGTCGAAACCCAGCTCCAGCGGGCGCTGGATCCATGGGCTGGCAAAGGTGTTGTCGGCGACGCAGATGATGTCGCGGTCGCGGCAGATACGTGCGACGGCGGCGAGGTCGGTCAGGCTCAGCAATGGATTGCTCGGTGTCTCGACCCAGACCATTTTGGTGTCGTCCTGCAACGACGCTTCGAACGCCCCGAGGTCCGTCAGGTCGACGAAGCTGAAACGATGCCCGGCGCTGCGTTTACGCACTTTGTCGAACAGTCGGAACGTCCCGCCGTAGAGGTCATTGCCGGACACGATGTGCGAACCGGCGTCGAGCAGTTCCAGCACCGTGGAAATCGCCGCCAGCCCGGAGGCGAACGCGAAGGCCTGGGTGCCGCTTTCCAGGTCGGCGACGCAGCGTTCCAGGGCGAAGCGCGTCGGGTTGTGCGAGCGCCCGTAATCGAAACCCTTGTGCACGCCGGGGCTTTGTTGCAAATAGGTGGAGTTGGCATAAATCGGTGGCATCAATGCGCCGGTGGTCGGGTCCGGCGTTTGCCCGGCGTGGATCACCCGAGTGGCGAAGGCGCGTGCCGCGGCGTTTTCATCGTGTTGACTCATGCAAGGGATCTCCGCAAATGATTGAGCAGGTCGACGCGAGTAATCAGGCCATGGAAGCCCGAGGCGTCGGCGATGATCGCGACCAGCCCGCGATCGAGTTCTGCCTGCAGCTTTTCCAGGCTGGCGCTGGGCGGCAGGGTTTCTACTTTGTCGGTCATTGCGCTGGCCACGGTCAAGCGGAAGTGTGAAGGATCTTCCTGCATGCCCAGCAGAATGTCGGATTCGTCGATCACGCCGACCAGTTGCTTGCCGTCCGCCAGCACCGGCAGTTGCGACACATCCGCCAGGCGCATGCGCTGGAACGCCGTCAGCAGCGTGTCGTCCGGGCCGACGCTGATCACCCGGCCATCCTCGAAACGCCGTGCGATCACATCGCGCAGGTCGCCATAAGGTTTGCGCTTGAGCAAGCCCTGATCGTTCATCCACTGGTCGTTGTAGACCTTCGACAGGTAGCGGGTGCCGGTGTCGCAGACAAAGCTGACCACGCGTTTGGGCGTGGTTTGTTCGCGGCAGTAACGCAGCGCCGCCGCCAGCAGGGTGCCGGTCGAAGAACCGCCAAGAATGCCTTCGGCGCGCAGCAGTTGGCGGGCGTGATCGAAGCTTTCCTCGTCGCTGATCGAATAGGCGTGGCGCACGCTGGACAGGTCGGCAATCGAGGGGATGAAGTCTTCGCCGATGCCTTCCACCGCCCACGAGCCGGGCGTCTGCATGGTGCCGCTGCGGCTGTATTCGGCCATCACCGAACCGATGGGGTCGGCCAGCACCATTTCCAGATTGGGCTGTACGCGCTTGAAGAAACGGGTCAGCCCGGTCAGCGTGCCGGCCGAGCCGACGCCGACGACAATCGCATCCACGTCATGCTGGGTTTGCGCCCAGATCTCCGGTGCGGTGCTGCACTCATGGGCGAGCGGGTTGGCCGGGTTGTTGAACTGATCGGCGAAGAATGCGTCGGGAATTTCCAGCGCCAGCCGTGCGGCGACGTCCTGGTAATAATCGGGATGGCCCTTGCCGACATCGGAGCGGGTGATGTGCACCTCGGCGCCCATGGCCTTGAGGTGCAAGACTTTCTCGGTGGACATCTTGTCCGGCACCACCAGCACCACCCGATAGCCCTTGGCGCGACCGACCAAGGCCAGACCAAGGCCGGTGTTGCCGGCGGTGGCCTCGACGATGGTGCCGCCAGATTTCAGCCGGCCGTCGCGCTCGGCTTCGTCGATCATCGCCAGGCCGATGCGGTCCTTGATCGAGCCGCCGGGGTTCTGTGATTCGAGCTTCAGAAACAGGGTGCACGGGCCCGTGTCAAAGCGGCTGACGCGCACCAGCGGCGTATTGCCGATCAGTTCAAGCACGGCAGGGCGGGAGTCGTTCGGCATGTTGTCACCTCTTTGCGAAAATTCGCACGGGAAGGACAGCAACCGGCGGCGAGCCATCGCACGCCGGTCGCCAGCAATGCATCGTTTGGACCATAGGCCGCGAATGCGCCTCTCGCAACTTTGTGCGACCAGCCGGTCACCTGATTGCTGGAGAGAATCCCCGAGTCGGCAATACTCAAGCGACCACCATCGGCCGAGGGCGAGCACCATGACGAAGGAAAGCAGCGGGGGCGAATCGGCCTGTGCGCTGATCGACGCACGAATCAGGGAATTGAATGACTGGCGGGGCGAGACGCTCGCGCGCGTCAGGGCGATCATCCAACAGGCCGACCCCGACGTGGTCGAGGAGTGGAAGTGGAGGGGCGTGCCGGTGTGGTCGCATGCCGGGATCATCTGCACGGGCGAGACGTACAAAACGGCGGTGAAAATGACCTTCGCCAAAGGCGCTGCGCTGGACGATCCTGCCCATCTCTTCAACGCCAGCCTGGAAGGCAATACCCGCCGGGCGATTGATGTGCATGAAGGCGAGACGCTTGATGAAAATGCATTGAAGGCGCTGATCCGGGCGGCGGTGGTGCTCAACACCTCCAAATGAGTCGGCCGGTTTGTATCCCCGTGTATCCCTCGGGGCCGCAGCTATCTTGGCTTACAAAACCATGGCATCCGCGACACGTCCCCGATACACGACGGCCGCCTAATGGGGCACCACAACGGTATCACCCGGAGAAATGCCATGTTCCGTATCAACGCTCGTCACACCGCCAGAATGCTTGGCGTCGCTGTTGTCACCACTGCCGCACTCGCGGCGTTCTCCGGGATGTCTCAGGCCGAGGAAGTGAAGGCCCCTGCAAAAAGCTGGCAGACAGGGATTCATCGCACCGATCTCCTGAAAAAGGACCTCGACGTCGACGGTCGTGAAGTGATCCAGGTACGGGTTGATATCGATCCGGGCATCTCGTCGCCCAACCATTCCCATCCTGGCGTGGAAGTGGCTTATGTCATCGACGGCACGTTCGAATATCAACTGGAAGGGCAGCCACCGGTGACGTTGAAAGCCGGTGATTCGCTGTACATCCCGGCCGGCGTTGCGCACGTCGCGAAGAACATCGGAACCAAAACCGGCTCCGAACTGGCAACGTACATCGTCAAGAAAGGCGAACCGCTGGTTGTGATCAAACAATAAGCCAAAGGCGAAACAAATCCCCTGTAGGAGCCGGCTTGCTGGCGATAGCGGTGTGCCAGCCAACATCAATAGTGATTGATAAGCCGCCATCGCCGGCAAGCCGGCTCCTACAGGATTTACGTTAACCGAACATTCCCCGTCCATACGCGCACTTGTAGGAGCCGGCTTGCCGGCGATAGCGGTGTGTCAGCCAACATCAATGGTGATTGATACACCGCCATCGCCGGCAAGCCGGCTCCTACAGGATTTATGTCAACCGGACATTCCCGGAACACTCCCGCACTTGTAGGAGCCGGCTTGCCGGCGATAGCGGTATGCCAGCCAACATCAATGGTGATTGATACGCCGCCATCGCCGGCAAGCCGGCTCCTACAAAGGTTTCAGCGCTCGGCGGGCTAGCACGACGCCGAGCGCAACAACGATCAGCCCCAACGCTACCGCGAAGGTGACCCGCATGCCGTGGGCCACGGCTTCGGGTGGTGTCAGGGTGATGTCGGCCGCCTGCGAGGCGAGGGCAAATACAGCGCCCAATGCCGAGGCACCGGTGATCAATCCCAGGTTTCGCGACAGATTGAGCATGCCCGAGACAACGCCACGCTGATCGGGCTGCACATCGCTCATGACCGTGGTGTTGTTGGCCGTCTGGAATACGGCATAGCCGAGCGTGATCACCACCATCGGCGCAACATACCCGCCAATGCCAACGGTCAGCGGCAACACCGATAACACCAGGCAACCGACGGCCATGGCGATTAGCCCGGCGACAGTCATCCGCTGGGCGCCGAATCGGTCGGCGATCCGGCCGGCGGGCACACCTGTCAGGGCCGCGACACAGGGCCCGACCGCGAGCACTATGCCCACCACAACCGCCTTCAGCCCAAGCCCGTGGGCCAGATAAAACGGCCCGACCACCAGCGTTGCCATCATCACCGTCGCGACCAGTGTGCTCATGGCCAGGCTCGCGCTCAGCACCGGGTTGCGAAACATCGCCAGCCGTATCAGCGGCGAAGCGACTTTCATTTCAACGAACACGAAGAGCCCCACGCCGAACCCCGCCGCCAACAGCAAACCGATATTAAGCAGCCCGAAATGGCCACGGCCCAACGTCATGGCCAGCGCATACGCGGCCAACGTCAGCGCCAATACCAGCGTGCCCCACGCGTCGAAACGGGCGCTCCCGGTGGTTGCCTTCTGCCGATCCGCCGGCAGGTAGCGATGCGCAAGCAGCAGCGTCATCAGGCCCAATGGCACGGTGATCAGGAACATCGCCTGCCAACCGAATCCACTGATCAACAGGCCACCCAGCGATGGCCCCAGTGCGGTGCCAATCGCCGACATCGTCCCGAGCAACCCCATGGCGCTGCCGGTTTTGGCTTTCGCCACGGTCTCACCGACGAAGGCCATGGTCAGCGCCATCATGATCGCCGCACCGAGCCCTTGCAGGGCTCGGGCGCCGATCAACATGCCCAATGTCGGTGCCGATGCGCACAGCGCCGAGGCGAGGGTGAACACGCCAATGCCGCCGAGCAGCAACCGGCGGCGGCCGATCAGGTCACCGAGCCTTCCGACGCTGACGATCAGCGTGGTGATCGCCAGCAGATACGCGATGACGACCCATTGCACGTCCTGAAAGGTTGCACCGAACACCTGGGCCAGCGTCGGCAAACCGACGTTGGCGACGCTGGTGCCGAGTGACGACAGCAGCATCGACAGCGAAAGGCTGACCAGCGCCCAGCGCACGGCGGGTGTCTGTGTTGCGTTGTCCACGATGGCGATAGTCGGCTTCATGCTGTCCCTCTGGATCTGACCGCTCCCGAAGTGGAGCTATCAGAAATCTACGCTGGCGCCTAACATGGCGGAAGGCGCACGGGTTGCACTCTACTCGTGCGTCAAACGCCATCTCACCCGGCCGTGGGGCAACGCATGTCGACTCCCGATTTCAATTTGCTGATCACCCTTGATGTGCTGCTCGCCGAAGGCAGCGTGGCGCGCGCCGCCAAACGCTTGCGCCTGAGCCCGTCAGCGATGAGCCGGGCGTTGGCGCGGTTGCGCGAAACCACCGGTGACCCGTTGCTGGTCCGGGCCGGGCGCGGACTGGTTGCCACGCCTCGGGCGCTGGAATTGCGCGAGCGGGTCAGCCAGTTGGTGCAGGACGCCGAAGCGGTGCTGCGCCCGGCGCAACAGCCTGACCTGAAACAATTGGCCCGCACGTTCACGCTGCGTACCAGCGAGGGCTTTGTGGAGACCTTTGGCGCGCCGCTCATCGCCCGCGTCGCCGAGCAAGCGCCGGGCGTACTGCTGCGCTTCATGCACAAACCTGACAAGGACAGCACGTCGCTGCGGGATGGGACCGTTGATCTGGAAACCGGTGTGGTGGGGAAGGCTGCCGGGCCTGAGTTAAGGACCCAGGGTTTGTTTCGTGACCGATTCATCGGCGTAGTGCGCACGGGGCACCCGTTGAGCCAGGGCGAGATCACTCCGGAACGTTATGCGGCGGGCGGTCACATCAGCGTCTCAAGGCGCGGGCTCGACAAGGGGCCTGTCGATGAGGCGCTGGCGGCGCTGCAACTGGAACGGCAGGTCGCGACCATCGTTGCCGGTTTCTCGACCGCGTTGGCGCTTGCCCGAGCCACCGATTTGATCGCGGCCGTTCCTGAACGCCACACCGAAAACCTGCGGGCGGGCATGCACAGTTTTTCGCTGCCGGTTGCCTTGCCGGAATTCACCGTCGCGATGCTCTGGCATCCGCGTCTGGACGCCGATCCGGTGCATCGCTGGTTGCGGGGGTGTGTTCGTGAGGTCTGTGCGCAATAGCCAGTGACGGTCAGTCTCAAAAACTGAACGACCGCGAGGTGTGTTGGGCCAGCTCGGCATCCAGCAGATGTTCGGCCAGCACATCATTCAAAAAGCGGAATTGATCGTTGAGGCCGACCACTTCGTTGCTGAAGTGGTTGCCGGCGGCGGGCATCAGCAGCGCTTCGAAGTTCTTGTCGAACACCAGCGACAGCACTTTGCGCGAGACGGCCTGCTGCGAGTAGTAGTTGTTGCCGAACACCGGAAAGCTCACGGCGAGGGTGACGGTGTGGATCATGATGTGCGCTCCTCGGTCAGGACGTACCACGAAAAAACGGTCAGCGTGAAGGCTGTCAGGGCCAGGCAGGTCAGCAGATGGATCAACATGATTTGCCCCTCCGGTTCGGGGTTGTGTGTCGGGTTGAAGCTGATCCTACGCTGACGGTTCATGAGCGGAAGGCATTCGCGGCGATGGTGAATATCGATGTCAGTGATGGTCGGGTTTTTGTGGTGTTCTTGAGGGACCCTTCGCGGGCAAGCCTCGCTCCTACAGGGGCCGGTATTGAGATGTTATTTTGTGAACGACGCTGATCCCTTGTGGGAGCGAGCCTGCTCGCGATGCTCTTGCGGGCAAACACCTATACTCAGGTAGAAACCCTTAATCTGATTTCAACCCTAGAGAACCGCGATCTTGAACCTGCGTTCGCTGATCGTCGCCGTGCTGCTGGTGTTGGCGGGATGCGTCACGCCTGCGCGTGCCCCGGCGCCTGCGCCGCCCGTGGTCATTTCCCAGAGCACCTGGCAGCAGGTGGATAGGGACATCGTCGCGGCATCCCAGTCCGCCACCGAGCAGGCAAAAATCTATTCGCGCGGCGCCATGGATTACTGGCGAACCCGGGTCTATCAACTGACCGAAGAAAAATTCATTCCCTGGTTCAGCAGTTACTGGACCCAGGAATGGCTGTCGATGAAAGTCAGCTGGTACAGCCTCAGCGCCCAGGGTGAGCAGGACGCCTCGTCGAAACGCCTGGCGGCCTATCTGCTGGAGCAATACCAGAAACGCGTGCTGGCCCCGGTCGCGGTAGAGATTGATCCCGACCAGATCCTCGGTCTGGCCACGGCGTTCTACGTGGATATTCTTCAGGAAGAACTGCAAAAAATCTCCCAGCGCCACGGCGTGCCCATGGCCCAGCTCAATGGCCGTATCCAGAAAATCCCGGCCATTGCCCTCGGACCGCCGCCCGCGCGAGACGCTTCGCTGTACCAGGTCGTGCACACCCAGCCGCTCAACACCCTGCCGGCGTACGCGGCGCTGATCGACAAAATCCACAAGGCCGGCGGTAGCAAGGGTGTTGATTCCACCGACCAAGCCATGGCGCCGGTGGCCAAGCGCGCCAGCCAGCGGATGGAAGCCGAAATGGCCCCGCGCGGTGCCGCCAGCGCGGTGTCCGCAGCGGCGGGAAAAATCGCCGGAGGCTTGATTACCTTGGGCGTGGCGGGAATTCGCGCACTGATTCAGGCCAGCGACCGACCGGACAGCGAGGCGCTGATTCGCAGCAGCTTGGGCAATACGTTCGACAAGGCCTGGATAAAAATGGTGCAGAACCCGACCTTCGGTGTGATGGCGGGGACGTTGTACATGGCAGGGCAGATCGAGGGCAACCTGGCGGGGAGTGCCGATGTACCGTCGGTCAGTTCGGGCAGCGGCGCTGTCGATTGGAGCCCGTCCGAACCGACTAAACCGCAGATCGACCCTCAACCCCCGGCAGGAGAATGACCATGTCTTACGTCGATGGCTGTGTCTTTGCGGTGCCCAGTGCCAACCGCGAAAAATTCAAGAAACACGCGGAATCCGCCGCTGTGATTTTCAAGGAAAACGGCGCCCTGAGCATTGTCGAATGCTGGGGCGATGACGTGCCCGATGGCAAAGTGACTTCGTTTCCGCTGGCGGTGAAACTCAAGGACGACGAAACCGTGGTGTTTTCCTGGATCGTCTGGCCGGACAAGCCCACCCGCGATGCCGGCATGCAGAAATTGATGGCCGACCCGCGTATGCAGCAGGACGTCAACCCGATGCCGTTCGATGGTCAGCGGATGATCTTCGGTGGCTTCAACATCCTCTTGCAGGCCTGAGTGCGTGTCAGGATCACTCCGGCGTCGGGGTGATCCTGCAACTCTTGCGATTGCGGATCTCGCTGTCCGTCGGTCGTTCTTTGACAAACTCGAAACGCGGTTCACCTTCGCTATAGTGAACCAGCCAGCCCCATTCCAGCTCTGACTCATCCTGACCCGGTTTCGGTGGCACGGCCCACCATGGCTCTTTGCTGATGATCTCTCGCATGGCCCCGTCCCGTTTATTCGGTTGGTTCAACTATAACGTGCATGTCAGGAGGTGCCAGGCGTGAGCGACGAAACCCCGGAACCGGTCAAACGGCTGTTTTTTGCATTGGATTGCCCACCCGAACAGCGCAAGGCGATTGCCCAATGGCGCAGCGCGCTGCAATTGCGCATCGGGCGTCCGGTGCCGGTGGAAAACTTCCATCTGACGTTGCTGTTTTTGGGCGCTGTGGAGGTGGCGCAGATTGCCGAAATCTGCACGGCGGCAGCAAAGGTGCGCGTGCCGGGTGCGACGTTGCGGCTGGCGCTGGATCGCCTGGATGTGTGGCGCAGGGCCGGGGTGTTGGTGCTCGCGCCGGAACAGGCGCCGCCGGAGTTGCTGCGGCTGGTGTATGCGCTGGAGCAGGCGATGTTGCCGTTCGGGTTTGAAGAGGTACACAAGGAATTCAGGCCGCATCTGACGTTGATGCGTGACTATCGGGCGCCGGTGCCTGAGTCGACGACGCCGCCGGAGTTTTTTCTGCGGGCGGATCGATTTGTGTTGTTTGAATCCCACAAGGGCCGCTATCGAGCGCTGGCCGAATGGCCGCTGGTGCCGGCATAAAAAAAGGCGCCCGAGGAGGGCGCCGAACTCACCTTAACCGAGGAAGCCAGGTGAGGCCGTTCGTCAGAGAGGAGTGCAGCGGTGGTAAGGCGCTGCGTGAACGGAAACAGTTGGATTTTGTGTTGCCAGTGATGGCCTCATCGCCGGCAAGCCGGCTCCTACAATGATCTGCGGTGCGACGCGTACCCTGTAGGAGCTGGCTTGCCAGCGATAGCAATCTTGGGTCCGACGATTATTTCCCGAGCTTCACCCGCGTCCAGCCGCGCGTCATCACCCGCTGAACGCCGATCGGCATGTCCGGAATCGCGTACAACGTCGCCATCACGGCCAAGGGCGGATACGAGCCCGGATCATCGCGAATCGCTTCATCCACCAACGGCGTCGCCGCCGCGTTGGCGTTGCTGTAGCCGATGTTGTTGGTGATCTCGGCGATGATGTCCGGGCGCATCAGGAAGTTCATGAACAGGTAGGCGTTGTCGACGTTCGCCGCATCCCGTGGGATCGCGACCATGTCGTAGAAACTGCCGGCGCCTTCTTTCGGAATGCTGTATTCGATCTTCACCTTGTCGCCCGCTTCCTGTGCGCGGGCCTTGGCTTGCAGCACGTCGCCGGAATAACCGACAGCCACGCAGATGTTGCCGTTGGCCAGGTCGGAGATGTACTTCGATGAATGGAAATACGCCACCGACGGCCGGATCTTCATGAACAGCGATTCAGCTTCGGCGATCTGCGCCTTGTCCTGCGAGTTCACCGGGTAGCCCAGGTAGTGCAGGGCGGCGGGCAGCATTTCGGTCGGCGAGTCGAGGAAGCTGATGCCGCAGGCTTTCAGTTTCTCGGCGTTTTCCGGTTTGAACAGCAAGTCCCAGGAGTTGGTCGGCGCATTGGCACCGAGCACTTCCTTGACCTTGGCCGGGTTGAACCCGATGCCGATCGAGCCCCACATGTACGGGAAGGCGTGACCGTTTCCCGGGTCGCTGGCCGAAGCGTTTTTCAGCAACACCGGGTTGAGGTTTTTCCAGTTCGGCAGCTTCGACTTGTCCAGTTCCTGATAGACGCCAGCCTTGATCTGCTTGGCCAGGAAGCTGTTGGACGGCACGACAATGTCGTAGCCGGATTTGCCTGCGAGCAGGCGTGCCTCAAGGGTTTCGTTGCTGTCGAACACATCGTAGGTCACGCGGATACCGGTCTCGTCTTCGAACTTCTTGACGGTGTCCGGGGCGATGTAATCCGACCAGTTGTAGACGCGCAGTACCTTGTCATTGGCCTGGGCGCCGGTAGCCATCGCGCCCAATAAGGACAGTGTCAGCAGAGTCCTGCCAAACATTTTCATCGGTACAACTCCATTTCTCTTTTTATTCAAAATCACACAGCAAGCGCTTGCACGCTCCTTGTAGGAGCGAGCTCGCTCGCGAAAAACTCAAGGACGCCGCGTTAATTCAGGTAGCCCGCGTCATCGTTAACGTCCATCGCGAGCAGGCTCGCTCCTACAGGGACGGGTATCAGGCCGTCGCTCCTGCCATTTGCTTTTCAGGTTGCTGCCAGGATTCGCTGGCGGTCTGGTCCATCGCTTCCTGGATCGCCCGTTTGCGGCTGGCTTCAGCGCGGCGGCTGAAGTACCAGACCATGAAGGTCACAATCGAAACGGCGAGCAGAATCAGGCTGGCCACGGCGTTGATCTCAGGCTTCACGCCCAGACGCACCGCCGAGAACACTTCCATTGGCAAGGTCGTCGAGCCTGGGCCGGATACGAAACTCGCCAACACCAGGTCATCCAGCGACAGCGCAAACGACATCATGCCGCCGGCCGCCAGTGACGGCGCGATCATCGGGATGGTGATCAGGAAAAACACCTTGAACGGTTTCGCCCCGAGGTCCATGGCCGCTTCTTCGATGGACAGGTCCAGCTCACGAAGGCGGGCGGAAACCACCACCGCGACATAAGCGGCACAGAACGTGGTGTGGGCAATCCAGATGGTGACGATGCCACGCTCCATCGGCCAGCCGATCAGCTGCGCCATGGCGACGAACAGCAGCAACAGCGACAGACCGGTGATCACTTCAGGCATCACCAACGGCGCGGTGACCAGGCCACCAAACAGCGTACGACCCTTGAAGCGCGTGACACGAGTCAGCACGAACGCCGCCAAAGTCCCCAGCGCCACCGCTGCAATCGCGGTGTAGCAGGCAATCTCCAGCGAGCGCACCACCGAGCCCATCAGTTGCGAGTTGTCGAGCAAGCCGACGTACCACTTCACCGACCAGCCGCCCCACACCGTCACCAGTTTCGAGGCGTTGAACGAGTAGATCACCAGAATCAACATCGGCAGGTAGATAAACGACAGGCCGAAAATCAGCATGAACTTTGAAAATCCGAAGCGTTTCATCCCCGACCCTCCATCTCTTTGGCCTGGCTACGGTTGAACAACAGGATCGGCACAATCAGGATCAACAGCATCACCACCGCCAGGGCAGACGCCACCGGCCAGTCGCGGTTGTTGAAGAACTCTTGCCACAGCACACGGCCGATCATCAGGGTTTCCGGGCCGCCCAGCAGTTCCGGAATCACGAACTCACCGACCACCGGAATGAACACCAGCATGCAGCCGGCGATGATCCCGTTCTTGGCCAGCGGCACGGTGATTTTCCAGAAGTTGTTGAAGTTGCTCGACCCCAGGTCCGAACCCGCTTCCAGCAAGCTTTGATCGTGCTTGACCAGGTTGGCGTAAAGCGGCAAGACCATGAACGGCAGGTAGGCATAGACCACGCCGATATACACGGCCGTGTTGGTGTTGAGGATCTCGATCGGGTGATCGGTCAGCCCGGTCCACATCAAGAACGCGTTGAGCAAGCCGTTGTTGCTGAGGATGCCCATCCACGCATACACGCGGATCAGGATCGCAGTCCAGGTCGGCATCATGATCAACAGCAGCAAGACGTTTTGCGCTTCCTTGCTTGCCTTGGTGATTGCGTAGGCCATTGGGAAGCCGATCACCAGGCACATCAGCGTGCTGAAAAACGCGACCTTCAACGAGCCGAAGTAAGCCGAGATGTACAACTCATCCTCGGTCAGCATCAGGTAGTTGCCGACGTTGAGGAACAGCTGGAGTTTCTGTTCGGCGAAGGTGTAGATCTCGGAGTAAGGTGGAATGGCCAGCGCCGCTTCCGAGAAGCTGATCTTCATCACCAGGAAGAACGGCAACAGGAAAAACAGGCACAGCCACAGGAATGGAATCCCGATGACGAGCTTTCGACCACTCGGCATCAGCCGCATGAACCGCTGATTGAGTGTTTTCATGAGCGCAGTACCACGCCGCTGTCGTCTTCCCACCACACGTAGACCTTGTCGTCCCAGGTCGGACGCGCGCCACGGCGTTCGGCGTTGGCCATGAACGACTGCACGACTTTGCCGCCAGGCAATTCGACGTAGAACACCGAGTGACCACCGAGGTAGGCGATGTCATGCACCTTGCCGCTGGACCAGTTGTAACGGGACTCGGGTTGGGTGGTGCTGACCAGCAGTTTTTCCGGACGGATCGCGTAGGTGATGGACTTGTCCTCCACCGAAGTGCTGACGCCGTGACCGACGTAGATCTTCTGTTCCAGATCCTTGCTGTGAATGATCGCGTGACCTTCAAGGTCCTCAACAACGGTGCCTTCGAAGGCGTTCACGTTGCCGATGAATTCGCAGACCATGCGGCTGACCGGGGCTTCGTAAATGTCGACCGGGCTGCCAATCTGGGCGATCCAGCCCAGGTGCATGATCGCGATGCGCTGGGCCATGGTCATGGCCTCTTCCTGGTCGTGGGTCACCATTACGCAGGTCACGCCAACGCGTTCGATGATTTCCACCAGCTCAAGCTGCATCTGCGAACGCAGTTTTTTATCCAGCGCGCCCATCGGTTCGTCGAGCAACAACAGCTTCGGACGTTTCGCCAGGGAGCGGGCGAGGGCGACACGCTGACGCTGACCGCCGGAGAGTTGATGCGGCTTGCGTTTGGCGTATTGGGTCATGTGCACCAGGCGCAGCATCTCTTCCACACGGGCGTCGATTTCACTGGCGGGCAAACGGTCCTGCTTGAGGCCGAAGGCAATGTTCTGTGCGACGGTCATGTGCGGGAACAGGGCGTACGACTGGAACATCATGTTGATCGGCCGTTCGTACGGCGGCATGTCGGTGATGTCCACGCCATCGAGCAGGATCCGCCCTTCGGTCGGGCGTTCGAAGCCGGCGAGCATGCGTAGCAGCGTCGATTTACCGGAACCGGAACCGCCGAGCAAGGCGAAGATTTCCCCTTGATGAATCTCAAGCGAAACATCGTCCACTGCGGTGGTTTCGTCGAATTTCTTGGTGACGCGGTCGACTTTCACCAACACCTTTTTCGGTGCCTGGTGACCTTCAAGAGCCTTCCTGTAAATGCTGGAGGCGTTTGCCATGTGAAACTCCCAACAGGTTTCAGTCGTCGGGCCAACGCGGCCTGACTTAAGAGTGGATTGCAAGCCCGGGGCATTCGGTTGGCGCAACCCCCTGTAGGAGCGAGGCTTGCCCGCGAAGACGGTATGTCAGTCGATATCATCGTTGCCTGAAACACCGCCTTCGCGGGCAAGCCTCGCTCCTACAAAGGATTGCGCTCGCCTGATCCATACCGCTCGGGCTTATTCGGCGCCGCCGTCCTGGCTGCCTGGGTCGTACTTGTTGTTATTGCAGTGTGTTGTTTTCGCGAGCCACGGACGCGCAAAGGCACGCCCGCCAAACTCGCGGGGGCAGTAAATGGGTGTTTTGGGTCAGCGGGTTTTACGCTGCGCGGCCCGTCGTCGGCATGCATCGCCGAACGCCTGGAAAATACTCAAATAAGGAGGATTCGAAAGCACCTGCCATTCCGGGTGCCATTGCACACCGACCGCGAAGGTCGGGCTGTGGTCCACCGAAATCGCTTCGATCAGACCGTCCGGCGCAATCGCCTCGGCACGCAGGCCGGGAGCGAGGCGGTCGATGCCCTGGCTGTGAATCGAATTGACCATGAACTCGGTCGGCAACTCCAGCGCTTCAAACACGCCACCCGGTTGCACCGTCACCGCATGCGCCGGGGCGTATTGCACCGCCAGTTCAGGGCTGTCCGCTTCGCGGTGATCGAGCATGCCCGGCAGTTCATGCACCTTCTGATGCAGGCTGCCGCCGAACGCCACGTTCATTTCCTGGAAGCCACGGCAGATGCCGAGTACCGGAACGCCCGCCGCAATGGCTGCACGCAATAAAGGAAGGGTAGTGGCGTCCCGCGCCGGATCGTGATCCGTGCCGGGAGCGCTGGCCGGGCCTTGATAGTGGAAGGGCTCCACATTCGATGGCGAACCGGTCAGCAACAGACCGTCGAGATGCGCGAGCACATCCTCGATTTCAGTCAGTTCGCCTAAGGAAGGAATGACCACGGGCAACCCCAGAGCCGCGACGCTGACAGCACGCAAGTACTTGTCGCCGCTGATGTGGTAGGGGTGCAGGCCAATCTGTTTGACGCACGCTGTAACGCCGATCAATGGCTTGAATGCCATTTTTATCACCTCGACCTTGAACGAGTTTTTCAGGAGCTTAGCTTTGTTGATTTTAATTAACAACTCTCATGTAAAAAATTCTAAACGCCGCACGTCCGATTGCTAGTCTTTGTGCGGTGTTGAGGGCCTATATGGCACTCTCGTGCCCAGAAAAGTCCCAAAAATAAAGGATGAAAGGCCAAGTGTTCGCTATTGACTTCACTTTGCCGTTCGGGTTGACTGGGCTCCAGAAAGTGCGGTGAACATAATAATTAACAGCTAATAGGTGCATCATGTCGGTCCCTCTGCGTGCCGTTCAACTCAACGAAGCAAACGCATTCCTTAAGAAATATCCTGAGGTTTTGTACGTCGACCTTCTGATTGCGGATATGAACGGTGTGGTGCGCGGCAAGCGCATCGAGCGCACCAGTCTTCATAAGGTCTACGAAAAAGGCATCAACCTGCCGGCGTCCCTGTTTGCCCTGGACATCAATGGCTCCACGGTGGAAAGCACCGGCCTGGGTCTGGACATCGGCGACTCTGACCGGATCTGCTATCCAATCCCTGGCACCCTGAGCATCGAGCCTTGGCAGAAGCGCCCGACCGCGCAACTGTTGATGACCATGCACGAGCTCGAAGGCGAACCGTTCTTCGCCGACCCGCGTGAAGTGCTGGCCAATGTGGTGCGCAAGTTCGATGAACTTGGCCTGACCATTTGCGCTGCGTTCGAACTCGAGTTCTACCTGATCGACCAGGACAACGTGAACGGTCGTCCGCAATCGCCACGCTCGCCGGTCTCCGGCAAACGTCCGATGTCGACCCAGGTGTATTTGATCGACGACCTCGACGAATACGTCGATTGCCTGCAAGACATCCTCGAAGGTGCGAAAGAGCAGGGCATCCCGGCCGACGCCATCGTCAAGGAAAGCGCCCCGGCGCAGTTCGAAGTGAACCTGCATCACGTCAACGACCCGATCAAGGCCTGCGACTACGCGGTGTTGCTCAAGCGTCTGGTGAAAAACATCGCCTACGACCACGAGATGGACACCACGTTTATGGCCAAGCCGTATCCGGGCCAGGCGGGCAACGGTTTGCACGTGCACATTTCGATTCTCGACAAAGAAGGCAACAACATCTTTGCCAGCGAGGATCCCGAGCAGAACGCCGCGCTGCGACACGCGATCGGCGGTGTGCTCGAGACCCTGCCGGCGCAGATGGCTTTCCTGTGCCCGAACGTCAACTCGTACCGTCGTTTCGGCGCGCAGTTCTACGTACCGAACTCGCCGAGCTGGGGCATCGACAACCGTACTGTTGCGGTGCGTGTGCCGACCGGTTCCTCCGATGCCGTGCGCATCGAGCACCGCGTGGCCGGTGCGGATGCCAACCCGTACTTGTTGATGGCTTCGGTCCTGGCCGGTATTCACCACGGCCTGACCAACGAGATCGAGCCGGGCGCCCCCGTGGAAGGCAACAGCTACGAGCAGAACGAGCAAAGCCTGCCGAACAACCTGCGCGATGCATTGCGCGAGCTGGACGACAGCGAAGTCATGGCCAAATACATTGACCCGCTGTACATCGACGTGTTCGTGGCGTGCAAGGAAAGCGAGCTGGCCGAGTTCGAAAACTCCATTTCGGACCTTGAGTACAACTGGTACCTGCACACGGTTTGACGAGATCTGCGTCGTCCACACCTCTCGTGCACGACACAAAACTCTGTAGGAGCCGGCTTGCTGGCGATAGCGGCGGCACATCCAACACAAGTGCCGCCTGACACACCGCCATCGCCAGCAAGCCGGCTCCTACAGTTGATCTTCGTCGTGCACAGCTTTCGTGTACGTCACCAAACCCTGTAGGAGCCGGCTTGCCGGCGATGGCGGCAGCTCAGCCACCACCAACGCCCACGGCCCACCCAACATTCCTCTGCGTCGAGTCACAACCATGACAAACACTCGCAGCGACTGGGAACAACGCTTCCAGTCCCTAACCATCGAAAACCGCGCCTTCATCGACGGCCAATACCGCGCTGCACTCAGCGGTGAAACCTTCGAATGCATCAGCCCGGTCGACGGTCGCTTCCTGGCCAACGTCGCCAGCACCGATGAAGCCGACGCCAACGAAGCCGTCGCCGTCGCACGCCGCACCTTCGAATCCGGCGTCTGGGCCAATCTCGCCCCGGCCGAGCGCAAGCGCACTTTGATCCGCTTCGCCGACCTGATCCTGGCCAACCGGGAAGAACTCGCCCTGCTCGAAACCCTCGACATGGGCAAACCGATCAACGACTCGATGAACATCGACATCCCGGCGACCGCCAACGCGATCCGCTGGAGCGCTGAAGCCATCGACAAAATCTACGACGAAGTCGCTGCCACGCCGCACGATCAACTCGGCCTCATCACCCGCGAACCTGCCGGTGTTGTCGCCGCCATCGTGCCGTGGAATTTCCCGTTGATCATGGCCAGCTGGAAGTTCGCCCCGGCCCTCGCGGCGGGTAACTCGTTCATCCTCAAGCCTTCGGAAAAGTCGCCGCTGACCGCGATCCGCATCGCGCAATTAGCGCTGGACGCCGGCATTCCGAAAGGCGTGTTCAACGTCCTGCCGGGCTACGGCCACACCGTCGGCAAGGCACTGGCGTTGCACATGGACGTCGACGTGCTGGCCTTTACCGGCTCGACCGCGATTGCCAAGCAACTGCTGGTCTACGCCGGCCAAAGCAACATGAAACGCGTCTGGCTCGAAGCAGGGGGGAAGAGCCCGAACGTGGTGTTCGCCGATGCGCCGGATCTGCGCGCGGCAGCACAAGCAGCGGCCAGCGGCATCGCTTTCAATCAGGGCGAAGTCTGTACCGCCGGTTCGCGTTTGCTGGTCGAGCGTTCGATCCGCGAGCAGTTCATTCCGCTGCTGGTGGAAGCGCTGCAAGCCTGGAAACCGGGGCATGCTTTGGACCCGCAAACCACCGTCGGTGCGGTCGTCGATCAGCGTCAACTGGACAACGTGTTGCGCTACATCCAGGTCGGCAAAGACCAGGGCGCGCAACTGATCGCCGGCGGCAGCCGCACCCTCGAAGCCACCGGCGGCCTGTACGTGGAACCGGCGATTTTCGACGGTGTGACCAACGCCATGACCATCGCCCGGGAAGAAATCTTCGGCCCGGTGCTGTCGCTGATCACCTTCGATACCGCTGAAGAAGCCTTGGCCATCGCCAACGACAGCATCTTCGGCCTGGCTGCCGGTGTCTGGACCAGCAACCTGAGCAAGGCCCACACCTTCGCTCGCGGCTTGCGCGCCGGCAGCGTCTGGGTCAACCAGTACGACGGCGGCGACATGACCGCGCCGTTTGGCGGGTACAAGCAGTCGGGTAACGGTCGGGACAAATCGCTGCACGCGTTCGACAAATACACCGAGCTCAAAGCGACCTGGATCAAGCTCTAATACTTCTACAACGGCGGCCGCCGGCACATGCCAGCGGCCATCGGAGAAACCTATGAAACAAGCACATGTAAACAGCTACTACGCCGCAACCCGCAACTTCACCGGCGACTTCCCGGTACTGGAACAAGCGGTGGATTGCGACGTCTGCATCATCGGCGCCGGCTACACCGGTTTGTCCTCGGCGCTGTTCCTCGCCGAAGCCGGCTACAGCGTGACCGTACTCGAAGCCGCCAAAGTCGGTTTCGGCGCCAGCGGTCGCAATGGCGGCCAACTGGTCAACTCCTACAGCCGCGACGTCGATGTCATCGAAGAGCGCTACGGCGACAGAACCGCCGAAGTCCTCGGCAGCATGATCTTCGAAGGCGCCGACATCATCCGTCAGCGCATACAACACTACGACATCCAGTGCGACTACAAGCCGGGCGGCATCTTCGCAGCGCTGAACAAAAAGCAGCTCAAAGGTCTGGCCGAGCAGAAAAACAGCTGGGAGCGCTACGGCAACAAGAACCTGAAAATGCTCGACGCGGCGGACATCAAGCGCGAAGTCGGCAGCGACAACTACGTCGGCGGCCTGCTCGACATGCAGGGCGGCCACATCCACCCGCTGAACCTGGCCCTCGGCGAAGCCTCGGCCATCATCGGCCTCGGCGGCAAAATCTACGAACAATCGGCGGCGGTAGAAATCACCTACGGCGAACCGATCACCGTGCGCACCGCCAAAGGTGTGGTCCGCGCCAAATACCTGTTGATCGCCGGCAACGCTTACCTGCCGCAGGGCCTCGACAATCGCGTGACCGCCAAAAGCATGCCGTGCGGCTCGCAAATCGTCGTCACCGAACCGTTGTCGGAGAAGGTTGCGCGCAGCCTGATCAAAAACAACTACTGCGTCGAAGACTGCAACTACCTGCTCGACTACTACCGCCTCACCGCCGACAACCGCCTGCTGTACGGCGGCGGCGTGGTCTACGGCGCCCGTGAACCGGACGACATCGAGCAACTGATCAAGCCGAAAATCCTCAAGACCTTCCCGCAACTGAAGGACGTGAAGATCGACTACCGCTGGACCGGCAACTTCCTGCTGACCATGTCGCGCATGCCGCAATTCGGCCGCATCGAGAAAAACGCCTACTACATGCAGGGCTACAGTGGCCACGGCGTCACCTGTTCGCACCTGGCCGGCAAACTGATCTCGGAAATGATCCGCGGCGACGCCGAACGCTTCGATGCCTTCGCATCCTTGCCGCACATGCCAATGATCGGCGGCCGCACCTTCCAGGCCCCGCTCACCGCCATGGGCGCTGCGTACTACGCGCTTCGCGACCGTTTCGGTATCTAACCCAACACAACCCTGTAGGAGCAGAGCTTGCTCGCGAAGACGGCGGCACATCCGACATCGGTGCTGTCTGACACACCGCCTTCGCGAGCAAGCTCTGCTCCTACATTGGATCCATGGCAGGCACAAAATGTACGTGCAGCAGAGGTCAAAAACTGTGGGAGCGAGCCCGCTCGCGATGACGCCATCCGGTTCCCCATCAATGCCAACTGACCCACCACCATCACCAATAACCATGCGCCTACAGCAACACCCCCAAACGTGATTTAATACCCGCCTTTCACAATTACGGGACAGGGAAGCGGTACTTTCGCGGCCAAAAGTCGCCCGCCATCCACCCCCATAACCCTTAAGTTTTCCTCGCATAAGGCTGTCATGGACACGGGCTCACGACTCAAATTAGTACGCGAAAGCTACAAACTCTCCCAGCGCGAGCTGGCCCGGCGTAGCGGCGTCACCAATGCCACCATCTCCCTGATCGAACAGAATCGCGTCAGTCCCTCCGTCAGCTCCCTGAAAAAACTGCTCGAAGGCATCCCCATGTCTTTGGCGGACTTCTTTACCTTTGATCAGCCGCCGCGTGAACATCAATACGTGTTCCGCGCTAACGAACAGCCGGATCTTGGGCGTCATGGGCTGCGGTTGCTGCTGATTGGCGCTTCGGTGCCGAGCCGGCAGATGCGCTTGCTGCGCGAGCAATACGCGCCGGGCGCGAGTTCGGGGGAAGAGCCGATTGTGCACTCGGAAGGGGAGGAGTGTGGGTTGGTTACGCGGGGGACGGTTGAGTTGACTGTTGATGGGCAGATTAGTGTGCTTAACGCTGGGGATGGCTACTACTTCCCGACAACCTTACCGCACAAGTTCCGCAACATCGGCCAGGATGAAGCGGAAATCATCAGCGCCAACACCCCGGCTAACTTCTGATCTCAAAAACGGACGCCAACCTGTAGCAGCTGCCGAGGTTGCGTCCGCGACCAACACCCATGCCGAATGGGAGCAGCTGCTTCAGGAATTTTCAAAGTAAATGGACTTCACATCATGACCACACCCCGCATCCGCCCCCTCGCACTCTGCATCTTCCATCACGATGGCAAGATACTGGTCAACGAAGCCCGCGACCCCATCACTGAAAAGCCATTCTTCCGCCCAATCGGTGGCGGAATCGAATTCGGTGAAACCAGTGCACAAGCCGTTGTGCGAGAGGTTCAGGAAGAACTCGGTTTACCCATCACCGATGTTCGCTTGCTCGGTACGCTTGAAAGCCTCTTTACGTATAACGGCACACCAGGGCACGAAATCGTGCAGGTCTACGACGCGAAGTTTGTGGATGCCAGTGTCTATGAGTTGCCGCACTTGAATGCTCAAGAAAGCGATGGTGCGGCCTTCGTTGCGAAGTGGCTTCCTTGTGCGAGCTTTACTGCCGAAGCGCCGTTGGTTCCTGATGGTTTGCACGAACTACTTAGGAAATTAGCACTGCTGGACTGACGCCCGTTACCCGGTAACCTTGGATCAATCAGTGTCAGGCTGTCTCCTGACAAAATCATGGAAGTGTGCGATGAAAGTCATTGTTGCAGTGTTGTTGATGCTTAGCGGTTACGCCTACGCCGGTTGTTCCACCATCAATGATAATGATCAGCGCCGACTCTGCGAGGCGAGGACTAACGGTGGTACCTGCGCCACTATCGACAACGCCGATCTTCGCCGTGCCTGCGAAGCAGAAACCAGCGGTGGCACGTGTAACACCATCGACAACGCAGACCAGCGCAGATACTGCGAAGCCAAGAAAGGTGGGGGTAATTGCGAGACCATCGACAACGCCGATCTTCGCCGTACCTGCAATGCTGAAACTGGTCATGGTGGCTGTAACTCCATCGACAACCATGACCAACGCTTATTGTGCGAAGCCAAAACGGGTAGTGGCAGTTGTGCGAGTATCGATAATTCGGATGTGCGCAATGAGTGCGAAAGCATTAAGCGTTAATTAAATATCTATCAAGTTCTTGGCGTGTTGCCCGTGACCGCTGATCAAAGAGAGAGTAATGCAATGAAGCTAATACTGAATGGTGTCATCGTGATAGTCGTTGTGGTGGGTATGTGCTTACTTATACCCTACTTTAATAATGAATGTTTGAAGCCGCAAGTCGTTGAGGCGCACCTTGAAAATTGTAATCTTCTGGGGGTGAAAGATTCTTGCGTCTGGTTGAAGGATAATGGCGTTCCTGAAGAGTTTAAAGTTGATAAAAGTAATGTCGAGCAATCATGTATTAACTCTAAGGATATAGCTGACTTTCTTGTGGGGGTTTCGTCAAAAGGAAAGATTGGGGGCTAGCTAGTAAAGAGGCTCTACTTTTAATTCGTAAAAAGGTGGCAGATCTATTTGAATAAATAGATCTGTCACCTTTTTTCGTCAAAACTAGGCAATAACCAGCCGGTTTACGCTGGAACAGGCTTGGTAGCAACTTTGGTTGCCGCAACTCTTGGCTTCGATTTTCCAGCAGTAGGCCGGGAAGCGGATTTTTCGGGAGCAGGTCTGGGCTTACTTGGGGATGTGGCTGGCGTCGATATCGGGCGTACGGTGAGTTCCAGGCCTATGGCAGTCATCACCTTCCTGATTGTCTCAAAGCGCGTCTTCGCTCCACCTTTAAGCACTTTGTAAAGGCTTTCGCGGTTGAGTCCGGCTTCCAGGGCAACATTGCTCACACCTTTAGCCTTTGCAACTTCACTCAGCGCATGAACCAGTGCCATGTCACCAGCCTTCATGCTCTCAGCAATGTAAGCAGCCATAATCTCCGGGCTGTCGAGAAATCGGGATGCCTCGTGACGACTTGTGCCAGAGGTGTCGAGGTTTAGGACAGGCATATCCTCGGGGTTGAATGTCGATTCTTTCATGTTATTTACCTTTCAGGGCTTCGAGGATCCTTTTAGCTCGTTTGATACCTCGTGCTTGATCCGTTTTATCGCTTCCAGTGAGCATCGTGTCGTCAGTCGGCCCGGTGCGCATAAAGAAGACTCAGTACCCAAAACCAACAGAAACACTTAAAAACCCGCGTCAATGCGGGTTTTTTTGGGGTGAAATTTGGTCACTGACCTTTGGAGGTATCAAACCCCCGCTGCTCAATCACCCGAAACACATCACTCACATCCTGGAGCAAAATCCGGGCGATGTTGGCGACGGTGTTGATGTCGTTTTCGGCGTAGTCGGGGAGGCTGGTGCAGCCCATGAGCTGGAGGTAGGGGAGGACGGCGTTGAGGCGTTCGCTGACGACGTTGTGCAGTTCGCGGATTGGGGCGTGGCTGTCGATGACTAGTACGGGGTAGTCGGTGGCGAATTGGGACATGGGGGTGAAGCGGCGTGGCGGGTGTTGGGTCGACATGGATGTAGTCCTAGAAAGATGAATCACAATCGCCATTACTCGTTTACCGACGGAGGTCGGCTGCGTGGGTTTGGCGGTCTTCGGTGTCTTCTCTTTTGGGCTGCGAATCCCGGTCACCGACAATGGCAGCGACGGCGGGAACTATAAGCTGCGATTTTTGCGCTCACAACCGGGCTGTAGGACGCTTTGGCGCTTGTTGCGATAAGGCTCAATGCCACTGTTTACGGGGCTTTCGCGGTAATTCGGGCGGTATGGAGTGCCTTGGGAAATCGGGGGCAGGTTTTGGGGCTGCTTCGCTGCTTGTTGGGAATAAATCCCCTCGTTACAAAAGGTGAATTCCTACACGTTTTTCGGATGTCAGGTTTGTGAAATCGAGTTGGCCTGGAAGGTGTGACAGTTGATGTAGATGTTGGATGTCCGGGCCTCATCGCGAGCAGGCTCACTCCTACAGGGGGAGTAGGCGGGCGCACTGTTGCGTCCGCCTGGGATCCTTTTATGCCGCGTGACCGATCACTTCGATGATTCGCTTCGCAATGTAGTCGACGTGGGTTTCCAGGGCGAAGTGTCCGGTGTCGAGTAGTTCGACTACGGCATTGGGGTTGTCGCGTTTGAATGCCTCTGCGCCAGGCGGGATGAAGAAGGGGTCGTTCTGGCCCCAGATGGCCAGGGTTGGCAGTTGGGTCTCGCGGAAGAAGCGCTGAAAGTCCGGGTAGCGTTTGAGGTTGTTCGCGTAGTCCAGGAACAGGTCGAGCTGGATGTCTTTGTTGCCCGGCCGCTCCAATAGCAGCGCGTCGAGGGTGTAGGACTCGGGAGCGATGAGTTCAGGCGTGCTGACGCCATGTTCGTATTGCCAGCGCGTGCCTTCCAGGTGCAGGATCGCGTCGGCGATGACCTGGCGATTTTTGGCCGACGGTTCTGCCCAGTAGGCTTTGATCGGTGCCCATGCATCGCCCAGTCCTTCGAGATACGCGTTGCCGTTTTGCGAGATCAGCGCGGTCATTCTTTCGGGGTATTTGACTGCCAGTCTCAGGCCGGTCGGTGCGCCGTAATCGAAGACGTACATCGCGTAGCGTTTCAGTCCCAGGGTCTCGACGAAATGCCCCAGCGTTTCTGCCAGTGCGTCGAAGGTGTACGAGTATTTGCGCTCGGCGGGCACTTCGGTGAATCCAAAGCCGGGCAGGTCCGGGGCGATGATGTGGAAGTGGGCTGAAAGCAACGGGATGAGTTGGCGGAACTGGTGGGATGAGCTGGGAAACCCGTGGAGCAGGAGGAGGGTCGGCTTGGCCGGTTCTCCTGCCTCCCGGTAGAAGACGCGAACGCCGTCGACGTCGGCAAATGTGTAGCGGATAGGTGCAGTGGTGCTGGTCATGATGATTGGCCTCGTAACCGCATGGATGAGATCAAGCCGGTTTTCGAGATTAAATCTGGCACGAACAAAGTAACCTGTCAAAATGATTTTGACAGGTTATTGTTTTTCACCCTCAAGCATCGATGACTTTCTTTTGCCGCTCGCGGTGGGCCGCTGCTTTCGCTCGGTTGCCGCAGACCGCCATGCTGCACCAGCGGCGTTTTCTGCCTCGGGTGTGATCGACGAACATCAGGGTGCAGCTCGGTCCTTCGCAACATTTCACGTTGGTGAAATCTTCCTCGCTGACGAACTGCGCGAGCACTTCGCCCAGTGGCAACAGCAGGGAATCCGGACTGCGCCAGCGGCGTTTCAGTTCCCAGGCGAGCTTCGGTGTTTCGCCTTCCTGCAGCGTGATCTGGGTGTATTTTTCGTCCCGTTCGAGCAGGCGATTCAAGGCCTCTAGCTCTGTCAGGGCCGAGGCTTCAAGCGGTTGGCCTTTGTATTTCAGGACAAAGCCGCGAAACCATTCGCGCAATGACCGTGCCTGCGCTGCGACGGTTTCCAGCTCGCCAGGCATCGCTTGTGCCTGAAGCCGTTGCAGTATCTCGTCTTCCACCCAGCCCGATTGTTTCAGCCATTCAAGCCAGCCGTTGCCGTCGTCGATCCAGTCGACGGGTTCATCGACCGGCGTTGCTATCGAGTTCAGAAAATCGAGAGCGGCGGCGTCGGCGACAAAGAGGGCCGGTCCACGGGGAGTGCTGTTCATGAGGATGTCCGCTAAAGCCTGGATTGATAAGGCTCAGCGTAACCACTCAAAGTGCATTCGACAAGTTACTATGTTATTTGTAACCTCTTCGTTGTGTTCGGTGGGGTTACTGAATGGGCTCAATTCTTGACCTGCTGATTCCTCCCATAAACATCCTCCAACCGCTCAATATCATCCTCACCCAAATAGCTCCCGGACTGCACCTCAATCACCTCCAACGGAATTTTCCCGGGATTGGCCAGCCGATGCACCGAAGCAATCGGAATGTAGGTGGACTGGTTTTCCGTCAGCAGGAAGACCTTTTCATTGCACGTCACTTGGGCGGTGCCGGAGACCACGATCCAGTGTTCGGCGCGGTGGTGGTGCATTTGCAGGGACAGTTGCGCGCCCGGTTTGACGGTGATGTGTTTGACCTGGTGGCGGATGCCGTTGTCCACCGAGTGGTAGCTGCCCCAGGGGCGATACACCGCGCAGTTGTTCTGGGTTTCCGAGCGGTTTTGGGCGTCGAGCGCATTCACCAGTTTTTTCACGTCTTGCACGGTGTCGCGGTGCGCGACCATCAGTGCGTCTTCGGTTTCTATCACGACGAGGTCTTCCACCCCGAGCAGGGTCACCAGTTTGCTGCTGCCATGGACGAAGCAATTGCGGCTGTTGTAGCTGACGACATCGCCCTTGAGCACATTGCCGTCGGTGTCCTTTTCGTGCACATCCCACAGCGACGACCAGCAACCGACGTCACTCCAGCCAGCGCTGAGCGGGACGACCCACGCGCGGTGGGTGCGTTCCATCACCGCGTAGTCGATGGAGTTGTCCGGGCAGCATTCGAAGGTGACGCGATCGATGCTGGTCACGCCTTCGCTGCTGGGGCTGCGCTCCAGGGCCATCACGCAGGTGTCGTACATGTCCGGTTCGTGCGTGCGCAGCTCTTCGAGGTAGCGGCTGGCACGGAACAGGAACATGCCGCTGTTCCAGAAGTATTCGCCGGAGCGGACAAATTCGGCGGCGGTTTGCTGGTCGGGTTTTTCGATAAATTGCTCGACCTTGAAGGCGTGGGCGCCCGCATCGCTGCAGTCGGCCTTGATGTAGCCGAAGCCGGTTTCCGGACGTGTCGCCGGAATGCCGAACAGCACCAGATTGCCTTTCAGCGCCTCTTGCTCTGCGTGTTCCAGTGTGGCGCGCAAGGCGGGGACGTCGCTGATCACGTGGTCGGCCGGAAGGACCAACATGAGTTCATCGCGGCCTTCGGCAATCAGCTTGAGGGCTGCCAGCGCCACCGCCGGTGCGGTGTTGCGGCCGAAGGGTTCGAGCAGGATTGCCTGCGGCGTGCAGCTGATGGCGGCAAGTTGTTCGTTGACGAGAAAGCGATGCTCCTGATTACACACCACGATCGGTTTGCCGATACCGTTGAACGCCAGGCGCTGCAGGGTTTGCTGAAAGAGTGATCCTTCGCCGGCCAGGCTCAGGAACTGTTTGGGATACAACTTGCGTGACAATGGCCACAACCGGGAACCACTGCCCCCGGACAGAATGACTGGAATCATTTTTCTTTCCTCCCACACCTTCATCGTTCGATATGAAGGCGCTTCGAACAGCGAAGGACTGCCTTCCATTATTTGAAACACAAGCTCAATTCAAAGTGGCCGCAATCAGGGGCGTGCCGGCTGTTGCACCTGGTCTTTCTGGTCTGCAAACAGCTGGGTGATGTCGCCGCCCAGGCGGTAGTTTTTCATCGGTTCGACCGATTGGCGCCAGCGGTTGGTTTGCGCTGAGCAGTCGTATAGGGCGCAGTACGGTTCCAGCCAGGCAAACTTGCCATCCTCGTTGAGGTCTTCGAGTGCTTGCTTGTGGCCGGTCTTGCGTTCGAACAAACCTGGATTCTTGATGCCTTCTTCCACGCGTGTCGCCAGACGCCGCATGGCGCCGTGGTTTTCTTCGCGCAGGTCGACGCCGTTGGCTTGGGCGAAGGAGGCGATCATCATCAGCGGCCCCATCGCGTAGTTATGGTAAGCCAGAGCACGGGTGTCGCGGCCCAATTCGTTGGGCAGGTATCCATCTGCATCGACCTGGGACGCGCCGATGCGAAACTGTGCAACCGACCAGTCGAACAGGTCGCGCCGGTCAACCACCACCGAGGCCGCCATGACGGACCATGCCGCCCAATACTGGTGATTGTTGAGGCGGTCCAGCGGTTGGTCGCGCCAATCCCGCACTACCTGTTCGGCGAGCTTGCCGATCCAGGCTTCGATGGGACGGGTCTGCGCTTCACGGCCCTTCAATGGCTGTGATTGCGAAAACTTGAGCCGCAGGTACGCCGAAGAAATACTGCCCAACGCCCATTTGCGCATCGACTTGCCGGTGTGGGTGTAGGTGGTGCTCAGCAGCGCCTGCGCCTTGGCCCAATCGCCCAGCCAGCTCAACGTGCAGTCCACATGACCGGTGCGGCCGAGCCGCAAGTAGGCGGCGACTTGTTTGTTGACGCCTTTTTCCAGTTCGTTGATATCGCCGGACATTTCCTTGTAGCGTTTGTTGGATTCTGCGTTGAGCTGATCCCGAGCCTTGCCCGAGCCTTCGTATTTGCTGGGGATCAGCAGGTCGCCGGTATAGGGTTTGGGCGTCGCCGGACAGCTCTGCGCGTCGCCCTTTTTCTCTGTGGCCGGCGCGTAATAGCCCTGCGGTGGGCGAAGTTGTGCGGCCGCCTGCATGATCGGCCCCATCAGAATGAAGGCCACGCCAATGGCGGCCCAGTGTGCCGGGCGCATCAGTTTTCCTCCGTCTGCGCGGTGCGCAGGGTCGGTGCTGCCGTGATGGCGGGTTTGACGCACAGTCGGGTCGACAGCCCTGTGGTGGTCATTCCCGGCGGCGGTTGCACGTCCATGGAAAGAAGCGTCTGTTCGCCCCAGTCCCCGTCGCCGCGCAGCTCGAAGGCGAAGCGGCCCTGGGTATTGACCGTCGGCGAACGGCTCAAGCTGAGGTTTTCCTGGCGACCGTTCAGATAAGTCAGGGTCGCGTTCAGCAGGCGCACGCCGGGATCCGCGAACTTGAGGTCGACCTGATAACGATTGCCCTTGATCGGATACACGTTGCCGCCACTGCCGTTGAACAACACTTGATTGCGCCCACTGTGCAGGGTCGCCTGGCTTTTGAGCAGCGGGGACTGGTTGTCGCAGCCATCGCTCAGCGCCGCCATTGCCTGGCGGTAGAAGCTGGGTTTGCCAAGGCTGTCGAGGTTGTCGGTTTCCCACACCAGCACCGCCGGCGGGGCGTTCTGGAAGTCGTCGCCGAGCAGGTAGGCGATCAACGAATCATCGTAGCCACCGCCCGGTACGCTGAAGTTGCGGACCGGCGTCTCCAGGTATTGTTCAAGGAAACCGGGAAAGTTGAACAGCTCGCTGCTGGCGCTGGTGCCGATCAGTGCGACCTTGGCCGGACCCTTGGCATCGCCTTGGGCGCGGGTTTGATAACGGGTCACATACTGCGCCGCATAACCGTTGCCGCAGATCTGTGCGGCGGCTTTTTGCAGCGTGCCCGAGCGTCCCAGCAGGCCGGCCGGTTGACTGGCGAAGACCTGATGCGGCAACGCCTTGAGCACATCGCTGCCCTTGAGCGTCTGGGCCACCAATTGGGCGCTGCGGTCGGCGCCATAGGGCGTCCAGTTGTGATCGCCCTTGAAGTAGAAGGGCTGCCCGGCGGGCTGTGGCGAACTCAGCAGGTTGGCAAAGTCGGGCGCCAGGATGCCCAGGCCGCGTACCCGGTCCAGGGTTTGCAGGTAGTTTTGCCGGGCCCTGGCCTGATCGAAGCTGGCCAGTTCCAGCGGCGTCAGGCGGTCGGCGTGCAGCAGGCCGCGACTGGGTGGCATCACCAGCACCAGTTCGACGCCGCGCTGGGCGAGCCCGTCGCGCAGGCGCTTGAGGGCTTTGTAGCCGCTCTCGTCGAGGCCGAAGTCCGTGCGCAAATCGCTACGGGTGCGAAACAGCCACTGGTCCTTGGCCTCCACCAGCGTCGCGTAGTTTTTCAGTTCCGGTGGCTCGTAATAGGTTGCCTGCGCCGCTTGCGGGCACAGCTGACAGCAGGCCTCGGCCGTGTACTGCGGCTGCGCTTGTGCCCCCATCGACATGGACAGCAGGCCAAGCGCGGCAAATCCATGAAAGGTGTTCATCGGCAGGCTCCTCACAGTGTCTCGGGCAGAATCAACGCGGCGGCATGGCGGCGCAGGAGGATGTCCATCAAGTCGCCCTGGACGTCCCCCAACAAACCGGTGAAGGCCAGGCCGTCCTGTTTCTGCGGTGCGAGAAAGGTCAAGTCATAGAGTTCCAGGCGCGAGGGTGAAAACACGGCGATGGGGCTGGAACCGTTGCCGATCAGCTTGCCGCCGACCACGGTGAGCGACAGCTTGGCTTCGTAAGGGTCTTCCTTGAGATCGCGGTCGCTGCCACGCAAATCCTTGGTGTGGCCATAGATCCCGGTCAGGGCGTTGGCCATCAACTCGTTTTCATACAGCCGCACGCCGGTGCTGTTGCGCACGCGGATCCCGTGTCGGTCATTGTCCGCCGCGCGGTTGCGCCAGATCAGGTTATTGCCGCTCTCGTACAAGGTGATGCCGTCGGAACGGTTTTTGTAGGTTTCGTTGTAGGCCAGCAGGTTATTGACGCTGGAACGGTCCAGGACGATGCCCGACAGATGATTGTTGTAGGTGCGGTTGTAGATGATCCAGCTGTCGTTGACCTCGCGCGAGAGGATGATGCCGTGCTTCTTGTGGGTATCGAAGACATCGTTATGGGCAATGATCAGCCGGCGCGAACGGTCGTGCGGGTCGATGCCATATACGATGTTTGCGCGATAGGTGTTGCGCAGAATCACCACGTCGTCGGCCTCGTAGCAATAGAAGCCGAAATAGTTGTCGATGAACTGCGAATTGATCAGCCAGCCGGTCGGTTTCTTGCGCTTCATCTTCGGCGCCATGCTCGGGCTGTACTGGGAAATACTCACCCCATAACTCTTGCTCTCGGTGTAGCCGAAGCTGGTGATGGTGCTGTTGACGATGTAGGTTTCGGTGCCGCCCCAGGAGATCAGGAACGGGCGAAACGTTTCCTCTTTTTTGAACCAGGCCGGGCTGTCGTCTTTCTCGCTCCAGGCGCTGACCTTGGTATCGGTAATGAACAGTTTGCCGTCGTTGACCAGGAACGAACCGCCGTCCTGGGACAAGCGCAATTCCTTGACCGATTTGTCGATATGCAGCGTCCCGCCGGGACGAATGACGATCGGCAAGCGCGCCAGAAACACCCCCGGTGCGGTCTCGCGCAGGGCTGTCTGCGGCAGGCTGCGTGCCAGTTGCGTCAGGCTCATGTAGCCACGGTCGATGAAGATCGCCACGGGCATTTGCTTTTGGCGTACCACCCATTCCTTGAAGCGGTCCTGGCCACCGATGAACTCGTCCAGCGCGTTTTCCTTGAGCATCGGCTGGATCAAGGCACGGCCGGCGGGCTTGTAGGCAATCTTCGCGGCGACTGCCTCGGCGGTATAGCCGGACAGGTCGGGCATTTTCGGTTCCTTGATCAGCAACGGTTTTCCCGGAGCCTCGCTGATGCTGTAGCGCGGTATCAGGAGGTCACCTGCCGCACTGGCACCTGCCGTCTGCACCAACAGCATTGCGGCGAGCATCAGTCCTATCTTGACGACACGGTCCATAAGTCTCACTCATCCAAAAGGCAGCCGGTTGTGATCAATGTGCCGTTGCCCGCGATGGCTTCAGCGCGGGCAGCCACCGGGTCCTAGATTTTCCAGACGAAATCGATGAACGCCCGGTGCATGCTCGAATCGGTGTCGTTGGCGTAGGCGTCACCGGGGAAGAACACGCCCAGACGCAGGCGGATCAGTGCCGAGGGTTCGTCGACCCAATCCACCATGCTCGCGGGCAACAGGCCTTGCTTGAAGTACTTGGTCATGACCAGATCGACTTCCTGGCCCAGGTCCTTCTCGCCGTCCACCAGCGCCGCATTGATGATCCCGTCGTCGCCGGTTTCCGTCTGGTCGTCGACCCGCCAGAAGCGGTGGTAGACGAGGCTGGCGTCGTAGTCCTCGCGATACGACCAGGCGCCGAACAGCGTTGCTGTCTGGAGGTTGCTCAGTTCACCGCGAAAGGCTTCGCCGAAGCGGTGTACCCGTGAGCGCGTGCCGGTGTAGTTCGAGCGGTTGCTTTGCAGGCCGGTTTGCTGGAACTGGTTCTCCTGGTCGTTGCCGCCGCCATCGCCACGGGCGGCGGCAGCACCGAGGCGCCAGGCGTCATCGATGTTCCAGCGCAAGCCCAGGTCCGCGGCCCAGGAATTGACGTCGCCGCTGGTGTGGCCTGTCGCGATTCGATCGCCGGAAGGGACGATCACGCTGTTGAGGTTGTCGCGATCGCCGGTCAGCCAGGTTGCGTTGACCCAGTAATTGAGCGGCATCGTCGAGCGATAGTTGTAGCCGTCACCGTTCGCTTCAAGGCCGACCCAGGTCAGGCTGCCGGTGGTGGTCTTGTCGAGTGTGTCGAGCCGGTCACCGGGATCCGGCAGATTGCCGCTGTCTTCCGAGTGATGTACGCGCAGGCCGACCCAATTGTTGGGCGTCCATTGCGTAGAGATGTCGGCGAAGGCATGGGAGCGGTCTTTGTCTTCCGGTGCCAGGTCGTCCAGGTCGGTGCGGTAGTCGGAAAAGCGTTGAGCGGCGCCGACGTGGCTGCGCAGCAGCGTGGTTTCGAAGGTCCAGTTGAGCGCTTCGATGTTGGTGTCCATCCATTCGCCGCTGTCCTCGCGCAGACGCTGGCGCCCCAGGCGCAGATGCTCGCCCGGATAGGCCGTGATGCCCGAATAGTCGACCCAGAATTCGCGAAGCGCCAGGTAGCTGTCATCCGCTTCACGGGTGTTGCTGTCGTCGACGCCGTTGTTCACGGTGTCGGTGTCGATGGTGTCGGTTGCCGCTACCGCCTGGCCCATCACATAGGCGCTCCAGTTGCCCCATTGGCCAAAGGCCCAGGGGCGCAGGTCGAGGCCAATATCGTTGAGGGTGCCACCGGGTGCAGTGCCCAGGTCCCGGTCGTCCTGCGACTCGCCGGTAATCTTCACATCGAGGCCGAAATTCTTCGGCGCCACTTCCGCCGCCAGCACCAGACCGGCGCTGCACATCAGCGAAACTCCCAGACCATAACCTGCCAACAGTGCTTGTTTCATAGTAAGTCCTGTCCATTTTCCGGAGTTTGCAGCCTGGCGAGAGCCGCGCCCGTCAGACGGGCCTGAGCTTCTTCCTCAAGTAAGGGCTGCGCGATTTTCCTCTCTGCCGGGGTCATCCCCGACTGCACGGCCGACAGCACTGGCCCCGCATTTACCACGCCCTGGCGTTGCGCGAGTTGCGCAAAGACAAAGGCATTGATTCGATTGACCTTGACCCCGCGTGAATCGGAAAACATGTGCGCCAGCGCCAGGTCGGCATTGGGCGAACCGTTGCGGGCTGCCAACAGCAAGTGTTGCAGCGCTTTCTGTGGTTCGACCTGGCCCAGATAACCGCGCCGGTACAACTGGCCGAGGTAGTAATGCGCCCCGACTTCACCGGCGGCGGCCGCCTTGAGCAGGTGCTCTTGCGCCAGGCGCGGATCCTGCGGCAGCCATTTGCCGAGGTAATACAGGCGCCCGGTCAGCAGTTCCGCCCGTGGATCGCCCGCTTCGCGCCCGCGCTGCAAGGCCGAGAGCAATTGCGGCGCATCGCCTTGGGCGGGGTAGTCGTCGATCAGCCGCGCCAGGCTGGTCCAGGCCGGTGGATAGTCGGGTGCCAGTTCCTCAAGCAGGCGCTGGGCGCTTTGCGGATCGGCCGGGCCTTCGAGTGTCGGCGTCGACAGAACGCGCGCCACCGACTCGACCCGCAAGGGCGCTACTCGGCCCTCGCGCCAACCCTGGCGCAACTGCGCCAGCAAGTCGGCTTGCGCCTTGGGCTGGGCGCGCATCCGATTGATGGTGGCCAGCTCCACATAACAGGCATCGAGTAATGTCAGTCTCGCCCGGCACATCTGCTCGATTTGCGGCAGGTGAGCGTTATAAGTGCCCTGATTGCGGTAAATCAGAATCTGCGCCAGGTCGGCCTCGACAATGCCCTGGGCGCGCCAACTGTTGACCTTCTGCTGCGGATCCACCCCCGGCGTCAGTTGCGGGTAACCCAGGTACAACAAGGTCAGCGGCACCACTGCACTGAACTCGCCTTTGTCCAGCGCGCCTTCCAGCAATTGCCGGGCCTCTTGCACTTGCTTGGGATCCGTCGGTCCCTGACGCAGCAACACGCGGCCCAGACGTGACTGCGCCTTGACCGATTCCGGCGCAGCCTGCCGGTACAATCCCTCAGCCTCTTTCAGGCTCGCGGGGTCGCCCGCCGAGGCCGTCAAGTCGCCCATTCCGGCCTGGGCGTCGGCATAGCCGTCCTCGGCCAGCGGCGCGAAGTTCTTGCGAGCCGTTTCATAATCGCCGCGCGCCATGGCCTCGCGCGCCAAGCCTTGATCGGGGAGGGTGCCACACCCATGAATCATTGTCAGGGCCGCGGCCAGCGCGCAAAACCGCAGCCCCGATCGCCATGCGCCGTTCATTTTCCGGCCGCCATGACTTTATTCGCCCAGGTGTTTTTCACCCAGGCATTGGCCGCCGAGGCACTCTGCACCCAGACATTGCCTTGCAGGTCTTCGATACTGACCTCCACCGGCCGCCCGGCCTGATCGGTTTGCAACGGGCTGTCAGGCTCAATGGTGACCCGCAGGTCCGAAGCCAGGCCGCCGTTGTCCAGCGCCACCGCAGTGATTTTGCCCGCGCGTGGCTGTTCTTCGCCGATCAACTGGAAGCTCACCGCTTTGCCGGGCTGGATCTTGGCAAAATTCTTGTAGGGGAAGCGCGCCTCGATGGTCGCCACACCGTCGATTGGCATCAACTCGTACACCGTGGTGCCCTTGCCGACGACCTGGCCATCCGGCACCAGTTGCGACACCACCCGGCAATCGCAAGGGCTGGTCAGCGAGCCTTGCAGGGTTCGGCTGAACAGGCGCTCAAGGTTTTCCGGGGTCGCCTGTCCGGGCGGCAGGTTGCCTTTCATCACATCCAGCAGCGAGGCGGAAAAGGTCGCCAGCGGGGCGCCCTTGGCCACCACCGACCCGACTTTGACCAACGAATTGACGCTGCCGTCGCGCGGCAGGCCGATCAACTGGCCGGGCACATTTACCCGCGCCGATTCGGCATGGGTGACGAAATAAATGCCATACAACTGGTGCACCACATAACCAAAGGCAAACAGTCCCACCAGGAACATCAGCAGGCTTACCGCGGTGGCCCGCACGCGAGCGAGAATGCCCATGCCGTGGCCGCTGTCGTGCTTTCGCGGCTTGGTGAAGTTGTCGCGCTGCTGGGTCGAGAGCATGTCACCCAGGCTGATCACCCCGCCCGAGAGGTAAGAGGTGATCACGTAACGCAAGGCGGAAATCGCACGAGGGCGCAGGTTTTGAAACTCGCAACCTATGCGCTGCCCCTCGTCGTTAATCGAGCGCACGACAAACTCCACGTCGATGGCAAACCCCAGCGCATCGACCTGGAACACCAGTTTGCCTTTGTGTTGCCGGCCCACGATCAGCGTTGTACCCGGCTGACTCAGGCTGAATCCGCCGGCTGACAAGTCGATCAGCTCGCAATCGAACGGCTCCCGGTCCGGCCCGTGAAACTTGATCCTCGCCGGTAGCGTGAGCCGCGCATGCTGGCGCTGCACCTCCGACTCGTGCACGACATTGTCATCAACAGCAACAAAAGCTGTGTTCATAACGCGTTCCTTCCCATCGATTGAGTCCGATCCGGCACGGCCTGCCACGGCCCTGACACCTGCACTACACAATCCACATCAGCAGCGCGCAAAACACGCTGCCCGCCGAAAACGTCATGGCCCGCGACGACCAGGTATTGAACCAGCGCTGATAGCTCGCCAGCCCACGGTCGAGTTTGGTTTTCTGGCGCGTCCACGATTGCTGGTCGAGACGGAAGAACACATAGATCTTCACCATGGCGCCGACCAGCTGGTTGTAATAGAGAATCAGGGGATAAGCCGGCCCGACCGGGTGCCCCGACGCCAGCAACAGAAGACTCAGGATCAGGCGCGTCACGCCGATCCAGAGCACATAAATCAGCAAGTAGGCGATGCTGTATTTGAGGCTGGCAATGATCGCCACCGACGGCCCGAGCAGGCTGGCCCACATCGATACGCGTTGGTCGAGCAACACCAGCGAGGTGAACCAGCCCAGCCGCCGCACGCCCAGGTGCAGGGCCCGTGAGTTCTGCCGCAGGTTATTGCCATACCAGCGGAACATCAGCTTGCGGCTGGCCTTGATGAAGTTCTTTTCCGGTGGATGCTCGACGGTGTTGATCGCCGCGTCGGGCACATAAAAGGTGTCGTAGCCCAGCCGCATCAGGCTGTACCAACTGGACTTGTCATCACCGGTCAAAAAGCGGAAACGTCCCAGGCGCCAGTGCTGCAGATAATCGCGCTCGACGTCTTGAATGAATCCGGGATCGGTCACCACCTGGGCGCGGAACACCGACATCCGCCCGGTCATTGTCAGCACCCGCTTGCCCAGTGCCATCGAGCACATATTGATGTGCCGCTGGGCGAACCGCAGCTTGTGCCATTCGCTCATCAGGTAGCTGCCGCGTACCTCGCAGAACTCATTGGTGGTCAACCCGCCAACGTTCGGAAAAAGCTTGAACCAGGGCACGGTCTGACGTACCAGCCCGGCGGAGAGCACGGTGTCGCCATCGACCACGGCCACCACTGCATCGGCGTCCGGCACATGCCGGGAGATCGCCCGGAAACCATGGGCCAGGCCGTCGCGCTTGCCGGTGCCGGGAAT
This sequence comes from Pseudomonas sp. FW300-N2A2, assembly GCF_017351735.1. NCBI lineage: Bacteria > Pseudomonadati > Pseudomonadota > Gammaproteobacteria > Pseudomonadales > Pseudomonadaceae > Pseudomonas > Pseudomonas sp. FW300-N2A2. The sequence goes on along the minus strand of NZ_JACNDU010000001.1, from coordinate 634,565 downwards.
CCGCACGAAGCTCAGCTTGACCTGCTCCGGCGGGGTATAGCTGTCCCAGAGTGCCTTGATCAGCAATTCATCGGCGAGCTCGACGATGGAACAGACCACCGTGGTCGGGTAACCACAACCGATGGCTTCTTCGATCACCGAGCGGTACACCTGCGCCGTGGTCAACGCCTCGATCCGAAAACTGGTGACCAGCAAAAACACGTGCGACGGGTCGGCAATGCTGCCGAGCCGGGTGACTTTGCGTCTGTAGTAGGGGAACACCACATAAAGGAACAGTAACCCTCGTATGTAATGGACAGCCCCCATCGAGTAGCGCCAGATACCGACCGCTCCCAGCAACAGGAGAAAGTCCCTGGATTGGGGATCGAACACTGAGCGCGGCAGCAGCAATGCAAGCCCCAGCAACGCGGTGACGTAAAACAGCCAGCCCGCCGCTTCGCGCAAGTAATCCCTGGCACCAGCCATACTTGTGACTCCTGTTCGATAAACCCGTATTGCCCGGGTTGCAGTTCGGTGACTCTCTTACCAGCAGATGCCTTCGAGCTGATCGTCACTGGTGTGTGGCATGAAACCCACCAGGTCAACCACCTGCTTGCCCTCGGGCACCTCAAGCGCGAGGGCTCTGAAGGACTCGTCACCGTTGCCAAGCACAATCACCTCCGCTTCGTCGATCACCTTCACAAGGTCAGCGCGTAGCAGCGAAGCCAGGTGCGGAATCTTCGATTCGATGTAGTCCTTGTTGGCGCCGTAGATGCGCGCGTATTCAACGTTGCGGTCGAAGATATGCAGGTCGTAGCCCTTGCCGATCAACATCTCGGCCAACTCCACCAGCGGGCTTTCGCGCAGGTCATCGGTGCCGGCCTTGAAGCTCAGGCCGAGCAGGGCGATACGCCGCTTGCCGTAACTGGTGATGATGTCGAAGGCTCGCTGAACCTGCGCCGCATTGCTGCGCATGATCGACGCCAGCAGCGGGTGCTCGACATCCAGTTGCCCGGCGCGGTAGTTCAGCGCACGCACATCCTTGGGCAGGCAGGAACCGCCGAACGCGAATCCGGGGCGCATGTAATAACGCGACAGGTTGAGTTTGGTGTCCTGGCAGACCACGTCCATCACATCGCGACCGTCCACGCCGGCAGCCTTCGCGATATTGCCGATCTCATTGGCGAAGGTGACTTTGGTCGCGTGCCAGACATTGCAGGTGTACTTGATCATCTCGGCCACTTCGATACTGCGGCGCAGGAGCGGCGCGTCCAGCTCTTGAAAGAGCGAGGCGAGCAGGTCACCGCTGCGTTGGTCGAGTTCACCGATCACTGTCATGGGCGGACAGTTGTAGTCCTTGATCGCCGTGCTTTCACGCAGGAACTCCGGGTTGATCGCCACACCGAAGTCGACCCCGGCCTTCTTGCCCGAACAGTCTTCGAGTATCGGGATCACCACATTCTTGACGGTGCCCGGCAGTACCGTGCTGCGCACCACAACCGTATGCCAACTGTCCTTGGTGTGCAGGGCTTCGCCGATCTCGCGGCAGACCGACTCTATGTAGACCAGATCCAGATCGCCATTCTTCTTGCAGGGTGTACCGACGCAGAGGAATGACATCTGCGTGTCCATCACGGCCGCCTTTACATCATTGCTGCCGCGCAGCCGCCCCGAATTCACCCCCTGTTCGAGCAGCGGTTCCAGGCCGGGCTCGACGATAGGCGATTTGCCCTGGTTGATCAGGTCAATCTTGACTTGCGAGACATCCACCCCGATTACGTCATGACCGCGAGCAGAGAGACAGCCCGCGCATACAGCGCCCACATACCCCAGACCAAATATGCTGATACGCATTGGTAAGTTCCCCATATACCCGGATTTCGGATGGCCGTCGGCATGCCACACAGGCCGACAGTTGCTCTATTTGGCTAACTAAGCGGCAGTTTGGTTCAACGTGTTTTTCGGGCCAGCAATCGCAGAACCAAGAGTGTAGACAAACATCTTCCTGGCACTGTCATTTTTTTTAACAGGAATTTCGAACAGTTCGCGCCAGCAATATAAAGAGTGGGGGTTACAAGGAAGGTGCCAAAAGACAATATGTGAATTACAAATAAAAAACATCAACAAAAACAGATGGATATCTAACTTATTTCGTTTGGTCATATGAGTAGAATATGTATTTTTGCACCAAAATCAGGCAGGTAGATATATCGTTTTTTTGAAGCGGCACTGGCGCGGTGCAACGCCAGCGTTACAATTTTGCAATCAGCCAGATCAATTTTTTATTAGAGTGTAAAGTTGCTGAGACATGTCAAATTTTCAATAACGGTTTTATTGGCGTTTTTATTATGCGTGATAGTCAATATCTTGGAGCTGCATAATATGATCAAGCAATAAAAAACCGCATTAATGCGGTTTTTTATTGCGGTTGAAATGTGGGGGCGTTAGAGGCTATTGGCCAGTTTTCCGGTGGACAGTCGGCGCTTGTACGCAGTGTCGCGATTGGCCAGCCAGTAGTAGAGCGGCGAGGTGATGATCAGGCCCACCAGCCAGGACAGGTCAGCGCCATTGATGTGCTCCGAAATCGGCCCGACGTACAGCGGCGTGTTCATGAACGGAATCTGCACCACGATCCCGATCGCATACGCCAACAGTGCCTGTGGGTTGTATCGGCCGTAGATGCCGCCATCGACCTTGAAGATCGAATTGATGTCGTACTGGCCTTTGTGGATGGCGTAGAAGTCGATCAGGTTGATCGCGGTCCATGGCACCAACACCACGAGCAACACCAGCACCATGTCGACGAAGTGGCCAATGAAGTTGGCGGAGGCGCCGACGGCGGCAAAGCAGCAGGCAGCGAGGAGGATGATCGACAGGATGGCGCGGCTTTTGGCGGTGGGGATCCAGCGGTAGGCGAAGGTTTGCACCAGGGTGATCAGCGACAGCACCGCGCCGTAGAGGTTGAGGGCGTTGTGGCTGATGACGCTGAGCAGGAACAGCACGAGCATCAACGGGCCGATGGAGCCGGTGGCGAGTTTAACGGCGTCCATGGTGTCCATGCCGACGGGCGTGGCGAGGACGGCGACTGCGCCGAAAATGAACGAGAGGCTGGAGCCGAGCACGGTGCCCAGATAAGTCGTCCAGAAGGTTGCGGCGACGGGTACGTTGGCCGGCAGGTAGCGCGAGTAGTCGGAGACGTAAGGCGCGAAAGCGATTTGCCAGAGTGCGGCAAGGGACACGGTGGCGAGCCAGCCGGAAATGTTGAAGCTGCCGCGTGTGAGGAAGTCGGCGGTCTGCACGTGGGTGAAGATGTAGCCGAAGCCGAGCACGATACCCGCGCCGAGCACCCAGGTGCCGATGCGGTTGAGCACGTGGATGAAGCGATAGCCAATGATGCCGATGATGCCGGAACCGAGGGCGCCGATGACGATGCCGACCGGCACCGGCACGCTGTCGACCACGCCATGCAGGGACTTGCCGGCGAGGACGATATTGGAGGCGAAGAAGCCGATGTACATGATGCCGGCGATCAGCACCACCAGCAGCGCGCCGAGGGAACCGAACTGGGCGCGGCTCTGGATCATTTGCGGGATGCCCATCTGCGGGCCTTGCGCCGAGTGCAGAGCCATCAGCACGCCGCCGACCAGGTGGCCGACGAGGATGGCGACAATGCCCCACACCAGGTTGAGGTGAAACATCTGCACGCCGAGGGCGCCGGTGACGATGGGCAGCGGGGCGATGTTGCCGCCGAACCAGAGGGTGAACAGGTCACGGGTTTTGCCGTGGCGATCTTCGGGTGGCACGTAGCCGATGGTGTGTTTTTCGATGAGTGGGGCGGGGGTTGTTGCTGCGGTAACCATGACGGACTCCAAGGCAATTTTGAGTACGTGGACGTACTTCGGTGAGCGCCGCGTGGGGCGACGCTTTTCTTGTTGGAGTTGATGATGTGCGGTGGGGTGGGATAGATAAATTAGTAGTTTTGTTGGTACAGACGTTAAAAAAAGTAGGTCCACGGGTCGCCCCAAAACCCTGTGGGAGCGGGCTTGCTCGCGATAGCGGAGTGTCAGTCAACACAGGTGTTGAAAGTTAGTCCACCATCGCCGGCAAGCCGGCTCCTACAGGGTTATTTGGGGTGTTCGGGGTCGTTGCATCACCACGCAACCTGTAGGAGCCGGCTTGCCGGCGATAGCGATTGTGAGACCGCCATCGCCAGCAAGCTGGCTCCTACAGGGTTATTTGGGGTGTTCGGGGTCGTTGCATCACCACGTAACCTGTAGGAGCCGGCTTGCCGGCGATGGCGATTTTGGGGACGCCATCGCCAGCAAGCTGGCTCCTACAGGCTGATGAATGTGAACATTCGCTGCAGCATTTCATCGCAACGGTTCAATTGTTCGAGGCTGACGAACTCGTCGGGTTTATGGCCCTGATCCATGCTCCCGGGGCCGCAGACAACGGTGGGGATTCCTGCTGCATCGAACAGGCCGCCCTCGGTGCCGAAGGCCACTGTTCCAAATTCCCTGGAGCCGGAAAATGCAGCGATCAACTCAGCCGCTTCGCTGTGGGCGTCCGTCGCCAATCCGGGATACGCCGACAACTCACTGAAGCGAATCTCGCTCTGTTCACTGACCGCACGCATTCGCGGCAGCACTTGCTGCTCGGCGTAGGCTTTCAATTCCTGGGCGACTTCACTTGGATCATGCGAGGGCAGGGCGCGTATTTCGAAGTCGAACCGGCAATCGGCCGGGACAATGTTCAACGCTTTGCCTCCGGAAATAACACCGGTTTGTACGGTGGAAAATGGCGGATCGAAACGCGCGTCGTGATGCTCGGGCGCTTTCAGGCGGTTACCGATCCGTCCCAGCTTACCGATCAATTCGGCGGCGTACTCAATGGCATTGACCCCAAGCGGCGCATACGCCGAATGGCACGCTTCACCGTGAATATCACAGCGCATCGCCAGTTTTCCCTTGTGCCCGAGCACCGGTTTCAGCTCAGTCGGTTCTCCAATGATGCACAGCATCGGTTTGACCAGGCGTTGTTCCAGCTCCGCCAGTAAGGAGCGTACACCGAGGCAGCCGACCTCTTCATCGTACGAAAGCGCGATGTGCACCGGCAGTCTCAGCGAAGCGTTTACCAAGGATGGAACGAGGGCAAGCACGCAAGCAATGAAGCCCTTCATGTCCGCCGTACCGCGACCGTACAACTTGCCATCGCGCTCGGTCAGTTCGAACGGCGCAACGGTCCACGGCTGGCCATCGACGGGCACCACATCGGTATGTCCCGAGAGCACGATCCCTGGCTTGTCCGCCGGGCCGATCGTGGCAAACAGATTGGCCTTGCTGCGCTGCTCGTTGTAGATCAGTTCACAAGGCACATCGAGACTCGCGAGATAGTCGCGGACAAACTCGATGAGCAGCAGGTTCGATTCGCGGCTCGTGGTGTCAAACGCCACCAGGGTTTGCAGCACGTCGCGGCTGCTGCTCATCGGTCGTCTCCGGCGACGCCGTAGCCGGGGGATTTGTCCGGGGCGAGGGCGCGGTCGATGTAGTCCTGGACTTGTGGGCGGTAGGCATCCCAGAGTTTTTCCAACCCACCGATAGGGTCTTCATCTGCCCAGTCGACCCGCAGGTTGATGATCGGCCAGGTCAGTTCGCCGACCACCACCATCGCTGCCGAATGCACCGGCCCGGCTTCGCCACCAGCGGCGATGGCGGCTTTCATTGCGGCGAGCAGGCGGTCGGCGAGTTGACCTTCGCCGTGTTCGAAGGCCTCGACCATCGCCTCGATCACGCCCCGGTCCGCAAGCATGTTGCCGGCGGCCACACATTGTTCACCGGACACGGCGTTGTGGTTGCCCAGGGTTTGCGCGCCGCTGAAGTGGGCGGTCTGGCCGAGGTGGTCGATGGCGGTGATCTGCCGGTATTGGCTGTAGCCGTTGCGTGTGAGGACCTTGTCCAGCGCATCGAAGGGGGCGAGGCCTTGCTCCATCAGGGCAAGGACGTCCGGGCCGAGGGAGGGCAGGGTGATGTTTTGCGTGGAGACGGCGCCGACGCCCGGCAGCAGCCACGGACAGCGGGCGCCGACGGCGATGCTGGAGGAACTGATGGCGATGCCGAACTGACCGGTTTCGGGGCAACGGGCGGCGATGGAGAAGGTCATGGGTTTTGCTCCTTGGCAAATGAGGTGTCTGGGCGGGCCTCTTCGCGAGCAAGCTTCGCTCCTACAGAAAATCCGGATCACCTGTAGGAGCGAAGCTTGCTCGCGAAGGCCGCGACTCGGTCTACTCGGGAATCACCGCAATCACATCAATCTCCATCAACCACTGCGGTTGCCCCAACGCCGACACCACCAACCCGGTCGAAATCGGAAACACGCCTTTCAACCACTTTCCGACTTCCTGATACACCGGCTCGCGATACCGCGGATCGATCAGGTAAGTCGTGGTTTTGACGATGTGACTGAGGTCGCTGCCAGCCTCTTCCAGCAACTGCTTGACGTTGCGCATGGCTTGCTCGGTTTGCGCACGCGGGTCGCCAAGGCCCACCAGACGGCCTTCGAAATCAGTCCCGACCTGGCCACGGACATAAACCGTATTGCCGGCGCGGACCGCCTGGCACAGGTCATTGTCCAGGCTCTGGTTCGGGTAGGTTTCCTTGGTGTTGAACATGCGAATACGGGTATGGGTTGGCGTGGACATGTGAAGCTCCTGGAAAATGGCTTAAGCGCTGACAGTTTTTTTAGGGGCGAGCGAAACAACTTCAGCCTCGCGTTGCGCCGCATCGTGGTAGTCGAGGTACGAACGCTGAATGGCGATGTGATCCGCCACGTACTTGGCGTCATGCCAAACGCCCCAGATGAACGAAGAGCCGCGACGGGACTGCCAAGGCAAGCCGAGGAAATACACTCCCGGTTCGCTCGACACACCGCGTTGTTGCTGCGGCTTACCCTTGTCGTCGAAGGCATCCACCTTCAGCCAGCTGTAGTCCGTGGCAAAACCGGTGGCCCAGATGATCGAGGTCACGCCGGCCTTGGCCAGGTCCAGCTCAAGAATCGGATGGGTCACGCACTCCGGATCGGGGAAGGTGATGCGCGCTTCAGGTTCTTGCGGCAGGTCCAGGCCATTGCGTTCGATGTAGGCGTCGGCGGCGTTGAGCAGCGCCAGATAATTCTCGTCGCCACGCGCCAGGTTCTCGGCCAGGTTCGGCTGGAAGGTCGCCACGCCGCCGTTGAACGCCTGGGTCAGGCCGACCAGCGTCATGCCGCGATGAGCGAGGCCGCGGAAGTCCACCGTACGGCCGCCATGTGCGCCGCTGACCGCGATGGTCACGTGTTCGCGACCGGGCTTCATCGCCGCTTGATCCCACTCGCCAAGCACCCCCAGCCACCAGCAGAAATCACGGTTGCGATAGGCGCGAGGCGGGCGGTCGTGGGCACCGACCGAGAGATAAACCTGCTTGCCGGCCCGCTGCAATTCATCGGCGATCTGCACGCCGGACGAACCGGCGCCAACCACCAGCACCGCGCCTTCAGGCAGTTGCTGCGGGTTGCGATAATCGGCGGAGTGGATTTGCAGGAAGGGCTGATCCTGCGGTGCAATCGGTGGGATGACCGGACGCTGGAAAGGCCCGGTGGCGGCGACCACACGGTTAGCCTCGATCACGCCTTCAGAAGTTTCGATGGTGAAACCCGGACGGCCAACGTTGCGTTCAACTTTCAGCACGTCCACGCCGGTGCGGATCGGCGCGTTGAATTTCTTCGCGTAGGCTTCGAAGTAATCGGCCACGCGTTCTTTCGGCGCAAATTCGTCGGGGCTGAGGTCGTCAAAATCAAGGCCGGGAAAACGGTCGTGCCACGCCGGACCATTCGCCACCAGCGAATCCCAGCGCCCGGTGCGCCAGCGTTCGGCGATACGGTTGCGCTCCAGCACCAGGTGCGGCACGCCGAGTTTGCTCAGGTGTTCACTCATGGCCACGCCAGCCTGACCGGCACCAACAATCAGCGTATCTGTTTTTATTTTTTCAGTGGTCATCTCTATACCCTTCGAGTTGGATTTAGGTCGCGAACGGCCTGCCATTTCTTGGGCTCAAGACTAGGGATGACCCTGTTATCGGTAAAATATTATTAAGCTGGCATTTGAGTATAAATAACTGATGCAGAGCGTTTGACTCAGGGCCTGTTGAACCTCCACGCTGAAATATGGTTGTATAGTGCAACTATTTTTCAGGGGAGGCCTGAAGTGACCACTCATCCCGCTCTGGTTGAAGAAATCCGCTCTGCGTCGCGCACAATGGTGCGTGAGTTGGGCTTCATGCGCGCCACGCTGGCGGCGACCGACTACTCACCTTCAGCCGTACACGCGCTGCTGGAAATCGAAGCACACCTGGCGCTGACCGCCGCTCAACTCGTGCAATTGCTTGATCTGGACAAGTCCAGTGTCAGCCGCATGGTGGCCAAGCTCATCAAGGCCGGCGAGCTGGTGGAGAGCGCCGACAGCGATGGTCGCGTCAAGCGCCTGCAATTGACGAAGCAGGGCCGGCGCACGGTGGCTGCGATCCATGCTTACGGGCGAACGCAGGTCCAAACGGCGCTGGAGCACTTGAATCCATCACAACAACAAGCGGTCGCCCAAGGGCTGGCGGCGTATGCCCACGCCCTGAATGCGCACCGTACCGGCGAAGGAAAAGCGCCGGGCAACCCGGTCGAGATCAGCGTCGGTTACCGTCCCGGTGTCGTTGGGCGCGTGACTGAAATGCATGCCGCCTTTTACGCCAGGCACTCAGGGTTCGGGCAATTCTTCGAGAGCAAGGTCGCCAGCGGCATCGCTGAGTTCGTGGGGCGTCTGGACCAGCCTTGCAACAACCTCTGGGTGGCGACAGTGAATGATCGCATCGTCGGCTCGATCGCCTTCGACGGGCAGGATCTGGGCAATAACCAGGCCCACCTGCGCTGGTTCATCCTTGATGACGGTTGCCGTGGTGGCGGGGTCGGCCGTCAGTTGCTGCGCGAGGCCGTTGAGTTCTGCGACCGGTTCGGCTTCGAGGCGATTGAGCTGGCAACGTTCAAGGGCCTGGACGCCGCGCGTCGACTTTATGAAGCCGCAGGTTTTGAGCTGACCCACGAACAACAAGGCAGTCAGTGGGGCAGCGTGGTGACTGAACAGCAATTCACCCGCCGCAGGGGAGGCGCAAGTCACCCGGTGAAGCTGTAAACTCCCCACACTTTTTACTTCCTCGAACAAGAGAACCCCATGGCGAACCAAGACATCACCTTCACCCCTGATCCCGACGCGGATTCCATCTCCTCCGACGTGGCCGGCTTCAACGGCATCCTGGTCTCCACGCAGATCCCGACCCGCGCCGACGGCAGCCTGGAACTGGGCGACATCACCCTGCAGAGCGAATGCACGTTGCAGGCATTGAAGGTTGCGCTGGAGCGCGCCGGCAGTTCCATGGACCGCGTCATGCACCTGACCATCTACCTCACCGACATGGCCGACCGCGCCGCGTTCAACGAGGTGTACAAGCGCTTCTTCGCCAAGCCGTGGCCGGTGCGTGCGGCAGTGGGCGTGGCCTCGCTGGCAGTTGAAGGCATGCGTGTGGAAGTGACCGCGATGGCAGCCAAGGGCTGAGCAAAATGGTAGGAGCAGCCGGTCGACGCTCGATTGCTCGCGATGAACTCAGGTGCAACGCGTTTATTCAGAAAGCCCGCGTTATCGTTGGCCTCCATCGCGAGCAGGCTCGCTCCTACAGGGAAAGTGTTGGGCTTTCTCATCACATTTATGTGATTTTGGTATTAGTGCTATCCGATTAGTACTGTTTATCAATCAATAGTCTGAGGGTAAGTTGCTTCTCTGCGTTTCTCGCCGAGAGTACCCCATGACCCATCCCGTTATTCTCTATCGTGTTTCAGCCCTGGCAAAGGCAGGCACCCTGTGTTTTGCCCTGTGCACCTCTGCGGTCGCCGAAGCGGACGAGCGCAGTCCGCTGGTCATCAAGGAGCAGGGCAGCGTGATTGCCGGCGGGAGGGTTGAGACTCAGCCGGGCATCTTTGACCCGTACAAGCCTGCCCTGTCTGATGGCCAAAGCTACCATGGCGACCATGTGTATGCGTTCTACCAGGTCCCGGTTGACGCTCGCCCGTTGCCGATTGTCATGTGGCATGGCGCGGGGCAGTCTGCGAAATCCTGGGAAACGACGGCTGACGGACGCGAAGGGTTTCAGAACATCTTCTTGCGTCGCGGCTTCTCCACCTGGTTGATCGACCAGCCGCGCCGTGGCGATGCCGGACGCAGTCTGGTTGAAACGACGATCAAGCCGGTGGCGGACGAGCAGATGTGGTTCAACCAGTTCCGCATTGGCCTGTGGCCCGACACTTTCGAGGGCAGCCAATTCCCTCGGGGTCCGCAGGCGCTGGAGCAGTTCTTCCGTTCGATGACGCCCAACACCGGCCCTTATGACATTGAGGTCGTATCCGATGGCGTATCCGCGCTGCTGGAAAAGACGGGGCCGGCCATTCTGTTTACCCACTCGCAAGGTGGCGGGCCCGGTTGGCTGACGGCGATCAAGAGCCGCCATGTGCGGGCTATCGTCGCATTTGAACCGGGCAGCAGCTTCGTGTTTCCCGAGGGGGAAGGTCCCGCGCCGATCCCCAGCGCGTTCGACACAGTCTCGGCACAGATCGTCTCGAAGGAGCAGTTCGAAGCGTTGACCCGTATCCCCATCCTCATCTTCTACGGCGACAACATCCCCGACAAACCGGTTCGTTTGCCTGCTCAGGACAGCTGGCGCGCGCGACTTGAGATGGCGCGCCTGTGGCGTGATGCGGTGAATCGCCATGGCGGTGACATCAGGCTCATCCACTTGCCGGAGATCGGGATCAAGGGCAATAGCCACTTCCCGTTCTCGGACATGAACAACATCGAGATCGCGGACCTGGTTTCGACCTTCCTCGCAGAAAAAAATCTTGATTGATTACGCGCACGGCCATGGCTGCCGTGCACCTTGGAAACAGGAATTGGCAGGAATATTCATATGACGCGAACCACGATAAAGGCCGCATTCCTGGCCGCCATGATCGGGATGTCCGGAGCCGAAGTCGAGGCAGGGGACTACAAGCAGAATCCATTCACATTGACCTACGGTGGCGCGTTGACTAAGAACGAGCCCGGCAAGGTCAACATCCATCCGGTCACTTACAAACTCGATGGCCTGGACATTGCCGCCAACGTTTACACCCCCGCGAACTATGACTCGGCGAAGAAGTACCCGGTTGTTGTCGTGGCGCATCCCAATGGCGGGGTGAAGGAGCAAGTCGCAGGCCTGTATGCCCAGCGTCTGGCAGATCAGGGCTACATCACGATCACTGCGGATGCGGCGTATCAGGGAGGCAGTGGCGGTCAGCCGCGCAACGTCGACAAACCGGCGAACCGCGTCGAAGACATCCATGGCATGGCGGATTTTATCGCCGGCTATCCGGGCGCCGACGACTCGCGTTTGGGCTTGCTCGGTATCTGCGGCGGTGGCGGCTATTCATTGAAGGCGGCGCAAACCGACAAGCGCTTCCAGTCCATCGCAACGGTGAGCATGTTCAATTCCGGACTGGTACGGCGCAATGGCTACAGGGATTCGCAGCTGTCCACCGTTCAGGAGCGTTTACGGCAGGCTTCGGCTGCCCGTGCCCAGGAAGCGGCGGGCGGAGAAATCCTCTACACCGGCGATGCCAAACTCACCGACGAGCAGATCGCCAAGCTGCCATTTGATTTGTATCGGCAGGGTTTTGAGTACTACGGCAAGACTCATGCTCACCCCAACTCGACCTTCAGATACACCCTGAGCAGCCTGCTGGACCTGATGAGCTTCGATGCGACGGATCAGATCGAACTGATCGACAAGCCGTTGCTGATGATCGCGGGCAGCAAGGCGGACAGCCTGTATATGTCGGAGCAAGCCTTTGCCAAGGCCACTGGTACACAGGACAAGAAGCTGTTCACCATCGATGGCGCAACTCATATCGAAACCTATTGGGTGCCTGAGTATGTTGACGTCGCCATTGCGCAGTTGAACGCGTTTTACGCCAGAACGCTCTGACTTGGGGGGCATTATGAAAAACACTCTTTTGGGGATCGCGGTTTGCGTCGCAGCGCCCTTCGCCAGCGCTGCGGGTGCTGAAAATGCCGGTGAGTCCCGGTCCGTTCAGCAGATCAGTCGCGCAGGCTCCCAATCTTCCACAGCGGGATCGGCGGATTACTTTACCGGGCAAGTGCGCGTCGACCCCTTGTTCCCCGTCACGAATGAAATCAATGCGTCCAGCGCCTACGTGACCTTCGAGCCGGGGGCGCGTTCGGCCTGGCACACCCATCCCGCAGGCCAGCGATTGGTGGTGGTTTCCGGTGTGGGCTTGACTCAGGAGTGGGGTAAGCCTGTGCAGGAAATCCTCCCCGGCGACGTGATCGTCTGCCCGCCGGGCGTCAAGCATTGGCACGGCGCCGCACCGTCAAGTGCCATGACCCACCTGGCGGTGACCGGTGCTGTGAATGGCAAGAGTGTGGATTGGCTGGAGAAAGTCACCGACGATCAATACCGCGCCCACGAACCCGTGACGCCGACATCAACGTCCACCGAAAATCTCGCTTCCGAGGTGCTGTCCGCGAGGCAGCAAGCCATCCCGCTGATTGCTGCCCACATGGCCAGCAGCAACATGCCGGAGCTGAATGCTGCATTGAATCAGGGGCTGGACGCGGGCCTGACCGTCAGCGAGGCGAAGGAAATATTGGTGCAACTCTACGCTTACACCGGTTTTCCACGCAGCCTCAACGCACTTGGCGAGCTGATGAGGGTTGTGGAGGCGCGCAAGAAAAACGGCATCCGGGACGATCCGGGGCGCGAGCCCGGTCGTGTCATTCCCACCGGAGGTGAACTGCTGGCGGTGGGCAAGGCCAATCAGACCCGCATTGCCGGTGCGCCTGTTCAGGGCCCGCTGTTCGACTTTGCACCTGTCATCAACCAGTATCTGCAGGCGCATTTGTTCGGTGATATTTTCGAGCGCGACAACCTGGACTGGCAAAGTCGTGAGTTGGCCACGGTCGCCGCGTTGGCCGTCACTCCCGGTGTGGAGTCACAGCTGCGTTCGCACATGGCCGCCAGCCTGCGGGTCGGCCTGAGCGTTTCGCAATTGCGTCAATTGGTCCGGCTGCTGGCGGAGCAAGGTCATGCCGATGCAGCCAAACGTGCCGACGCGGCGCTGAATGCTGCCCAGGCAAATCAACCCAAATAGCGCAGGGCTTCGCGCAGCAGTGCGAAGGCGGGCGAGCTCTGGCGTCGGCTCGGGTAATAGAGGTGGTACCCCGAGAACGGCTCGCACCAATCCGCGAGCACGCGAATCAACCGGCCTTGCGCAATATGCTCCTGCACCAGGTCTTCGGGCATATAGGCCAGCCCCAACCCCTGAAGGGCGGCCTCCATGCGCATGGCGATGTTGTTGAACACCATTTGGCCTTCGACGCGTACGTTCAGTTCTTGCCCATCCTTCTCGAACTCCCAGAGAAAGAGGCCGCCGTAGGTGGGCATGCGCAGCGTAATGCAGTTGTGCTGCATGAGGTCGCTTGGGATGTCTGGCTTTGAATGCCGGGCGAAATACGCTGGGGAGCCGACAACCGCCATGCGCATGTCGGGACCGATGCGCATGGCGATCATGTCTTTGGCGACCTGCTCACCCAACCGAACCCCGGCGTCGAAGCCTTCCGCCACAATGTCAGTCAGGCCGTAGTCGACGATGATTTCGATATTGAGATCGGGATTGTCGGGCAGCAGCTTCGCGAGTACCGGTTGCAGGACCGTAATCGCGGAATGCTCACCGGCCGTTATACGCAGTTTGCCTGCGGGCTTGTCGCGGAATTCGCTGAGCAATGCCAGCTCGATGTCGATCTCTTCGAACCTTGGGGCGATCACTTTCAGCAGGTGTTCGCCCGCTTCCGTGGGGGATACGCTGCGCGTGGTGCGAGACAGTAACCTGACGCCCAGTCGTTCCTCCAGCTGGCGCATGGCCCGGCTCAATGCGGGCTGTGACATGCCCAGCCTGGCAGCGGCGCGGGTGAAACTGCGCTCCTGCGCCACGGCCGAGAAGATCGCGAGTTGGTCGTAGCTTTCAACGGTCATTTGTACATCCCTGGGTCACGTTTCCAAAGAGGAACGAGGAGCTTACCTTGAGGCCTGCGAAAGCGCTGTGCAGGATGTCGAAAAGACCGCGTCACGTCAGGTTGTTCAGCAACCACTCGATAAAACTGCGCGCCAACGGATTGTTCTCACTGTCACGGTGCGTCAGCAACGCCCAGTTCGGCCCACGAATGGTTTCCTCCACCAACGGTTGCAGCAATCCGTTGTCACGCGCCTGTCGACTCAGCAGCTGGCTGACCAGCGCAATCCCTAACCCCGCGCACGCCGCGTCCAGCAGCAACCCGGGGTCGGAAAAATTCAACCCCTGATCCTTCTGCCCCACATCGATGCCGGCCTCGACGTCCCAATGGCTCCAGTCCATTTCCCGCTCGCCGTGCAAGGTGGTGCGCTGTTCGATGGGCACGGCCAATACATCGGGGTGGCAGGCCGGATAGAGGCGGTCAGCGTGCAGCACCTTGAAGCTGCATTCGGCCTGGGAGCTGATGTCATCGCGCACCGCGAGGTCGATGGTCTGGGTGGTCATGTCCGGGACTTCATCGGTGCTGAAAATCCACAGATCGACTTCCGGATGTTGCCGGCGAAAATCCCCCAGGCGTGGCAGCAGCCAATGACGAGCGAACGTCGGCGTCGTGTTGAGTACCAGTTGATTGGGCTTCTGGTATTGCCCGAGGCGACGAATGCCGACCGACAATTGCTGCAACAACGCTTGCGTGGTGCTGAGCAAATCGTGGCCGGCATCGGTCAGGCTGACGCTGCGTCCACTGCGAAAAAACAGCGGCTGTTCAAGGTACGCCTCAAGCGTTCGAATCTGCTGGCTGATCGCCGATTGGGTCAGGTGCAGCTCGTCGGCGGCCTTGTGAAAACTGCCCAGGCGGGCAGCAGCCTCAAAGCCGCGAAGGGTGCTGAGCGGGGGCCAGTGCTTGAGCATATTGATAAGTTCCTCTAATCACTTTTCTGCAAAATCCATCGTTTGTTAGCCCGTTTTTACAGCCGTAGCATGCATGCCAGGACCGAAAAGGTCATTTTCATTGAACACAATGACTTAACTCAAGGGCGATTGTCATGCAGCAGAACGAACTTCAGAACAGCGGCTGGTTGATGCCGGCAGAATGGGTAAAGCACGCAGCGACCTGGATGGTCTGGCCACACAATCAGGCACTCTGGGAGTCGGGTTGGCGCGTCACCCTCGCACAAGTGCAAAAGGATTTCGCCGGGGTAGCCAACGCCATCGCTCGTTTCGAACCGGTGAAAATGGTCGTTGATCCGTCGGCTGTCGCGAGTGCCAAGGCGCTTTGTGGGCCAAACATCGAACTGATCGAATTGGCGGTAAACGACAGTTGGTGCCGCGACTCCGGCCCAAGCTTCGTTTGCCACCCGCAACAAGGGCTGGCCGGTGTGAGCTGGCGTTTCAATGCGTGGGGCGGCAAGTCGGCGCACGATCTGGATGAAGGCCTGGCGCGCCGTGCACTCAATCACCTGGGCTTGCCGTGCTTCGGCACTCCGCTGAGTAACGAAGGCGGGGCGATCCATGTCGACGGCGAGGGCACGCTGATCACCACCGAGTCGGTGTTGCTCAATCCCAATCGCAACCCCGGGATGACCAAGGCTGAGATGGAGGAGATTTTCACGCGTCTGCTGGGTGTGAAGAAAACCATCTGGCTGCCGGGCGATCCGGACTACGTGACCGGCGACATGACTGACGGCCATGTCGATGGTGTCTGCGCATTCGCACGCCCCGGCGTGTTGCTGGTGGACGCGACTCACGACAAGCAGTCGGTGTATGCCGAAGTGGCTCGCGAGAATCGCCGTGCGCTGGAACTGGCCACCGATGCCCAAGGCCGGAAGTTCGAGCTGATCGAGCTCTATGAAGCCACCGATGCGGTGGACACTGAGGCTGAAGTGTTCTGCGCCTCGTACACCAATTTCTACATCGCCAACGACGCGATCATCATGCCGGCCTACGGCATCGACGCCGACCACGCAGCGGCCGAAGTGTTGGCCCAGGCGTTCCCTGGTCGAGAAGTGGTGCCGGTGCGGATCAACCATCTGGCCCATGGCGGCGGCGGGGTGCATTGCATCACCCAGCAACAGCCTGCCTGGCCAGTGAAGGGTTGATGCCATGACCCTATTGACGATTGCCACCACCCAAATGCCCTGCACCTGGGATTTGCCGCACAACCTCAACCTTGCCGAGCAGTTGGTTCGCGAGGCCGCGTCGAAGGGCGCTCAAGTCATCCTGTTGCAGGAGCTGTTTGCCACGCCGTATTTCTGCATCGAGCAAAGCCACAAACACTTGGCACTGGCCGAAGAATATCAATACAGCCGTGTACTCAAACGCTTTGCCGCCTTGGCCAAGGAGTTGGGCGTGGTGCTGCCGCTGAGCTGGTTCGAGAAGGCCGGCAATGCCTATTTCAATTCTCTGAGCGTGGCCGATGCCGACGGGCGCTTGCTGGGCGTGTATCGCAAGACCCACATCCCCAACGCCATCGGTTATCAGGAGAAGGAATACTTCAGCCCCGGCGATACCGGTTTCCGGGTTTGGGACACCGCGTTCGGGCGCCTCGGCGTGGGGATCTGCTGGGATCAGTGGTTCCCCGAGACCGCTCGTTGCCTGGCGTTGATGGGCGCTGAAGTCTTGCTGTTTCCCACCGCCATCGGTTCTGAACCTGGCTGCGCCGAGCTGGATTCCCGTGACCACTGGCAGATGACCATGCGTGGCCATGCGGCCGCGAACATCCTGCCGGTGGTGGCCGCCAATCGCGTCGGCCGAGAAGCGGCGACCACCGATCCGACCTTGCAAATGGGCTTCTATGGCTCGTCGTTCATCTGCAATCACAAGGGCAAATTGCTCGCCGAGGCCGACCGTGACAGCACCGGCGTGCTGGTGCACAGCCTGGACTTGAGCGCCATGCGCGAAGAGCGCCTGAGCTGGGGCATCTACCGCGACCGTCGCCCTGAGATGTACGGGGCGTTGTTGAGTCAGGACGGTCGTCACCTTCATGCACGCTGGAACACTCAAGGAGTTTGATATGGGCATTGCGCACACGTTGTTGCTCGGTACCTTGGGGTTGGCACTGGCCTCGTCGTCGCTGCACGCCGAAGAGAAAACCCTCAGGCTGTACAACTGGGCCGATTATTTCGCCGAGGATACGCTGGCGAAATTCACCGCCGAAACCGGGATCAAAGTGATCTATGACGTCATGGATGGCAGCGAAACGCTGGAAGCCAAGATGCTCGCCGGTGGCAGCGGTTATGACCTGATCTTCCCCGGCGACACGGTGGCCGAACGCTTGATGCGCGCCGGCAGCCTGCTGCCGCTGGACCGCAGCAAACTCACCGCGCTGAACGACATCGAGCCCGGTTTGCAGAAACTGCGCAGGCAGTATGAAACCTCGAGTCAGGCCACCGTGCCTTACACGTGGGGCACCATCGGCCTGACCTACAATGATGAGCAGATCAAACAGCGCTTGCCCGATGCTCCGGTCAACAGCCTCGATATGTTGTTCAAGCCGGAGCTGGCCGGCAAATTTGCCGACTGCGGTATTTCGATGATCGACTCACCGGACGAAGTGCTCGCCGTGGTGCTCAATTACCTCGGTCGGGAACCGCGCAGCGCCAAGCCCGAAGACCTCGCGGCGGCGAGTGAATTGCTGATGAAACTGCGGCCACACATTCGCAAGTTCCAGTCGCAGCCGGTGACCGATCTGGTGAACGGCAACCTGTGCGTGTCGCTCGGTTACAGCGGCGACATGACCCAGGCGCAGCGGACGTCAGACAGCGCCGGCAAAAGCACCCGATTCGAGTACCGCATCCCCCGTGAAGGCACCACCGTGTGGATGGACACCATGGCGATTCCGGTCGATGCGAAACATCCGGAGTACGCGTATGCGTTCATCAACTTCGTCATGCGCCCGCAGAACATGGCCGACATCAGTAACTTCACTGGCTACCCGACCTCCAATGCCAAGGCGCGGCCGAGCGTCGGTGCGACAATGCGCAACAACCCGGACATCTATCTTGATGAAGCCACTTATGCGCGGCTGATTCCGGGCAAGGACATCCCACAATCCGATATGCGCGCGCGGATGCGCACCTGGACCAAGTTCAAGACGGCCACCGCAAAATGAGTTCACTTTCCAAGGATCAATACATGTCGACGCGTCGCGAGTTCATCAAGCAGGTTTCGGTCGTGGCGGGGATGGGGGCGGTTGCCTCCATCGGTTTCGGCCTGACGCCTTTGTCCGCGCACGCAGCCACCCAAGTCGGTTGGCGCATGCCGGATGAGGGCGATCGCCACGAGCAAGCCTTCATTGCTTTTGGTGCGCAAGAGGCGATCTGGGAGGATTTCACCGCCGACGTGCAAGCGGCCATTGGCCTGATTGCGCGCACCATCGCCCGCCATGAGCCGGTCACCGTTTTTTGTCGCGAGCACGAGCGAAGCCTGGCCGAGGAGCATTGCGGCAAGAGCAACATCACCTACGTCGTCACCGAACTCGACGACATCTGGATGCGCGACATCGGCGCCAACTTCGTCATTGATGACAAGGGCGTACTTGGCGCCGTGGATTTCAACTTCAATGGCTGGGGCAACAAACAGCAGCACAGCGAAGATGCGCAACTGGCGGCACAGGTGGCCGACGCCACGGATGCGCGTTACCTGCGCAGCGAACTGGTAGGCGAGGGCGGCGGCATCGAAGTGGATGGTCACGGCACCGGGATCATGACCGAGAGCAGCTGGATCAATAAAAATCGCAACCCGGACTGGAGCAAGGCCGAGGTCGAGGAAGAACTGAAAGCCCGCTTGGGCCTGCGCAAAATCATTTGGCTGCCGGGCATCAAGGGCAAGGACATCACCGATGCCCATGTCGATTTCTACGCCCGTTTCGTCAAGCCTGGCGTGGTGATCGCCAACCTCGACAACGACCCCGAGTCATACGATTACAAGGTCACGCGGGCTCATCTGGATATTCTGAAAAATGCCACGGATGCCGATGGCCGCAAGCTGCAGGTGCATACGGTGTCGCCGCCGCTCAATCCACGAAAGAGCAGGTTCAACCGCAGCAACCCGGACTTTGCAGCGGGCTATATCAACTACTTCGTAATCAACGACGCGGTGATTGCGCCGGAGTTTGGTGACAAGGTGGCAGATGCCAAAGCCTTTGATCTGTTGTCCGGGCTCTATCTGGATAGAGAGGTGGTGCAGCTCAACATCGACGCGATCTCGGCCGGCGGTGGCGGTATTCATTGTGTGACCAGTCATCAGCCGTTGGTTTAGTCTGCGATGCTCCACTGCTTGAGCCTGGTCGGGAGCTTTGTATGAAGGTTGGCGTGATTTCCGATACCCATGGACTGCTCCGCCCTGAGGCCCTTGCGGCTTTGGAGGGGTGTGAGCGGATCATTCATGCGGGCGACATCGGCAGCTCCGAAATCCTTGAGCAGCTGGGGGCAATCGCTCCATTGAATGTCGTGCGCGGGAACAATGATCTTGACGCTCCCTGGGCAAAGGATCTTGCAGATTGCCTGCGTTTCGACCTCAACGGGTGGGAGGCGTTGCTGGTGCACGACCTCGCCGATGTCCCGGCCGTGCTCGATGCGACGGTCAAACTGGTGATCACCGGCCATTCGCACAAGCCGTGCATCGAATGGCGCGGTGAAGTGCTTTATCTCAATCCGGGCAGTGCGGGACGCAGGCGCTTCAAGTTGCCGGTGACGCTGGCGTTGCTGGAGGTATTCGAGACTGCTTTAGAACCGCGCCTGGTCTCGCTGTTGGAGTGAAGTGCGCGAAGCAAAAAACGGTTCGTTGGGTGCGCTCTACCGCAAGTCGGTACTGAAGTTCGAGGGAGAGGGCCTGCTGATCTTTCGATTTGGCAGCAAGCTCAGGACAACAAATTTTCGCCATCCCCCAAACCGACAGTAAGTCCATCAGTTGGTCGAAGCTTTTTTTCATGTTGTTCAATTTCCGCCCGCAATGCAGCAGCGCCGCTGCCTTCAAGCGCAATCAGTAGCGCCGAGAGCAAATCCGGCCATCCCGGTCCAGGCGCTGTTTCCATAGTTCTCCATACCCGTCAAATCGCACATGGCGAAATTTTGATACTACACGTCGGGTTGACGGGAGCGACGAAGCGCTGACGACGATTATTGTTTTCGCACAAAAGCAGGAAACAATAATCATGCTGCCGTCGAACAAAAGAATTGATAGTCACGTTCACTTTTACACGTCGGATGATCTTCGCCGGGTGGCTGGCTCGCTGCCTTACACCTTGCCTGAACCGCATCCGCTGACGACTTATCTGGACAAGCTGATTGATGCCGGAGTGGTTCCGACAGTCATTAACAATGTCCATCTAAGTATCCTGCCTGATTCAGAAAACGTGTTTGCTTCGTTTGATGAACTGAAGAGTCTCCAGGCTGCGAATCCTTCGCGCTATGAGGACGTCAGGTTGGTCGGGACGATCAAGGCCGAACCCGCTTACGCCACCAAAGAACGCCTTTCGCACCCGCAGGTTATCGGCGCGCGAATCGTTCTGCACGATGCCAGGCCTGAAACGGTTTCCGATACGCGCTTCAGTGATGAGCAATGGTCGGCGTTTTATGCGCGTCTGTTACCGCACCAGCACCTGCACATTTATGCGAAAGAGGCCGAGACCAATCTGCGCGTATTGCGCCAGATCCCTGACGATGTGCGCGTCATCATCGATCATCTGGGCAGCTGCCACAGCGAGCGCGGCGCCACGGAGCCGGCCTACCTTGCGCTACTTGCCGAGGCGGGAAGGCGAGGCAACGTGTGGTTCAAGGGGCCGGGCTATCGCACCTCGGTCTCTCCCGTGGAAACCGCACGTTTCGTCACGCAAATAATCAGCGCCCTCGGCGCCGACAAGATTCTCCTGGAAGCCACCGACGCCCCTCATGTGGGAACCGACAACAACGGTGTGGCGTATTCCGAGCTGTTTGATTTGCCCAGCGCTTTCGATTTCGTCGATGCCGTTGCGCAGCTTGTTTCTACAGAAACCCGAATTCCCGTTGGCCAACTTCTTCGAGGAGCTTCTGGCCAGTTGGTTAGTTGATCTACGCCCACACTCACACTTCGAGATACCCAGCGATGACGAACATCATTACCCAAGAAATCAACTTTGCCGTTCAGTACGGCGATGAAACCCTGAGCCTCAAAGGCACGGTCTTTCAGCCAGAACAAATCGACGCGGCACTTCCACCCGTCATCTTCAACTCCGGCTTCACCGGCGGCGTCACCATGTACGGTCAGCTGTTCGGCCGTGCCCTGGCGGCCCGGGGCTATCGAGTCATGACGTATGACGTGGCGGGTTTCTTTTCCAACAAGTACATCCGCAACACGATTAAGGCCGCAGGCATCGAGATCACCGATGTCAGCCTGGAAGACCAGAAGGATGAAGTCCTCGGCGCCGTAGCCTGGGCACGAGACAATTTTGGCGAGATGCCAGTCGTGGCGTCCTGGGCGATGGGCTCGACTGCGAGCCTCGGCGCGGTGGCTGAACTCGCCGCAGCGGGTGGCGAGCAGATCCGGTTTTGGGTGCCGATGAGCTACACCAACATCAGCAAGTTGCAAGCCTTGCGCACCGACAAAGCCGCCGCCGACGCTGCGATCCAGCAATTGGCGGATGACGCGCCGATCCCGCCGTTTGATACCGGGACCGAATCGACTCGTCTGGGTTATTACCCGCTCGATCCTGAAACCCAGGCCTACGTTGATCAGCAACTGGGCGGCTACACCGAAGCGGGCGGCGCCGACCGTTGGCCTGGCTGCACGCATGTGACGGCAAAATCCTACAAGTCCTATGTGGCGTATGACCCGGAGCAGTCCATCGAGGGGGCAAAAGGCTTCCCGCCAGCGCTGATCATCCACGGCGCCGAGAACACCCTGCACATGCCGTCGGAATCCGAGCGTCTGCACCGGCACTACCCGGGTGATGCAGGTGCGGGTGCGCTGATCATCCCGCACATGCAGCATGGCCAGCAGAATCAGGTCGACAGCCCTGTTTTCAAATCGATGATCCAGAGCATCGACGAAGCGATCCGCGCGCGCAGCTGATCTGCTCGCCACTCTCCTGCGGGACCTTGCAATGAGGTCTCGCAGCGTTCGTCGTTGCGAGGAATCGATCTGGCTGAATGCGTGCCAAGGCCCTAACATAGCGTGTCCAAAGCCACTCCCTCGGGCTGGCCTGAGCCGTGATGTCTGAACGGCTGGACCCACTCATGACAAGGATCTGGCGATGACAAGCCCCATTGAAGCAGCGACGCCAGTGAACGGTTACACAACCAAGCGAATCGGCCTGCTCATACTCCCTCAGTTTTCCATGATGGCATTGGCTGGCGCCAGCGAGCCGCTGCGGGCGGCGAACCGGCTTTCCGGGAAAACGCTGTATGAGTGGACCCTGCTCACGGAGTCCGGCGGGCCGGTCAGTTCCAGCAGTGGTATCGAAATCCAGACCGTGCCGATTGATCAAGCGCCCGAGGTCGATCGCGTTTTTGTCCTGGCGAGCCTGGACATCGAACATCAGAAACCGCCGAAAATGCTGCGCTTTCTACAGCGCGCTGCGTCCCGTGGCGTCACTGTTGGCGCACTGAGTACCGGTACGTTCATTCTTGCCCGTGCCGGGCTGTTGGAAGGGAAGCGGTGCACGTTGCACTGGGAGTCCATCGGTCAATTTGCCGAAGAGTTTCCCACCATCGAAGTCACCAAAGAACTGTACGTCAACCATGGAAATCGCTGGACCTGCGCCGGAGGGACGGCGGCCATCGACCTGATGCTGGCGCAGATCGCGCTGGATTTCGGTAACCCGCTGGCCGCGAGCATCGCCGAGCAATTTCTGCACGCACGGATACGGGCGCCGGAAGAACATCAGCGGATGTCGATCCAGTGGCGGTTCGGGATTCACGATCGACGGCTCACGGCGGCCATTGCCGCCATGGAAGACAACCTGGAAAACATTGTCGGCATCGAAGAGATCGCCGACCGGTGCAATCTGTCCCATCGTCAGCTGGAGCGCTTGTGGCACCAGCACTTCGGGATGACCCCGAAAAAATTCTATCTGGAGCTCAGGCTCAACGAAGCACGCCGGTTGCTGCGTGAAAGCACCCAGCCCATTGCGTCCATTGCCTACAGCTGCGGCTTCGTTTCTGCCTCGCATCTGGGGGCCGCCTACCGTCGCGTGTGGGGATGCACGCCGGGTGAAGAGCGGCGGAAATTTGATGATGCCCATTCCTGATTTCAGCCCTTGGTAAATTGGCGTCAATCCCTCGCCAACCCCCACCGAGCAATCCTCCCCGCAAAACCCAATAGCTAGCTAATGACTTGGCCCGACAGCAGGTGCGCACTGGCGGGCCTGGGTGATTTGGCGATCCTGTATGCTTTCTTCATGACTCGATCCTTCACATCGCACCGCACGCGGTCGGGTCTCGTGACGTCGGTTTTTTGATAGAAATCGTCGAACTCAAAGCGCAGGCTCCGTTCGTGAGCGCGGTAAGGTTCCTTACAAATCCGGCGTCCACTTCCAGATGCTCAGCCGGCAAAAACAACAATGACGTAAAGAAGGCCTATCAACCATGGAAACCTTGAGTTTCATTCTGGAAAACGGCGGGCTGATCAGCCTGCTCCTCGGACAGCACCTGCTCATCGTGGCGGTAGCGGTGGGGCTGGCGATTCTGACCGGCGTGCCTGTCGGGATCGCGATATCCCAGCACCCCAGAACCCGCCGGTGGGTCCTGGCCTTCGCCGCTGTGCTGATGACCATTCCTTCTGCCGCGCTGTTCGGGCTGATGATTCCGGTCTTGTCCCTGATTGGCTATGGGATCGGCGTTGTACCGGCGGTCATTGCGCTGTTTCTGTATTCGCAGTTGCCCATCATCCGCAACACCACCACCGCGATCTCCAATATCGATCCTGCCTTGCGCGAAGCGGCAATCGGGATGGGCATGTCCACCTGGCAACGGCTGCGCAAGGTCGAGCTGCCGATTGCGGTCCCTCTGATCATGGCCGGCGTCAGGATGGCTACGGTCATCAACATCGGGATCGCCGCCATCGCCGCCTACATCGGCGCCGGTGGTCTGGGCAGCCTGATCATTCGCGGCATCGCCCAATCGGATACCCGGCAGCTGCTGGCTGGCGCCATCGTCATCAGCGTCATTGCCATTGCGGCTGACTATGCCCTGTACGCCTTGCAGCGCCTCCTGACGCCGAAAGGCCTGAACAAGAACAAAGTGGCCACTGGCCGAATGAAGGAAGCGACGACGTGATCCAGATCGAAAACCTGAACAAAAAATTTGGCTCAATCACCGCCGTAGAAGATGTCTCGTTCAACGTTGAAGAGGGACAGATCTGCGTACTGCTCGGGCCGTCGGGCTGTGGCAAAACCACGACGCTGAAAATGATCAACCGCCTGATCACGCCCACGTCGGGCACCATCAGAATCGGTGGTCGCGATACGGCCGAACTGGACAGCGTCACGCTCAAGCGATCCATCGGCTACGTGATCCAGCAAGTCGGTTTGTTCCCGAACATGACCGTCGAGGAAAACATTTGCGTCGTCCCCAATCTGCTGGGATGGGACAAGACCAAAAGCCGCAAGCGAGCGGCGGAATTACTGGAAGTGGTCGCGCTGGATCCGTCGAAATTCCTCAAGCGCTACCCGTGTGAACTCTCGGGTGGCCAACAGCAGCGCGTCGGGGTTGCCCGCGCCTTGGCCGCGGACCCGCCGGTGATGTTGATGGACGAACCGTTTGGTGCGATCGACCCGATCAACCGGGACGTGATCCAGGACGAGTTCATGCGCATCCAGCGCCAGGTCGGGAAGACCGTGCTCTTTGTCAGTCACGACATCGACGAAGCCGTGAAGATGGCGGACTGTGTCGCGCTGTTCCACAACGGCAAGATCGAGCAGTTTGGCAGCTCGGATGACCTGTTGGCCCGGCCCAACAGCGAGTTCGTGGCGAATTTCATGGGCGGCGACCGGATCATGAAACGCCTGCGACTGCTGCGGGCGGCGGATGTCGCCAGCAAGATCCCGCCGAGGGAACAGATGCAGATCGTGGGCGGCAACAGCGCCATCTCCACACGTTCGCAACTGGTGGTGAAACCCGGAGATGACCTGCGCCAGGTGCTTTCGCAGCTACTGGGACGCGGCCAGGACTGGGCGCTGTGCAACGACAGCGACGGGCGCTTTATCGGCTACGTCCATCAGACCGACATCCTGGCAAGGCTTGTCGACAACATTACTCCGGCGGTGCACTGACGATGTCTGACTTGATGATCAGATTTTGGCAAGGGCTTCAGTTTTACTGGGGCGATATCAGCTACCTCACGGTTCAGCATCTGCAGATCGTGGCCATCAGTGGCGCCCTGGCGCTGGCCGTAGCGCTGCCACTCGGCGTCTGGATGAGCCGTCCCGCGAACCAGCGCTACGCCATGGCCAGCATGCAGTTCCTCAATGTGGGGCAGGCGATTCCCAAGCTCGCACTGCTGGCGTTGGCCATGAGCTTCATCGGCGTAGGCAGTGGCGCGGCCATCATCGGCTTGTTTGTCGCGACGTTGTTGCCGGTGGCGGTCAACACCTATGAAGGGTTGCGCGCGGTGCCGCAGCACTTGGTGGAGGCGGCCGAGGCCATGGGCATGACGCCTGCGCAAACCCTGTGGAAAGTTGAAATCCCGAATGCGATGAACGTGATTTTCGCCGGTATCCGCACGGCGCTCGCCATCAACGTCGGTACCGCGCCGCTGGCCTTTCTGGTCGGCGGAGGAGGGCTGGGCGAGTTGATCTTTACCGGCATCGACCTGAACGACTTCGGCATGATGTTGGCCGGTGCCGCGTCAACCGCGCTGTTGGCGATTGCGGTCGACCTGTCGTGCGGTTTGATCCAGAACGTTGCCGTGTCGCGGGGCTTGAGGTTGGCCGGGCGCGAATGAATTAGAAAACCATCGATAAAAACCAATAATACGAGGTGCACCATGATTCATCGAATGCTAGTCAGTCTGATCTGTACGCTGAGTCTTGTTTCAGGTGTCGTGGGCAGTGCTTCTGCCAACAGCACGATAGTGGTCGGCGGCAAGAAGTTCACCGAACAGCAGCTGGTGGCGGAAATGACCACGCAATTGTTGCGCGCCAATGGCTACAACGTCGATAAGCGCCCGGATTTGGGTTCGTCGGTATTACGCGCGGCGCAAGAGAACGGTCAGGTCGACGTGTATTGGGAATACACCGGCACTTCGCTGATCACTTACAACAAAGTCATGGACAAGCTGAGTGCCGAGGAAACGTATAAGAAGATCAGCACCCTTGACGCAGAGAAGGGCATCACGTGGTTGAACCCTTCAAAAGCCAACAACACTTACGCATTTGCCATGCGTAAGGACGAGGCCGATAAGGATGGCATCGTCTCAATCAGCGATCTGGCGAAAAATATCGGAGCAGGCAAAGTCTATAAATTCGCTTCCAACGCTGAGTTCTTTTCGCGCCCCGATGGCTTGCAGCCTCTTCAAAAGACCTACGACTTTGAGTTCGAACGCAAGAACGTCGTGCGCATGGACGGTGGGCTGACCTATCAGGCACTTCGGGATGGCCAGGTGAATGTGGCGTTGGTGCTGTCGACTGACGGGCGTATTCCTGCCTTCGGCTTTGTTGTGCTGAAGGACGATAAAGGCTTTTTCCCCAGCTATGCGCTGACGCCGGTGATTCGTACCGAAGTCTTCAAAGAGAATCCGAAGATCGGCGAATTGCTCAATGCGCTCTCTTCCAAACTGGACGACGAAACCATTGCCGGCCTCAACTCCCGGGTCGACGTAGGCCGTGAGTCGATCGAGAGCGTGTCCAAGGAATTCCTGCAGCACAGCAAGTTGCTCTAATTCATGCATCACACACATTAACTGTAGGAGCCGGCTTGCTGCGGGCGGCGTTCCGACGATTGCGTCCGTTCAGTCAAATAATCTGTCGACTGACCCACCGCTTTCGCCAGCAAGCCGGCTCCTACAGGGAACGCGTTCGCCTGGAGAATCATTAATGCAGTCGATTAAAAAGTTCGTGGCATGGTCATTCGTGATGTTTACGGCAAGTGCTCAAGCCGATGTTGCCATCGACCACATGACGCTCGCCGATATGCGGCAGGCGTTGAACAACGGGACTATCACTTCCGAGCAACTGGTCAGGCATTACCTGGATAACATTCGCGCCAACAATCACCAGGGCCAAAACATCAACGCGCTGGTGACGATCAATGGAGCAGCGATCGAGCAGGCGCGGAAATGGGATGCCCAACGAGCCAAAAATCCTGCTGCTGAATATGCGCCTCTGGCCGGGATTCCCTTTGTCGCGAAGGACAACTTTGATACCCGTGGCATGGTCACCTCTGGTGGTTCTTATGTGTTGCGATCCTCTCTGCCGAACCAGGATGCCTTTACCGTCAAGAAGCTGATCGACGGGCAAGCGATTCTTCTCGGCAAAGCGAACATGTCCGAACTGGCTGCATCCTTTGGCTGGTTTGGCTACAGCTCGTTTGGCGGGCAGACGCTGAATCCCAGCAACACCAAGCGCGATGCGTCTGGCTCCAGCAGCGGCTCGGCTGCGGCGGTGGCGGCGAAATTTGCGCCTTTTGCGTTGGGGTCGGATACCAGCGGGTCGATCCGGGCGCCGGCCAGCGTCACCGGTACCGTGGGCTTTCGACCTTCGCTCGGGCTGATCAGTCGCAGCGGCATCATTCCGCTGTCGCTCGCGTTCGATACCGGTGGAGTGATCACCCGCAGTGTGGTGGATCAGGCAATCGTGCTGGATGCGATCAAGGGCCAGGACAACAGCGATTCCGCGACTCTGGACGTGGCTTCAGACCGCATACAGTTTGAGCAAGCGCTGGACCGTACCTCACTTAAAGGCAAGAGCATCGGGGTCATCACAAACTTCAAAGGCGCAAACCCTGAGGTGGATGCGGTTTTCACGGCCGCTCAGGAAACGCTTGCCAAGCGGGGGGCTCATGTCGTTGCCATTGACCTGCCAAAGGGCTTTGAAACGCTTTGGAGCGATGTGCTGGGGCCGGTGGGAGAGAGCGAATTCAAGCCGCAATTCGAACGCTACCTGGCAACCCTCGGTGCCAACCAACCGCGGACGCTGGAAGGGTTTCTGGGGCTTGCCAGGAAAAATCAGGCCGAAAATGGTCCGCACGGAATGAACCCGGCGCGCCTGGCCGGGCTGGAAGCGCTATCGAAAACCAATAGCACCGATTCGCCGTTGTACATCTCGATCCTCTCCAGAAAGATTCCGCAATTGCGTGCGCAACTGATGGGCATCATGCAGAAGAACA
Source organism: Pseudomonas sp. FW300-N2A2 (assembly GCF_017351735.1). NCBI lineage: Bacteria > Pseudomonadati > Pseudomonadota > Gammaproteobacteria > Pseudomonadales > Pseudomonadaceae > Pseudomonas > Pseudomonas sp. FW300-N2A2. The sequence continues at coordinate 606,099 of NZ_JACNDU010000001.1, read as the reverse complement.
AAGTGGACAGCCTGTTTTTCGCGACCATCAATTGCCCGGCGTCGGTGGTTCATGGCGTGACGGATGACAGTTACGTCTGCAAGGCCGGTGATACCTATGCGTCTTCGTACATTGCCTCCGCGACCGGGTTCCCCGAGATCACGGTTCCTGCGGGCACCATAAAGGGCAATTTGCCGGTGGGTGTTTCGTTCCTGGGCGGCTATGGGGAAGACGCCAAGGTGGTGAGTTTCGGGTACTCGTTTCTTGAACGGTAGGTTTTCCTGATGCCCCGCGTTGTCTGGATCGCCAGCAAGCCGGCTCCTACAGGATTGGGGTGTTCATTGATCGGGTGAACGACGCACACCTTGTAGGAGCTGGCTTGCCAGCGATGGCGGTTTGTCTGGCACACCGGGTTGCCCGGATCGCCGGCAAGCCGGCTCCTACAGGATTGGGGTGTTCATTGATCGGGTGAGCGACGCACACCTTGTAGGAGCTGGCTTGCCAGCGATGGCGGTTTGTCTGGCACACCGGGTTGCCCGGATCGCCAGCAAGCCGGCTCCTACAGGGTGAGGCTGGGTCTTGTGTGCGCCGCTGCACTGTAGGAGCCGGCTTGCTGGCGATGCAGACGACGCGGTGTATCCACGGACGCCGTCATATCTGCGCCAGCAACCAGGTACGGAACGCGATCAGCGACGGCAGCCTTTCGTTGCGCGGTGGATAGGTCAGGTAGTAACTGCGCTGGCTGGCGAAGGGTTGGTCCAGGCTGATCAACTCGGCGTTGGCCAGTTCGTCGGTCACCAGGATGCGCGGCACCAGACCGATACCGATGCCCGCTCTCACGGCCTGGATCAAGTGTGAAGTGAGTTCGAAACTCGGCCCCAGCCGCATCATTCGATGGGGCAGGCCGTGGTGGCTGAACCACTCGCCCCAGACGTTGGCGTTGTTCGCGACGTTGAGCAGCGTCTGTCCGCCGATGCGTTCCGGGGGCCAGGCGTCATGGGCCTCGGTCGCTTCTGGAGAAATGATCACCATCAACTCTTCCGTATGCAACCGATGGCTGATCAGGCCCGGCGAGTCGGCCGTGCCGACGACGATCGCGGCATCGATGCCACTGGTTTCGAAGTCGATGGCTTCGATCCGGGAGTTGATGTGCACCAGCATGCCGGGATGGGTTTTGTAGAAGTCATGAAGGCGCGGCAACAACCACTTCGAACCGAACGTGGGCAATGTGGCCAGGCGCAAGGTGCCGCTGCCTGACTGATAAGCCAGCGCCTGCAATGTGGCGCTGCGGATGCGCCCGAGCGCGTCGCTCATTTCCCGCTGGTAAAGACGACCGACGTCGGTCAATTGCACCTGCCGACCTTCGCGACGAAACAGCGTCAGGCCCAGTTGCTGCTCCAGCGCCTGGACTTGCCTGCTGACGGCGCTTTGGGTCAGTGACAGCTCCAGCGCGGCGCGGGTATAGCTTTCATGCCGGGCGGCGGCTTCAAACGCCAACAGCAAGGACATGGACGGGGTGAGATGGCGGTAATTCATTCGTAAAAGTCATCGATAGCGGCAGGATTATCCGTTTGTCCGGCACCAAAACCTACAGGATCATTGGCTTGGCCGACGACCTGAGGCTGACCTATTAATGCTCAGGCGACAAGTATTTTGATTTCCGTGATTAGACCTACAAGAGATTTTCCAGCGATGATCGCCCAGTTGCCTACCGCTGCACCCGCCGCACAGTACCCGGAATTCCTCCAGGCCTTGCGTGCCGCCGGTTTCCGCGGTCAGCTCAGTGCCGACTACGCCACCCGCACCGTGCTGGCGACCGACAACTCGATTTACCAGCGTCTGCCGCAAGCGGCGGTGTTCCCACTGGATGCAGACGACATCGTGCGCATCGCAACATTGATGGCCGAACCGCGCTTTCGCCAGATCAAGCTGACCCCGCGTGGCGGCGGCACCGGCACCAACGGCCAGTCGTTGACCGATGGCATCGTGGTTGACCTGTCGCGACACATGAACACCATCCTCGAAATCAACGTCGCCGAACGTTGGGTGCGGGTGCAGGCGGGCGTGGTCAAAGACCAGCTCAATGCCGCGCTAAAACCTCATGGATTGTTTTTCGCCCCGGAGCTGTCGACGTCCAACCGGGCCACCGTTGGCGGCATGATCAACACGGACGCCAGCGGCCAGGGCAGTTGCACCTATGGCAAGACCCGCGATCATGTGCTGGAACTGGACAGCGTACTGCTCGGCGGTGAGCGCCTGCACAGCCAGCCGCTGTCCGACGCACAGCTGGAAGCTGCATGTGCGCAACCCGGCCGTATCGGCGAGGTGTACCGCACCGCACGGCAGATCCAGGAAACCCAGGCCGAGCTGATCGAGGCGGTGTTCCCCAAACTCAATCGCTGCCTGACCGGTTACGACCTGGCGCACCTGCGCGACGAGCAGGGGCGTTTCAACCTCAATAGCGTGCTGTGCGGTGCGGAAGGTTCGTTGAGTTACCTCGTCGAAGCCAAGCTCAACGTGCTGCCGATTCCCAAGTATTCGGTGCTGGTGAACGTGCGCTACAGCAGCTTCATGGATGCGCTGCGCGATGCCAACGCGTTGCTGGCGCACAAGCCGCTGTCCATCGAAACCGTGGACTCCAAAGTGTTGCTGCTGGCGATGAAAGACATCGTCTGGCACAGCGTCGCCGAGTATTTCCCGACGGATGCCGAGCGCCCGACGCTGGGTATCAACCTGGTTGAGTTCAGCGGCGAAGACCTGACGGAGGTAAACGCTCGCGTGGCGTCGTTCGTGACGCATTTGCAGGCCGATACGACGATCGAACGGCTGGGCCACACGCTGGCCGAAGGTGCTGAAGCGGTGACCCGTGTCTACACCATGCGTAAGCGCTCCGTCGGGTTATTGGGCAATGTCGAAGGCGAAGTCCGCCCGCAGCCGTTTGTTGAAGACACCGCCGTACCGCCTGAGAAACTGGCCGACTACATCACCGAGTTCCGCGCATTGCTCGACAGCCATGGCCTGGCCTACGGCATGTTCGGTCACGTCGATGCCGGCGTGTTGCATGTGCGTCCGGCGCTGGACATGAAAGACCCGAAGCAGGCCGCACTGGTCAAGCCGATTTCCGATGCCGTGGCCGAGCTGACCCGGCGTTATGGGGGCCTGTTGTGGGGCGAGCACGGCAAGGGTTTGCGCTCGGAATATGTCCCCGATTTTTTTGGCGAACTGTACCCGGCGCTGCAATCGCTCAAGGGCGCGTTCGACCCGCACAATCAGCTCAATCCCGGCAAGATCTGCACCCCGCCGGATGCGGCCCAAGGCTTGCTCAAGGTTAACGAGGTGACGCTGCGCGGTGATCTGGATCGGCAAATCGATGAGCGCGTGTGGCAGAGCTTCGGCAGCGCCGTGCACTGCAACGGCAACGGCGCTTGCTACAACTATGACCCCAACGATGCGATGTGCCCGTCGTGGAAAGCCACGCGGGAACGCCAGCATTCGCCGAAGGGCAGGGCGTCATTGATTCGCGAGTGGTTGCGTCTGCAAGGCGCGGCCAATATTGATGTGTTGCAAGCGGCCCGGGGCAAGTTGACGTGGTTGAGCGGGTTGCCGACGCGACTGCGCAACAACCTGGCGCGCTCGCGCGGCGAGGCGGATTTCTCCCATGAGGTGTACGACGCCATGGCCGGCTGCCTGGCCTGCAAATCCTGCGCGGGACAATGCCCGGTCAAGGTCAATGTCCCGGAATTCCGCTCGCGTTTTCTCGAGCTGTATCACGGTCGCTATCAACGCCCGATGCGCGATTATCTGATCGGCTCGCTGGAGTTCACCATTCCCTACATGGCCTACGCGCCGGGCCTGTACAACGCGGTGATGGGTTCGAAATGGGTGAGTCGTTTGCTGGAGCGACACGTCGGCATGCTCGACAGTCCGCTGATCCACCGCTTCGACCTGCAGAACACGTTGACCCGCTGCAAAGTCGCTGTCGCCAGCGTGCCCGCCCTGCGCGAACTGACTGCCGCACAACGTGAGCGAAGCGTGGTGTTGGTGCAGGACGCCTTCACCCGCTACTTTGAAACACCGCTGTTGGCGAGCTATATCCAGTTGGCGCATCAGTTGGGCTACCGCGTGTTTCTGGCGCCCTACAGTGCCAACGGCAAGCCTTTGCACGTGCAGGGTTTCCTCGGTGCATTCGCCAAAGCGGCGATCCGCAACGCCAATCAGCTCAAGGCCCTGGCCGACTGTGGCGTGCCGTTGGTTGGCCTGGACCCGGCGATGACGCTGGTCTATCGCCAGGAATATCAGAAAGTGCCGGGCCTCGACGGCTGCCCGAAAGTCTTGCTGCCCCAGGAATGGCTGGTTGATGTGTTGCCTGAAAGGTCCCGTCACGCTGATCAGACGTTCCGTTTGATGGCGCACTGCACCGAGAAGACCAACGTCCCGGCCAGCACCTCGCAATGGGAAACCGTGTTTGCCAGGCTTGGGCTGAAGCTGGTGACCGAGGCAACCGGCTGTTGCGGCATGTCGGGCACCTACGGCCATGAAGCGCGTAACCAGGAGACCTCGCGGACTATCTTCGAGCAGTCATGGGCGGGCAAGCTGGACAAGGCGGGTGAAGCGCTGGCGACGGGGTATTCGTGCCGCAGCCAGGTCAAGCGCCTGGCCAGCAAGCAACTGCGTCACCCGCTGGAGGTGGTGTTGGAGCATGTGCTCGTTGAGTGAAGAGTAGGGCGTCAGTCCGGAACGCCTGCCTGCTCTTCTTTCTCGGGAGCAGCAGGCCAGGCACTGATCACCGATTGCAGGAACTGCCCGGACAACTCAGGGTTGTCCAACGCCCTGGCAATCAACATCGCCCCGGCTATCGATGACAGGATGCGCAGCGATTCCTGGTATTTCTCCTCGTGACTTTCCCCCTCGACCAGCGCCATCAACGTTTCGATCAAACGCTCGACGCCTTTGGTGAAGGAGTTGCTGACGGTCCCGCCGGCGCGGGCAACGTCAGCGCCCAATGCCGGGATGGGGCAGCCTTCGGTCCAGTTATCCAGGTGCCCTTGCGTCAGGTAACCCTTGATGAGCTCGGGAATGGATTTGGCGTCCCGCCAGTCCTGGATATTGGACTCGAACGTGCGGGTGACGGCTTCTGAAGCCAACTGCTCCTTGCCGCCCGGAAACTGTCCGTAAAAGCCGCCATGGGTCAGGCCCACGGAGCGCGACAGTTCACCAATGCCGATGCCGTCGATTCCCTTTTCCCGATACAGCCGGGACGCGGCCGTGAGGATCGCCTCTTTGTTTGCGGCGGCCTGGTCTTTCGTGACTTTCATGAGTCTGCTCCTGTCGCCAGGTCGGCATCGCTTGGGAAAAGCTGTGCTGAGAGGCTGGTATTGATGATGCGCGTCATATAAAGTCGCTGCAATGGCTTTTCCGGTATCGACTCAAGTCTGGCGGATTCCCCGCCTGTGGCTCAAGTCAAAAATCTCTACGTGGACCTGCCCCATGAAACGTAATGATCTGCACAGTATCGATCTGAATCTGCTGGTGGTGTTCGACACGCTGATTCAGGAGCGAAACCTCACCCGCACCGCTGAGAAATTGTCGCTGGGCCAGCCCGCCATCAGCGCGGCGCTGGTGCGTTTGCGCAAGTTGTTCAACGACCCTTTGTTCGAGCGCATCGGTCGCCGAATGGTGCCCACCCCACGGGCATTGAGTGCGGCGCAGACGCTGGGGCCAGCGCTGGATTGCGTGTGTTCGGCAATCGCTCACAGGGGGAGTTAACCGGGTCGACCCTTTTTTTTACCCTTAAACATGACGGCTATCATTAATGATGATAGCCAACTTCACTCCGTTCGATTCGTCGTGACCTCGCGCGAGGCCGAGAATCCGCAAAATCCCAAACCGTCTGGCGGACACACCCCATGGAACAGTCACTCAAACCTTTGCGTTATCCCTTGGCTGCGTTGGCGCTGCTGATGCTTGCCGCGTGTGAACGTACACCCAGCGCCGCACAGGCTCCGGGGGCGCCGCACGTTACCGTCGCCAAAGTGCTCGAGCAGCCCATTACCGAGTGGGATGAAGTCACCGCTCGCCTGGAAGCACCGGAAACCGTCGAGGTTCGTCCACGGGTGTCGGGCCAGATTGAACGTGTTGCCTTTACCGATGGCGCGCTGGTGAAGAAGGGCGACTTGCTGTTCCAGATTGATCCACGGCCGTTCGAACATGAGGTGCATCGCATCGAGGCGCAGTTGCAACAGGCACGCGCCACCCTGGTCCGCACCGGCAACGAAGCGCAGCGCGGCCAACGTCTATTGAGCAGCAACGCGATCTCCGCAGAGCTCGCCGACACCCGCACGACCACGGCGCAAGAGGCCAGGGCCGGTGTCGATGCCATTCAGGCGCAGCTGGATCTGGCGCGTTTGAACCTCAGTTTCACCCGCGTTACCGCGCCGATCACCGGCCGCGTCAGCCGTGCGGAAATCACCGCCGGCAACATCGTGACCGCCGACACTACAGCGCTGACCAGCGTGGTCTCCACGGACAAGGTCTACGCCTATTTCGATGCGGACGAGCGCATGTTCCTCAAGTACAGCCTGCTTTCCCGCCAGGGCCAGCGCGGTCAAACCACGCCGGTGTACATGGGCCTGTCGAACGAGGAGGGCAACAGCCACCTCGGGCAGATGAACTTCGTCGACAACCAGGTCAATCCGAAAACCGGCACCATCCGTGGTCGCGCGGTGTTCGACAACGCAGACGGTCAATACACCCCCGGCCTGTACGCCCGGTTGAAACTGGTGGGCAGCGCCGCCTATCCCGGCCTGTTGATCAAGGACGAAGCGGTGGGCACCGACCTCGGCAAAAAATTCGTGCTGGTGGTCGATCAGGACAACAAAGCCGTGTATCGCAGCGTCGATCTGGGGCCGAAGCTTGAAGGCTTGCGCATCGTGCGCAGCGGCTTGCAGAAAGACGATCGCATCGTCATCAACGGCTTGCAGCGCGTGCGGCCCGGCGCAGTGATCGATCCGCAGGATGCGCCGATGGCCAGCCCGGAAACCGTCGCCACACTGGCTCGCCAACGTCAGGCCATCGAAGCCTCCAATCAGCTGGCTGCCGCTAAATCACCTGCCCTGGTGAAAGCGGATTCTGCCGCTGCACCTCGCGGATAAGGAGCACCGACATGAAGTTCTCCCAGTTCTTTATCACGCGGCCGATCTTTGCGGCGGTGCTGTCGCTGCTGATCCTGATCGCCGGCGCGATCTCGCTGTTCCAGTTGCCGATCAGTGAATATCCGGAAGTGGTTCCACCGACCGTCGTCGTTCACGCCAACTACCCGGGCGCCAACCCGAAAGTCATCGGCGAAACCGTGGCAGCCCCTTTGGAGCAAGCCATCACCGGTGTCGAGAACATGCTGTACATGTCCTCGCAAACCACGGCTGACGGCCGGCTCACCCTGACCGTGACCTTCGCGTTGGGCACCGACCTGGACAACGCCCAGGTCCAGGTCCAGAACCGCGTGACCCGTACCGAGCCCAAGCTGCCCGAGGAAGTGACGCGTATCGGTATCACCGTCGACAAGGCGTCCCCCGAGCTGACGTTGCTGGTGCACTTGGTGTCGCCGGACAAACGCTACGACATGCTCTACCTGTCCAACTACGCGATCCTCAACGTCAAGGACGAGCTGTCGCGTCTGGAAGGGATCGGCGATGTGAAGATGTTCGGCATCGGCGATTACTCGCTGCGTATCTGGCTCGATCCGGATAAAACCGCCTCGCGTAATCTGACTGCCACTGATGTGGTCACAGCGGTGCGTGAACAGAACCGTCAAGTCGCCGCCGGGCAACTGGGTTCGCCACCCGCACCAAATGCCACCAGCTTCCAGATGTCGATCAACTCCCAAGGGCGGTTGGTCAGCGAAGAAGAGTTTGAAAACGTGATCGTGCGCAGTGGCCCGAACGGCGAAATCACGCGCCTGAAGGACATTGCCCGGATCGAACTGGGTTCCAACCAGTACGCCTTGCGCGCCTTGCTCAACAACCAGGAAGCGGTGGCGATGCCGATCTTCCAGCGGCCAGGTTCCAACGCCATCGACGTCTCCGACCAGGTGCGGGCGAAGATGGCCGAGCTGAAGAAAAACTTCCCGGAAGGCATGGATTACGAGATCGTCTACGACCCGACGATTTTCGTCCGCAGCTCGATTGAGGCGGTGGTGCACACGCTGTTTGAAGCACTGATTCTCGTGGTGCTGGTCGTCATCCTGTTCCTGCAAACCTGGCGCGCTTCGATCATTCCTTTGGTGGCCGTGCCTGTGTCGCTGATCGGTACGTTTGCCGTGATGCACCTACTCGGATTTTCGCTCAACGCGCTGTCGCTGTTCGGCCTGGTCCTCGCCATCGGGATCGTGGTCGACGATGCCATTGTGGTGGTGGAGAACGTCGAACGAAACATTGAATCCGGACTGGAGCCGGTCGAGGCGACCAAGAAAGCCATGGGCGAAGTGACCGGGCCGATCATCGCCACGGCGCTGGTGCTGTGCGCGGTGTTCGTGCCTGCGGCTTTCATCTCGGGTCTTACGGGACAGTTCTACAAACAGTTCGCGTTGACCATCGCGATCTCCACGGTGATCTCGGCGTTCAACTCCCTGACTCTGTCACCGGCGTTGGCAGCGGTGTTGCTTAAGGCCCATGGCGCACCGAAAGACCGGTTCTCCAGAGTGCTGGATCGTTTGCTCGGTGGCTGGCTGTTCAAACCGTTCAACCGTTTCTTCGAAAAGGCCAGTCACGGCTACATGGTTGCCGTGGCCAAAGTCATTCGTGGCAGCAGCGTAGCGTTGTTGGTGTACGCCGGTCTGATCGCCATGACCTGGATGGGTTTCAGCACCACGCCGACCGGCTTCGTGCCGACCCAGGACAAAAAGTACCTGGTGACCTTCGCGCAATTGCCGGACGCCGCGAGTCTCGACCGCACCGAGTCGGTGATCCGTCGCATGAGCACCATCGCCATGAACGAGCCGGGTTTCGACAGTGCCGTGGCATTCCCGGGCCTTTCAATCAACGGCTTCACCAACAGCCCGAACGCCGGTATTGCGTTCATCGGCTTGAGTTCGTTCGAAGAGCGTAAAGACCCGAGCCTGTCTGCCAAGGCGATTTCCGCCTCGCTCAACGGCAAGTTCGGCGGCATTCAGGACGCCTACATCGCCGTGTTCCCGCCACCGCCGGTACAAGGCCTGGGCACCATCGGTGGCTTCCGTCTGCAGATCGAAGACCGTGGCAACCTGGGCTACGACGAGCTGTACAAAGAGACGATGAACATCATCGCCAAGAGCCGTAGCACGCCGGAGCTGGCCAACCTGTTCACCAGCTACACCGTGAACGTGCCGCAGGTCGAAGCCGCCATTGACCGGGAAAAAGCCAAGACTCACGGGGTGAAGATCAACGATATTTTCGACACCTTGCAGGTCTACCTGGGCTCGCTGTACGCCAACGACTTCAACCGTTTTGGCCGGACCTATCAGGTCAACGTGCAGGCTGAGCAGCAGTTCCGCCAGGAGCCGGAACAGATCGGTCAGTTGAAGGTGCGCAATGATCGCGGCGAAATGATTCCGCTCGCCACGTTCGTCAAGGTCAGCCCGACGTCAGGCCCTGACCGGGTCTCGCACTACAACGGTTTCCTCACCGCCGAAATCAACGGCAGTGCAGCCCCCGGCTACAGCTCCGGACAGGCACAAGCCGCGATTGAAAAGTTGCTCAAGGAAGAATTGCCCAACGGCATGACGTACGAGTGGACCGACCTGACCTACCAGCAGATTTTGTCGGGCAACACGGCTTTGCTGGTGTTCCCGCTCTGCGTGCTGTTGGCGTTCCTGGTGCTGGCGGCGCTGTATGAAAGCTGGAGCCTGCCATTGGCGGTGATCCTGATCGTGCCGATGACCCTGCTGTCGGCGATTGCCGGGGTGATCATTTCCAAGGGCGACAACAACATCTTCACCCAGATCGGCCTGATCGTGTTGGTCGGCCTGGCCTGCAAAAACGCGATCCTGATCGTCGAGTTCGCCAAGGATAAACAGGACCAGGGCATGTCGCCGCTGGATGCAGTGCTGGACGCTTGCCGCATGCGTCTGCGGCCGATTCTGATGACGTCCTTCGCGTTCATCATGGGGGTGATTCCGTTGGTGACGTCCACGGGTGCCGGCTCGGAAATGCGTCGTGCGATGGGTGTCGCGGTGTTCTCCGGGATGCTCGGCGTGACCTTCTTCGGGTTGCTGCTGACGCCCGTGTTCTTCGTGCTGATTCGTCGCTACATCGAGCGCAAAAACGCGCGCAAGGTCACCAAGGCTCATCAGGCAAACGCACTTAACCAGGAGGCACATTCATGAACACCTTGAAGCTTTTTTTACCCAGCCTTCTGGTCGTCGCGCTCGGCGCCTGCACGGTAGGCCCCGACTACAAAACGCCGGACACCGCGCCTGCCAATGTCGTGTCTGCCCAAGGCAGTGCCTACGATCAATCGCGTTTTGAAACGGTGTGGTGGCAACAGTTTGATGACCCCACGCTCAATCAGTTGGTGAGCAAATCCCTGGAGGGCAACCGCGACTTGCGCGTCGCGTTTGCCCGCTGGAAAGCGGCCCGGGCGATTCGTGATGACGTCAGCAATGACATTTTGCCGGTTGTCACCAGCCGCGTCAGCAGCCAGCATGGCAAGTCGCAAGTGCCTGGCCTGACCGAAAGCCGCGTCAATATCGAACGCTACGACCTGGGCCTCGACATGGCTTGGGAAGTCGATCTGTTCGGCCGGATCCAGCGTCAACTGGAATCCAGCAGCGCCCAGGAAGACGCTGCCGCCGCAGACTTGTTTCAGCTTCGCGTGACAATGATCGCCGAGCTGGTGGATGCCTACGGCCAATTGCGCGGCGCGCAGTTGCGGGAAAAAATTGCCCTGGCCAACCTGAAGAATCAGCAGGATTCGCGCAGCGTGACGGTCAGCCTGCGCGATGCCGGCGTGGGTAATGAGCTCGACGTGGTGCGTGCCGACGCACGTTTGGCGGCTGTCGAGGCGACGGTTCCGCAACTGCAAGCGGAACAGGTGCGGCAGAAAAACCGCATCGCCACGCTGTTGGGTGAACGCCCGGATACGTTGAGCGTGTCGTTGAGCCCTGCGCAGTTGCCATCCATCGCCAAAGCATTGCCGATCGGTGATCCCGCCGAGCTGCTGCGCCGGCGTCCCGATGTGCTCGCCGCCGAGCGCAGGCTGGCGTCCTCCACGGCGGAAATCGGCGTGGCCACCGCCGACCTGTTCCCGAGAGTGAGCTTGAGCGGCTTCCTCGGTTTCACCGCTGGCCGTGGATCGCAGATTGGTTCAAGTGCCGCCAGAGCCTGGGGATTGGGACCGAGCATTACCTGGGCAGCTTTTGACCTGGGCAGTGTGCGAGCGCGCATCCGGGGTGCCGACGCGAATGCCGAAGGCGCCTTGGCCACCTACGAACAGCAAGTGCTGCTGGCGCTGGAAGAGTCGGAAAACGCCTTCAGCGACTACGGCAAACGCCAGCAACGGCTGCTGTCGTTGATCCGGCAAAGCGAGTCCAGCCGAGCGGCGGCAGACCTGGCGGCGATCCAGTACAAGGAAGGCACGGTGGATTATCTGGTTTTGCTCGATGCGCAGCGTGAACGCCTGAACGCCGAGGATGCGCAGGCGCTGGGTGAGATTGATCAGTACCGGGGCATCGTCGCGATCTATAAGGCGTTGGGAGGAGGGTGGGACAGTGGCGGCAAAAAAGTGGTAACCACGAACTGATGCCGGTGTGAGATCTGTCGCCCTACGCTGACGGTGTGGGGCGTCCGGTCGGATATTTCGGATGCATCACCATCCTTTCACTCCACTCATATCGGGCAACTTGTGCGCAATGCCCTTGTGGCAGTCGATGCAAGTGGCCTCGCCCTTGGCCAATGCGGTGGAGTGCATGGCCGCAGCGCGTTTGCCCTGGCGGGTAAAGTCCATGAACTCAAAGTTGTGGCAGTTGCGACATTCGCGCGAGTCGTTGGCCTTGAGCCTGGCCCATTCATGTTCCGCCAGTTCACGGCGCAAGGTGAGGAATTTGTCGCGGGTGTCGATGGTGCCGAACAGCTTGCCCCAGACTTCCTTCGATGCCTGCATCTTGCGCGCGATCTTGTGCGTCCACTCATGGGGGACGTGGCAGTCCGGGCAACTGGCGCGCACACCGGATCGGTTGGTGTAGTGAATGGTGTCCTGCAACTCGACATAGACGTTGTCTCGCATCTCGTGGCAGGAAATACAGAACTTCTCGGTGTTGGTCAGCTCCAGCGCTGTGTTGAAACCGCCCCAGAAAATGATCCCGGCGATAAAGCCGCCCAGTGTCAGAAACCCCAGGCTGAAGTAAACGCTGGGTCGACAGAGGATGCCCCAATAATCCTTAAGCAGGGCGAACAGTGCTTTCATGGCGCCTCCTCAAGGTTTTTGCGCAGCGTTGGCATCGTCTTGCAGGATTTTGTCGATGGTTTCAAAGGTGTTGCCCACCAGCGGCAGTACCTCTTTTTGCGGCACGTGGCACTGAGTACAGAAGTAGCGCCGGGGCGAGACCGCCGCCAGCGCCTGACCGTCGCGGTCCATGTAGTGGGTGATGCTGATCATCGTCGCCTGGGTGCGCGCGCTATTGGCCCGGCTGTGGCACGTCAGGCATTTGTTGCCGTTCTTGTCGATCTGGTACCCGCGAATGCTGTGGGGAATGGTCGGCGGCTGGTCAGGATAGTTGCGCTCGCGCTTCAGGTCCTTGTTTTCATCGTTGGCAATCGGTGGCGCGGGCATGCTCCGGGTGAGGGTGCCGCCGGGGCGGCGACCGTCGGGGCCGGGGGCATCCAGCGGGTAATCGACCTCGGCGGCGAGCACCATGCCCATTGCGGCAAGCAGTACCAGGGGCAGGATTCGAAAAGTCATGACGGTTCTCCTCAAGCCGCGCTGATCAACTCGATGCGGATGGCGCATTTCTTGTAGTCGGTCTGCTTGGAGATCGGGTCGGTGGCGTCGAGCGTGACCTTGTTGATCAACTTGTTGGCATCGAAAAACGGTACGAACACCAGGCCGCGGGGTGGTTTGTTGCGCCCGCGGGTTTCGATGCGCGCGCGGATTTCACCGCGGCGGCTGATCAGCTTCACTTCACTGCCACGCCGTGCCTTCAAGGCCTTGGCGTCCTCCGGATGCATGTACACCAGGGCGTCCGGCACCGCTCTGTACAACTCCTCGACTCGCTGGGTCATGCTGCCCGTATGCCAGTGTTCGAGGACCCGGCCGGTGCTCAGCCAGAACGGGTAGTCAGCATCCGGGATTTCGGCCGGTGGCTCGTAGGGCAGGGCGAAGATGATCGCCTTCTTGTCCGGGTAGCCATAGAACTGCACTTCGCTGCCGGCCTCCACGTAAGGATCGAGGCCCTCGCGATAACGCCAGCGGGTCTCCTTGCCGTCGACCACCGGCCAGCGCAGGCCCCGTTCGCTGTGGTAAAGGTCGAAGGGCGCCAGGTCATGGCCGTGGCCACGACCGAACCGGGCGTACTCTTCGAACAAGCCTTTTTGCGCATAGAAACCAAAGGCCTTGGCTTCGTCGTTCTTGTAGCCGGCCTCGATTTGCTCGACGGGAAACTGGTCGACCTGACCGTTCTTGAATAGAACCTCGAATAGGGTTTTGCCTTTGTATTGCGGCGATTTGGCCAGCAACTCGGCGGGCCAGGTTTCGTCGGTGGTGAAGCGTTTGGAAAACTCCATCAGCTGCCACAAGTCCGATTTGGCGTCTCCCGGTGCGCTGACCAATTGATGCCAGAACTGCGTGCGACGTTCGGCATTGCCAAAGGCGCCTTCCTTTTCCACCCACATGGCGCTGGGCAGGATCAGGTCGGCGGCCTGGGCGGAAACGGTGGGGTAGACGTCCGAGACGATGACGAAGTTTTCCGGGTTGCGCCAGCCAGGCAAGACTTCCTGCATGATGTTCGGCCCGGCGTGCATGTTGTTGCTGGCCTGGGTCCAATACACGTTGAGGACGCCGTCCTTGAGCATGCGGCTCTGTTGTACCGCGTGAAAACCGACTTTCTCCTGGATGGTGCCGGCCGGCAGTTTCCAGATCTGTTCTGCGGTGGCGCGGTGCTTGGGATTGGTCACTACCATGTCGGCGGGTAAGCGGTGGGAGAAGGTGCCGACCTCCCGCGCAGTGCCACAGGCCGACGGCTGGCCGGTCAACGAGAATGGGCTGTTGCCCGGCTCGCTGATCTTGCCGGTGAGCAGGTGGATGTTATAGATCAGGTTGTTGGCCCACACCCCGCGTGTGTGTTGGTTGAAACCCATGGTCCAGAACGACACGACCTTGCGTTCGGGGTCCGCATAAAGTTCAGCCAGGGCCTTGAGGCGTTCCGGGGCAACGCCGGACTCTTTCGCGGTACGTTCCAGGGTGTAGGGTTTGACGAACGCGGCGAACTGCTCGAAGGACATATCGGTCCAGGTATTGGCCTTGTCGGCATTCTTCGCCTGTTTTTCCCGTGGGTCGTCGGGACGCAAGCCGTAGCCGATGTCATCGGCGCCTTTGGCGAAGCGCGTGTGCTTGCTGATGAAATCCTTATCGACCTTACCGTTTTCAATGATGTGGTTGGCAATGTAATTGAGGATCAGCAGGTCGGATTGCGGCGCGAATACCATGGGAATATCGGCCAGTTCGAAGCTGCGATGCTCGAAGGTCGACAGCACCGCGACTTTCACATGCGGCTGGCTCAGGCGCCGGTCGGTGACCCGGCTCCATAGAATCGGGTGCATCTCAGCCATGTTCGAGCCCCACAGCACAAAGGCGTCGGTGGCTTCGATGTCGTCGTAGCAGCCCATCGGTTCATCCGCGCCAAAAGTGCGCATGAAACCCATCACCGCCGAGGCCATGCAATGGCGGGCGTTGGGGTCGATGTTGTTGCTGCGAAAACCGGCTTTCATCAATTTGTTGGCCGCGTAACCTTCCCAAACCGTCCATTGCCCGGAACCGAACATGCCGATCGATTCCGGGCCTTTGTTCTTCAGGGCTTGCTTGAACTTTTCTTCCATGATGTCGAAGGCCTGGTCCCAGCTGATCGGCTGGAATTCGCCCTGTTTGTCGAACTGGCCGTTGGTCATGCGCAGCAGTGGCTGGGTCAGGCGGTCCACGCCGTACATGATTTTGGAGAGAAAATAGCCCTTCACGCAGTTGAGTCCGCGATTGACCTCGGCCTTGACGTCGCCATGGGTGGCGACCACCCGGTTGTCGCGGGTCGCGACCATCACGCTGCACCCGGTGCCGCAGAAACGGCAGGGCGCCTTGTTCCAGTCCAGGGTGACCATGTCCGCTTCGGTAATCAGGTTACTGGCGGAGGTGGCAATCGGCAGGCCAGCGGCGGCGGCTGCGATGGCCGCGGCCTGGGCCTTGACGAACTGTCGGCGGGACATGCTCATTCGGTGTCTCCTGTGGGCTCTAGGAGTTCGTGATAGATCAACGCGGCGTTGAGCACACCCGGCAGATTGTTGATTTGCTCGATACGTTGCAGGATCTGATTTTCGTGGCTGGCCTCAAGCACGACCACCAGTTTTCCGGCGGCACTTTCGTGATGTAATTCCAGGCCGTCCAAAAGACGCAAGTTGGCTTTGACGGCGTCGAATAGTTCAGGTCGGGCAAGTACCACCAGGCTGGCTATATGCAGAGTTTCGTCCATGCGCTGACTCCAACAGGCTCTGAAAGAGAACTATCAGTTAGGTGGTCCGGGCGGGCCGTAGAGCATTTGGAAAAACCAGATGAGGAAGCCATAGCCGCCCACTATCGCGACCGACAGCAGCGGAAAAAGGCAGACGACAAGAAAGACAAACAGCCGGGCTTCTTTGCGACGCTGCGGTTTTTGTTCTTCAGCCAACGACATGAGAATCTCCTGCCGAAACTTGCGTTGATACTAGATCAGTAGTTAAGGGGAGGACTTCTGCCCTGAGTTTTTCTCGACCAATGGTTAACTATCGGTCCAGCAGAGGTGCCAGCAGTGCACACATGCTGCGCCAGTGCGAACCCTTCCAGTAAATCCGTTGGCAGGCGTCGCAGCGCAGGAAGTGAGAATAGAGCGCGCCAACGCGTGGCGGCACCTGCGACCGGGCCAGTTCCGGGCTGATCTCGTGCAGCGGCAGGTTGCAATGAAGGCACAGGCTGAATGGCCGCGCGCTACGCGCCAGGTCGAGGCGCTCGTACAATTCGCGCAGCTGCAGCGACGGTTTCAGGGCATGCACGTAACAGCCATGGCTGATGATCCGCCGCTTGAGCAGTTCGCGGTCACGGGTCAGCACGATACGTCCTTGCTGCGAGGCGATCTCAGCGATCTCGCCATCCTCGAAGCCATTGTCGTAGAGGGTGTCGAAGCCGCTCATGCGCAGCAGGTTGGCCAGCCCGCCCAGGTGCGCATCCGCGACGAAGCGCAGCACCCGTAAAGGTTGAGCACGAACCTTTAACAGCGGGCTGATGTCCAGCGTTTCGAACTTGGGATATACCGCCAACCGGTCATCATCGAAGATCACCCGCTCGAAACCCACCGACTCGCCGTTGAGCAACACCAGTTCGACCTCCGTGTGCGGTATCCCGAGCGCCTCGATCATGTGCTTGACCGTCGCCCCTCGCGCGCACTTGCAGGTGAATGACTGCCGCCGTCGTTCGGCCGGCAGGAAATCGTTGAGCTCCTCGTAGAAGCGGAAGGTTGCACTGGCCATGATGAACAGTATGGCAGGGCTGCAGGATGAGCGAGTCTGGCCCGGACACCTTCTGCGGCGGGGCCCCGACTACGATCGTGTTGGAATTGCTCAGGGATAGGTTTGGTGCCGATTTGTTCAGGGCCTTCCAGGCCACCAGGATAAAAAACAGTGGGCCAAATGTATCGCTGTGTATCCAGACCCGCCGTAAAGATGCTGGCGTACAAATGCCCCACGATCCGGATACATCCGGGATACACGGTTGCAGTCAAATAGCCTGGCCTTAGCGAGAAAGCAAACGCACCTCGCACCACGGCTTATAGCCCTGGCGGCATGACCCTGAGCGGCCTTACCGCACACAGTATCCGGAGAAATAACCATGTCCCGTCTTTCGAACAAATCCCGTATTGGCCTGATCGCTGTTTCACTGGTCGGCTGCATGAACCTCGCTTCGTCCGCCTTCGCCGCTGACGCACTGCCTCAAGGCTACCAACTCGCCGCGGCGGAAAAGACCAGTGAAGGCAAGTGTGGCGAAGGCAAGTGCGGCGCCAGCGAAACCGGCGCCAAAGTCACCAAGGCCGGTGAAGGCAAGTGCGGTGAAGGCAAATGCGGCGACGCTTCCTTCGCCCGTACCGACACCGACCACGACGGCCGCGTTTCCCTGAAAGAATTGCTGACCGTGGCCCCAAAGGGTGCTGAAGAGTTCAAGGCGATGGACACCAACAACGACGGTTTCCTTTCCGAAGGCGAGGTCTACAAATTCCGCACCAACCAGTTCACCTCCAACGGCAAGAAAGTGCCAACCGAGCTGTTCACCAAAATGAGCAAAGCGCAGGGCTGATAGTGGGGGCTGCCGACAACTGCGACACCGGTGTGGCGAGATAGGGTTTCCTCTATCTCGCCAGCGCTGGCGTTTTTTATTGCGATCTATAAAACGTTGGAGGGAGGCAGGATCGCGAGGATTAATTGATGTTTGAGACGGCATAAGCGGCAGGCAAAAAAAGCTGCCAAAAATGGCAGCCATTGAAAGAGCCCGCAACGGGTTGAAGTCAGTATTACTTAAGATAAATGACAGCCTCGTGACAATTCTTCAATCCGCACTTTATTTCACGTGCTTCCCATCGGTCAGGACTTCCCTTCGGCGCAATCACTGCTCTAATAACAGCAACCGATGTTCCGTTCACTGTCTTGAAAGAGGGGGCGTTGCTCATGACCGAAAAATTCCGGGTGCTGTTCGTCTGCGCTAAAAATGACATTCGTTCATTGATGGCGGAGTCTCTCCTGAAACATACCGACTCCGAACACTTTGAAGCCTTCAGCGCGGGGCTGGAAGCCAGTGAAGTCGATCCGCGAACGCTTGAGTCGCTGGAACATATCGGCGTCGACGCAACCGGCTTGCGCAGCAAATCAATCAGCGAGTTTGAAGGCCAGCAGTTCGACTATGTCATCACGCTGTGTGACAAATCATCGGAAGAGGCGGGCAAGATGCCGATCTCTGACGAAGTGATGACGTGGAATTTTGAGGATCCGGCGAGCAGTGAACGGCATGAACCTTTTCGACATGCTCTCCAGGAAATTCACGACCGCGTCAAAATGTTCGTCACTGTCAAAATGAGGCATTCAAGCGCTCATGCTTGAGATTCAAATCGACCGCTGATTCACCCGCCGGGTCAGTTCCTCCGCCGACTCCTTGCGTTCCGAGTAACGGTCAACCAGGTCCGGGCGCTCGCGCAGCAACAGGGTGAACTTCACCAGCTCCTCCATGACGTCCACCACCCGGTCATAAAGCGCGGACGGTTTCATACGGTTGTCTTCGTCGAATTCCAGATAAGCCTTCGGCACGGAAGATTGATTGGGGATGGTGAACATCCGCATCCAGCGTCCCAGCACGCGCAGTTGATTCACCACGTTAAACGACTGAGAGCCACCACTGACTTGCATGACCGCGAGGGTTTTGCCCTGGGTCGGGCGAATGGCGCCTAGCGCGAGCGGTACCCAGTCTATCTGCGCCTTGAACACGGCCGACATCGAGCCATGACGTTCAGGCGAACACCAGACCTGTCCTTCGGACCATTGCATCAGTTCGAGCAGTTCCTGGACTTTCGGGTGATCGGTCGGTGCATCGTCCGGCAGAGGAAGACCGGATGGATTGAAGATTCGCGTTTCTGCACCGAAATGTTCGAGCAATCGGGCGGCTTCCTCGATCAGCAGACGACTGAATGAGCGCGGTCGAGTCGACCCGTACAACAGCAGGATTCGCGGCTTGTGCGGGATGTCGTCACCGGCAATGGATTGAATCAGGGAGGCGTCTAGATTGGGCAGTTCGTGGGACATGAGGGCTCCGGTTACAGGGTGCTGATGCGATCGAGTTCGCGCTTCAACGCATCCCGGTCAAGTTCGCCGAAGGGCAGGGCGAGGAAGGCCCGGCAGCGTGTTTCGATGCGCGCCAGGGTCGAGTGGAAGGCCGCGGTCACGACCGCGTCGTCGCCCTTCACCTCGGACGGATCTTCCAATCCCCAATGGGCCTTCAGCGCCGGCCCGAAGTAAACCGGGCACGCCTCGCCGGCAGCCTTGTCGCAGACGGTGATGACAATGTCCGGCGGGTTGGCTTCGAAGGCGTCGTTGCCTTTACTGCTCAACCCGTCAATCGCGATGCCGGCTTCTTGCAGCGTCACAAGACTGCGCGGCAGAACCTGGCCCTTGGGGAAGCTGCCGGCACTGACTGCCTGAAAACCTTGCGGCGCGAGATGATTGAACATCGCTTCGGAGAGGATGCTGCGGCAGCTATTGGCGGTGCACATGAACAGAACGCGCATGGTGACTTCTCTGAGTACATATGGTTAATCGAATATACGGTTTTCCATATGGATAGGTCAAATACTGTCTGAATGTCAATTCATTGCCTGGCATGGGGCGTTGCTGGAATGCGGTCTTTGAGAACGAGGCCGATGCAGAGTCCGTAGGGCTGACTCATTCGCCCAAATCATTACTACCTTTGCAGGCTGATCGATCAGATCCATCAGTATTCCTTCCTCATTGCCATAACGTGCATTTGATTTAGCGCCCAAACCGACTAATATACGTTCCATATCCATTTCATATAGTGAAGCTCATGGGCATCGTAAAAATTTCTGAAGACATGCATGAGCATCTGCGCGTCGCGAGCGATGCGTTGAGTCGCTCGATCAACGCTCAGGCCGAGCACTGGATGCGTATCGGGATGCTTGCCGAATTACACCCCGACCTGGATCACAGCGACATTTGCCGCATGCTGATTCGCGCAGAACTGCAAGGCGGTCTTGATTTGAAGAAGCTCTGCGCCCTCGAAGAAAGTTCGCAAGGCCCACAGGTTCATGCAGCCATCGGAGCCAGGAAATGAGGGCGAACGTGCGCATCAATACCCGGGCAGACATCGCCAGCTCGCGTGCCGCTGCAACGCTGGCGGCCGAGGTGCTGGCCATGATTGGGCCTTATGTGAAAGCGGGTGTCACCACCGACGAGCTCGATCAGCGCTGTCACGACTACATCGTCAATGTGCAAAAGGCCATTGCGGGGAATATCGGGTATCTCGGCTACCCGAAAACCGTGCTGACGTCCGTCAATCAGGTGGTCTGCCATGGCCTGCCTTCGGCCACTGTCCTGAAGGATGGCGACATTGTGAATATCGACGTCGCTGTCAAAAAGGACGGTTGGTATGGCGACACCAGTCGAATGTATTACGTGGGTGAACCCAGTCCGCAGGCTCGGCATTTGGTCAAGACTACCTACGAAGCGCTGTGCGCCGGTATTCGAGTCGTTCGCCCCGGTGCCACGCTGGGCGATATCGGTTATGCCATTCAGTCGGTCGCCGAAAGGGATGGATTCAGTGTTGTGCGCGAATACTGCGGTCACGGTATTGGCAAGGTCTATCACGATGAGCCGCAGATCCTCCATTACGGCTATCCCGGCCAGGGATTGCAGTTGAAAGCGGGCATGATTTTCACCATTGAGCCCATGTTGAACGCGGGTAAGCGTCACGTGAAAACCCTGGCGGACGGCTGGACAGTTGTCACCAAGGATCACTCCCTTTCGGCCCAGTGGGAGCACATGGTGGCGGTCACTGACGATGGCTTTGAGGTTCTATCTGCCTGGCCTGACAGCGTCGAAGAGTTCCCGGCTATCCGATAACCCGGCCCTGGACGGGCCTTTGGCATTTGTGCGGTGGCGGCAGGCCGATGGCGAACATTCACCCCGGCCTCTTTCAGGCAAACGCCTCCTCGATAAATGCTTCCAGCGCCTTGTCTTCCAATATCTCGATGGAGAAGTGCCCGAAGCGTTTGGGCAACCAGATGATGCGGGCCCCGGACGGGGATTGCAGGTTCGCGCGGGCGAGGGGTTTGCCGTTTTCGTCTTCTGGCTGAACACCCGTGGCGATCAATTCGTCATAGGCCTGCTCGATGTCCGGCGTGGAGTAGCAGTGGCGATAAATCATGCCTTCACCCGAAGAATCCAGGAGTTCTTTCAGGTTCCCCGCCAACGGTTGCACCAGCATGAAACGCTCCTGACCGATCAACGCAATCGCGTAGCGCACGTGCAGGCCACCGCGTTCCCAGACGAGCGTTTTAGAGATCCTGGCCTTCAGTGTCCGTGCGTAGTAAGCACAGGCTTCTTCAAGATTCGTGACCAGTACATCGACGTGACTGAACTTCAGTTCCATTGCATTTCTCCTGTCAAACCGGCGTCCATGATAACGACGTCACCCTCAGGATCAGAAGGGGTTACATGGGGTTTGTTTGCGAGCCGAACAGCGTCGCTGAGATGGGGCCGTGCCGCATGCTTGCCGAGAGCGGCAACGCATTGCCCTCGACGTTTGCGGCAAGCAAGCACTTCATCCCTTACTCATGCGCCGTAACTCGCCGCTATCACAATGAGCGCAAGGAAACAGACCAACTGAACGCAAAAGAAGGTAAACCGAACCGCCACGAACCTGTTTGTCTGCACATGAGATACGTGAACCAGAGACTGGCACACGCGAGCGATCAGGACGAGCATGGACAAGTAGTCAACGGCGGGTGTGTTGATACCAAGGGCTGAAATCACGAACACGATGGCGCCAAAGACGGGCAGGTTTTCCACACAGTTCGCATGCGCTCGTGTTCCGCGCCGATACCAATCTTCGCCATCGGGCTGATCGCTTCGGAAAGAGGCAATCGGAACATTCGAGAACAGGATTCTGACCCAGCGATACACCCCGACGGTTGCCATCAACAGCAGCAAAGTCCAGGTCGCGAATCCCAGCAACATCCACATCGGTATCGTCATGGCTGCCATCCTCAATCCAGCACGTCATTGCACATCCGCGCGGCCGACGCGAGGTCGGCCGCACCCTGTAGATCAGTTGCTCATGATGGGAGCCAGTGCGGTCTGAATCCTGGACATCTGTTCGGGTGTTGTCATGCGCGCAAGCAGTTGGCCAAAATGTGGATGCTGCACGCCCGAGATAATGTACTGCCAGCGGTAGGCGCCCAGCACGGAGGCATTGATTTGCGCGGTCTCGTCAACACTGAACGAGCGTGAAACATTGCGAATGAAGTAGTCGGCATCGGATGCCGATTGTGCCTGCAGGATTGCATCGACGGCTGCCACCAGCGCAATCAGATCGTTCACTGCCTGGTCGCGCTCGACTGGCGAAAGTTTCGCGTGCTCCGCTTTCCATTCCAGCTCATCGAGTACGACGTGCCGGCTTTCATCCTTCCAGTGAAATTTGAAGACATCCTTGAAGAGCGGGCACAACTCCTCGCGCGGGGCGATGCTTTTTGCGTAATGCGTTTGAACAAACAGCTCGATATGACAGGTCAGCGCCAGCACCGACCAGGTGCTGGCCGCCAGTACCGCACGCGCCACATCGTTTGGATCGGCCACTTGGCGATATCCCGCCGGCAATTGCGCATCCATCATCGTTTCTATGCGCCGGAACAGCTCCTGATGCTTGATCTCGTCATTGGAAAATCGCACCAGCGCTTCAAGTGCGAGCTGATCGTCAAAGACATGGGCCCGACCTTGATCGAGCATTTTGGCACTGATGAAACGCTCGACCAGGCCAAAGATATACGCATAGGTTCGGCCCTGAATCTGGCTGAGCAGGCGCGCTTCTTCCAGGGTGAGAAAGGTCAGGCGGTCGATCCGCGAGAGTCCGTCGGGCAAGAATTTGCGCGAGAAGTCGAAGCGGCGGTCCTGGAGCAAATCGCGATCGATCTGCCATTCGGCTTTTTTCGAGGACCTGACG
Organism: Pseudomonas sp. FW300-N2A2; assembly: GCF_017351735.1. Lineage (NCBI taxonomy): Bacteria > Pseudomonadati > Pseudomonadota > Gammaproteobacteria > Pseudomonadales > Pseudomonadaceae > Pseudomonas > Pseudomonas sp. FW300-N2A2. Next base: position 583,143 of record NZ_JACNDU010000001.1, on the reverse strand, counting down.
AGTTGAGCATAACGGGCGGCGTTGCCCGAATCTGCGTCGGGTAAGGTTGCGACGGTGTTCATATCGATCTCCTGCTTCCTGGTCGAACTGGAAGGGGGCCATTACGGTTAACGTCGGAGCCTGTGACCATGAGTGAAACCTCTGGGGGGCGTCCTGATCACTGAGTCCGCGTTGGTGCTAATCTAGGCCTCGCCGTTCAGGCGCAGAATGACCGGTGCGCCTGATTACATGCTCCGGACTCCGGAAAGGAGGGCTGGCAATTGCTGGATGCGCTTTCTGATGTCTTGCGTGTCATTCGGCTCTCTGGAGGAGTCTTCCTCGAGGCGGAATTCACTGCGCCCTGGTGCCTCAGCGGAAAAATCTCTGCGGACGATTGCAAACCGTTCCTGGCAGCCCCTCGACATGTCATTGCTTCGCATTTTGTCGCTGCGGGGCACATGCAATTAAGAGTCGACGGTAAAGCCCCTCTCGACGTGGGGGCAGGCGAACTCATTCTGCTTCCGCGCAATGACGTTCATACGTTTGGCAGCGACCTGAGCGTTGCTCCCATGTCGGCGCGCGACGTTATTCAGCCGCCGGAAGTCGGCGGCATTTCACGTATCAAGTGCGGCGGAGGCGGCGAGGTCACGCAGTTATTGTGTGGGTTCCTCGGCACTGAAACCCCTTTCAGTCCGTTGCTCTCGTCGCTGCCATCCTTATTGAAACTGGACGTGCGCGCGACGGCTTCGGGAGCCTGGATTGAAAGCTCATTCCGGTTTGCTGTCAGCGAGATCGCGGCGGGGCGCGTCGGCTCGACAACGGTCATCGCCAAGCTATCGGAATTGCTCTTCGTCGAAGCCGTCAGCCAGTATGTCGCGAGCCTCCCCGCTGAACGGCGCGGGTGGCTGGCGGGTTTGCGGGATCCGCATATCGGGCGCGCATTGGCGCTGCTTCATGCTCGCCCAACCGAGGGCTGGACGGCAGAAGCCCTGGCGCTTGAAGTGGGCATGTCGCGCTCGGTTTTCGCGGAACGATTCACGGCATTGGTCGGCCAGCCACCAATGCAATACCTGACGCTCTGGCGCATGCACGTGGCGGCTCAACACCTGCGCGAAGGTCGCGGCAATGTGGCGCAAATCGGCTTTGCAGTGGGCTACGAATCCGAAGCCGCGTTCAGTCGCGCATTCAAACGCCAGTTCGGCACATCACCCGGCACCTGGCGCAGGCAATCGGCATGAGAAGGTCGGGTGCCGGCGGACGCACTTAATCCGCTTGCGACGCGTATTCAGCGAAAGATCAGCGACTGGTGTGCCGCGCCGCCCGTGCGTGCGCCGTCACCCACTGCGACGGCCACATTGCCTGCGGCTATTGCCGCATCCCCGCAGGCAAACACGCCGGGTACACTGGTTTCGCGCATCGCATCGACCTTGATGAACTCACCCGTCGGCCCGGCTTCAAACTCGCAACCAAGCAGCGCTGCCAGTGGGCTGCCCATTCGCGTGAGAGGCTGAGTGAACAGCCCAGCAAGTTTGATTACACGACCGCTGGCGAGTGTCACATCGGCTTGTTCCCCGCCAACCGACAAGACAGGTTCGCGCTCCACCGCAACCCCACGCCTGGCCAGCTTCGCCAACTGCTCGGCATCAGGCTCGAATACCTCGTTGAGGAAGAGTGTCGTTGGCCCCCAGTCGGGCAACATTAGCGATTGGTGGATGGCAACTGTCGACGCCGCCAAAACTCCAATCTGCCCGCCGTACAGTTCATATCCATGGCAATACGGACAATGAAACACTCGCTGCCCCCAGCGCTCTGACAGCCCGGGAATCGCAGGCAACTCATCCACCACCCCTGTGGCCAGGATTAGACGCCTCGCCGCGAATTGTTCCCCGTTCGCGGCTGTTATCACAAATCCACCATCGCCCGTCTTTGCATGGACGGCGGGTTGCGAAAGCCACTCGACTGTTGGATAGGCCAGCAACTGGGCACGTGCCTCGCTGGCTATCGTGCCGGGATCACGACCGTCCTGCCCGAGAAATCCATGTGAATTGTGAGCAAACCGATTACGGCGCTGACCTGCATCGATCACCAACACCTTTCGGCGCGCCCGTGCCAGTTGCAAGCCTGCGGAAATACCGGAATAGCTGCCGCCAACGATGATCACGTCGTAAACCATTGATCAGTCTCCCTGGGTCTTCGACCTGCTCGAAAACTCTAGATACAACGTAAGTTACGTGATGTCAGGGTGTCAACAGTCTCGTAACTTATGCTGTGTCGAGCGATACTCGGCACACGCAACTTCAGGAAACCGCCATCCATGAGAAATGACACTCGCTTGTCCCGCATGCTGCACGTGCTGATCCACATGGCTCGCCACGAACAGCCCGCCACGTCCGATACCATCGCGCAGATGCTCGGTACCAACCCGGTGGTGGTCCGGCGGACCATGGCGCTGCTCAAGGACGGGGGCTATGTGCGCTCGGAAAAGGGGCACCGTGGGGGGTGGACGCTGGCGAAACCGTTAGCGGATATAACACTGTTGAACATCCATCAGGCCTTGGGCTCGTCCTCTCTTTTCGCCATCGGTCTGTCGACCGACCATCCAGAATGCCTGGTGGAGCAAGCGGTGAATGCCGCGCTGACCGAAGCGTTTGATGCGGCGCAGGCACTGCTTTTAGATCGCTTGGGAAGCGTCACGCTTGAACAGTTGGCCAGTGATTTCGAACGGCGCTACCAACGTCTGTAAACCTGTGGTCTACAAAGTGGCGTCTGGAAGTAGCTGTATGTTTGGTTCTAGCCGGAAAGTGACGGTCCAGTAGACTAAGGATCGCATCCTTGGGCATTTCCCATTTGGGCCACATAATCTTGTAAAAAAGATGAATGGTTTCGCCCGATGGGCAAATTATGTTGCTCAAAAAAGCACCTCCAGCCTACCTCCACTTTGTCTGTACTACGTTAGCTGAAAACGCTCTAACGCATAATCCTTGCCTGCCAAGGTAAGTTCAAAAGTGGTGGAGCCAAACGTGCCCCGGGTCACTTTTTGTTTGATAAGGCGTTTGTCTTGAAGTTGCTTTAGATCGGCTTCAACTTCTGCTGTGCTGAGTGAGACAAGTTTGCAAATTGAGTTCAGGTTTGCAACTTTCCTGAAATTTGCATGATAGGCCAAAGCTTCCATTAATAGCGTTTGGTTATCTGTTAGTCGTGGGAACTGAGGGTTGTTCATTTTGTAAACTTTTCGCTCTATCTCATGTAGCTCGTCGTAAGCTCCATCAGTGTTGCGGGCGTAGTAAATCGCTGCAGACAGAGTGCTGATTAAAATCGCGATTATCATCAGCAGCGACCAATTCGGCATTGGCGTTTCCAGCGAAAGCCAATCCGAAAAACGTTGCGGCCAGCTCGTGCTATCTGCCAACAATCTCAGGTCCAGGTGAGTGTCGAGCAGCTTTATGACAGCCCAAGCGACAAGGAAAATCCCAGCCCAGCAGGCCATAACCTTGAGCGTGAATGGGGAATGCTTGCCTTGTGCTGCCATGCTACTCGTCCCCAGTGCAGAAACAGGTCTTATCAGCATAGCAGTGGAAAACTGGTCGTCAGGCAGCTGACCTGCAAGGTCAGCTTTTGGCCGCCGGCCGCTCACCCAACCGCTCAACCAATCTGACGAGATAACCATCGGGATCCTGGACGATGAACTCGCGCTGGCCTACTTCTACGGTATCAGCCCGATACCAGGTGTCTTTGCATGCTCGATAGAGTGGAAATCCGGCTTGGCCAAGTTTTTGGGTGATGGGGGCGACAGCGGCAACGTCGATCTGCAGGTTGATTCCTCTTCCAAATGGCTTCGTCAGGGGGGCCGTAAGCCATTGGCCTGCGTCCGGATCAATCTGCTCGAGCATCACCTGAGCACCGTTCAAGTCGAGGTAAGCGAATCCATCTTCGGGGCGTTGATACGCTACTTCGAAGCCAAGGCAATGCACCCAAAAACCCAGGCTGTTACCAAGGTCGGTGACCATTAACTCTGGAACCAGTTTGCTACGTTCAAACATGAGATGACTTCCATTTCGATAGGTTTCTCCCCTGGGGCTGGCAGTGTAAATGCCTGATGCGTGGTAGCAGGCTCTGCACTGTTGGCACGAGTGCCACGGGAAAGGGGAGCGAGCGGCATGATGCAGGGGCGGATGAGTATTCTCGAGCCACAAAGCGATTATCGGGACTGCGGCCAGTGATCCTGAATGTCATGCCATACAGACTTGGACGTCACCTCGACATGCTTCTGTTTATCGCAAGTAAAGGGCGTGTCCAGCGTACCGAGGGCTATGGAGATCCAGTCGGAGTAATCGCCCTGGCTATTTGACCAGAAGAGCGACGAGCCGCAGCGAGCGCAAAACTGGCGCTCGACAGATTCAGAGGAAGGGTAAGAACGGATGTCGTCGTTACCCTGTACCAGGTCAAAGTCGCCCCTCAAGACACTGCCGTAGCTCGCAAATGCAGCGCCATGGCTTTTGCGGCATTGGCTGCAATGGCAGTGCGAAACAGCTTTGGGGCGTGACCGGAGTTGGTATTGGATGGCGCCGCAAAGGCAACTGCCCTGGAAGGTCTCAGTCATTTTTGGTGGCAATCCATTGTTGAGGGGCAGCACTTTAAGTGGTGGGCAGATGCAGTGTCGAGCGACTGTCCGTCGAACAGGCAGGGCGGCAGACTTCGACAACGATCCGTAGAGAGTTTTTGCCCTGCCACAGACGGTCACTGCAAAAAGTCGCGAATCGCCCGAATAGTCTGCGTAGGTGCCTCTTCCATCAACCAATGTCCTGCCCCCGGAATCACCACTTCCGTGACATTGTCCGCGGCGTTGCGCATGACGATGGCTTCGTTGTTGCCAAAGGATTTTTCCCCGCCGACGGCCAGCACGGGCATGGTCAGGCGTGTCTTCATTGATGCTTCGTTGTCCACGGCGTCCTGGCGAATGCTGCGAAACTGCGCGAACGCCGCGTGCATCGCGCCGGGGCGGGCGTAGAGTTTGGCGTAATGCTGGCGGGTGGCTTCGTCCACTTTGGTCGGGTCGCCGGCGAACTCGTTCCAGAAGCGGTCGAGGTAGATACGCTCACGACCGGCCACCAGGCGCTCGGCATCCGGACCGCCAAAATCGAAGTGCCATAGCATCGGTGAACGCACAATCTCGTTCCACGGCGGAATGCCCGGTACGGGCGCATCCATGACCACCAGGCGATCGGTTTGCTGCGGATAACGTGAGGCGTAGGCGAAGGCGACCATGGTGCCGATGTCGTGGCCGATGACTACCGAGTGGTCGATCTTCAAGGCTGCGAGTACCGCGCGTATGTCGCCCGCTTGCGTCTTCTTGTCGTAGCCGCCGTCCGGGATCGACGACAAGCCCATGCCGCGAAGGTCCGGCACCACGACCGTGTGGTCCTTGGCCAGGTCGGCAGCGAGAGGCGCCCACATGTCGCCGGTGTCGCCGAAGCCATGCAGCAGCACCACGGCAGGCCCTTTGCCGCCGACGCGCACGTGGATTTTCGCGCCTTCCACGGCGATGTCCTGGGTGCGGAACGAAGTGGGGAATGGCGTGACGCCGGCATGGGCGGGCAGGCTTAGCGCAAGCAGCAAAGAAGCAGTCAGCAAGGTGCGGATCATGTGGTTTTCCCGGAAGGATGCGTGGAGAGTTGCGTACCGCATCCGCTGCAAACCACCGTGCCGAAAACGCACGTCGCCCGGGGCAGAACAAGGTACCCAAGGCTGGAGCGTAGACCACATTGAAAGGTTCTGATGGACCCTACAAATCGATGACCAGGTCTGACGTTGGCTTACTGCAGCACAGCAGGCGCAATCCCTTGTCGATTTCACGCTGGCGGATGCCGCCGTTGTGGTTCATCGCCACCGTGCCTTGCAGCACCGCCGTTTTACAGGTGCCGCAGACCCCTTGGCTGCAAGAGGAGGGGATGATGGCGCCGGCCTTCTTCGCAGCGGCCAGCACGGTCTGGTTGCCCGGCATGCTGAAGGTTTTACCGGAGCGGGACAGCGTGATCGTAAACAGGCTCTCCGGCTGATCGAGCACGCAGGCCGTTTCGATCAGAGGGGCCTCATCCAGCGCCGTGATATCGAAGCTTTCCTGATGATAGTGGTGGAAATCAAAGTTTCCCTGTTTGAGTAGCGACTTGACCGCGCCCATGTAGCCTTGCGGCCCACAAGTGAACACTTCCCGCTCCTTGAAGTCCGGCACCTGTTCGCTGAGCAAGGCCAGATCCAGGCGGCCAATCGGCCCGGCCCAATCCGTGCTGTCGCCGTGTCCTTCGCAGATATTCACGACACGAAGTCCCGGCATGCTGGCCTGCATCCGTGTCAGTTCTTCATGGAAAATAATATCGTCGGGGGTTCGAGCACTGTGCACGAAGACGATATCCAGTCGGGCTGCCAGGTCGAAACCCGCACGGGTCATGGACATCAGCGGTGTCACGCCGGAGCCCGCCGATAGATAAAGCAGCTTGTCGGCTGGACGGCCTGTCGGTGTGAAGCTGCCCGCAGGGCCTGAGGCAAGCAGCCTGTCGCCTTCGCGCAAGTGATCGTGCAGCCAGTTCGATACGGTCCCGCCGGGAACACGCTTGACCGTGATCGACAGCGCAAAAGGGCGGGTGGGCGACGATGACAACGTATAGCAGCGCGACACGCGTTGCCCCGAGATGGTCGGCGATACCGTAATGAACTGCCCTGGCTCAAAACTGACGGCGCTGAAATCCGCACTTCGAAAGGTAAAGGTTTTTACGTCGTGGGTTTCGTCGCGTACGGCGCAACAGTGCAGCGCTTTTTGCTCGCCACTGTTCCACTGCGCACCGTAGGTGGCCCACGTGTCCGGATGGGCAAATACGTTCGGTGCAGACATGGCGCTCGCTGTAACCGGCGGCTTTTCAAGGAGGGTCATGGTCATTGCTCACACTCCCTGTGCGGCAAGCCGCGCGGCGTACCAGCGAGAAAATTGATCCACGTAGGATTCGGTAAATGCCGAGAAGGGGCCAGGCGAGTAGCCGGGATCTTGCGTACCGCTGTGGGTGATCGCGACAAGGTTGGCGTCCTGCTGATTGGTGGCTTTCCAGACCTCGGTCAGTTTTTCGATGTCGTAATCCACGCCCTCGATGGCGTCGGCATGGACCAGCCATTTGGTGCGCACCAACGTCTTGTCGGGCGCGAGCGGGATGATGTACGAAATGACGGCGTGATCGCTCATCACATGCGTCCAGGAGTTATGAGTCCACAAGTGCACGTCGCCGAGATCGCGGCGGGTCAGGTCACCAAACAGCCGCGTGCAGGCCACCCGAGTGTCGAGCGTTTGCGATTCGCCATTGCCGGCAATGACCAGCCGCTGCGTGCGGAACTGGGTCACCGCGTCTGTGTCCAGGTGTTCCACTGCGTCGCAGATAAACCCGTCACGTTCCCAGCTGCGTTTGGCTGCCGCATTGCGTTCTTCATATTCATCCAGCGCTTGCAGCGATTCCTCACTCAGACCTTCAGCGCAGAACCCAAAATCCTCCGGCAGGAATGAGGCGGTTAATTCAGGGTGCGTCGCAGAGCAGTGATAACACTCGCGATTGTTTTCGATGACCAACTTCCAGTTACCGTCTTCAATGATCTCGGCTTCATAAGCAATCTTCGAATACGTGAGGTTGTAGGGCGCCAGCCGGGGCGCCATGGTTTGTTCCAGATAGGCGATGTCTGCCGGTGGTTGGTCACCCAGGCAAACAAACACATGAGTGCCGACCACTTTCGTATGAACACGAATCAGGCTTTTGCAGGTCGGATCGAAATCCTTGCCCATGTGAGCGGCGTGCTTGAGGCTGCCATCAAGGTCGTAGGTCCACTGGTGATACGGGCACACGAGCATGCCCACCGTTGATTTGCCGGCCTGCTTCAGGCGCGCCCCGCGATGGCGGCAAACGTTGCGAAACGCCTGCACCTGCTCGTCGTCATCGCGCACGAGAATGATCGAGGACTTGCCGATGTCTATGGTCGAAACATCCCCAGGCTCCGGGATGTCCGCCGTCACGCCGACCAGAATCCAGTGCCGGGTGAAAAAGATATCGACGTCGCTGTCGAAAATGTCCTGACGCCCGAACAACGCGCCATGCATGCCATGGCCTGGGGTGCGTGCAGTCACCAGTTCTTGTTGGGATTTCGCGACGGTAGTTGTCATCTGTTGCCTCACGGGGGCGATGTTGAATCGTCAGCAAGTGACGGTGAGGCAAGTATCAAAATGGTCCGGATTTGCGTCAATGCGCTTTAATTTCACCCTCGCATAGCTAAAAGTTATGCGAAGAATCGACAACTGACCTTAGTGTGAAAGTAGCGACTCATCCCGTAACCAATCGACGATGGCGTGCACCAGCGGGGTTATTTCCCGGCCGTTCGGAACAATCAGGTAATAGGCATCTTTCGGTTTCACCGCATAGTCAGTAATCCGCACCAGTTCGCCGCTCTGCAATAGTGGACGCAACAAACGGTTCCAGCCCAGCGCGACGCCATAGCCCTGCAACGCGGCCTGCACCGTGTCGTTGTAACTGCTGCAGCGCAGGCAGTAATTCACCTTGGGACGACTCTCGCCCAGTTCCTTGAACCAGCTGTTCCACGTCATCCAGCCTTCGAGCGTGGTGTCCGAATCGATCAGGTCAATGTGCAGGAAGTCGTCGACTGATAGCGGGGCAGGGTGCGTGGTCAGCCAGGAGGGGGAACACACCGGGAACACTTCTTCGTCAAACAGGAATATCGCGGTGCCGTCCTCCCATTTTCCATTGCCGAAGCGCACGGCGATGTCGACGTCCTGTCGGTGCACGTCCGGATTGTGGACTTGGGTGATCAGGCGCAATTGCAGCTTGGGTTGCGACAGGCGCAATGCAGCCAGCCGGGGCAGGATGCGCAGGTGTGAAAACGCCGCGGTGCAGGCGAGCACCAGTTCCTGCTCGGGAATCCCCTCGGAAATCTTGTCGAACACGTTCGCCATGCGCTGCATGGATTCGGCGACCACCGAATACAGCACGTAGCCTTCGCTGGTCAGTTTGATCGCCCGGTGCAGTCGATGAAACAGACGGGTGCCGAGGGTTTCCTCCAGGTATTTGACCTGCTTGCTGACGGCCGCCTGGGTCACGCCCAATTCTTGCGCCGCCAGCGTGAAGCTGCTCAACCGCGCAACGGCCTCGAATTCCATCAAGGCCGTCATGGACGGTATCAGTCGGCGGTAACCCTTGACCTTCTTACTGGTTTCTTCACTGCCCATCTTGGTCGATCCTGAAGGAGAACGGAGCCGCTCAACCGGCGACACACTATCGCTTGTTCCGTTGCTCGCCGGGAAGTGCTCGCAAAGCCGTGTCGCAAACGCCTTGCGCCATGTCGCTACGGGTCAACCGGGCTGCTGGCAAAGTGCGCTTGGCAATAAGCTTTATGATGGAATGATCTAGAAATAAGCATTCCAAAAACGACGTGTTTCTTTTCTGTAACCGACTAGTTCATTTTTGAGGTGAACGCATAACTAAATGAATTAAAAAGAAATTAATCGAAATCGCGTTGTGTTTTTCCTGTGTTTTCTATGTATACACAAGAAATACAATCTATTGACCGACCCAAAAACCCGTGCGAGTCTCGACTCATCAGTCAGCCGCACCTGACCGCAAAACTGCCCTTGGAGGTCGTTGTGAAAAACGGCAAAACCAGTCTTTACGAAGATCTGAAACGTCAAATCCTGACGATGGAACTGGACCCTGACGAAGCGCTGGATGAGGTCATTCTCAGCGAGCGATATGGCTTGTCCCGCACGCCGGTCCGGGAAGTATTCCGACGCCTGGCCGGTGAAGGTTATGTCGACATTCGGGAAAACCGCGGTGCCCGGGTGATTCCAATGAATCACTCGACCCTGCGCAATTTCTTCCTCGTCGCACCGATGATTTACGCAGCCGTTGGCCGTCTGGCCGTTCAAAACTACAAGCCGCGCCAACTGGTCGACTTGAAGGACACGCAGCATCGGTTCCGCATCGCCACCACCTCAAGGGATGCGCTGGCCATGGTCGTCGAGAACAACCGCTTCCACGCGATCATGGGCGAAATGGCCGGCAATCAATACCTCCAGCCCAGCCTGGAAAGATTGCTGATTGATCACTCCCGTATCGGCAATACCTTTTTCCGGCCTCAAAACGAGGACATGGAAGAGCGTCTTGAGCTGTCGGCGGGGCACCACGATTTGTTTATCGAGGCGATTGAACGCCGCGATGAATCCGCAGTAGTCGATCTCGTGTTTGAACACTGGGAACTGTCCCGGGAAAACATGGAGATTTTTATCGCGCCCCAAGGCATCAAGGCGGACGCGCTCGTTGATCTTCCACGCAATTCATTTCCGGAGAAATCATCTTGAAATTTGAAGGCATCTACACACCCGCAGTGACACCTCATAAACCGGATGGGGAAATAGACTGGAGCGTGTACTCCGAAGTACTGGAGTCGCTGATCGAGGCGAAAGTGCACGGCATTATCATCGGCGGTTCGACCGGCGAATATTATGCGCAGACCTCGGAAGAGCGTACCGAGCTTGCCGCTTATGCCAAGGATGTCATCGGCAACCGGGTCCAGTTGATCGTCAGCACCGGGGCCATTCGTACCGAAGATTCGGTGCAATACGCCAAGGATGCCAAAGCGATCAAAGCGGACGCCATTCTCGTCACTAGCCCGCCGTACGCGCTGCCGACTTCCCAGGAAAACGCAATCCACGCACTGACCATCGATCGCGCTGCCGACTTGCCGATCATGCTTTACAACTACCCCGGCCGCATGTCCGTTTCGATGGACGAGGATTACCTCACCCGTGTAAGCGCCTCCAAAAATGTAGTTGCCATCAAGGAAAGCTCCGGCGACATGGGCCGCGTTCATCTGCTGGCCCGTGAGTTCCCGAACATCGCGCTGTCCTGCGGTTGGGATGATCAGGCGCTGGAGTTTTTTGCCTGGGGCGCCCGAAGCTGGGTGTGTGCCGGCTCCAACTTCCTGCCAACCGAACACGTGGCGCTTTATGAAGCCTGTGTGCTCGAAAAGGACTTCGACAAGGGCCGCCGGATCATGTCGGCGATGATGCCGCTGATGAATGCCCTGGACGGCGGCAAGTTTGTACAGTCGATCAAATACGGTTGTGAACTGGCCGGCCTGAAAGTAGGGGACGTGCGCTTGCCGCTGCAACCTCTCGACCTGGAAGAAAAGCAAAGCCTGCAAACCATCATTGCCAATGTGAAGCGCGACGTTGCACGCATCACATCAGGAGCCAGCCATGGGTGATCTCCTGACCAAGGCCGAATACGCCGCCATCGCCAAAGACATTTCGTTCCCCTGCAATGCCTTCATCAACGGCGCGTTCAAACCCGCGATCTCGGGCAAAACCTTCGCCACGAACAATCCGGCGACCGGTGAGTTTCTGGCAGACGTCGCCGCTTGCGCGTCGGCAGATGTCGATCTCGCGGTCAGCAACGCCAAGGAAGCGTTTGAGGATGGCCGCTGGAGATCCATTTCTCCAAAAGAGCGCAAAACCGTCCTGTTGAAGTTTGCCGATTTGCTTGAACGGCATAGCCACGAACTGGCCGTCCTTGAGAGTCTCGACAGCGGCAAGCCAGTCAGCGAGTGCCAGTTGGTCGATGTGCCGGACACCATTCATACGCTGCGCTGGCACGCCGAGTTGATCGACAAGATTTATGACAACACCGCCCCTGTGGGCAGTGACGCGCTGACCATGGTCGTGCGTGAGCCCATCGGGGTGGTGGGCTGCGTGCTGCCCTGGAACTTCCCGCTGCTGATGCTGGCCTGGAAAATCGGCCCGGCACTCGCCGCAGGCTGTTCGGTGATCGTCAAACCCGCCGAGCAGACCACGCTGACGACGCTGCGTGTGGCGCAACTCGCGTTCGAGGCGGGCGTCCCTGCTGGTGTGCTCAACATTGTCACCGGCACCGGGAAAGAAGTCGGCGAGCCGATCGGCCTGCATCACGACGTCGACATGGTGAGCTTCACCGGTTCCACTGCGACCGGCCGCCGTTTCCTGCACTACGCAGCCGATTCGAACCTGAAACGCATCGTTCTCGAGTGCGGCGGGAAAAACCCGGCCGTGGTGATGGACGATGCGCAAAACCTCGACCTCGTCGCTCAGCATGTCGTCAACGGCGCGTTCTGGAACATGGGCGAAAACTGCTCCGCAACCTCGCGGCTGATCGTCCACGCGTCTGTGAAAGATGAACTGCTGGAACGCATGGGCGCCTACATCCGCGAATGGAAAATGGGCGATCCACTCGACCCGCAAAACCGCGTCGGCGCGTTGGTCAGCCCCGAACATTTCGCGAAAGTGAAGTCGTACCTTGAGCATGCCAGCGCCGGCAAACTTGATGTTGTGTACGGCGGTGGTACCGAAGACGGTGCGTTCGTCGAGCCGACCGTGATTGACGGTGTTGCGCCAGAGAGTCGGTTGTTCCAGGAAGAGATCTTCGGTCCGATTCTGTCGGTCACCACGTTCAGCTCGATTTCTGAAGCCATTGCCCTGGCCAATGACACGGTGTACGGCCTGGCCGCCTCGGTTTACACCGGCAGTTTGCGTCGTGCCATCAAGTTGGCGAGGGAGATACGCGCCGGGATCGTCACCGTGAACTGCTTCGGCGAGGGCGATGCTTCCACGCCGTTTGGCGGCTACAAGGAGTCCGGGTTCGGCGGTCGGGACAAATCGATTTTTGCCCACGATCAATACACCGAAATCAAAACCATCTGGATCGATGTGTCTGATCGGTCGGATGAAGAGAACGAAAAATGAGCACCCATACCATCAAGCGCCTTCCGGTAGACACCGGGGTTTCAGGTTGGGAGGCAATTTCCGTACGCACTGCGCCTGTTCGCCTGCTTGATGGCAACGTCACGGCGGACTGGCTGATCATCGGTGCGGGTTTTGCCGGGCTGTCTGCGGCTCGCAGGCTGGCTCAACTGCATCCGGGCTGCCGCATCGCGGTGGTGGATGCCCATGAAATCGCCAAGGGGCCGGCGGGCAGGAACTCGGGGTTCATGATCGATGTGCCGCACAGCCTTTCATCCGGGGAGTATTCGGTGGGCGGTGAGTCGGCAACGGCACTGGAAATTGCCCAGAACCGTTTTGCCATTGCGTTTGCCGCCGACGCTGCTCGTGAATATGGCATGTCTGCGCAGACGTTCGACCCTTCCGGCAAGATCAACGCCGCCGCCACCGAGCGGGGGACGAAACTCAATGACAACTATGCCAAATCGTTAAAAGGCATTGGCGAGCGGTTTGAAGTACTGGACGCCGCGCAGATGCGAGACATCACCGGTTCCACTTATTACCACAACGGGCTGTATACGCCTGGTGCGGTGATGATTCAGCCAGCGCAATATATTCGGGATCTTGCAAACGGACTTGATCGGCAGATTGAACTGTATGAGCGTTCACCGATTGTGGAATTGTCCCGGGCGGGAGTTGGCTGGAAGGCGAAGTCTCATCGTGGTTCCGTTAGTGCGCCTAAAGTCATTCTTGCGGTCAATGGCCATATTGAAGACTTCGGTCACTTTCAAGGCCGGTTGCTGCATGTCTTTACTTACGCCTCAATGACGGCTGCTTATAGTCATGATGAGTTTTCAAGGCCGGTTACCGGTAAAGATCGTTGGGCCTTATTGCCAGCGGACCCGATGGGCGCGACAGTTCGCAAGATAACTTCTAATGGACTTTCGCGGATTGTTATCCGCACCAAGTTTACCTATGACCCGAGTATTCAAGTCACACCGATGCGTGTCGCAGCGGTGGCCGAAGAACAACGGCACTCTCTGGATGCACGTTTCCCGGAGTTGAAATCAACGCCGCTGGAATTCAGCTGGGCAGGGCGGCTTTGCCTGAGTCGCAACAGTGCTCCCGCCTTTGGCGAAATCGAGGAAAACCTCTATTCCGCTTGCTGCGAAAACGGGCTGGGCACGGTTAAAAGTACATTGGCAGGCGTGATGGCTGCCGAGTTGGCCAGCGGTCACCATTCACAGGTTTTGCAAAGTTTCAGTCAACTGCCAGGGCCTAGCCGGCTTCCACCGAAGATATTGACGATGTTGGGTGTCAACTCGGTTATTCGCTGGCAGGCGCTCAGAGCAGGGCGAGAAGGCTGAATAGTTTCAAACCACCGGCTTTTATTTCATAAAGGCCTAATCTCTAGTTTTAACCGTAGATCGGAGCACGCCATGAAAAAGATTTGGAAGGCAGTCTGCGCTGTCGCTGTGGCCGGCGTTATGTGTTTGCCAGTTCACGCCGAAGAAAAAAATATCACCATGGGTACTATGACGTGGGAGGACTTGACGCCAATTACAGGTATTACCAAGAAGGTGCTTGAAGACTCTGGTTATACCGTAAAAGTTGTAGAGTTCTCCGAGTGGGGCATCGCTTATGCGGCATTAAGCAAAGGTGATGTTCAAGTGCTGGCGTCGCAAACGGACTACGCGGCAAACGATTACTGGAACAAAAACAAGAACAAAATCGAGAAACTTTCGCCGGTTTCGTTTGGCCTCTACCAAGGGCTTGCGGTACCGAGTTACGTCGACATCGATTCCATTGACCAGTTGAACGCCAATTCGGAAAAACTGGGCGGCAAGATCATCGGTATCGAACCGGGTTCCGGCCTGATGAACGATGCGACCAATGTGGTTAAGGCCTATGACCTCAAGCTGAAACTGGTGGAAGGCAGTACCACGGCAATGACGGCGGCGTTGAAATCGGCAGTCGACCGTAAAGAGCCGGTGGTCGTCACCGTTTGGGATCCGTCCTGGATGACCAAGAAATTCGATCTCAAATTCCTGAAAGATCCAAAAGGCATTTTCCCGCCGCTGCAAGGCTACTACTGGATCGGCCACAAAGGCTTCGCTGAAAGCAATCCGCGTGCGCGTGAACTGATGGCGAGCGTGTACGTGCCAATCGCCGACATCACCGCGATGAACGCCGAAGTCAAAGATGGCAAGACCATGGAACAGGCCATCAAGGGCTGGACCGATAGCCACAGCGAGCTGCTCAAGCGCTGGGAAAATATCAAGAACTGATTGCTGATGCCTTACGCCACTGCCGCCCTTTGATTCATTAGAGAAACCAGAAAACTGGTTCACGGGTTACGAAAATGACAACGGCCAAAATAGACACTAACGAAGTGCTGATAGATTGCCAGTCAGTCTGGAAAATCTTCGGGAAAGCCGCACCGGCAGCGATGAACGCTGTCACTCAGCAAGGGCTGACCAAGACTCAGATCCTGCAAAACTACGGCTGTGTGGTCGGGGTCTCCGACGTCAGCCTCCAGGTTCGAAGAGGCGAAATCTTCTGCATCATGGGCTTGTCCGGCAGTGGCAAATCCACCTTGATCAGGCTCCTCAACAAACTGATCACACCGAGCTCAGGCAAAGTGCTGGTCAAAGGCAAGGACCTGTCTTCCCTGACACCGGCGCAGCTTCGAGAGGTGAGGGCGCGTCACATCGGCATGGTCTTCCAGAGTGTGGCGTTGTTGCCCAATCGAACGGTGCTGGAGAACACGGCATTCGGCCTGGAAGTGCAGGGCGTCGGCAAGGCTGAGCGGTACAAAGTGGCCGAGCAGGCACTGGCCAAAGTGGGGCTGAGCGAATGGTCATCGCGTTACCCCACGGAGTTGTCTGGCGGCATGCAGCAACGTGTCGGCCTGGCCCGTGCGATTACCGCCGACCCTGAAGTGATTTTGATGGATGAACCGTTCAGTGCGCTTGATCCATTGATTCGCCGGCAGTTGCAGGACGAGTTTCGCCAGCTGACCAAGGAGCTTGGCAAGTCGGCGGTCTTCATTACTCACGACCTGGACGAGGCCATCCGCATCGGTGATCGCATCGCGATCATGAAGGATGGCGTGATCATCCAGGTCGGCACCGCCGAGGAAATCGTGCTTAACCCGGCGGACGATTATGTCGCGGAATTTGTGGCAGGTATTTCCCGGCTGCACCTGGTCAAGGCTCACTCGGTCATGACGCCGGTCGAGCCTTTCAAGGTCGCAAACCCGGGATGCGACATTTCCAGGCTGAGCAAGACTTCGCTGGGCGCAGACATCAACGAACTGATCGGATTGACGATGAAGTCCGAGCGCGACGCGCTGGCAGTCATCGACAATGGCGTGGTGGTGGGCATCATTACGCCGCGCGATTTGCTTCGCGGTGTTCAGGGCATTCCGAATGAATTCTCGGCCTCAACAACCGACACCGTTCTGGAGGCATCGACATGAGCATTCCGGACTTTTCCGATCAATTCGACGCGACCATCGACTCGAGCCTGGAATGGCTCTCGGACCATGGCGAGTTTTTGTTCGACGGTGTCAATGCACTGCTGACGGGCGTTTATAAAAGTGTGCTTTGGTGCATTGCCTATCCGCCGTATTACCTCGTCGCGCTGGCCATCGCCCTGATCGGATGGCGGGTGGTGGGCGCCCGGTTCGCGATTCTCGCGGGCCTCGCGCTGGTGTTCTGCGACGTGATCGGCTTGTGGCCAGAGACGGTCAGCACGCTTGCGCTGGTGCTGACGGCCACCGTACTGGCACTGGTGGTCGCGATTCCATTGGGCGTGCTGGCCGGTCTCGCACCGTCGGTTGATCGCGTGGTCGATCCGGTGCTGGACCTGATCCAGACCATGCCGCCCTACATCTACCTGTTGCCGGCCATCGCGCTGCTGGGCTACGGCCCGGCCACCGCACTGCTGGCGACTTTTATCGTGGCCGTGCCGCCGGCGATACGCCTGACATCCCTGGGGATTCGGATGACCCCGCGAGAGTTCATCGAGCTGGGCGATGCCAGTGGTGTCACGGGCTGGCAAATGTTTTTCAAGATTCGCCTGCCGTTCGCCAAGCCCAGCATCATGGCCGGGGTGAACCAGAGCTTGATGATGGCGTTCGGCATGGTGGTTATCGCCGGCATCGTCGGCTCCGGCGGGCTGGGTGAGTCGATCTACGGCGCCGTTCGCACACTGGATATCGCCAAGTCGATCAACGCGGCCATCGCCATCGTCATTCTGACCATGATTCTGGATCGGTTGGCGCAGCACGCTGCCCGCTCGCGGATGGGAGAAAGCCAATGAGTGCCTCAGAACTGCAATTTTCCCCGGGCGAATTCCTGGCGCCCGCAGTCGATTGGCTGAACGCCAATCTGCACGGTGTGTTCAAAGGCATCAGCCAAGTCATCGAGGCGGTGCTGGGCGCGGTGGAGTCCGCGTTGCTGGCGCCGCATCCTTATCTGTTCATCGCCATCGTCGTGGTCGGCGCGTTCTTTTTCGCCAACAAACGCGTCGCGGTATTTGCCGCCTTGATGTTGGCATTTTGCCTGTTCGCCGGCCTTTGGGCGGCCTCCATGCAAACCATCGCGCTGGTCTCGGTGGCGGTGTTGATCTCGGTGGCCATCGCCTTTCCGCTTGGTGTGCTGGCTGCACGGGTAAAGCGCGTGGATGAAGCCTTCCTGCCGATCCTCAACATCATGCAAACCGTGCCACCGTGGGTTTACCTGATTCCCGCCGTGATGCTGTTCAGCCTCGGGCGAGTGCCGGCGATTATCGCGACCATCGTCTACGGCATTCCGCCGATGCTCAGGCTGACCACCCTGGCGTTCAAACAGTTGCCGAAAGACCTGCTGGAACTGGGCCAGGCGTCCGGCGCTTCACCCCGGGACATTCTGTTCAAGATCGAACTGCCGACGGCCGCACCGACGCTGTTGGTCGGGCTCAACCAGTGCATCCTCATGTCCCTGGCGATGGTGGTGTTGGCGGGCCTGGTTGGTGCCGGAGGTCTCGGTGCCGAAGTGACACGAGGTCTCTCCAGAATGGAGATGGGCCTGGGGCTGCGCGCCGGTCTGGCGATCGTCGCGGTGGCTCTGTTGCTGGACCGGCTGACACGCGGCGCGTTGCAGCGTCACTCCCCACGCGCACTTCTTTGAGAGAACTTCAGAATGAGACGTAGCTTTTTTTGTGTCGACTCCCATGCGTGCGGGAACCCGGTGCGGGTCGTGACTGGCGGCGGGCCTCTGTTGCCGTCCGTTTCGATGGCCGAACGCCGTGAGATTTTCGTGCGAGACCATGACTGGGTTCGCACCGCGTTGATGTTCGAGCCCCGTGGGCACGACATCATGTCCGGCGTGATCATCTACCCGTCGAACCGCGACGATTGCGATTTTGGCGCGTTGTTCATCGAGGTCAGCGGCTGCCTGCCAATGTGCGGGGCGGGTACGATCGGCTTGTCCACCGTGGTGATTGAAGAGGGGCTGGTTACGCCGCGCGAACCGGGCCGGCTGGCCATCGAAACACCGGCCGGGCGTGTCGATGTCGATTACGTCATGAGCGGCGAATACGTGGACTCGATCCGACTGTTCAACGTGGCCAGCTACCTGCACAGCGCCGACGTGGTGGTCGAGGTGCCGGACGTTGGAACCTTCACCGTCGACATTGCCTATGGCGGCAATTTCTATGCAGTGGTTGAACCGCAAGAAAGTTGGGCCGGCCTGACGGGGATGACGACCGCAGACATCGTCAGCCTGAGTCAGAAACTTCGCTCGGCATTGGCAGGCGTGTGTGATCCCGTGCATCCCGAAAACAGCCGGATCAGTGGCGTTCACCATGTCATCTGGTGCGACGACGAACACGGCACCGCCGCCGATGGCCGCAGTGCGGTGTTCTACGGCGACAAGGCGATTGACCGCTCTCCCGGCGGCACGGGGACGTCGGCGCGGATGGCGCAACTGGTGGGGAAGGGCCGGTTGCACGTGGGCGAGACGTTCCGCAATGAGAGCCTGATCGGCACGATCTTCGAAGGCAAAGTCGAGTCTGCGGAGAAAGTCGGCCCATTCGACGGCATTCGCCCCAGCATCGGTGGCTGGGCGCAGATTACCGGGCACAACACCATTTTTGTCGATGACAAGGACCCGCTTCGTCATGGCTTTCAGTTGGCGTGAAGAGGTGTAAATGGCGCTAGGGTGTTTTGAGCGTCAGCAGGTAGCATTAGGTTTTATCTACGCCGTAACCGAGTGCCTAAAACTTTGATCGAACGACGCCAATTTAGCGGAGGCATGAAGGGGAAAAATCTTCGCTATCTGAACGACAACCCCGATGAGCCTGTTCAACTGACACGGACAGGCTTTTTGCTGCTCGAACATTTTTCGCTGCCGGCATTTACGCAGGCACTGGATACGATCATCACGGCGAATCTGCTACGGCCAAAACTGTTCTCGTCGCGCACGTTCGGCTTGCACGACGGGGAGGTCATCAGCGATCTGGGGCTGGTCATCCGGCCGGATGCGCGCATTGATTGCTCCGTCGTGCACGACCTCGATCTGTTGGTCATTTGTGGTGGCTACAGGACCGAGCTGAAGGCCTCTGACGAGTTGACCAGTCTGTTGAGAGCGGCCGCCGACCATGGCGTGAGCCTGGCCGGTTTGTGGAATGGCGCCTGGTTCCTCGGGAGTGCCGGCTTGCTCGACGGCTATCGCTGCGCGATTCACCCCGAACATCGCCCCGCGCTCGCGGAAGTGGCGAAAGCGGCGCATGTCACCAGCGAGCCTTTTGTCATTGATCGGGACCGGCTCACGGCGTCCAGTCCTTCGGGCGCGTTCCACATGGCGCTGGACTGGATCAAGAGCTTGCACGACAAGGCTCTTGTCGAAGGGATCGAGGACATCCTCGCGTTCGAAGAGTCGCGTTACCGGCGGATCAAACCGACGGAAAATGTCTGCGTGAGCGCACCCTTGCGCGAGGTGGTGAAACTGATGGACGCCAACCTCGAAGAGCCTCTGGAGTTGGAGCAGTTGGCCGTTTACGCAGGCCGTTCTCGCCGCCAACTCGAGCGTCTGTTCAAGGAGCAACTCGGCACTACGCCTCAGCGCTATTACATGGAATTGCGCATTACCGAAGCGCGACGCCTGCTGCAGCACACGGAACTGTCCCAGGTGGATGTGCTGGTGGCCTGTGGTTTTGTGTCACCGAGTCATTTCAGCAAGTGCTACAGCTCGTATTTCGGGTACAGGCCGTCGAAGGAAAAACGGCTGGTCAAATAAGCCCCTTCAATACTTGTAGGAGCGAGCCGGCTCCGGGCGGCGTTCCGACGATGGACTTCAGAACACCGCGTTTATCCAGATAACACGCGTTTTCGTTCACGTCCATCGCGAGCAGGCTCGCTCCTACCGTTCAAATGTTCGTAACGACATGCGTTGTCGTACGACTATCTGATTTTCAAATACCCACGACCACACCCGGACCACTAATCTCTTCAAGGGCGGCACAGCCTTTGCCGTTCGGTGGGTTGTCTGTCGAGACGAACGGCCATTTTCCGGATTGACAGCCGGGTAGGGGAATCGTTATAAAAGGCGCAGTTGTACGACGACATACGATGTTACACCCCTAAAAACAAAAACCGGGTCCCATCATGAACTCAATCCGCTTTCCAGCCTTCCCGCATACCGCTTCTTGTGGTCCGGTCCTGATTGCCTGCCCAGGCGCTCAGTCATCCCCGTTATCTGTAGCAACCTCCCGATTGCACGTGCTACTCGTCTGACGATAGCCACAGAGCAGTTCGCTGCGCGTAAGAATTGATCTCGCTTGAAACCGAGAGATCATCACCACAATCCAATAATAAAGTGATGCCATGAATCTGAACGAGCCCATCAATGCGCAACGTGTCGGCCAGTCCGTCGGCAAATATCGCTGGACGATCTGTGCACTGTTGTTCTTCGCCACCACCGTCAACTACCTCGACCGCCAGGTGCTCAGCCTGTTGGCGCCGGATTTGTCGACGCAATTTGGCTGGAGCAACAGCGACTACGCCAACATCGCTTCCGTTTTCCAGTTTGTGTACGCGATATCCATGCTGTTTGCCGGCCGTTTCGTCGACAAGATCGGCACCAAGAAGGCCTACATCATCGCGATCGCTGTCTGGTCGACCGGCGCCATGATGCATGCCTTTTCAGTGCCGATGGGCGAGGGCATCGCAGCGGTGAGCAGTGCGTTCGGTCTTGCGGTGATCCCGGTCTCGATTGCCGGTTTCATGCTGTCCCGCGCTGTGCTGGCGATAGGCGAGGCGGGTAACTTCCCGATCGCGATCAAGGCCACGGCCGAATACTTCCCGAAGAAGGAACGCTCCTTCGCCACCGGTATCTTCAACTCCGGTGCCAACGTGGGCGCGATCCTGGCGCCGATCTGCGTGCCGCTGATTGCTGCCCTGTGGGGTTGGGAAGCGGCGTTCATCGTGATCGGCATGCTGGGCTTTGTCTGGGTGGCCGTGTGGATTGCGCTGTACGAAAAACCTGAAAATCAAAAACGCCTCTCGGCAGAGGAACTGGCCTTCATTCGCAGCGATGCGCAGGTGATTGCCACCCCGGCACCGGGCGTTGCCGAGAAAAAAGTCTCGTGGTTCAAGTTGCTGACCTACCGTCAGACCTGGGCGTTCGCCTTCGGCAAATTCATGACCGACGGTGTGTGGTGGTTCTTCCTGTTCTGGCTGCCAACCTACCTGTCGGCGCAGTACGGCATGAAGGGCGCGGCCATCGTGTTGCCTTTGGCCGTGCTGTACAGCATGACCATGGTCGGCAGTATCGGCGGCGGCTGGTTCCCGAGCTATTTCATGGCACGTGGCGATGCGCCGTATGACGGTCGGATGAAAGCCATGCTGGTCATCGCCTTCTTCCCGCTGCTGGTGTTGCTGGCTCAGCCATTGGGTTACATCAGCTTTTGGGTACCGGTGATATTGATCGGCATCGGGGCGTCGGCGCATCAGGCGTGGTCGTGCAACATCTTCACCACCGTGTCTGACATGTTCCCGCAAAAATCCATCGCGTCAGTGGTCGGCATTGGCGGATTGGCCGGCGGCATGGGCGGTGTTGCGATGACGAAGCTTGGCGGTTGGGTGTTCGACTACTACAAATCGATCAACGATATTCACACCGGCTACATGATCATGTTCGCCATCTGTGCGGTGGCCTACCTGGTGGCGTGGAGCGTGATGAAACTGCTGGTACCGCGCCACAAGGAAATCACCGATCTGTAATCGGCTGGCTTGAGAGGTTGAACCGGTGACGGCGCTGGTAGCCGTCGCCGGTTCCGTTTCGCATGCTGGTCAATTCTTGTGTCACCCGGGTGAGGGGTGACACTCGACGGGGCCTGCTGCACGTGGATAACGAACATCAGAGGAACGAGCACTTCCGATACCATCGCATGCGATGTATAGTCGGGCCTTGCGATCCATTTGTCTTTGGCCCGGAGAATGCTCATGAAACCCACTGAAAAGACATCCGCCCTCGACCTGAAACTTTCCGACTTCCTGTGTTTTGCGGTCTATTCCTCCAACCTCGCCTTCGGCAAGGCTTACAAGCCAATGCTCGAACGGCTCGGACTCACCTACACGCAATACATCACCCTCGTGGCGCTGTGGGAGGAAGACAACCAGACCGTTGGCAGCCTCGGCGAAAAACTGTTCCTGGAATCCAACACCCTCACTCCGATCCTGAAGAAGTTGGAAGCCATGGGTTATGTGCTGCGCCAGCGCGATCCGGAAGACGAACGCCAAGTGCGGATCAGCCTCACAAAAGAGGGGCGAAAATTGCGTGAAGGTCTCTCCGAAGACGGCTTCCCGCAAACCGGTCTGGATGCCGACGACTTCGTGCAATTGCAGCAGGCAATCGTGAAATTACGGGGCAACCTCATCCGTACGACGAAAGATCGGGAGTAGGGCGATTCAACCGTTCGAGCCTGTCTACCCGAAGGCAAGACGACAGGCAGTTCATCACACAACCGGCGCCGGCGCTTTACCCTGCCACCCTCACCAAGCATCATGTGCGGCCCGCACTTATGCCAACGGTGCCGGACATCCGTGGTGAAAAGGAACTGCAGTTGAACGAACAGACATTGTCCATGCGCCTGGAGCGCGTGGCTGCGCATATGCCAGCCGGTGCGCGCCTGGCCGATATCGGCTCGGATCATGCCTACTTGCCGGTGGCGTTGATGCGCCGTGGCGCCATCGCATCGGCGGTGGCGGGCGAGGTGGCATTGACACCGTTCCACTCGGCCGAACGCACCGTGCGCGAAAACGGTCTGGACCAGCACATCACCGTGCGCCTGGCCGATGGCCTGGCGGCAATCGAGCCGGGAGACGGGATCACCGCGATCAGCCTCTGCGGCATGGGCGGCGAGACGATCCGCGACATCCTCGACAGCGGCAAGGCGCACCTGAGCGGCCAGGAACGCCTGATCCTGCAGCCCAACGGCGGCGAGCAGCCACTGCGCCAATGGCTGATGGAAAATGGCTACCGCATCCTCTGCGAGGAAGTGCTGCGCGAAAACCGTTTCGACTACGAAATCATCGTCGCCGAGCGCGCCGGACCGGTGACGTACACCGCCGAAGAACTGTACTTCGGCCCGCTGCAGATGCAGGCACGCACCCCGGCGTTCCTGGTCAAATGGCAGCGCATCCTGCGCCACAAGCAACAGACCCTGACCCAGTTCGCCCACGCGCGACAGGCCGTGCCTGAGGAGAAGGTGCAGGATGTCGCCCGGCAGGCGCGATGGATTAGCGAGTTGCTGACTTGATACGTTTCCCGGGTTTGTACGGACGTTAGCTGGGCGGATATCCCTCAAAGGTGTAGACACATCAAATGGTTGATAACGACCTATCGCGAGGGGCAGCGAACGACCCATAGCCGCCAGTCAAGGAGGGGCGCAATCGGCCAAAAGCGGACGCTCGCCCTCAGATACTCGGAGCGAGCAACCAATCGACAAGCTTGCCCCTTGGTCAACTGCTGATGCGTTCACCAGTAGGCCTGTTTTTTATTCACGCGGATATTCCAAGACGCTTACGTACCATTCTCAAAAGCTGGCTGGCCACATCGGACATTCCCTTGTTCTGAGCCACGACCTGCGCACCCTCGAGTAGCAGGGTCAGCTCCTGAGCTTTGTCGAGTGGGTCTGCCAGCCGCGCCTCCTCACACAATTCTGCTACTCGCTGAAACTGACGCCGTTTATGCGCCTCGATCAACAGCCGAGCAGGATGCAACTGGTCTGCGAGCTCAGCCAGGCTATTAGTGAACGGGCAACCGCGATAACCCGATTTTTCTAGATCCGCCGCGATGAATTCGGCAAATCCCAATAATTGCATAACGGGCTGACCAGGCAGTTGTTCTGCGAGATCGTCAAGCACCGCGCTGTACTGCTCAGTGAGAAGCCGCAACCACTCCAGTACCAGCAAATCCTTGGTCTCGAAATGCCGATACAGCGTCATTTTTGTTGAGCCCGCCAAAGCGGCAATGGCGTCCACTGTCACTCGGGAAATGCCCTGTTCGAAAAATAGCGCGTGAGCGGCATCGATGATGCGCTCACGGGGTGGCAACTGTGCGATGCGTTCAGGACGTATGGGCTTTTCCACGGCTAACACTCTCTGGAAATCGAATTCTGCTTGACATCGATACTACACAGTATCGCATGATACTAACAAGTATCGCTCGATACCGATCAGTATAGGTCACTCATCACAGGAGATATGTATGAATCTTTCCGAGTACGCTGAACATGACGCCGTGGGCCTGGCAGCTCTGATTGCCAACCGCCAAATCAGCGAAGTCGAAGTTCGAAGCGCTGCCCTTTGCGCAATAAAGGCGCTTAACCCTCACATCAACGCGGTAATCGAAACCTGGGAAGACGAGCCACAGGCCCAGGCAGGCCCACTGCAAGGTGTGCCGATGCTGGTTAAAGATCTGGGGCTGACTGCGCGTAATCGTCGCAATGAGTTGGGTAGCCGGCTTGCACAGGGCTGCGTTGCCGATTCAGATTCAGAGTTGATGAGTAGATTCCGCCGTAGCGGTCTTCTCACACTTGGCCGCACCACCACTCCAGAACTGGCCGCCAGCACGACTACAGAAAACCGTGTGGACGGTCCGACCCGCAATCCATGGGATCTGACTCGCAGTGCCGGTGGCTCCAGCGGTGGTTCGGCGGCCGCCGTGGCTGTAGGTGTAGTGCCGGTGGCTCATGCGACTGATGGCGGCGGTTCGATACGAGTACCCGCAGCGTCCTGCGGGCTGTTCGGCTTGAAGCCAAGTCGTGGCCGTTTACCCATGGGCCCTGATGTAGATGAAGTGTGGGCTGGGCTCGCTGTGCACGGTGTCCTGAGTCGTTCGGTTCGGGATACCGCCAGCTTGCTGGACGCTGTGCACGGCCCAGCTGTGGGCGATCCTTTCCACATTGCACCACCGAACCAAGCCTACATGTCTCTGCTGAATCGCGAGCCCGGGTCTCTGCGCATTGCCGTGCAAGAACATGCCCTGAACGGTCTGTTGACATCACCCGAGGTGAGCGCCAGTTTAAAAATGGTCTGCCAGACACTTGAAAACCTAGGCCATCATGTCACGCCCGTAATCGCTGATATCGGTCTGAGCTGGGAAGCGTTTGTGGAACTCAATGCACGATTCTGGTCCAGCAACACAGCTGCTTGGATTGACGCGATTGCGGCTGTAACTGGCCGAGGCATTGATGAGTCCACACTTGAGCCCGCAACACTCGCTCTATACCGGCTCGGCCAGGAATTAAGCGCGACCGAACTGTTGGGCGCGATGTACCAACGCAATATCGTGACCCGGAACATGGGCCAACTGTTCAGCAACTACGACGTGCTTCTAACCCCGACGCTACCCAATGCTCAGCCAGTTATTGGCCAATACAATGCAGGCCAAGAAACACTTGATGGGCGCGGCTGGATGGCGAGAGTGTTCGATCACTCCCCATTCACCGCAGTTTTCAACGTCAGCGGATGCCCAGCCATGTCGATGCCTCTGGCGCACGACTCGACGAATGGCTTGCCTATTGGTATGCAGTTCGGGGCAGGCTATGGCCGCGAAGATCTGTTACTGCAACTGGCTGCGCAGTTGGAGCGTGCTTTGCCTTGGAATGCCCGGCGTCCAGGAATCTGGGCAGGGAACTACTAATCGTCGACCCTAGACATCGCTAAGAACCCGAGAACGCAGGCCGCATACGGGGTATGCGGTCGACATTCGTTGTGCCGTAAAGAGGTGGAACTCCAAATGCCATCCCTGTTAATTGAGCATGACTAAAGGGTCTCACCGATTCGGCGGCTGACCTGAACGACCACTTTTGGCCGATTTCCTGTCTACCACCACCGTCTGCTTTGGGTCGTTTGTGGCCGGCCAACCACTCCGGAGGCCCACCAGCATCGTGGGCCCGTATCGTCGAACTGAAGTGTAACTTCGGGTTGAAGTAAGACCTGGAAACGATAATCGAAACAGGGGTTCTTGCCGAATCATCGTTTCCGCACGGCGCTTTAGCACTGATAGCCTTTTTCAGGGTTAGCTGATTTGTGTCGCAACAACTATGCCGATAGTGTTCCCCGTTCAGTTTCAATAACTGGAGGCGTTTTTTGAAGTCCGATCTTGGCATTCGCAAACGAGTGCTTGGCGCCTTGCCGGAGCTACCGCTCGAGTGTAATGTACACAGCAGCTACGATCTGTAGCGGAGCCAACTACCCGTGATGCTCTCTATTGATGATGCCAAAGCGTTAGGTATTGAGCGTAAGGTAATTACCTTGAAATATTGTGTTTAATCGTTCGTGCTTGCTGCATGTGTAACTGCAACAGCCCAGGCCACTACAAAATCGGAAATCTGTGGATGGCCCGCCGACATTTATAGAGCAACGCAGGAGAGGTGCGCCTGTAATACGGGGAATGGCCGCTGCGAGGTGCTCGCTGCGGCTGAAAAACCAGAAATGAGTGAGTGATCTGAGCGTTTTGGATCGACTCGCCACTTTCAAAATCGGCAGTAGTCGAAGTTAGCCCGAAACGTATGGCTACTTCAGACCATCCCTAGCGCGTGATAAAGCAAAGATTGTCATGTAGCATAGATCAATGAGTAGTTCTACAGTCAGCCCCTCACTACGCGCTTCTGCACCAACTCTAGAAGGTTTGTGAATGATAAAGACTATCCCGATGTGGAAAATGATGATGGCCACCAAAGGTAAGAAAACGGGACTTGCAATACTGGCATGCTTACCTGTTTTCATCGTTACCGGTGCGTGGATGTTTCTTGAAGGGTTGCAAAATGGGCAAAAGCGCCAGGCTGCAATGGGGCTTATTGGTCTGATTTTTTTTGGTGTGTGCCTCCTGCTATTTGCACCTTCAAAAAAATATATTCCCGGCAAAACATTTCAGGCTTATAGAAATAAAAAGCTCAGTACAAAGACGGCCATAAATTACGGTTACGGAATCATTGTTTTTATTTTCGCAGTTTTTGTGGCTCTTGCACCGGAAGACGCGCTGAGAGCAATAGGCTATGGATTAGTAGGCATCTTTAGCCTTTATGTTCTGTCAAAAAGCTTAAAATTTCACGCAGATATCGATTTTTCGACAAATGAATATTTGGCAACCGCTCTGGGATTTCCTGTGGGGGAGAAAATTCTGGTCAGCTACCAGAATTTTGATGCTGACGAGGTTGAAGTTGGTAGCAATGCTTTTGCCGCAACAGCGACAAAATTCATTGTAGCGTCGTTTGATGGGTATCTTTGGAGAAAGCTGTCGCGGGATCTGAATCAGGTCTCGCGCATTGGGATCGCTGGCGATGAAAATCAAAATTACTTCGTTAAATTGCAATTCAATGATGGAGCCGATGCTTTGTTGCGCATTGGGCTATATGAAAAGCTCACATCAAATCCCATTCTGGTAATAAGAAGGCTGCTGGAAGCGATTGATGCAAGTCTTCTTTGTGGTAGTGGTGCATCACAGACAGCACAAAGACGTCGGGTAGTTGTCAACTCTGGAACTCCAACATCGGTTTCAGAAATTGTTGCGCCTGAGGCTGCGCTTGCATCCACGGCGCCTATGCGCAACATTGAGGTAGCCCCTGACGTAATAATTGCTATCCAGAACGCCGAAGAAGTTGTTCCCGGTCGCAGGCTGGAGCTTTAACAATGTCTCATTGTACAAAGTTTGAATTTTCTTATGTTAATGAAGAAGCCATTGCCAAAGCGTTCGGCAAGATGGGCCTAAGCCCAACGACTGGTCTGGTTTCCGTATTTGCCAGCGACTTCAGTAAAAAGGTATTGAGCAAAATAGGCTATATGGGCAAGCAGCAATTTAGGGCTATTTGTGGCCAAACGGCTGATAAATTCAATCTATTTGTTTGCCAAATTGAGGAGGGGTCCTACAAGCTCCTCATCGAGCGGGGAACTATTTCGTCCGACGATGAAGCGATAATGGCTGATTTGGCTTTAAGCTTTCAGAAAGCGTACATCAGCGTAGCCATCGATGAAACCATCAAGCGCATAGACGCATCAGGTGTTCCAGCAAGAGTGAAAGAAACTCTTCAAGGGTTCGAGGTTGAATTCGGACCTAACTACGAATACAGCATTCATGTCACCTTTACGGGCGATGAAATTACGGAGGAAGTGCATGGCGTGAAAGGCGATATTTGCACAAAACTTACTGAAGAGCTTGAATCTCTACTTTCTAGCCCTACTGCGGAACTTATGACTGAGTGGAAGCCGGAATATACCGTAGTCCATGAAGAGCAAACCCTTCAAATTCTCAGTGCGAATTTCTAAATGGAAATCAATGTACACCATATGGAATTGAGCAGCGTTAACGGCCCCGGGTTGCGCTTGACATTATGGGTGCAGGGTTGTGCGCTGAATTGTAAGGGGTGCTTCAATCAGAAGACCCACGCTCGCGAAGCGAGTACGCTGATGCCTGTTTATGAATTGGCACAGAAGATAAATGCGCTGGACATCGCTGGGGTTACCCTCTCTGGGGGGGAACCGCTCGACCAAGCGCCAGCCTTGGCGCAATTAATACATGCCGTCAATGGCGAGAAAAACTGGATACTTTATACAGGCTATACGCCAAAAGAGATATTCCAGAATGAAGCCATGATTCGTGTTGTTAAAGCCGTAGACTTGACGCTGGCTGGTCGGTATCGGCATAACGCGAATCACCCCTATCAGCACAAGCAGATTATCAAAACCAGCGACAGAGTCGACATTGACTTTTTCCGTACTAGAAGAGTTGTCGAGTTTGTTGTTTCAAAATCTGGTGTTACCAAAACCGGTCTTCCGATGCATGTATAACTCAGTTCAAGCGCAGGGATAATAGGCATGAGCCGTACCAAGCAGATAACAGATTACCTCAAAGCGCGTTATGCGATTTTGGTCATTGAAACTTTCGAGGAAGAGCGTGCACTCATTGAAGTTTCTGAAATCGCCAAGGCGCTCGGCCATCGTTTGTTCGTTTGGAACTCGACGCTAGGAGTCCAGATAAATGGCGTCGTGGCTGGGGATAAAACCTTTGATTTGAAAATGGCCTTGGACTTTTGCGAAGAAAAGGCGAAGGAGGAGGGCAGCAAAAATATTTTTGTTTTTTGTGATGCTCATAACTACCTTTCCTCAAGCTCAAATCCTGTCTATCGTCGTCGACTTCGAGATTTAGCCATAAATATCCGCTCACGTGGATATCGAAGCAATTGCATTATCGTGGCGCCCAGCTTTGAAATTGCCAATGATCTTCAAAAGGAAATCACGTTGATTGATTTTCCTTTGCCATCAAGAGATGAAGTTAAGACTCAGATAAATAACTTTGTTAATTCCTGGCAAGGCAACAGCAGCGTTAAGATTGATCTTTCTAGCGAAACCAAAGATAAACTCATTGATGCCGCTTTGGGCCTCACGGGATTAGAAATTGACAATAGCTTGTCTCGTTCATTGGTATCCAGTCTGAGTGTAAATGAAAATACCGTAAAAGATCTGCTTTCCGAAAAAAGACAAATTATACGGAAAACAGGTATCTTGGAATACATCGACTCAAAGGTAAATCTTGAGGATGTTGGAGGGCTGGCAACTCTTAAGAAGTGGCTCCATTTGCGTAGCCAGTGTTTTGGGCAGATTGCTCAGGAGTTCGGTGTCGGAACCCCGAAGGGTTTGCTCTTAACTGGAGTTCCTGGTTGCGGTAAGTCTCTAACGGCGAAATGCGTATCGTCGTCTTGGAACATGCCCTTATTGCGTTTGGACATGGGGAAAATCTTCCAAGGGGTGGTTGGCTCTTCAGAATCCAATATTCGTTCCGCACTACGTACTGCCGAAGCTATTTCGCCCTGCATCCTATGGATCGATGAAATTGAAAAAGGACTTTCCGGCTCTTCCGGAGGAGCATCTGATGGTGGCACGGCTACACGCGTATTCGGCACACTGTTGACTTGGATGCAAGAAAAAACGGCGCCTGTTTTTGTGTTTGCTACCGCTAACAACATCAACAGCTTACCTCCGGAGTTGTTGAGAAAGGGGCGATTCGACGAAATATTTTTCGTTGACTTCCCATCGACATTAGAAAGAAAGAAGATTCTTGAAATACATCTGAAGAAATTGAAACGTGACCCAGAAAAATTTGATTTGGATCGATTGGCTGCTCTAGGAGGCGAGTCGAATTTTGGTAAAGACATTGTGCTTTCTGGTGCTGAAATCGAAGCTTGGGTTGGGGACTCGCTGATTGAAGCGTTCTCACGGCGGATGAATGGCTCCGGTGATGTAAGCGACCTGACTATGGTTGATTTTGAAACTACTATTTCGCGTTTAGTACCAATGAGCAAAATGCGTAAAGACGAGTTTACAAAACTTCGTGAGTGGGCGAATCAAAATGCAATTAGCGCTTCGGCTATGGTTGCCGGTCAGAGTGATACGGAAACTCAAATCGGCGGCAGGCAAATTGATTTTTAATCTGCGGTGATTTTTCAGTGGGTAAGGCTTTCTTGCACAAGTCGCGGCTGATGGTCTGGCCGTTTGTTGCCTGTTGTGAAAGGCAGATATCGACCCAATGCAGTCCTTCTGTTTCATTGTGTCTGTAACTGTCGGCAGCCGACTGTCGGCTCTCGACAGGCCCGGCGCATCGGGCCTGCATTGGATTCTTGCGCTGCAATTGCTGCTGGGACTGTTTCACTCGAAAGGTCAGGTCAGGTCAGGTCAGGTCAGGTCAGTACTTAGGATCCGGCTGAGCGATTCTTTCCCTGCGTACACGGATTAAAAATCTGGTAAATACTCTCGCTGGATCCTACATAGGTTTTGGTACCTGGAACCGCCACAGCCGAGTAATTCTTGCGATCGGTGACCTGAATAAAATTTCCTTGCCCAGCCGTGAAGCTCTCAGTGTTTGGCGGCACTAGCACGCTCAGGAACTGGGCTTTCTTGTCGAGGGCCAAGGCACCTCCCACGGTAATTGGCGCCAGCATGGCGGCCCAACGTTCACTGAACAGGTAGAAGGTATCGGCTGCGGCTCTGCCACTTTGCAGGTGGGCACACTGCACATCGCTGGCGTTGATGACTTCAGCTTGCTGGTAGATGCCGCCCTTATAGAAAGCCAGTACTAGCTTGCTCTTGGTCAGCACACCCAGGCCTTGCTTGGGTCTGCACACTTGCAAATCACCATAGGCAGATAAACACCAGTTGGTTTCGGTGATAGTGACGATTTCGTCTGCTCTGAGCTTCAGATCGCGTTCAATATTGGCGCGGGCTTCCGGGGTTTCGTAAGGGATGGCGCATGCGCTCAATAGAGCTGCGAGGGTAAGGGCGAGTAGCGGGGTTCTCATCAAGCGTCCTTTGCTGCTGGAAGGTACATGTAAATGACGAATATTTTTTGCAAATCTCTTCTTTCAACACTCTACGAGTCAAGCAATCGCGAGAGCAGGAGAAAATTGCCGTCGTTGAGATTGGGTTCTGAGACAAGAACATCAAAGCGGACGATGTGATCGACAGATAGGAATAGAAAAGTGGCCTGGCAAATGCTTCGCCCCCAAAAATCCTCTCAATTTCAAGTTGTAGATTCACTTGATCCCTTCATGGCTACAAGACCGACTCCATAGCTTGGGCGGTGCAGAGGGATATTACTGTATACGTAAGATCTGAGCTAAGCCGCGAGCGTCCGTATATGGCTGTGGATTCAACTGATAGGAATCGACATCAGCCTAAAATCAACATAAAAATCCGAGAGCCGATGCCTATGTGGACGGTAGTGCTGAGGTATGTGATATCGGTGTATAGCTTATTCCAGCGCTAGCCAAGAATCCTTTCTCATCAAATTTGGCCCAAGCGCTTCCCCATGAAAACCTTTCCAGGTCGGTCTGGAATGAGCGTGAAAGCTGTCGCCTGAATGAGTTTTTTAGAAAGTTGACTTCTAGTTCAATTGATTCTCTCGTAGGCCAGCCGGTTTCGGTTCCTGTGGTTGGCACAGACGCGCCAATATGGACTTCAGTCAGTCGACCAGAATGGAAGCAAAGCGCCAAACCACCCGATACGCCTTCAATGCTGATTCCCTGATACGTACGCCACACGTACCCGTTTTTGTGTACCTGTTCGGATCGGTAGAGCTGCGCGAGTGGTGCCGCTGTGGTATCGGAGGTAAATGTACTTTCGATGACAAAGTTGCATCCAGCGATTGCTATATGGATAGAGCCATCTTTCGGGTTGATGGTGAGAGCGGGATTCAATTTCTGGCGGCCTATCAGTCTAGTAGTGTGTAAGGAACAATTGGGAACAGACCACGATATGGGGTTATTAGGGGACAGACCACATTTTCTAAATGTGGTCTGTCCCTGAAATCCCAATTGCGGTCATCCAGCTCAAGCAACTATCCCTGCGCTTTCTTCAACCCTTTCAAACGCACATTCGCCCTTTGCACAGCGGCCATTTTTTCAGGCCGCTTCATGCGTTTCCACTTTCTGATGTCTTCCTTGCTCCGTCCACAACTCACACACAGATCGCCACTCAGTTGGCAAACCGAGATGCAGGGGTTTTCGATTTCTTTAGCCATCGTCAATAACCCTTGGCCAGGCGCTTCTGCCAATCGCCACCGTGAGTGCGCTGGCATTCTTCTTCGGAGTCAAAGCGGACATTAATATCTGAAGGGCTAAGATCGATGTTGGCCTCATTCAAGGCGATAGCCGTCAGCTCAAAGATGCGTGTCTTCGCATTAACCTGGGCGAGCTTTTTGTCAGCGAGGGTTTCGAACACCCAGATCACCTTCAGGGTTTCAGCCAATGCGTTCAGGTCAGTGATGTGGGTGAGCCAGGTAAAACCCTTGATTTCACCTTTTGCTGTTTCGCACGCATCAGTGAGCGTGGCAATCAATCGGCGTTCGATCCGCGCCAGTTCACGTTTCCCTGGGGGCATTACGGTTTCCTTTGGAGGCAGTGGAGGGGGGGGCTGAATCAGGCCGGTCGAAACTCGACCGTCAGATGGCTGACTTCATGAACCGGCTTCAGACGTTCACGAATGCTGTCGGCGTTCGCAGTGGCTTCACCAAGGACGCTGACGATGGCCGCATGAGCTTGTGGTCCAACTCGCCAGACGTGCAAGTCAGTGATGGTGGCATCCCCAGGTTTCTCAACCAGTTCACGGATTTCCTCGGCAACGTGTGCGTCTGTCTGATCCAGCAGTACACCTGCGGTGACCCCCATCAAGATCCACGCCCAACGCGCGATAACGATAGCGCCGACAATGCCTATGACCGGGTCCAGCCACACCCAACCGAGATACCGGCCGGCGAGCAGTGCAGCAATGGCCAGAACCGAAGTCAGCGCGTCCGCGATGACGTGGACGTAGGCCGATTTCAGGTTGTTGTCGTTCCCATGATGGGCATGGTCGTGATCGTGATCGTGCCCATGACTGTGCCCGTGACCCAGCAGCAGAGCGCTGACTATGTTGACGATCAAGCCGGCAATCGCGATGAGCGTAGCGGTGCCGAACTGAACTTCCGTTGGCTGCAAGAGACGTATGACGGACTCAACGCCAATTCCCAGGGAAACCATACCGAGAATCAGCGCCGAGGCGAACCCGCCCAAGTCTCCAACCTTTCCGGTGCCGAAACTGTAGCGCTGGCTGAAAGCGTGGCGTTTTGCGTATCCATAAGCGGCCGCCGCGATGCCCAATGCGCCGGCATGGGTTGCCATGTGAAAGCCATCGGCCAGTAACGCCATCGAGCCCGTCATGTACCCGGCGGTGATCTCGCCAACCATCATCACAACGGTCAGTATCACAACCCAAAGCGTACGCTTGGCATTTTCGTCGTGCGCTGAGCCAAGGAACATGTGGTCGTGTGTGTAGTTGATGTTGGAGCTGCTCATGAGTGTGTACCTGCGTTCACTTGGAGTAACGGCGAATGGCCTCAAGAAGTTCTTCGACGCCCTTGTTACGCTCCTCTTCGCTGAGAGCAGGGTTCGCGACATGCTCCCGCGCGTGGTCCTCGATGATTTCCTCCATCAAGCCGTTGATGGCTCCGCGGGTGGCGGCAACAAGGTGCAGTGTTTTGGCACAATCGAGATCCGATTCCAATGCCCGTTCAACGGCTTGGATTTGCCCGGCGATACGTTTTACGCGTTTGAGAAGATCGCCTTTGTTTGCTGCAATATGGCCCATGGCATACCCCCCCTACCTATGTATTTCGCATGATAGGCATACCCCCTATACCTATGCAATGTCAGGGGCGGAGAGGGCATCTATAACCCCTGGCAGGAATTTGCGAGGGGGGAATCGAGAGGACCTGGAATGATCGCTTCTGGCTGATTGTTGCCGTTCACCATCGACACTGATGCTCACCAGCTGCCCCAATGGATATCGCTTGGATGAATGGCAGTTCCTCAGCCTGCGGGACGTCTGGAAATCAGCTGTACTTAAATTCCGACATCGAGTTCCTGGAGATCAGATTATGAGAAAGCACAGGACGTTTGGTTGGGTAGCGATGATTTTTCTTCTGGTGGCGAACGGGGCAGCTTGGGCGGCCACCGAACGAGCCGAGACGCGTCGTTCCGCGCGCGATGTCAGGCAGGAGACGCGCCAGGGTGCGCGTGAGACGAAACAGGATTGTCGAGCGGCCGATGCCAAGAGCAATCCCGGTTGCCGACAAGACAAGCGACAAACGAAGCAGGAAGGACGTCAAAAAGCCCGGGATATCAAGTACTGAACCTGGACGCTCGAACGGCGGAAACTGGCCGATTTCGGCCAGTCATGGACGGCAGAAATCGGCCAATACCCGATATTGCTCACCCTGGCTCGCAGACGTTTTCGGTCCATGTGCCGTCACAGCCAGCACGTGAAATCTTGCTCGAAAATCCGTCATAACATGTTATGACCTCACTCAAAAATGCCGTTTGGCCCAACAAATACGGCGTTTAATGGACGAATGGTCGTAAGGCGTCAAGCGCGGGGAATTGCTAGGGGCCTGAAGCCACTACAGGCGACTCAGATCGGCGCGTTCGTCGCGGTGAAGTGAACTTCACTTTGATCACGTGTCACATTAAGTCCTCGTTAAGAGAACTTCAGTGGAGGTATAGCCTTATGAACATGGCCACAATTGTCAGTGCCGTGATTTCCAGTCTCGCGCCAACTGTCTTCGACCAGAACGGCCTGCAAGAACCCGGCGCGCATGTCTCAGCCGTCGATTACCACTACGGTATGGAAATCGATGTGAAGCGGGTACTGCAGCGCACTGATACATCCAACAAGACAGGCGTGGTACCGGTGACCCTGGTCTATGAAGACAGCCTGGGTGAGGTTCACAAGATCCGTTTCCTCGAATGGGGCGCAAGCCCGGCAAATCCCACCAGCATTGCCTGATCCGCTCGCCGATAGGGTTCTGGATCTCGCCGACCCCAGAAGCGGAAGTTAAACCTCATATGCACTAAGTACGGATGATTGAAAGTTCATTCGCGAAAATCACTATTATCCTGGCAGCGTAACACAGCGAGATTATTTAATAATAATTGTTGGATCCTAATTACAATCAGCAACGGCAAACTCCAATCAGTCTGTGCCGAGAACTATGTTGATTCACTATTGAAGTCAAGAGGTAACCATGGAACTTAGTATAATTTCTTCGTCCACCGTGGAATATTTTCGTTTGGGCGTTGTATATTTCCATCTTATCGCCTGCTGTGTTGCAATCGGTCTTGTCTTGACCAGTGACGTTGCAATGGTCAAGCAACTCCTGAAGGGGGACGTGTCGGGTCACCATGATGACGCACATATGGAAAGCCTTCAAAAAACCGTAGTAATTGCACTTGTAGCTCTCTGGATTACGGGCATTGGCATTATCGGGATCGATTATGCCGGCAAGGGGATGGAGTATTTCCAGAATCCAAAGTTGCAAGCAAAAATCGGGATCGTTGTACTGCTGACCTTTAACGGCTTCCTGTTGCATAGCGCTGTATTGCCGGCGCTGAAAAAAGCCGGTTCGTTACTTGAACTTTCCTTCAGCCTTCGCATGCTGGCGCTGTTCTCGGGTGCGCTCTCTGGTGTGTCGTGGTTCTATGCCGCCATGTTGGGTGTTGGTCGTCCTCTCGCCTGGAAATACTCGCTGATCGAGTTGCTGGCAGCCTATCCGGTTCTCATCGTTGGTGGATTCGCAATGATGGTAATGCTCACCGCCTGGGCAAAAAGCAGAGATACCGACGGGCGTATGGAGCAAGGCACCTGGACGCAACAAAACGCCGCCCTGGCTTAATGCTAAAGCCAGGTTGAATAAGCAAGTAATGCTTTAGCAAATAACTACCACTGTTATCTATTAATAAACTCTTACTTGAGGATACCCAAATGAAATCCATGAAAGTTCTTTTCGTCGCCGCCGCTCTGACCGCTTCCACTCTGGCTATGGCCACAGGTGGCGGTGATCGGACCTTCACACGCATGGAGTCGGCCCGGAAAGTCTCGATGGAAGCCTTCCAGGTTGCACAGAAACAGAAGGCTGAAGCCGCTGTTGCCGAAAGCAAAGCCAAGGCGACCGATCGCACCAACGGCTGATCTGTGTAGCGCGTCCCTGGGCTGACAGAAATAGGCGGGTTGCGCTCAACGGCAACAACCTGTTCGACAAGCGCTACTACGCCACCATCGGAACCGAGACCTTCGGCAACTACTACGGTGATCCACGCAACTTTATGGTGTCGGTCAAAGCTAGTTTTTAACGCAGGCCGCGCTGAAAACGACGCATGACCCGTGAACGAAATGCCCGCTTCGCAAGAGGCGGGCATTTTTTTGGGTTCTTCACACAGTCCCGGGAAACACAAAACTGTAGGAGCCGGCTTGCCGGCGATGCGGTCTTGAGCTTTACGTTGCCCGTTCGGACGTCATCGCCGGCAAGCCGGCTCCTACAGGGGGACGCTGTTCACCGCTTGCTGAACGCCAACCGCGCGGCAAACAGAACAAAGATCATGCCCGTCGTGCGGTCCATCCACTTGATGACTTTTTCACGCCGCAGCACCAGGGCGAGTGGCTGTGTAGCGCGAATCAACGTCAACGACCAGATCAAGCCGAGCACCACGTGAATGCTGACCAGGCCAAAAGTCCAGGCAATCAGCGAGTGGCCCTGGGGAATGAACTGTGGGAGAAAAGAGACGTAAAAGATGCCGATTTTCGGGTTGAGCACATTCCCCATCATGCCTTTCAGAAACCAGTTGGCCGTTGGTTTTGCATCCGTTTCGAGGGGCGACAGCGAGCGGCGCGGGCGCAACAGCATGTTCAAGCCCAGCCACGCCAGGTAAGCGGCGCCGCAGTATTTCAGGACGTTGAAGGCCAGTTCCGAGACAGCGATCAACGCGCCCAGGCCAAAAGCGACGGCGGCTCCCCACAGGAAGCAGCCGGCATTGATGCCCAATGCCGCGCGGAAGGCCTGTTGTCGACCTTCCACCGTTGCGGTTCGCAGGATCAATGCGGTATCGAGGCCGGGTGTCAGTGTCAGCAGAGTGGCCGCGAAGGTAAACGCGAGAAGATTGTCGGCGATGGACATGGGCGTGCGCTTCCAAAAGAGGATGCGCGCACGTTATCACGCGGCGACCTATCGGTTATGCGCGACGTCGGCCAATTGAGCGGTGTCCACGCGAACAAAAGTGGAGTCGCCCACCGCCGTGAGCACATCCCCGGCGTAGATCTCGCAGATGACCCGAGTCTTGCGCCCGACATCACCTTCGACTTTCGCCCGCAGGGTCAGCGGGACACCCATCGGCGTCGGTTTGATGAACTTGATGCCGAGGTTGCCCGTGACGCAATTGATGCGCGGAAGGCTGGCGGCGTCGCGGTTTTCCGCCCGGTAGTGATAGGCCATGGCGGTCCAGTTGGAATGGCAATCCACCAACATCGCGATCAAACCGCCGTAGACCAGATCCGGCCAGCCGCAATACCTGGCGTCGGGCACGTGCTCGGCGATGACATGCTCGCCGTCTTCATGCCAGTAGCTCTTGACGTGCAGCCCATGCGGGTTGCGGCTGCCACAGCCATAACAAACGCCTTCCGGCGCCGCGGTGTCTTGCAGGGAAATGTCGGGTGTGGACATGCCTGGGTCATCCTCAAAAGTGTGGGCTGAACATTTTCCGATTCTAACGCCGAACGGAAAACGCGTTCATCCCCTGTGCAGGCGTCAGTTCATTCCTCGGCGGTGTCTGGAAGCCTGGCAATCACCTTGATCTCGAATTGAAAGCCATACAGCCACGTTACGCCGACTCCGGTCAACGTCGGGTGCGGTGCGTTACCCCAGAACTCCGGCACGATCTTCCAGATGGTTTCGAAGGTCGATTCGGGGTCGACGATGAACACGGTGACATCAATCACATCGTCGAAGGTGCAACCGGCCGCCACGAGGATCGCGTTCAAATTGGTGAAGGCGAGCCGCACCTGTTTCTCCAGATCCGGTTCGGGCGATCCATCCTCAGCGCTGCCGACTTGCCCCGAGACGAACAAAAAGCCGTTGGAGCGAATAGCCGGCGAGTAGCGATTGCGTTCATATAGCGCCTGGCGTTTGGCTGGGAAAACAACATCGCGTTGCGTC
The DNA here is from genome assembly GCF_017351735.1 of Pseudomonas sp. FW300-N2A2. Lineage (NCBI taxonomy): Bacteria > Pseudomonadati > Pseudomonadota > Gammaproteobacteria > Pseudomonadales > Pseudomonadaceae > Pseudomonas > Pseudomonas sp. FW300-N2A2. The sequence goes on along the minus strand of NZ_JACNDU010000001.1, from coordinate 544,311 downwards.
ATGAAAGGCCTCCATCAAGGGCTCTGTGTGAACGATGAAGGGACTGTAAGGACTTGCATCGGGGCGATAAACGAGCAACCTTGGCCAGCACTGTTTGTGATATCCAAACAATCCTATCGATACCTGGGGCTGCAATGGACCGTTTTGATGCAATGCAGGCATTCGCGCGCGTGGTGGAGGCGGGCAGTTTCACCAAGGCGGCCGAAACCCTGCACATGAGCAAGACCACCGTGACCCAACTTGTGCAGCAACTGGAGGCCCGGTTGCGCGTCAAGTTGCTCAACCGCACCACGCGCAAGGTCAACGTCACGGCTGATGGCGCCGTCTATTACGAGCGGGTGTTGCGGCTGCTGGCCGACATGGACGATGCCGAAACCAGCCTGTCCGGTGCGTCGACGTTGCCCAGAGGCCGGCTGCGCGTGGATGTGCCGAGCCCGCTGGCGAGGATGATTCTGGTGCCGGCATTGCCTGCGTTTTATGCGCGATACCCGGACATCCAGATCGACATGGGCGTCAGCGATCGCATCGTCGACATCATCGATGAAAACGTCGATTGCGTGGTGCGCGGCGGCGAGCTGATGGACCAGTCGCTGATGGCCCGGCGTGTCGCTGACCTGCCGCTTGGGGTGTTTGCAGCACCGAGCTATCTGGCTCGCGTCGGCGTGCCTTTGCATCCGCAAGAGCTGGAGGATTCGGATCATCGAGTCGTCGGCTTTTTGTGGGCGCGCACCGGCAAACCGGTGCCCTACGCGATGTACAACGAACGTGAGCGTGTGCAGGTCAAAGGACGTTATGTGCTGGCCGTCGATGATGGCAACGCATTTCTTGCGGCGGGCCTCGCCGGGCTCGGTGTGCTTTGGCTGCCCACATACATGTCCCGGGACTACGAGGCTCGCGGTGAATTGGTACCGCTGTTCGAGGGCTGGAGTCTCGAGACGATGCCCTTGTATGTGGCCTTCCCGCCGAACCGGCACATCAGCCTGAAGCTGCGCGTGTTTATTGATTGGGTGGTCGAGTTGATGGCGCAGCATGCGCCGGTTGCTGATCGGCCGGGGGCATGAGGCTAGGGGGTAACGGTCCCTTTTGCCGCAACCATTCGTTTGATCAATAACCATCATCAAGAATCGCAAGTTCTGTTTTTTCGCCAAGGGAGGAGGATAGCCACATACCGAATTCGCCACCGAAGGAACCTGCGCGATGAGAATCTCTACCCTGCTGGCCCTTGTCGCTGTCCTGACCGGCAGCGTTGCCGCCAGCGTGCCGGCATACGCCGCCGAACAGTCCTGCCACTTCCCGCCGGTCGCCGACAGCGCCGCGACTTTGCAACACGCGCAATCAGTGGGCGTGCTCTACAGCGAAAACACTGTCAGCACCCTCGAATACCTTGAGCAGTACCACTCGGTCGCGCTGAACGGCGCGAAGAACCCTGAACTGGATTCACGCATCAGCAGCGCCTTCGTCGACAGCTCCGATCCGAAACGGGCGATCAACTGGCTGATGGGGTCGTTGCAGAAAGAGTTTGCCTCGGTGACGGTCTACGACAACCTCGATGCGCTGGTGCAGGCGCACCCGGACGTGGTGGTGATGCTCGACACTTACAGCCGTCTGGTGTCCAAGCGCAACAACCAGGTTGAAGCGCGGTTCATGGCCAAATTCTACGACTCGAACCTGCAATACATCGGCAAGGCCGAGGGCTCGCGCGCACAACAAATGCCTTCGGTCTGGGTGCATGGCAAAGCCGCACCGGAGATCGCCGCGCAGATCGACCAGCAAACCGCATTGCAAGTGAATGCACTGAAACAGTTCGACACCTCGCTGAAGGCGCTGGTGACCTCGGGCCATGTGGCCCAAATCGCGATCAACTGACGCTTCACCGCAATCCTGTAGGAGCCGGCTTGCCGGCGATGGGGCCCCCTGAGCCTTGCATCGATTGTGTTTGCACGAAGGTTTGGCTAATCTCGCACAAACCCGCAAACTCAGGCATAAACATGCACGACCATCACTCGGCCGCCGAACTCCCTCATCTGCGCCGGCAGAAAATCCTGCTGATCCTCGAACGTGACGGCAAGGTCATGGCCTCCGAGTTGAGTCAGCATTTCGCCGTCTCGGAAGACACCATCCGCCGCGACCTGTCGGAGTTGGCCACGGCAGGCCTGGTGCAACGCGTGCACGGCGGCGCGCTGCCTCGGCCCAAGGACACGGGCAAGGATTACTTCACGCGGGTCAGCGAAACCGATGAGGTGAAAACCCACCTCGCGCAGCTCGCCGCCAGTCGCGTGGAGAATGGCCAGATCGTGATGTTCGATTCCGGCACCACCACGCTGCAGATCGCGCGTTCGTTGCCTTCGGACATTTCCATCACCGCCATCACGACCTCGCCGATGACCGCCATCACCCTGGCCGAATACAAAGGCATCAAGGTGATTCTGGCAGGCGGGCAACTCAACCTCGCGACGATGTCAGTCAGCGGACACGAGACCCTGCGCTTGTTGCAGGGCATCAAGGCGGATGTGCTGTTCACCGGGGTTTGCGCGATTCATCCGCAAGTTGGCATCAGCTCGTTGCACTTCGATGAGGTGCCGGTGAAACAGGCGCTGCTCGACAGTGCTTCGCAGGTGATCGCCGTCACCACGTCGGACAAACTGGGCGCGGTCGAGCCGTTTGTGGTCGCGCCGTGCAACCGCATTCATACGCTGATCACCGAGCGCCATGTGGCGTCGGGCGATGTCGGGGATTATCGGAAACTGGGGATCGAGGTGGTTCAGGCGTAGGCCTGAACCTGTCCCGCTGGCGTTTCAGCTCAACACGAAATCGACGGGTTCAAGGGCCGGGGGAAGTTGTGTTTCACCCAGTGCCGCGAGGATTTCGCGCTCGATGTTGCGCACCATCGCATGGGTCGGCAGATCGTTTTCGTCACGCCCGAACGGGTCCTCCAATTCATCGCCAATCGCATCCAGGCCGAAGAACGTGTAGCTGACGATGGCGGTGAAAACCGGTGTCAGCCAGCCCAGCGACTCTGCCATGGCGAAGGGCAGCAAGAGGCAGAAAAGGTAGGTCGTGCGGTGCAGCAGCAGGGTGTAGGCGAAGGGCAGTGGCGTGTGCTTGATCCGTTCGCAGGCCGCTTGCGAACGGCTCAGGCTCGTCAGGTGGTTGGCCATGATCGTGTAGCGAAACTCACTGATGGCTTCGGATTCGCCGAGTGCTGAACATTGCTCACCGACATGGTTGAGAATTCGCCCGCTGATGTCCGGCGCGTTGTCGTCCGGCCTCGGCTCAAGCCACTCACCAGCAGCGTCCAGTTCGCGCTTGCCGTGCAATTTTGCGTTCAACGCGTGGGCGAACCCGCAAAGGTTGCGCAGGATGGTCTGCCGCGCGTGTGCGTCCTTGATCACTTGGGTTTCGCGGATCATCGAGCGGATCGCGACGATCATTTCGCCCCAGGCTTTACGTGCTTCGTACCAGCGGTCGTAACAGGCGTTGTTGCGAAAGCTCATGAAAATCGAGAGCGACAGGCCGAGCAAGGTGAATGGCGTCGCGTTCACTTTGGAGAAGTAGTTGGGGTGCAGGGTTTCCACGAGCACGATGATGGAAGCCAGCAGCGTCACCATCAGACAACGCAGGGCAATTTTTCTGGCGATCGAGCCCTTGAGCGAAGTGAGGATGTTGATCAGATTGGGTTTGGGGCGGACGATCATGGTGCTTTGCCTGTGTCGGAGGGCGCTGTTCACGAAATGAGTGCGCGCAGGCTAGAAGCAACGGGCCGGGGCGTCCAATCACTTTAGATGACCAGTTGATTGACAGAGTCTATGACAACGCCAAACGCCGACCTGTATCTGTAGGAGCGAGCCTGCTCGCGATGGACGTTAACGATAACGCGTTGTCCTGAATGAACGCGGCGCCCTGAAGTCCATCGCGAGCAGGCTCGCTCCTACAGGAGATGCGGTTTACGGCGAACCAAACATCACTGTCCAGTAAATCCCCGAATCGCTCTTCGGGTCCACCGCATACGCCGCGCCCAGCTCGTGATACTGCGGGTTCATCAGGTTCGCGCAGTGGCCGGGGCTGGCGACCCAGCCATCGACGACCTTGCGCACGCTGTCTTGCCCGGCGGCGATGTTCTCGCCGATCTGCTGGCCGCTGTAACCCGCCAGTTCTGCCCGGTCACCCGGCGTGCGACCGTCGCGGTCCTTGTGATCGAAGTAATTGTTGTTGGCCATGGACCGCGCATGCGTCTCGGCGGCTGTCGCCAGTGTGGCGTTCCAGGTCAGCGGCGTGGCGGCGGCAAAGGATTGCGTGCCGCACTGACGTGGACGGCTGCGGGCGACGTTGAGTTCGGCCAGCAGCTTCTGGCCTTCCGCCTGCCAGTCGCCCAGGCGCGCGCTCAACAATGGACGGGCGACCACGATGCGCCATTCACGGTCCTGGCGGCTTACGCCGATGTCGACGAATTGCGGATCGAGCACGATCTGGCAAAAGCTCTCCTGGATCGCTTTCATCGCCGCCGCCGCATCGCGCGGCCCGGACAGGCTGATCGCCTGCACGTTCTTCATCGGATAATTCGCGGCGACCATGGCCTGTTGCAGATTGCCGATGCTGGAGGCGGACAACACCAGCCGTGGATCACCCGCCAGCGGTGGCAGTTCTGACGAGACCTGGCCTGCGCACCGCTGGTTCTGGCTGCGGTAATCGTTGATCGAGTCGATCAGTTGTTTCTCGTCGGTCGCCAGCGCATTCATGGCGAACAACAGCCCCAGCGACAACGTGGCAAGACGCAAAACGGGTGGCAGGACACGCATGGAAATCTCCCTTGTTCGGACTGCGCCCATGATGCGCGATTTCACCCCTGTGAGCGCAATGCCTTTTCACACCGAAATACAGGTTGTCGGCCGTCTGTCGAAATGAAAACGGGCAACTACAATCAAGCGATGTCGCCGGCCAGGGGCGCTCAGCGTCGACAGTTTGATGCTTGAATCCAGTCCACTCAGAAGGGTCGATCATGCGCTTGATTTGGATAGCAACCTGCTTTGCAATCACGCTACTCGGCGGCCAGGCATCGGCGACTGAACAGGAACAAAAAAAGGAAACGGCCGAAAACAAGGCCGAAGTGCTGGAACAGAAAGCGGCGGAGAAGGGGGCCGATGTGCCGGTGCCCAAGTCCGAAGCGATTACCACCTCCGAAGTGCAGGCGGTCGACCCGGCAGGCGCGTCGCCGCTGGACGATGCAATCACCTGCCTGGCGCGCTCCATTTATTGGGAAGCCAAGGGCAAGTCCTCCGCCGACATGGAAGCCGTGGCCAGCGTGGTGATGAATCGCCTGGGCCATGAGGGCTTTCCGGACACGGTGTGCGCGGTGGTCAAACAAGGTTCTGAAACCAAGAATTGCCAGTTTTCCTGGTGGTGTGACGGGCGTTCCGACCAGGTCCAGGAAGAAACCCAATACACGATCGCCAAGGAAATCGCGCGCAAGGCACTCAACAAGCAGCTCAACGACCGCACCCACGGCGCGATGTATTTTCACGACCGCAACGTGAACCCCGATTGGGCCGGCAAATACATCAAGACCACCGAAACCAGCATGTTTCTCTTCTATAAGCCCAAGGGTGGAGAGGCCCATTAGCGATGTCATCTGGATGTCATCGAACCCATGTAAAAATTCTTGCAAACCGTCTTGAACGTACAGCGGGCCTGGGTCTGCTGACAGATGAATTTGCAAGGAATACCTCAATGAAAGGAGATGCCTCCCTGTTTGCGGCCATCGACCTGGGTTCCAATGCGTTTCGCATGATGATCGGTCAGTCGGTCAAGCGGAATCAGCAACTGGTGATCCAGGAAGTGAAAACCCTGCGCGAGCCGGTGCGTCTGGCTGAGGGTTTTCAGGGCGGTGCGCTGGACGAAATGGCACTGGATCGCGGATGGCAGGCACTCGCGCGATTCGGCAAAAAGTTACGCGGCTTTGAGCCCGGTCGTGTGCGGGCGGTGGCGACCAGCGCCGTGCGTGAAGCCGACAATGCTCAACTGTTCCTGGCCAGCGCAGAGCGGCATCTGGGATTCCGCATTGATGTGATCTCCGGGCATGAAGAAGCAAGGCTGGTTTACGCCGGTGTGGCCCACACGGTTCCCGGTACGGAACGCAAACGGCTGGTGATCGACGTCGGTGGCGGCTCTACGGAATTGATCCTCGGGCAGGGCGCGCAGCCGCTGTTGACCGAGAGCATCGCCATCGGCAGCGGCACCTTTGGTGCGCGTTATTTTCAAGGTGGTCGCATCACGGCCCCGGCGCTGCTGGAAGCCGAGCGTGTCGCCACCTTGCAATTCGAGCGCGTGGCGCGCCGTTATCGCTCGCTGGGCTGGCAGCAGGTGATCGGCTCATCAGGCACCGCACGAATGCTCGCCAAAGTGCTCAAGGCCAACGGTTTGAATGACGAAGGCCAGAGCGGCATTACCTACAGCGGCCTGTTGCGCCTGTCGCTGCGCCTGCTGGAAGTGGGGCACGTCAATCAACTCAGGCTCGCGGGCCTGCAAAGTCACCGCCTGAGCATCCTGCCCGGTGGGCTGGTGCTGATGCTGGCAGCGTTCAAAGTCTTCGGCGTCTCGCACATGACACCCTCCGAGCCCGGTTTGCGGTTCGGTGTGCTGCATGGGTTGATGTCTCGGCACTGAGTGCCAGCCGCTATTCCTTCAGAACTTCGCATAGTTCAACGCATCGACCACGGCCGGCGCCTCGTGTTGTCGGCCAACGGCTTTCCGTTAGGTGTAGACCTGATCAGGGCGTACAGTGCAAGTTAGATGGCCTTAAAAGCTATCAAGCCTCCTTTGCGGTCATCAGGAATTGGCGTCATGCACGAGATCGGCCTCATCGTTTACCCCGAATTCCAGGTGCTGGGCCTGGCCATGTGTGCGGCGTTTGAAATGGCCAACGGCGCCGCCGACGAGCCGGTGTACAGCCTCACCTTGTTGTCGGAACACGGCGGGACGGTGCAGACCTCCGCCGGTTTCGGCGTGGAAACCACCGCGTTCGATCAGCGCTCGTTCGACACGCTGCTGGTGATGGGCGACAACCTGATCCGTCCGGTTTCATCGGGCATGGTGGCGTTTCTGCGCAGCGCCAGTCAGAGCTCTCGCCGGGTCGGATCGATCTGCACCGGTGCCATCGCGCTGGCCGAGGCCGGTCTGCTCGATGGGCGGCGAGCGACCACGCACTGGTGCCATGCGCCTGCGTTGCAACGGGCTTACCCGAAGGTGAAGGTGGAGGAGGACCGGATCTTCATCAACGACGGTAACGTCTGGACCGCTGCCGGCATGAGTGCCTGTGTCGATCTTGCATTGGCGCTAGTGGAAAGTGACCTCGGTGCCGAAGTGGCGCGGCGGGTGGCCCGGCAATTGGTGGTGTACCACCGGCGCGCGGGCGGGCAGTCGCAGTTTTCGGTGATGCTTGAACTCGAACCCAAGACTGACCGCATTCAAGCCGCGTTGACCTATGCCAAACAGCATTTGAAGTCCGAGCTGTCGGTCGAGGAACTGGCCAGCGCCGCCAACCTCAGCCCGCGACAGTTCAGTCGCGTCTTCCATGCTGAAACCGGTCAGTCTCCTGCCAAGGCCATTGAAAACCTGCGGGTGGAGGCCGCGCGCCTGATGATGGAAACCGGCCGGCACGCCATCGATGTGGTGGCGACAGAGACCGGTTTTGGTGATCGCGAGCGGATGCGCCGGGCGTTTATTCGCGCCTTCGGCCAACCGCCGCAGGTCATCCAGCGTGCGAATCGAGGTTGACTTGCGTGAACCCACAATTCCGAACCTCCGCGTAATCTGTAGGAGCCAGCTTGCTGGCGATGGCGTATTTGAAATCGCTATCTGCGTGGCTTAAAAGGTGGCGTATTTGACATTTAAGACAAAATATTATTGCCGTAATCTCGATCTCGTTGAAGCCCATTCCCCACTGAGATCACCGCCATGACCATCGTCAAAGCCGCTGCCGTCCAGATCGCACCTGTGCTCTACAGCCGTGAAGGCACTGTAGAAAAGGTCGTCAACAAGATCCATGAACTCGGCGAGAAAGGCGTGCAGTTCGCCGTTTTTCCAGAAACCATCGTGCCGTACTACCCGTACTTTTCCTTTGTGCAGGCGCCGTTCGAAATGGGTTCCGAGCACTACAAATTGCTCGATCAGGCCGTCGTCGTGCCTTCCGCGACCACCGATGCCATTGGCAAAGCCGCCAAGGACGCCAACATGGTGGTGTCCATCGGCGTCAACGAGCGCGATGGCAGTACCCTGTACAACACGCAATTGCTGTTCGATGCGGACGGCACCCTGATTCAGGCACGTCGCAAGATTTCGCCGACCTATCATGAGCGCATGATCTGGGGCATGGGCGATGGTTCCGGCCTGCGCGCAACCGACAGCGCTGTTGGCCGCATTGGTCAACTGGCGTGCTGGGAACACTACAATCCGCTGGCGCGTTATGCCTTGATCGAGGATGGCGAACAGATCCACGCCTCGATGTACCCCGGTTCGTTCGCCGGTGAGCGGTTTACCCGCCAGATGGAAGTCAGCATCCGCATGCACGCGCTGGAATCGGCGTGTTTCGTGGTGAACTCGACGGCCTGGCTGTACCCGGAACAACAGGCACAAATCATGGCTGACACCGGTTGCGGCATTGGTCCGATCTCCGGCGGTTGCTACACCGCGATCATCGATCCGCAAGGTGAAGTCGTCGGCGCACTGACCGAAGGTGAAGGCGAAGTCATTGCCGACATCGACTTGTTCCAGATCGAAGTGCGCAAGCGTCAGATGGATGGGCGCGGCCACTACAGCCGTCCGGAAATCCTCAGCCTGAACATCGACCGCACACCGCATCGCCATGTGCACGAGCGCAACGCACAGCCGAAGCTGGCCGACACTGCGCAAGCGGAAGAGTTGTGATTATGAAAGTCATGACGATCAATCGGTAAACGCTTCACCTGTAGGAGCACGGCTTGCCGGCGAAGGCGTCTTTGAAATCGCCATCGCCAGCAAGCCGGCTCCTACAGGTTGTGCGTCAACCCGCGATCCCGAACACACCCGAGATCTGTAGGAGCCGGCTTGCCGGCGATGGCGTCTTTGAAATCGCCATCGCCAGCAAGCTGGCTCCTACAGGTTTTGCGTCAACCCGCGATCCCGAACACACCCGAGATCTGTAGGAGCACGGCTTGCCGGCGAAGGCGTCTTTGAAATCGCCATCGCCAGCAAGCTGGCTCCTACAGGTTTGGCGTCAACCCGCGATCCCGAACACACCCGAGATCTGTAGGAGCCAGGCTTGCCGGCGAAGGCGTCTTTGAAATCGCCATCGCCGGCAAGCTGGCTCCTACAGGTTTTGCGTCAACCCGCGACCCCGAACACACCTGTGATCCGTAGGAGCCGGCTTGCTGGCGATGGCGTCTTTGAAATCACCATCACCAGCAAGCCGGGCTCCTGCCAAAAGCGTGTCGGTCTTAGAGTTCCATGCCCAGGAAGATCAGCGTATTGCCATGGGCTTCAGCCGCGGCACGCTGGTTGTAGCTGTCGCGATGCGAGCAGTTGAAGCCATGCTCGGCTTCCGGGTAAACCACGATTTCCACGTTATCGTTGTTGTCGAAACGCTCGGCGATTTTCTCCACGGCTTCCAGCGGGATATGGCTGTCCTGTTCGCCGAAGTGCATCAGCAGCGGCACTTCGATTTCGTCGGCGCGGTCCAGTTGGTTCTGGATGCCGCCGCCGTAATAGGCGATCGCCACGTCCACCAGCCCATTGGCAGCGGTGTGGTAGGAGAGCAAGCCGCCGAAGCAGAAGCCGATGGAGGCAATGCCGCCATCCAGACCCGGTTGTGCTTTCAGGGCGTCGATGGCCAGCTCGATGTCTTTCTGCGCTTTGCCGACGTCGGTGGCGTTCATCAATTCGACGGCGCGTTTCCAGCCGGCTTCGTCGTAGGTCAGTTCAATGCGCGGGCCGTTGCGCCAGAACAGGTCCGGTACGATCACCAGGTAGCCGTCGGCGGCATATTGCTCGGCGACCGAGCGGATGTGTTCATTCACACCGAAGATCTCCTGGATCAGCACAATCCCCGGGCCTTTACGGGTATGCGGAATCGCCAGGTAAGCGCCGAATTTACCTTCAGCGCTGTCGATCTCGATCCATTGGGTGGTCACGCTCATGGTGGCTCCTGTCTTCGCAAGTGAGTTGGGGCGTAGCTTAATGCGGCTGTGTGGCTTTGAAGCTCGTCAGCCCCTGCATCCGTTTCCACCAGCTGTTGAAGCCGTCCACGGCAAATACCTGCGGCGCATCCGGGGTCATCGCGATGTAGGCGCAACCCGGTGCCAGGTAGAAGTCGCCGATGCTCGGTTCAAGGCCGGCGATATACGGATCGGTGCCTTTAATCTTCATCAACTCGCGCAGCACTCGTTTCGAGTTCTCGATGCCTTGGCGGCGCGAATCTTCATTCTGCCCGCCAATGAAGTCGGGAAACAGATGGTAGCCGAACACCGAGACCAGCGCGCCATAACCGTAGGAATCATAAATGCCCTGGGCCATGTGGGTGCGCGCACGGTCGTGGGCGTTGTCCGGGGTGATTGACGGGCCGGGCAGGACTTCGTCCAGGTAGGCAATGATCGCGCCGGTTTCGATCACCCGAAAGCCGTCGTGGTCGACGACGGGCACCTTGCCGAACGGGTGGCGCACCAAATGCTCAGGCAGGTGTGGTTCCCCTTTGATCACGTTGACCTGCACCTGCTCGAAGTCCGCGTCTTTTTCCACCAGCAACATCTTCACTGTGCGCACATAAGTACTGCCGTCAAAACCGTAGAGAGTGAGACTCATGGCGATTGCTCCTGTTCTATTGGGAGTGGCAGGTACGTTATCGAAACGCCGGCGCCTCAGCGGTGGTTGCGACGCCAGAAGAAGCGAGCCAACAACGTATCGAGACTGAGCTTGCCGGCACCCGAGAGCAACAGCGGCATCAGGGCGGCGAGGTAAATCAGCGGCAGTTTGAAGTTGCCGTGGCCCTTGTTGCTGATGGCGTAACCCTGAGCAAGCTCACTCAATGTAGACCAATCGGCCGGCCAGTGGACGGCGGCCGTCGCCACAAGGGTGACCACGATCAACGCGATGGCCGAAATCCGCGTGCCAAGGCCGACGAGGATGGCGAGGGCACAAAGCAGTTCGGCCCACATCGACAGTTCCCAGTTCAGCGTCGCCGGTATCTGGTCGAAGGGAAACGGAAAGCGATCCTGAATGTCGGCGAACCAGTTTTCGCCATTCCATTTTTCCAGGCCTGACTCGAAAAATTCCCAGGCAATGAACAACCGCAGGGTCAATGGGGCGAGCCAGCTACCGGCACGGTCAAGGTTCAGGTGCAGGCCTTTCACGGCCGACGAGATTGCAGAGTTCATGGGCGTGGTCTCCGTTCAGTCAGGGATGCGGGGCTCGCGGCCCCGCGCAAGGGTTACTCGCCGGCGCCGCACTTGCCTTCGCCGCATTTGCCTTCAGCCGGTTTTTCCGCGGTGTCGGCGTGGGCCTGGCTGTAGCCGTGGGCCAGCTGTTTCATGCTGAACGCTTCGGACTCGGAGGCCGACGCAACGTTGGACAGGGCCAGGCCGCCGGCGATGATCAGGCCGAGGGTCAGGGAGGAAGTCGAGAGCTTGAACATGGTGATACTCCGTAGCATTGAATGAATTGAGCGCTTTGATCGGCTGAGCCAATCGACAGGCACATTTCATCAATCGGGTGTATCTGCGATGTGTCGTTGGGGTGGGGTTTTATGGCCGGGGTGTGTCAAGGGCGGGGCTGTACACACTCTGATACGTAACCCCCTAAATTTCCTTGGCCCCCCCACAAATCACTGTAGGAGCCGGCTTGCCGGCGATGGCGTCCGTTCAGGCGATAAATGTGTCGACTGATCCACCGCTATCGCCGGCAAGCCGGCTCCTACAGGGGTATTCCACGCCACCACTGTGATCCATTCGTTGCCACCAGCGTCTAGCGTCAGTGTCCCCGCAATCCCTTGGGGCGAGACTTCGGAACCCGGCATGCAAGCGCTGTTGAACGAGATCCTTGACGCAGTTCGGCCCCTGATCGGTCAGGGCAAGGTGGCTGACTACATTCCTGCCCTCGGCACCGTGCCGGCCAATCAGCTGGGCATCGCCGTGTATGGCAACGACGGCGAGCTGTTTTGCGCCGGTGACGCCCACACGCCGTTCTCGGTGCAGAGTATTTCCAAGGTGTTCAGCCTGGTGCAGGCCATCGAGCATTCCGGCGAAGCCATCTGGCAGCGCCTGGGTCACGAGCCTTCCGGGCAGCCATTCAACTCGCTGGTGCAGCTGGAATTCGAACGCGGGCGCCCGCGCAATCCGTTCATCAACGCCGGTGCGCTGGTGATCTGCGACATCAATCAGTCACGTTTTGCCGCCCCTGCGCTGTCGATGCGTGATTTCGTCCGGCGCCTGTCGGGCAATCCGCAAGTCATGGTGGACGGCAAGGTCGCCGAGTCCGAATACCAGCACCGGGCGCGCAACGCCGCCATGGCGTACCTGATGCAATCCTTCGGCAATTTTCACAATGATGTCGAGGCGGTGCTGCGCAGCTACTTCAGCCATTGCGCCCTGCGCATGAGCTGCGTGGACCTGGCGCGGGCGTTCTGCTTCCTGGCCAACGACGGCTTCTGCAAGCACAGCGGCGAACAGATCCTCAGCGGCCGCCAGACCCAGCAAGTCAATTCCATCATGGCCACCAGCGGCCTCTACGACGAGGCGGGCAACTTCGCCTATCGCGTCGGTTTGCCCGGCAAGAGCGGCGTGGGCGGCGGGATCGTCGCGGTGGTGCCGGGGCAGTTCACGGTGTGCGTCTGGTCGCCGGAACTCAACGCCGCCGGTAACTCACTGGCGGGCATGGCCGCGCTGGAGTTGTTGAGCCAGCGGATCGGCTGGTCGGTGTTCTGATAGCGCGGGGTTGTGGCCGGCGCGACTACCGCCACAGCCGCCGAGGCGAGCTGTCTCTTTGTTCGTACGCATTCCCCTGTAGGAGCCGGCTTGCCGGCGAAAAACGTCGGGGCAACGCGTTTACTCAGACAGCCCGAGTTATCGTTGACGTCCATCGCCGGCAAGCCGGCTCCTACAGGGGATCTGCGTACGGTTTCGCAATCGAACGAAATGCGCCGGATGGCCACCGGTTAATGACGCTCCAGAAATTTTGCTATACATTTTCTGACCGCCCATTGCATGGTGAAACCGCTTCATGTCTCTTGCGCTCGAACGTCTAGTCGCTGGCACGCCAATCCCTTTCGCTGGTAACCGCGTCACTGTGGTCAGCCCCGAACTGGCCTTGCGCTTTCAGCCCGGGGACCACCTGTTGGTGGAGCAGGTCAGCGGCGAGTTGTTGCTGATTCCCGTTGCGGACCAGAAAGCGGCGGCGGTCGCGATTGAGCGGGCTGAAGCGGCGTTTACGGCGATGTCCGCCGTTTCCGATCAGGCGATCAGTGCGTTTTTCGACCTTTTTGCCCAACGCCTGGAAAACCAGGACTGCTGGGACTTGATCGAAGCCGCCAACCGGGCCGACATCGAATGGGCCAAGTCGCGTGGACGCTCCACCACACGGTTGCTGGCCGATGAGCGCATGCGTCGTGACATGATCGCGGGTCTCAGGGCCTGGCGCGATGCGTCAGCCACGCGGGGCAAAGTGATCAGTTGCGTCGAGCATGACGGTTGGAAAGTCGAGCAGGTGGTTTCGCCGTTGGGCATCGTCGCCTTCGTCTTCGAGGGCCGGCCGAATGTCTTCGCCGACGCCGCCGGCGTGTTGCGCACCGGCAACACCGCGGTGCTGCGCATTGGCAGCGATGCCTTGGGCACGGCGCAAGCCATTGTCACCCACGCGTTGAATCCGGCATTGAGTGAGGCCGGTTTGCCGGTGGGCGCAGTGTCGCTGGTGGAAAGCGTCAATCACGCCGCCGGTTGGGCCATGTTCGCCGACCGTCGTCTGTCGTTGGCGGTGGCCCGTGGTTCGGGGCGTGCGGTCAGTCAGTTGGGCAGCATCGCGCAACAGGTCGGCACTGCCGTCAGCCTGCATGGCACCGGTGGCGCCTGGCTGGTCGCCGACAAGGACGCCGACGCCAAGCGTTTTGCCGCCGTCGTGCGCAATTCCCTGGACCGTAAAGTCTGCAACACCCTGAACGTCTGCCTGATCCACCGCGACCGCGCCGCCGAACTGGTGCCGCTGTTTCTGGACGCCTTGGAAAAAGCCGGCAGCGCCCGGGAAGAGGGCTGCAAGTTGCACATCGTCGAGGGCAGCGAAACGTATTTGCCTGGCCGTTGGCGGAGTGCAACCGTCGAGGTCTATCGTCCTGACGGCTACCAGACTGAAGCGTTGGCCGAACCACTGCCCGAAGACCAGTTGGGCCGCGAGTGGGAGTGGGAAGAAACCCCGGAAGTCAGCCTCAAGATCGTCGACGACCTGGGCCAGGCCATCGCCTTGTTCAATCGCTACAGCCCGCAATTCACCGTGTCGTTGATCAGTGAAGATGCCGAGGCGCATGAGCGCTTCTACAACGCGGTCAACGCACCTTTTGTCGGCAACGGGATTACCCGTTGGGTTGACGGGCAGTACGCGCTGAACAAGCCGGAACTGGGGCTTTCGAACTGGGAGAGTGGTCGCCTGTTCGCTCGCAGCGCGATTCTCTCGGGCGACGGTGTGTTCACGATCCGTAGTCGCATGACGCAGATCGATCTGTCGGTCAAACGCTGACAACCCGACCTCAAGCGCAGACCGCACTATAATTAAGGGTGTCTGCGACTGCGTCTTGAGACAGGGGTCCGCCATGAAACTTCAATCCTTCGATCATTACTCTCATAAGCTGGAATTGGCCGCGCATGACGCGTGGCTGACAGCCCGGGTGAAGTCGGCCTTGGCGTTGGCCGATCCGACCCTTGGCCTGCAAGTCCATGTCAAAACCCTCGCGGGAATGGTGATGTTGAGTGGTCGCGTCAACACGCATAAGCAATGTGAGCAGGCTGTTGCGCTGGCTCGCACGGTCAGTGGTGTCAATGAAATCGATGCCAGGGAATTGCTGACTCACGTGTTCACGCCTGGAAGCTTTCCAACACCGCCCAACGCCGAGGAAAACCCGGAGATCCGGCCATCCTCGTCAGCCAAACCGGAAGACAAATAAAGCGGGGTGCAGCGCTTCCGTGAATCGGGCGCGCTGCATTTTCACTTCGCGGTTATTGAGCGCGGATGCTGATTGGCTGCAAGGTGCCAGCTGAGGGCGATGGCCCTCTGGTACACGGATCAAGCCGCTTCAACCGCTTTGCCGTGAACGGCGCACGTGCTCGGGCGTTCGGCCAGCGACACGAACGTGCGGCTGTTGGCATCCAGTGCATCGATCGAACCGGTTTCGATGTCGTAGACCCAGCCATGCAGGTTCAGCAGGCCTTTTTCCTGAGCCAGTCGCACGCTCGGGTGCGTCTGAATGTTCGCCAGTTGCGCGATCACGTTTTCCCGCACCATCGAACTCACTTTCGCCGCGTCGCTGGCATGAGGCCGGGATTCGTTGATGACCTTCGCCGATTCCGCGTGTTGCAACCAGCCGCTGACGGCGGGCAGGTGATCCATGCATTTGCAGCTGGCGACGGCTGTCATCGCGCCACAATCCGAATGGCCGCAAATCACGATGTCGGTGACGCCCAGTACGGCCACCGCGTATTCGACCGTGGCCGATACACCGCCCGGATGCGGGCTGTAGGAGGGCACGATATTGCCGGCGTTACGGATCACGAACAGTTCACCGGGTTCTTGCTGGGTCAGCAGTTCCGGTACGACACGGCTGTCGGAACAGGTGATGAACAGCGTGCCGGGGTGTTGCGTGGTGGCCAGGTGTTTGAACAGGTCGGTCCGTTGTGGGAAGGCTTCTGTCTGGAACTTCAAAAAACCGTCGATGAGCGCTTTCATGGGGAATTTCCTTTCAAATGATGGGGGATCAGTTCGAGCAGCCGGTGCCAAACACGCTGTAGTCCAGAATGTGGGTGGCGCCTGTGGAGTCCTGGTACGTCATTTCCACGGGGACGACCCCGCACTCATCGGCAATCGGCGTGATGCTCACGACATGCGCGATGTCCAGTTTCATGCCGTACTCGTACGCGACGGCCGTTTCTTCTGCGTGAGCCTGGGCAGACATGCCCGCTAACAACGACAGCACCAATAGAATTTTTTTCATGGGGCATCCTCCAGACCAATGTGGTGAACAAAGAAACAAGTGGGGTTCTGGAACTGGCCCGCACTTGAATGCGGGCCGGGATCAAGTCAGAAAGGACGCAGTGGCAGGAACTTGCCGTCGAGGGTGATCACGGCGCGGGAGCCGCCTTCCGGGTCTTCGACTTTTTTCATGTCGAGCTTGAAGTTGATCGCACTGATGATGCCGTCGCCGAACTGTTCATGAACCAGGGCTTTGAGCGTGGTGCCGTAGATCTGGATCATTTCGTAGAAGCGGTAGATGGTCGGGTCGGTCGGCACGCCAGAGAGGCTGCCGCGCAATGGAATGATTTGCAGGCGTGCCACGGCGTCGGCGTCCAGGTCGAGCTTCTCGCCAATCACTTTGGCGGCGCTTTCCGGCAGTGGGTGCTGACCGAGCAGGGCGGCGGTGACATAGGCCAGGCCGAGGCCGGTGCCGTCGGTCAGGTCCTGCCACGACAGGTTTTTACGCGCCTTGGCATCGAGGATCGAGGTGGTCAGGGCCAGGCTCGGGTCGTTGTAAGCGTGGGACTGTTGCATGGTGAATCTCCTATCGGGTTGAGTATTGCTTGGGTGTGAAGCAATCTTCTGCCGATTGATTCATAGCGTCCAAGACCGATATACAATGCAATGCATAAGTCCTGCCTATAGGTTGATCCCGATGTTGCTCCGACATTTGCGCTACTTGCTGGCGGTCGCCGACCACGGCGGCTTTACCCGTGCTGCCGAGGCATTGCACGTGTCCCAACCGACCTTGTCGCAGCAGATCCGCCAACTGGAGGAAACCCTCGGCGTGAGCCTGTTCGACCGCACCTCGCGCACGGTCAAGCCGACCGATGCGGGTGAGGCCTACATCGAGTGCGCTCGGCGGGTGCTGGTGGAACTGGAGGCGGGTAAACGGGCGTTGCATGACGTGAAGGACTTGTCCCGGGGGACGTTGCGATTGGCGATGACGCCGACGTTCATGGCGTATCTGGTCGGGCCATTGGTGCGCGACTACGTGGCGCGCTATCCGAACATTCACCTGGAGATTTTCGAGTTGTCGATGGACGACATCGAGGCCGGGCTGCTGGATGACTCGCTGGACATCGCCATTGCGTTTGATCAGGTCAGGAATGCCGACATCGAGTCGATCCCGGCGTTTACCGAGACGCTGGGCGTGATGGTCGGGCGGGATCATCCGTTGTACGAAAGCCGGGTCGCGTTATCCGCTGAAGCGGTGGCCCAGCTGGAGTTTGCCCTGTTGGCCACGGACTTCGTCACCCGAACCCGAATCGATGAGTATTTCGCTGAGCAGCGGATCACGCCAAAAGTGGCCATCGAGGTGAACTCGGTCAGCACCTTGCTGGAAGTCATCCGCCACACGGCGATTGCCACCATCCTTCCGGAACCCATCGCCACTCAGGACCGCGCGTTACGCAGGATCCCGTTGCTGGGGGAGGCGCCCAAGCGCGGGGCCGCGCTGCTGCGGCGTAAAAACAACTACCACAGCGCGGCGTCGGTGGCCTTCATGGAACTGTTGCTGGGAACCGTTGAGGCGACGTCAGTCATCCACTGACTGGCATACGCCGTTGGAGGCCTTGCCGGAGGAGGTCACGGCGACCGAATCGTCATCGGCGAGGACAATTGACAAGGTGATGCCGGAGCCCTTGGCTTCGAAGCGGCGCTCACTGATGATTTTGGTGTCTGCTTCCTTGCCGTTGATCATGACCGGCCCATCCTGATCCGCCTGGACGAGAAACTTGCCGGGGCACTCCACCGCGAATGACGGGACACCGTCGACGCTGTTTGCCTGAGCAACACTTGTCAGAACCAGCAACAGCGGGAATATCAGCTTGTTTTTCATCGCAAGTCTCCAGTGACCAACAGCGGATACGCTTAACAATAGCTTTGTTTGGCAAACCGGAGACAAACAAAAAGGCCCCGCTCGTTTATTCGAGCGGGGCCTTTTTTATGGGGCCTTCATTGGTTTGAACACCCATTCAGACCATTGTAGGAGCCGGCTTGCCGGCGATGGTCGTTAACGATAACGCGTACTGACTGTTTCACCACGGTGTCGTTGAGTCCATCGCCGGCAAGCCGGCTCCTACATCATTGGGTTTATCAGTAGAACCGATCAATCACCCGAACTTCATTCTGGTTCTGCATCGAGTCCCAGGCCTGCTTCAGCGTTTGCAGGACATTGCCGATGAAGTCTTTGTCGGCTGCAGCTTTCTTGCCGACATAACCCTGGCCGCGACGGTACATTTTCAGTCGGGCCAACAGGTTCTGGTTGTTCTGGTCGAACTCGGCTTCATGGGCATGCGGCGACAGGCAATCGATATGAACCTGGCCCGATTTGCTGATCCACAAAATGTGGCTGTCGTGGCTGTCTTTTTGCGCAGCGAACATACGAGCCAGTTCATCGATAGTAGGTTGATTGTTCAGATTCATAATATGCCCCTTGACCATTTGGTGATCTTTCAAAGTTGATTCGCTAATACAAGTAGCCCATCGGTTAGTTGATCCCTGGCACCGAAACCAGGACGTCAGCGTTCGGCCGTCGAGAGTGACGGGGTTCCGCGTCTGTTGCATGTAGTCGTGTTGAATAACTGCTACGCAATAGCGTCACAACGAAGAGAAGCAGCGAATACCTTCAGGCCACTGCCGACGTTTTCAGGGTCGGCCACAAGCTTCATGAGGATTGATCGCCAGCGCTTCTCGTCCTTGTACTGGACGTTCGGGCCAGGTCAGCTTCTTCAATCTGCCTTGTGGGCAGCGTGTATCCGGGAAAAACAGCTCGGCGGTCAGACGAGCTTGCTCAAACATGTTGCTGTACTCCCGATCGGGGAGATGTCTGCATCATGCAAGGGCAAATCGGAGGCGTCAACGGTTTTGTAGTGATTATTTTCAGTCACTACATATTGTCGGACAAAGCTGTTTGGAATTAGAAAGCAGCAGGGAGAAAGCGCCCCTCAGGACGAGGGCGGCGCGCTTTGGAAGCGGTAAAAGGTGCAGGGATAACCGTCCACTGAGTGCTGATGCCGGGAGAACGCGTCACCCGTGAGGTGTGGCATCACACGGGCCCAGAACTGCCGTGCAGGCGGGTTGGCATCGATGTGGAAAATCTGCCATTGCCCGGGCAGCTGGCTCAAGAGGGTAGAAACGACAAACGTCGCGACTCCTTGGCCACGAAAGCGTCGGCTGACAAAAAGGTAGCCGATGTTGTTCTGGGCGCCAGGCAGATGGGTGTTGTCATCCACGGTCACAAAACCGGCCAGCTCCCCGTCGACCTTGATCAGGAACGGGCGGGTTGCGGGGTTGCGCCAGTAGTCCTGTTGCGGCTGGATGTGGAAGAAGCCATGCCCGCCGAGTTTGAGCGGCAGCCACTCACTGAGGTCGTACATATAGAACTGCATCAGGTTTTCGAGCGTTTCCAGTTCGTCGCGCTGAGCGACGTGCAGTTCTATAGAGGGCATGCGGGCTGGCTCCTGTTCAGAGCGGAATCAATCAGTGAGGCGCGAAGTCGTATTTGCCACCTTTCTTCAGTGCGGCTTGATAGGCCGGGCGCGCCTGGAAGCGCTCGACCCAGGACGCTACATGAGGGTAGTCGCCGAGCTTGCCTTGGGCGCGGGCGATTTCACCTATGAAACTCATCTGGATATCGGCTGCGCTGAATTCCTTGCCCAGCAGGTAATCGGACTGGTTCAGTGCCGTGTTCAGATAGCCGAGGTAGTTGGCTACTTCCGAGTTGATCCGTGGATGCAGCGGTGCGCCGGCTTCACCGAGACGTCCGACATACAGGTTCAACATCAGCGGCAACATGGCCGAGCCTTCGGCGAAATGCAGCCACTGCACGTATTCATCGTAGGCCGGGGTGGACGGATCGGGTTGCAGCCGCCCCTCGCCATGGCGACGAATCAGGTAGTCGATAATTGCGGCGGACTCAATCAGCTTCTGCGTGCCGTCTTCGATGACCGGCGATTTGCCCAGGGCGTTGATCGCTTTCAGTTCCGGCGGGGCCAGGTTGGTTTTCGGATCGCGCTGATAGAGCTTCAGTTCGTAAGGGATGGCCAGTTCTTCCAGTAGCCACAGAATGCGCTGGGAGCGGGAGTTGTTCAGGTGGTGCACGATAATCATGGTCGATGCCTTTTCAGGAAACAGGGCTGTAGCCGGGCTTGAAGAACACTAGACCATCGCTGGCCAGTCGAAGTGCCATCAAGCTTTACCCGGCGTTTTTGCTGCACGTTTGGCGCCGGTCGATGGCTTGCGTTTGGCCGGCTTGCGTTTGTTTTTCCAGGGTGTGGCACCTCGCCCGGCAGGGCTTGCAGGCCCGCTGATGGTCAGGCTCAGGCCGGAGCAGCGGGCGACCTGCTTGCTCATCCACGCCGCTTGTTTGGTGACGAATTCTTCCAGGCTCATTTCGCCGCTCTGCACCATGTCCAGCGCCTGCTCCCAGATCGCCGTGGTGCCAGGGTCGGCAATCGCGCGCGGCACGGCGTCGATCAGGCTGAATGCCGCCGGGGTGGCGGCCAGGGCCTTGCCGTTCTTGATCAGATAACCACGGTCGAGCAGGCCCTGAATGATCGAGGCGCGGGTGGCCTCGGTGCCGATCCCGGTGGTGTCCTTGAGTTTCTGTTTCAGCAGTGGATCCTCCACCAGCTTGGCGACGTTCTTCATCGCCTTGATCAAATCACCTTCGGTAAACGGTTTGGGCGGCTGCGTCCAAAGGTCCTTGAGCTTCACTTCGGCCACCGCGCAATCACGGCCTTCGCTCAATGTCGGCAGTGTTTGCGGCGCCGGTACTTCGCGGCCCTTGGCCGGAGCAAGGGCCTCGGGCAGGGCGCGTTTCCAGCCGGGTTCGACGATCTGCTTGCCGACCGCGCGCAAGGCTTCACCGGCACAGTCGAAGTCGGCCTGGGTCCGGTCGTATTCATGGTTGGGCAGAAACTGCGCCAGATACCGCGCGCGGATCAGCGTGTAGACCGCTCGCTGCTTGCCCACCAGTCGATCCAGGTTCTTTGCCGCAGCCGTGGGGATGATGCCGTGGTGAGCGCTGACCTTGGCGTCATTCCAGGCCCGTGAGCGCCGTTGCGGTTCAAGGTAGTCCTGCAAGGCGTTCAGCGTCGGATCTGCTTGCCGCAGGGCGGCGAGAATTCCGGGCGCTTCACTGTGTTGACTCACCGGCAGGTAACCGCAGTCGCTGCGAGGGTAGGTGATGACTTTATGGGTTTCGTAGAGTGCCTGGGCGATGTCGAGGGTTTCCTGAGCGCCAAGCCCGAGTTTCTTCGAACAGACCTCCTGCAAGGTGCCCAGATCGAACGGCAATGGCGCCACTTCGCGCATGCGCTCGGTACGCAGTTTGATCACCCGGGCGCTCGCCGCGTTGCCAATCGCCGCAGCTGCCTGTTGTGCGAGTGCCTGATTGAGGCAGCGATCCTGGTCGTCGCAAACGTCGGACGGCGCACGCCACTGTGCAGTGAACGCGGTGCCATCGTGCAGCAGCTGCACGTCGATGGCCCAGTAAGCCACGGGGACGAAATCGGCGATGCTGCGGTCGCGGTCCACCACCAGACGCAGGGTCGGCGTTTGCACTCGACCGACCGGCAATACGCCCTGATAACCGGACTGGCGCCCCAGCAGCGTGAACAACCGACTCATGTTCATGCCGATCAGCCAGTCGGCCCGTGAACGGCCCAATGCCGAATGATAAAGGCTGAAGGTCTCCGCCCCCGGCTTCAGCGCAGCCAATGCCTTGCGGATTGACGCATCGTCCAGCGCCGACAGCCACAACCGCTGGATTGGCCCGCGATAACGGCAATGCTCCACCAGTTCCCGGGCGATCATTTCGCCTTCACGGTCGGCGTCGGTGGCGATCACCAATTCATCGGCCTCGCCGAGCAAGCGTTTGACGGCCTTGTACTGACTGGCGGTGCGCGGTTTGACGGTCATTTTCCATTTGTCCGGAATGATCGGCAGATCTGCCAGCACCCAGCGCTTGTAGCGTGCGTCGTAGGCATCCGGTGGCGCGGTTTCCAGCAGATGGCCGATGCACCAGGTCACCGTGACGTCCGTTCCCAACCAGCAGCCGTCGCCGCGACGCCGGGCGCCGAGCACGGCCGCAATGTCTTTGGCCTGGGAGGGTTTTTCACAGAGGTACAACCGCATAACCACCATCGTTCATCAATTGCCGGGAGGTGCACAGAATGGCGGCTGATGAGCGATGGAGCAATCTTTATCTGTATGGATGTACAGCTCGTGCGTTTCGACTCATTGCAACGAACGGCATCTCGCTTCCGCATTTGACGTTATCCGCCTATGCGCTTGTGCCGGTCCACCGACAGATAGCTTCAGCGCCCCGTTCGGCTGTGAAGCCGTCGCGCTGATGAAATCTGGGTTATACCTGACAAAGCTGTGTTCTCAAGTTTTGGGGCTCTGTGCGACCCATTGCGGGCAAGTCGGATTGCCGCATCGCACGCTCCCACAGGTTTTTCACCGTCCCGAGGAACGCATTTCATGAAAAGCTCCGGTCCTAGCCCTGTCATTACCATCGCCGAGCAGCCTGGCTGTCTGTTGGTGAAGTTTCACGGCATTCAGGTGGCTGCGTCGGCGCGCGCGCTGGTGCTGCTGGAGGCCAATTACCCTCCGGTGTACTACGTGCCCCGGGAGGATATCGACGAGAAGTATTTTGCCCGCACCGACCACACGAGTTACTGCCCCTACAAGGGTGATGCGAGCTATTTCAGCCTGCAGGTCCCGGGGCATGAGGGTGCGAATGCGGCGTGGAGCTATGAAGATCCCAAAGTGTCGGTAGAACAGATTCGGGGCTACATTGCGTTCTATCCCGATCAGGTGAAGTTCGAGATTCTCAAAGACGTCGAGTGATTGAAAACGCCCTGCATCGACAGGGCGTTTTTACGATCAAGCGTTCATTTCACGAACCGCCTGCACCAGCGTCGACTCATCGATCTGAGCAATCGAGGTCACTCCGGTCAACGTCATGGCCACGCGCATCTCTTTGGCGAAAATATCCAGCATGTTTTCCACCCCGCGTTGACCATCGGCGGCCAGCGCATAGGCCATGGATCGCCCCAGCAATACACCTTTCGCGCCCAGGGCCAGCATCCGCACGACATCGAGCCCCGAGCGGATCCCCGAGTCGACCAGCACCGTCAGATCATTCCCCACCGCTTGTACGATGGGCGGCAATGCCTTGGCGGTGGAAAGCACGCCGTCCAGCTGTCGTCCGCCGTGGTTCGATACCACAATGCCGTCCGCGCCAAAGCTGACGGCGTCTCGCGCGTCCTGAGGATCGAGAATGCCCTTGATGATCATCGGGCCTTTCCAGAAGTCACGAATCCACTCCAGATCGCTCCAGCTGATCGACGGGTCGAAGTTGTTCGCCAGCCAGCCCATGTAGTCTTCGAGCGTGACGGCTTTGCCAAGGTACTTCGAGATGTTGCCCAGATCGTGCGGGCGTCCCATGACGCCGACGTTGAAGGCCCAGTCGGGTCGGGTCATCGCCTGAAGTATTCGCCGCGATGACGCAAACGGCCCGGACATGCCCGAGTGCGCATCCCGGTATCGGGCGCCGGGCGTGGGCATGTCGACGGTAAACACCAGGTTCTTCACCCCGGCAGCCTTGGCCCGTTCCAGGGCGTTTTTCATGAAGCCCCGGTCTTTCAGCACGTACAGCTGGAACCAGATGGATTGTTGGCTTTGCGCCACGACTTCCTCGATCGAACACACCGAGACCGTCGACAGGCACAGGGGAATGCCTTTGTTTTGCGCCGCTTTCACGGCTTGTACTTCGCCTCGACGGGCGAACATGCCTGTCAGGCCTACCGGTGCCAGGATGATCGGCATTGCGAGGGGCTGGTCGAAGAGGGTGGTTTGCAGGCTCAGGGTTTCGACGT
Organism: Pseudomonas sp. FW300-N2A2; assembly: GCF_017351735.1. Taxonomy (NCBI): domain Bacteria; kingdom Pseudomonadati; phylum Pseudomonadota; class Gammaproteobacteria; order Pseudomonadales; family Pseudomonadaceae; genus Pseudomonas; species Pseudomonas sp. FW300-N2A2. The sequence goes on along the minus strand of NZ_JACNDU010000001.1, from coordinate 520,192 downwards.
TTTTCAGAATGCGCTGACGCAGGCTGATGCCTGTCAGGTCGGCGCTGTTGGCCCTTAGTGTGTGTTCCGCATAAGCGCCTCCATCGATGTAATCGAACAAGAACCGGGGGAGTTTGCGGCGGGCTGCCTCGCGATAGTCGGATGCGGATGAAATGATCATGGTGCCTCGGTCGGGTGAGTGGCGGGGCGATGGGTGCTTTGAGCCAGAGTAGCGAAAACGGCTCGTGTTTGCGGTAATTCTGTTTTTCGCGGTGTTGAGTGTTTGGGTTTTTTGGGGGGTACATATCCGTTATTGGGGTAACGGCGGCTATTGGTTTCGCCCTTACGGCGAGTCACTTTCGAAAAGCGCGAAAGTAACCAAAGCGCTCTTGCCCCTTTCGTTCGGTGGCTCGCTAATGCTCGCCATACCCTCGCTCCGGTCCTGCTCCGTGGGCCCGCCGCGATCGGCCATCCTTGGCCGTGCGCGGCTAACCCGGCATCCATGCCGGGTTGCCCACTGCGCAGAACCTCCACTCGGCCTCTCGAGGGGGCGACGACCGCCACAGCCGCCGAGGCGGCCTGAAAGCCGACCTGGCTCTTTGGTCGTGTGCACACTCCCACATCATGGTGGCTGCACTAATGTTGGATGTTTGCACATTCCCTTGTAGGAGCCAGCCTGCTGGCGATGGACGTCAACGATAACGCGGGCTGTCTGAATGAACGTGTTGTCCGGTCGTTTTTCGCGGGCAAGCCTCGCTCCTACAGGGAATCCCATAAGCTTTTGATTTTCACCACTCATCAGGCCGAGCGTTAGCTCGCCTTCAGCTTTTGATCTGAGCGCCCCCTCGAGAGGCCGAGTGGAGGTTCTGCGTAGTGGGCAACCCGGCATGGATGCCGGGTTAGCCGCCCCCGGCCAGGGATGGCCGATGGCGGCGGGCCCACGGAGCAGGGCCGGAGCGAGGGCATGGCGAGCATTAGCGAGCCACCGAACGAAAGGGGCAAGAGCCCTTTGGTTACTTTGGGGCTTTTCCAAAGTGACTCGCCGTAAGGGCGAAACCAATAGCCGCCATCACCGAAATAACGGACATGCCCCCAACCGCCCAAACACCAACCAACCCTCAGTTAGTATCCAGATCCACGTTCTTGGTCTCACGCAAACAGATCATCCCCACCACCAGGCTCACCGCAGTAATCACCACCGGGTACCAAAGCCCATAGAAAATGTCCCCGGTGTACACCACCAACGCAAACGATACCGTCGGCAAGAACCCACCAAACCACCCGTTGCCAATGTGATACGGCAGGGACATCGAGGTATAGCGAATGCGCGTCGGAAACAGCTCGACCATCAACGCCGCCAGCGGCCCGTAGCACATGGCCGAGATGATGATCAGCGCGACGATCAGCGCCACGATCATCGGTTTGTTGATCAACTGGACGTCGGCTTTTGACGGATACCCGGCCAGGGTCACCGCACCCCGCAGGGCCGCTTCGTCAAAGCCTTCAAGCCTCACGTCACCAACGCTGACCTGCACGCCGCTGCCGGCCGGGGCCGCTTCGCTGCTGTAGGGCAGGCCCTGTTTCACCAGGAAGGTTTTGACCTTGTCGCACGGGCTGTCAAATTTCGCCTTGCCCACCGGATCAAACTGGAAGGTGCACGTCGCCGGGTCGGCCAGTACGGTAATCGGTGCCTGACGGCTGGCCTGGTCGATCGCCGGGTTGGCGTAATGAGCCAGGGTCTTGAAGATCGGGAAGTACAGCGCGGTGGCCAGCAACAGGCCGATCATCAGCACCGGTTTGCGCCCGACCTTGTCCGACAGCCAACCGAAGAAAATGAAGAACGGCGCGCCGATGATCACGCTGACGATCAGCAGGCTGTTGGCCAGGGCCGGGTCCATTTTCAGGAACTGGGTGAGGAAGAACAGCACGTAAAACTGCGCTGCGTAAAACGTCACCGCTTGCCCGGCGTTGATGCTGAACAGCGCGATCAGCACGACCTTGAGGTTTTCCCATTTGCCGAAGGAATCGCGCAGTGGCGATTTGCAGAGTTTGCCTTCCTCTTTCATTTTCACGAACGCAGGCGATTCGTGCAGGCTCAGGCGAATCCAGGTCGAGATGCCCAGCAGCACGATGGAAAACAGAAACGGAATCCGCCAGCCCCAGACTTCAAACTGGTCGCCGGTGAAGTAGCGGCAACCCAGCACCACGAGCAACGACAGCAGCAGGCCGAGGGTCGCGGTGGACTGAATCCAACTGGTGTGGAAACCGCGTTTGCCGATTGGCGCGTGTTCGGCGACATAGGTCGCAGCGCCGCCGTACTCACCGCCCAGGGCCAGGCCCTGAAGCATGCGCAGCACCACGAGGATGATCGGCGCGGCGATGCCGATGCTCGCGTAAGTCGGCAGCAACCCGACGCAAAACGTCGCGACGCCCATGAGGACGATGGTGGCGAGGAAGGTGTACTTGCGCCCGATCATGTCCCCCAGCCGCCCGAACACCAGCGCACCGAAGGGCCGCACGATAAAGCCGGCGGCGAACGCCATCAGTGCAAAGATGAATGCGGTGGTGTCATTGACCCCGGCGAAAAACTGTTTGCTGATCACCGCCGCGAGGGCGCCGTAGAGGAAAAAGTCGTACCACTCGAACACTGTTCCCAGTGACGAAGCGAAGATGACTTTGCGGGTGTCACGGCTGGCATCGGCGCTGCGCGTGATTTCCAGAGATTGAACGTGTTCTGACATATCGGTATCCCTCACAGTGATTGTTTTTGTTGTTCCACTGTCGGCACATGCTTTGTGGGCGGGTGCCGCTACTGTCCGTGCATCGGGTGACATCGATGTTGATTGATCCGCCGCTATCGCTGGCAAGCCAGCTCCTACAGTTGATCTTTGTCGTTCATATTTCTTGTGCCCCACCTACAACCCTGTAGGAGCCGGCTTGCCGGCGAAAACGATGTGTCAGTCAATACTGATGGCGCCTGACACACAGCCTTCGCCAGCAAGCCGGCTCCTACAATGTTCGTGTTTGGAGGTCAGGCATTGGTCGCCAGTTCCATTGGCGCTGTCAGGCTCCTTGTGGCGGGGTTGAGGATGAGTTGTGCGGCCTTTTCGGCAATCATCAGCGTCGGCGAACAGGTGTTGCCCGAGGTGATGCGCGGCATGATCGAGGCGTCGGCGATACGCAGGCCGGGAATGCCGTGGACTTTCAATTCGGCATCGACCACAGCGTCCCCGTCGTTGCCCATGCGGCACGTACCGACCGGATGGAAAATCGTCGTACCGATTCGCGCGGCGGCTTCGTGCAGTTGTTCTTCGCTTTGCAAACTGTCGCCGGGCAGGTATTCCACCGGTTTGAACGCTTGCAGGGCTGGCGCGGAAACGATGCGTCGGGTCAGGCGGATCGCATCGGCAGCGACGCGCAAATCTTCCGGATGGCTCAGGTAATTGGGTTGAATCAGCGGCGCGTCCTGCGGGTTGACCGAGCGAATATCGATTCGCCCACGGCTTTGCGGACGCAGATCGCAGACCGACGCCGTGAAGGCCGGGAAGGCATGCAGCGGCTCGCCGAAACGCTCCAGCGACAGTGGCTGCACGTGGTATTCGAGATTCGCCGAAGTCTGCTCCGGCCCCGAGCGGGCAAACGCACCGAGCTGACTCGGCGCCATGGACAGCGGGCCACTGCGGTCATACAGATAACGCAGCCCCATGCCGATCTTGCCCCACACACTGCCGGCGATCTGGTTCAGGGTGCGCGCGTTTTGCAGTTTGTAGATCAGCCGCAGTTGCAGGTGATCCTGCAGGTTGCCGCCCACACCGGGCAGCTCATGGGCCACACCGATACCCAGTTTTTCCAGGAGCGGGCGAGGGCCGATGCCGGAGCGTTGCAGGATGCTCGGCGAACCGACGGCACCCGCGCAAAGGACGATTTCCTTGCGCGCCTTGAAGGTTTTCGCCTGACCCTGCCAGCGTGTACTTACCGCTGCTGCGCGGCCGTTTTCCAGGAGCACACGGTCGACTTCAACGTCGGTCAGCACGGTGAGATTGGGACGATGGCGGACCGGTTTGAGAAATGCCTTGGCCGCGTTCCAGCGAATCCCGGCCTTCTGGTTGACCTGAAAGTAGCCGCAGCCTTCGTTGTCGCCCTGATTGAAGTCATCGATGCTGGCGATGCCGCTTTGTTCGGCCGCGCTGCGGAACGCATCGAGAATCGGCCAGGACAGTCGCTGACGCTCGATCCGCCATTCCCCGGCGGCACCGTGAAATTGCGAGTCGCCGGCAAAATGATTTTCGCTTTTCTTGAACAGCGGCAGCACATCGTCCCAACGCCAGCCGGGATTGCCATCGGCCGCCCAACCGTCGTAGTCGCCGGCCTGGCCGCGCATGTAGATCATGCCGTTGATTGAGGAGCAACCGCCGAGCACCTTGCCGCGCGGGTAACTCAGGGCGCGACCTTGCAGGCCTGCTTGCGCTTCGGTCTTGAAGCACCAGTCGGTGCGCGGGTTGCCGATGCAGAACAGGTAACCCACGGGGATGTGAATCCATGCGTAGTTATCGCGGCCGCCGGCTTCGAGCAGCAGCACCCGGTGTTGCGGGTTGGCCGACAATCGATTGGCCAGCAAACATCCCGCCGGCCCGGCCCCGACCACGATGTAATCGTATTCATCAAGGGAAGTCTGCATCCCTGACCTCGTATTGTTGTTCTTGTTGTCGATCATCCTAGTTGTTAGCTTTCGTCAAAAGAATGTTAGTTTTTGCGCAGCCGCTGTGCGTTTTTAAACAGCGTATCCCTAAGGACGGTTCATGTTCGATTGGAATGACCTGCGTTTTTTTCTCGAATTGCAGCGCAGCGGGCGTTTGCTCACCGCTGCCCGCCGTTTGAACACCACCCATGCCACCGTGGCCCGGCACATCGAGGCCATCGAAAAAAGCCTCGGCACGGCGCTGTTCGTCCAGCACGCCCAGGGTTATGAATTGACGCCGGCAGGTGAAGCGCTGCTCAAACACGCTGAAGCGATGGAGAACGTCGCCTTGCTGGCCCAGGAAGAGATCACCCAATCGACGGCGCCGCTGGGCAAGATTCGCGTGGGGGTGACCGAAGGCCTGGGCATCATGTTCCTCGCCAGTCGCATGAACGGTTTGTTCGAGCGCTATCCGGGGCTGGAAGTGGAGCTGGTGGCGGTGCCGCGATTTGTCAGCATCCTCAACCGCGAAGCGGAGATCAGCATCCACCTCGAACGCCCCGCAGCCGACATGCTGGTCACGCGCAAACTCACTGACTATCGCCTGGCGCTGTATGCCAGCCAGGCTTACCTCGACAGGGCGCCACCGTTGCGAAGCCGCGAAGACCTCGGGCGCCACGCGTGGATCGGCTATGTCGACGACTTGCTGTTCAGTCAGGAATTGATGTTCCTCAACAGCTTCTGCCGCAATCCACAGGTGGTGTTCCACAGCACCAGCGTGATTGCCCAGCAACAGGCGGCGCGCTCGGGGTTGGGGATTGCGGTGCTGCCGTGCTACATGGCCAGCGCCGATCCGCAGCTTGTGCCGTTGTTGCCGGATGAAAGCATCCAGCGCAGCTACTGGATCAGTACCCGTCGCGAGCTGCACAAGTCCGTGCGGTTGCGGGTGTTGTGGGATTACGTGGTGGAGTTGTGTGAGCGTGAACAGGATCTACTGCGAGGCCCCGATCCCTTGTAGGAGCCGGCTTGCCGGCGATGGCGGCCTTGAAATTGATGCACGATTCAAGGGCCCCATCGCCGGCAAGCCGGCTCCTACAGGGGGTTGGGTTTCAAGGAAGGATTTCGAAGGCAGTGCTGGCGAGGCGTTTGCCGTTCACCAGGACGTGCACCGCGTGTCGGCCGGCGTAGTGCTTGCGCGTGGTGAGTTCCTTGATGTGCTGACCACGGCTGAGGAGGGCGGTCGCATGGCCGGGCAGCGTCAATGTCTTGAGCTTGAACACCTTCGCCGAGGTGCTGCCATTGGCTTTGACGTAATCGATGGCGTAGTCGATCACCAGGCGCTGACTGTCCTCAACCGTGGATTTAACGCTGAAGGACAAGGTGATTTCCTCACCCAGGCCAATCACGGCCGGTTCAACGTTCACATCAATGATTTCAACCTCGGGCTTGCCGCCCGCGCCGATGATCGCCAGCGCCCGCTGGTTGCCCTGTTTGATCAGGCTGCGTAGTGCATGTCTTGCGATCCACGCGGTGTGTTTGTTTTCCAGCGACCAGCCTTCGATCAGGTCCAGCACCCACTCGGGATGGTCCTTGGTGATGTCGTTGAGGTGGTTGGCCACCGACTTGCGCACATAAAGGCTGGCGTCCGCCTTGAGGTTGTCGAGGATCGCGGCGGCGAGGCTCGGGTCGGCCTGAATCTGTTCCAGGCGAAATGACCACGGCAGGCGCGGGCGACAGCCTTCGCTGGCCAGGCGCCGGACATGTTCGTTTTCATCCAGCGACCAATCGTGCATCACTGCCAACGCGCGCTTGAGGTCACTGCGCAGGAAATAGCGGATCGCGAACTCGGCGGAGCCGAATGTGGTGAAGTATTTGAGCGCAGCCATGGACGGTTCGAAAGCATGGGCACCGTAAGTCGCGACGTAATGCGGCAGCGAGATGCTGACGAAACCGCTGTTCAGGCGCGGGGCGAGGGCGCGCAATACCTCCAGCGACTCATCAAAACCCAGCGGCAGTACGGCGTGCAGTGATTCGCTGACACGGGCCATGCGCTGCATGATCGACAGCTCGGCCAGTCCGTCGTTGGCCAGTTTGAGGAAGGCTTTGGCGTTGAAGTCGGGGTAGACCGCGGTCATCTCGGTGGCGATGTGCTTGAGGCGCTCGGCGTTGAAGATTTCCTTCAGGGCGGGGGCGGGTTGGTCAACGGCCATTGTCGATTCCTTTGAAATCGTTATTTATCCAGGTACACCGCGTTATCCAGGCGAGCTTGCTCGCGAATACGCTCATCACTGATGAAACGTATACCGATCCTTCCCCGAATGTTTTGACTCATACAACGCCTCATCCGCTTTCACCAGCGCCTGATTCAGCGTGTCGCTCTCCGCAACCCGCGCCAGGCCAATGCTGATGGTCACCGGGTGCAGAGTGGTTCGTTCGCGGACCACCCTGCACAGATCGCCGGCCAGGGCGGCGACGTCTTCACGGCGCACACCGGCGAGGTAAATCGCAAACTCTTCACCACCCAGTCGCGCGTATTCAAAGTCGGCCATCACCGCTTTGATGTCCGCGGCAACGCGCTTGAGCACCTCGTCGCCAATGTCGTGGCCGAACACGTCGTTGACCTTCTTGAAGTTGTCGATATCGATCATTGCCAGGTAATGGTCGGATTCCCGTGGCGCGGCTTGCAACTGTTTGTCGGCGCGTGCCATGAACGAGCGACGGTTGGGGATCTCGGTCAGTGTGTCGATGTAGGCCTGATCCAGCAGCAGGCGGGACATGATGAAATTGTAGAGTTTGGCCTCGCGTAATTTCAGGAAGCAGTAGACGGTCATCGCACAAAGAAAACCGGCGTAGCAGACCGTCATCATTCCCCGCAGCTCAAGCACGTGAAAGTGGGTGTCGTAGAACGGATTGAGCAGCAGCCAGGTGATGATTTGCGCACCGTAGAAGGACCAGCGACTCAGCGGCAAAACCGACGCGCTGTACAGCGTGCTCGCAGCGGCCAGTACCAGCCAGGCGGGCTGAAAATCGGCGGGCAAGCCTTCGATCACCAGGCGAATGCCCAAGGTCATGGCGAAGACGAACATCAGGTTCAATACGTGGAAATGCCGAGCCTTGCGGGTGAACAGCAGCACAATCGCCAGGATCGTGAAAACCCCGAGAAACAGCATCGACAGCCAGGTAAAACCCTGGCCACCGATGAAGCTGACAATCAGATCGAAGAGCACCCAGATAACGATGCTGGCGACATAAATCAGCAGGCAGAATTTATGCAGCCGCTCGAATTCATGCTGGATGAATTCAGCCTTGAGTGCCGCTGGCGCGGCTTTTTTCAGGACTTCATCTTCAATGGTTTTGTACATCGCCGACCTATTGCTTGCGCTGGTTGTCGAGAATCACCTTGCCCCACGGTCGATAACGCAGGGAAAACACCGCCGTCGGATGGCAACCTGCCGAGGAAGCGTCCGGGGCGGCCGGCTCTGCGCGGAACGGTTGGCCTTCGGCGCTGACCTGCCGGAACGCTTCGCGCACGATGCCGACCGGGCAGGGCAGCGCGCTGGCGTAGCCGTTGCGCACCAGTGGTGGTAAACGCCCGGTGCCCGCGCCGTCCTGCCACCACACCTGAACGCCCACGCTCGTCAGCCCATCGAGCCACTGGCCATTGACCTGTGGCGCAAGTTTGCCGGCCGTGAAGGCGCTGACGTGCAGCGGTGCGTCCAGTTTGCCGGCGAAATCCTTGAGTTGGCGCTGTAGGGTTTGCCGTCGCTCGACCGCCAGGAAGTGAAAGTCATCGAGCTCCATCGGCAGGTACCAACCGCTGACCGGCAACTTCCAGTCCTGGCGCAGCCGCTGTTGCTGGGCGAGCGATTGCCCGAGTTGCACCTGCCAATAAGCCGCGAGCCCGGCGCTGTCCAGCTCATCGATACGCTGGTAATAGGCCGGGTCCATGTTCAGGCCCAGTATCAGTTTCAGGCCTTGCTCGTGGGCCAGTTTCAAACTGTTGGCGAGCCAGCCATCGACGCCACCGAAGTTTGAATCACCGTATGCCGTCCATTGCACGATGACGGTCTGCACGCCGTATTGAGCGGTGTCCTGCCAGATCCGTTGCCATTGCGCCTGGCTCAGACTGGCGTCGACGTTCAGGGGTTGGTAAAAAATCCGCTCATCGGCGCGGGCCATTGTGCTGCTCAACAACAGGCAAAGAACCAGGAGAAAACGCGTCATCAGAAATTCAACTCCACACCCAGCAACACACCGTTGCCGCCTTCATACAGGTTGCCGCTCAGGGATTGCTGATACTCGGTGCGAACCGTCAGGTGCGCGCGGTAAGCATTGTAGATGTCGTCGTCGAACCACCATTGCCAGCGCAAGCCGATACCGGTGCGCAGATCCTGGCGCCAGTCATTGTTCGGGTCCTGGCTGGCGAACTCGAGAAAGCCGTACGGCATGACGGTTTGCGCACCGTTGAACGGCAGTTTCCAGGTGTGACCCTGCTGGAAGCGCGACAGCCATTGGTGATCACCGGCCTTGGTCCACCACGCGGCGTCGAGGTAGAGGAAACGTTCCTCCCAATCGTTTTCATCAATGCGCCAGTCGTTGCGGAATCGTCCCTGATCAAGAAACGAGGCCGTGGCGCGCAACAGGTAATCAGTGCTGGTATGACCGTCCTGGCGGTGATCGTTGAACTGGTCGGCGAGTTTTTCAGGAATCAGCAATTGACCCAGGCTCAGGCGCTGATTGTCGTTGTCATCGAACGAACTCTGTTTGTAGAGCTCGCCGTAGAAGTTGATGTTCGCCGTGCCCCAGGGCTTGTAGCGCAGACCCACGCCGGTGCCGAGGGATTCGCCGTAACTCGATCGACCCTGACCGCCAAGCAGTACGCGGCCATAAACCGACAACGTGCTGCCGGCGCGACTCGGCTCTTCGCCGAGCGCATGGTCCCAGATCGCCACTTGTACGTTCTGTGAGGTGGCGCGTCGTGAGCTGTCGCGCAAGGTGCCGTTGGGGCGGAAGCTGTCGTTGGTCGAGACGCCGGCCGGTGACCAGGTGCTGGCCAGCGTGCGGCTGTCGCGACGGGACAGGGTTTCGTGAGCACGGCGCTGGCGATAACGCCTGGCTTCCATGCTGCCGTCCTCATCGTCGGCGGCTACCGGGTGCTGTTCCAGGTCAATGACCCGGCGCAATTCCTTGCGCGCCGCCGCGCTGTCCTTCACTTCGTCATAACGCAGCGCCAGGGTTTCGCCGAGGCGATAGTCTTCCGGAAAATCACGGGTGGCGCTTTGCAGATAAGGGATGGCGTGGGCGCGCTGTTCCCGGGTGTCGGCCCCCGCCAGACGCATGCCGTAATCGGCGCGATAGCGCGGGTTGTCCGGTTCGCGACGCACGGCTTCGGCGAGCCACGCGGTGCTTTGTTCCAGTTCGCCGGCCTTTTGCGCGGTGACCGACGCTGCGTAGAAATTCCCGGCATCCGGCGCCTGCTGCAAGGCTGAACGCTGACGTTGCAATGCTTCGAGATGATCGCTGCGCGCGTCGGCAATCGCCGCGCCAAGTGCCCATTCATTGGCCCCCCGGGCGCGACTGTGTTGCCAGTAACGTTCTGCGAGCTGCGTGTCGCCTGCGGTGAGGGCGCTGCGGCTGGCCGTCAGCTTGGCGTTATCGCTCAACTCAGCCTCCGGCAGGCTGCGCCAGATGGCCAGGGCACCCGCCGAATCACCGGACGCTTCCAGCGCATACGCCAGTGGCAGACGACTGCCACGGTCGCCGAGTTTTTCTGCGGTCTGGTAGTAGACGACGGCTTCACCCGGCCGATTCGGCATGGCGCAACGGCCCAGGGCTCGATAGTCGCCTGCGACCTGCGGGTGGTCGCCAATGGCTTGTTGCACCGCGTCGCACTGACCTTTCTCGGCCAGTTGCGCCAGCAGTTGGCCGCGTGTGGCGGGATCGACGCGATTGAGCAGCGACACCATGCGTTTCTGCTGCGCCGGGGTCGGCGTCGACGAGGCATAGAGCCCCGCCAGCCGCTGCAGCAGGGCAACGGGCAACTTGCCGCCATGACGGTCATAGGCGTTTTCGAGCCACTGTTGCGCGTGTTCGCGCTGGCCAGCATTCAGCGCCAGATACGTTGCCTGATTGAGCGAACCGAGGTTGCTGGTCTGCTGGTAGTGTCGCTCCCAGAGCGTCGCGGCTTCTGTATTGCGACCCAGGGCTTGCACCAGTTCGGCCCGGCGTTTGACCACGTCAGCCGTCTGTGGCTGGCCGGCGAGCCAGGCCATGACTTTGTCGCTCTCGCCCTGGTCCTGCCAGATGTCCAGCAGCCGTGCCTGGCGGCGACTGTCCCAGGGTTCGGGCAGGCGCGTGCCTTGCAGCAGCTCGGTGTCTTGCAGGCGCTGGGCCAGAATCAACCATTTTTGCGGGTCATCGTTCGGCTGGCAGCCACGCAGCTGCGTGCGTGCGGCTTGCGGATCGCGACCGGACAACCATTCGGCCGTCTCCAGGCACGGGCGCTGCAATTCGCCACTCAAGCGTTGCACGGTCGGTACATCGCCGCTTTGTCTAGCCAGTTCCCACAGGCGCTGGCGTTGCGCCGGATCCGCCAGTTCGCTGGCGGGCAATGATTGAATCCAGCGTTGAGCCTGTTGCACTTGGCCCATGGCGATCGCCCGATCGATCATCGCGAGGCGTGCCTTGCGCGCGGCTTCGGGGGACGGGGCTTGCTGCAGCAATTGCTGCAAAGGCTGTTCGTCGAGTCGCTGCACATAGGCATTGGCCAGTCGCTGCCAGCCTTCGGCGTCCAGTTGATCGCTGGCGGCCAGTGGCGCCAGTTGCTCGATGGTGCCGTTCCAGTCGCGCAATTGCTCGGACCAATTGGAGCGGGCCAGTTGCAGGATGTTGTCGTCACCCTTGGGTGTCAGTTGTGCCAGCCAGTCGTGAGCCCTGCCAGCGCCACCAAACTTCGCGAGGCTCAAGCTATAGGCCTGCCACAGGCGTACCCGCTGACTGAGGTTGCTGTTGGCGATCCATTGTTCTACTTGCTCGCTGCCCGGAGGATCCTGTTCGATCCAGGTCAGGCGCAGGTTGAGCAGGGCGTCGTTGTTGTCCGGGTTGTCCGGCAGCGCCTGCACGGCATCCTTGTACCGTCGTTGCTTGGCCAGCGCTTCCACCAGCAGGGCGCGGGCTTCATCGTTTTTCGGCACCTTGACCAGCAGGTGGCGCATCAGCCGTTCGACCTCAGCCCAGTTGCCCTTTTTCGCTTCGCGGTAGCTGCGATCCATGTAGGGGAAACTGCGAAATTGTTCGAACTCGGTCAGCGGTTCAGCCTGCACCCATGAGCTGGTGGCCAGGCTCAGCAACAGACTGCCGATGAGGAGGGCATGACGATCAGGCTTCATGCGACCTCCCGGACAATGCGGAAGGCCGCTTGCTGTTCACTGGCCTGGTCGGCCAGGGCCTGTTCGAGCACTTCCTGCGTGATCATGCCGCGCGAGATGAGGTGTTCACCCAAGGACATGTTCTCGGCATCGAAGTCGATCAAAGCCTGATTGAACAGGCTCGGCGGGACCATGCCGCGCACTTGCAGCAGATTGCCCAGCAGCACTTGGTGATGGCTGACGCGTTCGAGCAAGGCTTCATCGTCCTGATGACGCTCAAGCACTTCGAGCATGTGGTGCACTTCCTTATTCTGGCGAGGGCTGGCGTACCAGTAGCGGATACCCAGCGTGACCCGGCCCTGAGGCGCGAGACGGCAGCGCACCGGGCGTTTCAATTGACGGCTGATGGCGCCGAGGGAGACCTGGCTCACCGGCCCTTCGGAGGCCAGCACCAGGGTGTTGCCTTCCTCGGCCACCGGCAGCACGCCGTAGTGGGAGGCGATCTTGCGCGGCACGGCGTCGATCAGGCGTTTGTCGAGTTTGAACGGGTTCAGTGGCGCCCATTCGAGATCCAGCTGCTCGGCGAGGGTTTCTACCAGTTGCGTGCTGTCGATGTGTTCACGCAGCAGCAGTTCGTGGCCCAGACGCCGGCGTATCGGGTTGGTGATCGCCGCTTCCAGTTGCTCTTCGGTGAGCAGGCCTTTTTCCACCAGGCGATGACCCAGCGGCGTGCGCTGGGCTTTGGTCAGGGCCGGGAATTCATGGGTGGTCTTGTCCCACGCCACGCGGCGCGAATCACCCATTTCCATGACCTGGCGCAGCGCCCGCACGTTAGCGAAGAAGTTGATGAAGTTGCTCCATATCATGCGCGGTGCCGACAACAGGCCTTCGACGAGCCCGTAGTAACGGGTGACGAACCAGCCACGCTGGAACAGCCGATTGATCAGCATCAAACCGTTGAGCCACAAGAGCGTAGCGAGCACCGGGCTGTTGGACAGGATCGACGGATAGCGCCAGGCGGTCGGTGCAATCACTGTCATCAGCCACATTGCCAGCAGCACGAGGCACAACAGGTTCACCAGGAAACTCAGCAGGTACGCGATCATGCCGCGACGGTCGCGCCAGAGGAAATAGTTGAGCACGCCCGTGGGGCTCCAGCCGAGGTTCTTGGTGCCTTGAAAGACGATGCCGACGATCCAGCGCGATTTCTGGCGGATGGCATGCTGAAAGTCCCGGGGGAAATGCTCGCGAACGCAGATGACCTGGGAAAACACGCGGTCCATGCCGAACGCCCAGCGCTGTTCGAGCGCCAGTTTCGGGTCGGTCACCGAGTAGCGGGCAAAGATGCACTTCATGCCTTTTTGCTTGAGGCGGAAACCGATGTCGTAGTCTTCGGTCAGGCTCTGCACGTCGAAGGCGATGCCGTCACCGTCTTCGAGCAGGGCGCTGATGGCTTTACGGCTGAAGCAGGTGCCGACCCCGGCGCTGGGCACCTGGCCAGTCATGGCTTCGCGGACGATTACATCCTTGCCATGGTTCTCGGCGAACTCGTCGACGTAATGCCCGGCGGTGAAGCCTCGCCACTCCGGCGCATAGGGGTAGACCGGAATCTGGATCAGGTCCTTGGCCGGCAGCAGGTAGTTGAAGAGGCGCAATTCCATCGGCGAAATCACGTCTTCGGCATCGTGCAGAATGAACCCGGAAAACTGGATTTTCGCCTCGCTTTCAAAGCGCAGGATCGCGTCGATGATGTTGTTCAGGCAGTCGGCCTTACTGGTGGGGCCGGGGCGGGCGCAGACCACTTTGTGCACGTTGGGGTAGTGCTGGCAGACCGCATCGACGTCGGCCTGCGTCTCGGCATCGTTAGGGTACGTACCGACGAAAATCTGATAGTTCTCGTAATCGATGGTCGACGCCGCAAGGCGCGCCATTTCACCGACCACTCCGACTTCGTTCCACGCCGGAACCATGATTGCCAGGGGTTTTTCGGCGATGGCGTACAGGCGCTCTTCATCCGCGCGCTTGAATTTTTCGTAGATCCGCCAGCGCCGGACCAACTTGCGGCCCCAGTACACGAGGTCGATGAACAGGTCATCGAGCCCGAGGAGGAACATCAAAAACGCCAGGGTGATCGCGAGGTATTTGAGACCGAACAGGACGTAGGCAAAAAAATCGACAAAACCGAAAGTCATCGTGCTTTGACCGCCGCCGAGCGCACGCCCAGCCACTCGAACAATCGAGTGCCGATGCGTTCGCTGGCGTGGCCGTCGCCGAAGGGGGTGTGAACGCGGCTCATGCGTTCGAAGTGGACCTCGTCATCCAGTTGGCCGGTGGAGCAGAGGCTCAGTCTGCCCCCGGACAATTGACGCAACACTCTGGCGAGTGGCGCCATCTTGATGGCCTCCGGACGCGTACCGAAAACCATCATGATGTTGAAAGACATTGACCCCTCCTGGGAATGTGGCAAGGCTCTGGCTCAAGGCCAGCAATGCTTTGCCGCTTACTGAGATGTAAATAAAAGCAGTCGGATTGGAGCTTGTCCAATTCGGTTTGAGGCTTGATTGATGTCAATAAATTGCTGCAAATGCTCGGTCGATTATGGTTGCACCGCCGAGTATGAACGATAGAAAACTGCCGATCGCACTCATGTAAAACATTCTTGTCTTTGACCCGTCGGACGGGTGGGCTGCCGGCCATATGCTAGTCGTTCGATATGCCAAGTAAAAGATTTTGATTCGATAGGTTGCGTGGCCCCGTAGAGATGGGCTTCGGGTTGGTGAACCCGGTGGTTTTTTTCCTACAGCAACTCGGACGTGTATGGCCGTGTTTCGGGATCTGGCCCACAGCAGACTCGGAAATGGCGAAACGCGTGACGTGATATTTTTTGTTCTTCTGTTAAAGGATGCGATCAATCCAGACAGATAGAGGTGGGATGCTTGTCGGAGTGCTATTTTTAGCACTTCTAAAAGCACCCTTAGGAATACCTTCATGACACACATCGTGCTTTCGCATGTTGTAGCGAGCATCTCAGAATTGAAAAAGAACCCGATGGGCACGGTTGCCGCGGGCGGTGGCCAATCCGTTGCGATACTCAACCGCAACGAGCCAGCGTTTTATTGCGTTCCGGCAAAAGAGTATGAGGCCATGATCTCTCGACTCGAAGATTTGGAGTTGATTGCCCTTTGTAAAGAACGAGAAAACGACCCGACCATAAGGGTTTCCATTGATGACCTATGAACTGGAGTTTTCCGAAAAGGCCTGGAAAGAATGGAAGAAGCTCGGAACAAACTTGAGGGATCAGTTCAAGAAGAAGTTGCTGGAACGCCTGGAAAACCCACACGTTCCAGCAGACCGACTCACCGGACTTGGAAATGCCTATAAGATCAAGCTGCGCAGTGCCGGGTATCGAATGGTGTATCGGGTCATGGATGAAGTGTTGGTGGTGACGGTGATAGCTGTCGGTAAACGAGAGCGGGGTGATGTTTACAAAAACGCAGTTGACCGTTAATTCGCCAATGCACCTTCCGTTCGTTCCAGGTGCATCACGCACCGATTGTGAACCTGATACTCGCCCTTCGTAGCAAACGGTAGCGCTTCTCCTCTCTACGTTTCGTAACACCTTTTCCGCGCTTTCACGCATCCCTCTGATTCACAAGACTTTTCATTCTCCCCAACATTCTCTCCACAACCTGTGGCACACTTTCTGCTGTCTATTCCGTTGTTACATACTCGGTTCCGGTATAGCGGAATACACATCATCCTGGAGTGCTTGCCATGCATCGCCGACCTTCCTTGTTTAAAGCGTGTGTTTTTCTTTTTGCAGCTTCGGCTGCTGCCATGGGCGTTGCCCAGGCGGCGGACAGCAAGCTCGATAGCGTGCTGGCCCGTGGGAAACTGATCGTGGGCACGGGCAGTACCAATGCGCCGTGGCATTTCCAGGGAGCGGACGGCAAGTTGCAGGGGTTCGATATCGATATCGCGCGAATGGTCGCCAAAGGGTTGTTCAACGACCCGAGCAAGGTCGAGTTCGTGGTGCAGTCGTCCGATGCGCGGATTCCCAACCTGCTGACCGACAAGGTCGACATGAGTTGCCAGTTCATTACCGTGACCGCCAGCCGTGCGCAGCAAGTGGCGTTCACGCTGCCGTACTATCGCGAAGGTGTCGGCCTGCTGTTGCCGGCCAACAGCAAGTACAAGGAAATCGAAGACCTCAAGGCGGCCAATGACAGCGTGACCGTGGCGGTGCTGCAGAACGTGTATGCCGAAGAACTGGTGCACCAGGCGCTGCCCAAGGCCAAGGTCGATCAGTACGACAGCGTGGATTTGATGTACCAGGCCGTGAACTCCGGCCGAGCCGACGCCGCTGCCACCGACCAGTCTTCGGTCAAGTACCTGATGGTGCAGAACCCGGGCCGCTATCGCAGCCCGACCTACGCCTGGAGCCCGCAAACGTACGCGTGCGCAGTTAAACGCGGCGATCAGGACTGGCTGAACTTCGTCAACACCACGTTGCATGAAGCCATGACCGGCGTTGAATTCCCGACGTACGCGGCGTCCTTCAAGCAGTGGTTCGGTGTGGATCTGCCTACCCCGGCCATCGGTTTTCCCGTCGAATTCAAATGACCCCGTGAGAGTGGGGCGCGCATAACGCGCCCCGTTCAAGGTACTGCTGACCATGAACTATCAGTTGAACTTTGCCGCCGTGTGGCGCGATTTCGACACCTTGCTGGCGGGGCTCGGTCTGGGCCTGGAGCTGGCGCTGGTGTCGATCGCCATCGGTTGCGTGATCGGCCTGATGATGGCGTTTGCTTTGCTCTCAAAGCACCGCGCATTGCGGGTGATGGCGTCGGTGTATGTGACGGTGATCCGTAATACGCCGATTCTGGTGTTGATTCTGTTGATCTACTTCGCGTTGCCGAGCCTGGGGATTCGTCTGGACAAGATCCCGTCGTTCATCATCACCCTGTCGCTGTATGCCGGTGCGTACCTGACCGAAGTGTTCCGTGGCGGGTTGTTGAGCATTCCCAAGGGCCAGCGTGAAGCCGGGTTGGCCATCGGCCTGGGCGAGTGGCAGGTCAAGGCCTACGTCACTGTGCCGGTGATGTTGCGCAATGTGCTGCCGGCCTTGTCGAACAACTTCATTTCGCTGTTCAAGGACACCTCGCTGGCGGCGGCGATTGCCGTGCCCGAGCTGACCTATTACGCGCGCAAGATCAATGTCGAGAGCTACCGGGTGATTGAAACCTGGCTGGTGACCACAGCGCTCTATGTTGCGGCCTGTTACCTCATTGCCATGATGCTGCGTTACCTCGAGCAGCGTCTGGCGATCCGCCGATAGGAGGCCCTCATGTACGAATCACCCAGTTGGTTGCATGAGTTATGGGTTGCCCGCGAAGTGTTGTGGCAAGGCTTCCTGACCAGTGTGCAGGTCTCGGCGCTGGCGATTTTGCTGGGCACGATGGTCGGCATTGTCGCCGGTCTGGTGCTGACCTACGGCAAGTTCTGGATGCGTGCGCCGTTCCGTTTTTACGTGGACATTATTCGCGGCACACCGGTGTTTGTGTTGGTACTCGCTTGCTTCTACATGGCGCCCGCATTGGGCTGGCAGATCAGTGCATTCCAGGCCGGAGCCTTGGGGTTGACGCTGTTTTGCGGTTCCCACGTCGCCGAGATTGTGCGCGGCGCGCTGCAAGCGTTGCCGAGCGGGCAGATGGAAGCGAGCAAGGCGATTGGCCTGACGTTTTATCAAGCCCTCGGTTACGTGCTGTTGCCTCAGGCGCTGCGGCAGATCTTGCCGACCTGGGTCAACTCGTCCACCGAGATCGTCAAGGCTTCGACGCTGCTGTCGGTGATCGGCGTGGCCGAGTTGCTGCTCAGCACCCAGCAGATCATCGCCCGGACCTTCATGACGCTGGAGTTTTACCTGTTCGCCGGATTTCTGTTTTTCGTCATCAACTACGCCATCGAATTACTCGGCCGGCACATTGAAAAGCGGGTGGCCTTGCCATGACTCAACCTCAAGTTTCGAACGTTCCAAATGAGCAGCCCCTGCTGGACATTCGCGGGCTGCAAAAAAAATATGGCCAGCTCGAAGTGCTCAAGGGCGTCGACCTGACCATGCAGCGCGGCAACGTGGTCACGCTGATCGGCTCCAGCGGTTCGGGCAAGACCACGCTGCTGCGTTGCGTGAACATGCTCGAAGAATTCCAGGGTGGACAGATCATGCTCGATGGAGAATCCATCGGCTATGACGAGGTCAATGGCAAGCGCATACGCCACCCGGAAAAAGTCATCGCCCGCCATCGCGCCATGACCGGCATGGCGTTCCAGCAGTTCAATCTGTTCCCGCACCTGACCGCATTGCAGAACGTCACCCTGGGGTTGCTCAAGGTCAAAAAGCTGCACAAGGACGAGGCTGTCGCGCTCGCCGAAAAATGGCTCGAGCGGGTCGGTTTGCTGGAGCGCCGCGATCACTATCCGGGGCAGTTGTCGGGCGGTCAGCAACAGCGCGTGGCGATTGCCCGGGCGATTGCAATGAACCCAAGCCTGATGCTGTTCGACGAAGTCACCTCGGCCCTCGACCCGGAACTGGTGGGCGAAGTGCTGAGCGTGATCAAGGGCCTGGCCGAGGATGGCATGACCATGTTGTTGGTGACCCATGAAATGCGCTTCGCTTTCGAGGTCTCGGACAAGATCGTTTTCATGAATCAGGGGCGTATCGAAGAGCAGGGGCCTCCCAAGGAGCTGTTCGAACGCCCGCAATCACCGCGTCTGGCTGAGTTCCTCAAAAACACGCGGTTTTAACTTTTAGCTTTTCAATCAGGAGAAACACTCATGAGCATTACTCGTTACGGCACCGGCAGCAGCGCCGCTGGCGGTACGCCTCGTCCTTTCGCCCGCGCCGTTGAAGCCGACGGCTGGCTGCACGTTTCTGGCCAGGTGCCGGCGTTGGATGGCGAGATCATTGTTGGCGGCATCGTCGAGCAGACTCACCAGACCATGAAGAACCTGATCGCGATTCTCGAAGAGGCCGGTTATGGCCTCGAAGACGTGGTGCGCGCCGGGGTGTGGTTGGAAGATCCGCGGGATTTCACCAGTTTCAACAAGGTCTTCTCCGAGTACTTCAAACCCGAACACGCACCGGCCCGGGCCTGCGTGCAGGCGAACATGATGGTTGATTGCAAGGTTGAGATCGACTGCATCGCGTACAAGAAAAAGGCCTGAACCGAGTCGCGCCCATCGCTGGCAAGCCAGCTCCTACAAGGACCGCGCAAACCTGTAGGAGCCGGCTTGCCGGCGAAGGCGGCCTAACGGTCGACACGGCACTCTGGGTAAACTCCCGGCACTTTGATTGGGAAACACTGACATGACCGAAGACACCATCAAGCGCCGGGCTCGCGGTCTGGACCGGGCGTTCGATATCCTCGATTTCCTCAAGGAAATCGGCCAGCCCCTGCGTCCGAATGAAATTGCCAGTGGCATCGGCAGCCCGAAATCCACGGTCTACGAACTGGTGGCGTCCTTGCTTGAACGGCGGATTCTGGAGCCCGTGGGCAAGGACGGTCACGTCTACCTCGGCCGTCAGCTGTACTTCCTCGGGCAGGCGCATTTGCGTCATTTCGACCTGACCCGCGAGGCCGATCACGCCCTGCAGGAGATCGTCAGCCAGACCCATGAAACCGCGCAGATGTGCCTGCTCAACGGGCGCAAATACACGGTGGCATTGATGAAAGAGGGCGAGCGGCATTTCCGCATTTCCTCGGACATCGGCGAGAACGCGCCGATCCCCTGGACCGCGTCCGGGCGCCTGTTGCTGGCGCACCTGAGCGACCAGGAAATCATCGACCTGATCGATCACGACGACTTCATCCTGCCTAACGGTGAACGCCTGCCGCTGGAGCAGTTTCTCGGTGAAATCCGTCAGGCCGGCATCGACGGTTTTTTCTCCTTCGACAGTGTCGCCGACACCTTTACTCATTGCTTCGCTGCCCCGGTCAAAGACCCGAACGGCGTGGCCATTGCAACCCTGTGCATCGTCGCTCCACGGGCCGATGCCAAGACGCATTACAACGACTATCGCCGGGTGTTGATCGACAACGCCAACCGCCTGGCCCGTCGCATTAACGAATAACAGCGGCTGTTCGCGGCCGCGAAAATGTGAGGAGTTCGACCATGTCTTCTGCCCAAAATACTGCTGCCGTGGAAAAGGGCTTTGCCCAGGCCGGTGCCCATCTGGTGCGCGACGTCAGCCTGCCGGCGCTGGTGCTGCACCGCGAGGCGCTGGAACACAACATTCGCTGGATGCAGGCGTTCGTCAGCAACAGCGGCGCCGAACTCGCGCCTCACGGCAAAACCAGCATGACCCCGGCCTTGTTTCGCCGCCAACTGGACGCCGGCGCCTGGGGCATCACCCTGGCCAGCGCCACGCAAACCCGCGCGGCGTACGCGCACGGTGTGCGTCGGGTGCTGATGGCCAACCAACTGGTGGGGACGCCGAACATGGCGCTGATCGCCGATTTGTTGGCGGACCCGACGTTCGATTTCCATTGCATGGTCGATCACCCGGACAACGTCGCTGACCTCGGCGCGTATTTCGCCTCGCGCGGTGTGCGCCTGAACGTGATGATCGAGTACGGCGTGGTGGGTGGCCGTTGCGGTTGCCGGACCGAGGAGGAAGTGATCGCCCTGGCCAAGGCCATCAGCGCACAACCCGCGTTGGCACTGACCGGTATCGAAGGTTATGAAGGCGTGATTCACGGTGATCATGCAGTCACCGGCATTCGTGCGTTCGCCGCGTCGCTGGTGCGTCTGGCGGTGCAATTGCAGGACAGCGGCGCGTTCGCCATTGCCAAGCCGATCATCACCGCGTCGGGTTCGGCCTGGTACGACCTGATCGCCGAGTCCTTCGAAGCGCAGAACGCTGGCGGACGTTTCCTCAGCGTATTGCGCCCTGGCAGCTACGTGGCCCACGACCATGGCATCTATAAAGAAGCGCAATGCTGCGTGCTCGACCGTCGTAGCGACCTGCACGAAGGCCTGCGCCCGGCGCTGGAAGTCTGGGCGCATGTGCAGTCGTTGCCGGAACCGGGTTTTGCGGTGATCGCCCTGGGCAAACGCGACGTGGCCTACGACGCCGGGCTGCCGGTGCCGTTGCTGCGTTACAAGGCCGGTGTGGTGCCGGCAGCGGGCGACGACGTCAGTGCCTGCAAGGTGACGGCGGTGATGGACCAGCACGCGTTCATGACCGTGGCGCCGGGGATTGAGTTGCGGGTGGGCGACATCATTTCGTTCGGCACTTCGCACCCGTGCCTGACGTTCGACAAGTGGCGCACGGGGTGTCTGGTGGATGAGCAGTTGAATGTCATCGAAACCATGGAAACCTGTTTTTAAGGTTCCAGACCGAGGCGCGGCCATCGCCAGCAAGCCGGCTCCTACAGGGGGAACGCATTCCATTGTAGGAGCCGGCTTGCTGGCGATGGCGCCCGCCGAGACACCACCGAACCACCAGAGACACCACAACAATGAACACCATCAACACACTCGGCCCCAACATCCCGCGCATCGCCTTGATCGGCGAATGCATGATCGAGTTGCAACACCGCGCCGACGGCAGTCTGCAACAGAGCTTCGGCGGCGATACCTTGAACACGGCGGTCTATCTGTCCCGCGAACTGGGAGAAGGCGGCAGCGTTGATTACGTCACCGCCCTGGGCGATGACAGTTTCAGCGATGCCATGTGCCGAAGCTGGGCCGCCGAAAACATCGGCCTGGACATGGTCCAGCGCCTGCCCGGTCGCTTGCCCGGTTTGTACTGCATCCAGACCGACGCCGCCGGCGAACGTCGCTTTTTGTACTGGCGTAACGAAGCCGCCGTCCGCGATTGCTTTACCACGCCAGCCGCCGCGCCGATCCTCGCGGCGCTGCCGGATTACGACGTGCTGTATTTCAGCGGCATCACCCTGGCGGTGCTCGGTGTGCAAGGTCGGGAGAAGTTGCTGGAAAGCCTGATCGAAGCACGGCAGCGGGATGCGCGGATTGTGTTCGACAACAACTACCGGCCACGTTTGTGGGCGTCGATCGAGGACGCTCGGGCGGCGTATCGCAGCGTGTTGCCGTATGTGGATCTGGCGTTGCTGACTGTCGACGACGAACAGGCGTTGTTTCATTTTTCCGATTGCGAGGCGGTGTTCGCCGCTTACGAGCAGGTGGGTACGCCGGAAGTGGTGCTCAAGCGTGGTGCCGAAGCGTGCCTGATTCGCTGTGAGGGCGAGTCGTTCGAGGTGCCGGCGCAGAAGGTCGAACGCGTGGTGGACACGACGGCGGCGGGGGATTCGTTCAGTGCGGCGTACCTGGCCAGTCGGCTCAAGGGGGGGAGCCCGGTGGAGGCCGCCGAGGCCGGGCATCGGTTGGCGAGTCGGGTGATTCAGGTGCCGGGGGCACTGATCCCAAGGTAGTCGGTGAATGGCCGGTTGGCTGCGCCACCGGATCGCTGGCAAGCCAGCTCCTACAGGTTTTTCGCGGTCTTTGTAGGAGCTGGCTTGCCAGCGATGAGGCCCTCAAGCCAACCGCTCAATCCCGATAAAACACCTGCACCAGGTGATAGCCAAACTTGCTCTTGATCGGCCCATGCACCACCCGCAACGGCTTCTTGAAAATCACCGCATCAATCACACCGACCATCTGCCCAGGCCGTACTTCACCGAGATCACCGCCGCGCTTGCCGGACGGGCAGGTGGAATACTTCTTGGCCAGCACATCGAAGGCTTCGCCCTTGGCGATGCGTTGTTTGAGCTGCTCGGCTTCTTCCGAGGTTTTCACCAGAATATGGCGGGCTTGAGCTTTCATGGGGCGAGTACCTTGCAACGGTAGTGGCTATGTGGGTGGATCGGGGCGCGCGATTATGCCTCAACTCACTCGGGTTGGCCGATCATCGTGCGAATCTTGTTGGCCAGCAGGTCAACCGAAAACGGTTTGGCTACCATGTCCATGCCTTCCTCAAGGAAGCTCTGACGCTCGGCGGCCATTTCCGCGTAACCGGTCATGAACAGCACTTTGAGCTCTGGACGGTGCTGACGGGCGATTTCTGCCAATTGCCGACCGTTCATGCCCGGCAGCCCGACATCGGTCACCAGCAGATCGACCCGCAGACCGGATTCGAGCAGGGGCAGGGCGGTCTTCGCATCTTCGGCCTCGTGGGCGTGATAACCCAGCTCCTTGAGCAGATCGAACACCAGCATGCGCACCGCCGGATCATCTTCCACCAACACCACGGTTTCCCCGGCTATCGCTGAGGGGGCCTCGCCGATGATCGGCGTCAGCACATCTTGCGGCTCCATCTCGTGCAAGCGCGGCAAGAACAGGCGCACGCTGGTGCCCTGGCCCGGCAAGCTGAACAGGCTCACGTGGCCACCCGACTGCTGGGCAAAACCGTAGATCATCGACAAACCCAGCCCCGTGCCCTGGCCGATAGGTTTGGTGGTGAAAAATGGATCGAACGCCTTGGCCAACACTTTCGGGGTCATGCCGGTGCCGTTGTCACTGACGGCGATCATCAGGTAATCCCCGGCCTTGACGGGTTCCAGAATGTTGATGTCACTGCTGTCCAGATAGACATTGGCGGTTTCGATACGCAACTCGCCGCCATCGGGCATGGCATCCCGCGCATTGATGACCAGGTTGAGCAGGGCGTTTTCCAGTTGGCTGACGTCGGTGCTGACTGGCCAGGCTTCATCGGCCAGTTGCAGTTTCAGCTCGATGTGGTCGCCCTTGGTGCGGCTGAGCAAATCTTCCAGAGAATGAATCAGTTCGTTGGCGTTCAGCGGCTTGCGGTCCAGCGATTGGCGCCGGGAGAAGGCCAGCAGGCGATGGGTCAGGGCGGCTGCGCGGTTGGCTGACGACACCGCCGCTTCGGTGAAACGGCCTATCTCGGCGGTACGCCCATCGGCGATGTAGCGCTGCATCAGGTCGAGGCTGCCGATGATCCCGGTGAGCATGTTGTTGAAGTCATGGGCGATGCCGCCGGTGAGCTGGCCGACCGCTTCCATTTTCTGCGCATGGCGCAGGGCATCTTCGGCACGCTCGCGTTCGAACATTTCGTTTTGCAGGCGCTGGTTCGCTTCGGCCAATTGCTGGGTACGGGCGGCGACACGTTCCTCAAGGGTTTCGTTGAGGTTGCGCAAGGCTTCTTCGGTCTGTTTGCGCTCGGTTTCGTCGATCACAAAAATATAGAAACCGTTCACCGCGCCATCCGGCCCGTGGCGGGGCAGGTAATTCATCAAGGCTTGTCGAGTGCTGCCATCACGATGCGGCGTGCTGATGCTGAAACAGCAGGTCCTGCCCGCCAGTGCTTCGGCGATGTATTCGGCACGTAAGGCGTAGGCTTCTTCACCCAGCACCTCACGAATAGTCCGACCGTAAAGCTCCTGGGGCGTCAGGCCGTACCAGTCGAGGTACGCCGCGTTGTTCAGGCGAAAGCGTTCCTCGCTGTCAACGTAACTGATCAGGATCGGCATGGCGTTGATGATCAGTTGCAGCTCGGTCTGACTCTGACGCAAGGCCTGTTCGGTGTGTTTTCGTTCGGTCAGGTCCAGCGCGGCGCCGAGGAAACGGATCGGCCGGCCATGGTGGTCCTTGTAACAACGGCCCCGGGCAAACACCCAGCGCAACTGGCCGTCGGGTTGCAGCAGGCGATATTCCTCGGCGTATTCGCTGCCCTGGGTGATGCACTGCTTGATGCCGCGGGTGACCATCGAGCGGTCTTCCGGATGCACCGCTTCGAGATAGTCGCTGATGGGCAACTGACTGGCGAGTAGCGGGTCGATGCCATGCAATTGGGCGAAGTGCGCGTCGGCAATGAAGCGGTCTTCGCCGATGTCCCAGTCCCAGGTGCCGACGGCGTCAGTGGCAGCCAGCGCCAATTGCAGGCGTTCCTCGGTCTCGCGCTGAGCCTTCAGGCTGGCGGCCGAGCGCTGCTCCAGTTCGAGGGCAATGCGTCGGCGTTCGTTGGTTTCGATGGCTGTGACCAGAATCCCGGCGACGTCGGCGTGTTCATCGCGGATCGGGCTGTAGGTCAAATCCAGCCAGAAGTCGGAATCATTCCCGTCGCGTTGCAGGGTGAAGCGTTGTTCGCTGTAAGTCCGCACCTGGCCTTGTAGGACGGCGCTGTAAATCGGGTCGGTAAAGTCTTTGAGTTCTGGCCAGATCTGGTGCGTCGGTTGTCCGAAAGCGTGCGGATGCTTGCTGCCGGCCAGCAGCGCGAAGCCGTCGTTATAGATCTGCGTAAGCTGCGGCCCCCACAGCAACAGCATCGGCATCGGTGAGTGAATCACGATGTCCACCGCTGTGCGCAGGCTCTGCGGCCAGTCACTGGCGGCGCCGAGCGGGGTGCACGTCCAGTCCAGTCTGGCAATCAAGGCCTGGGCATCGCTGCCGGTGGGTACTGCGTTCATCAAGGTGTCCTGCACGTCGGTCGGGGTGACGGCGTCTACTATCCTAGGGCGGTAGACGCTGAATGACCGATTTTTCGGGTCATTTCTGTTCATTGAATGCTTCGCGGGTGTTTTTTGCCATGGAAATCGATGCGCTGTTAAAGACCCTGTCCAGCCAGGAGGGTTCCGATTTGTACCTGTCCACCGGTGCGCCACCCTGCGCCCGGTTTGACGGTGTACTCAAACCCTTGGCCGACCAGCCGTTCAAACCGGGGGAAATCGCCGCGATTGCCGCGTCCATCATGGACGCCGAACAGCGACTGGAGTTCGATCGGGAACTGGAGATGAACCTGGCGATCTCGTTGGCGGGTGTCGGGCGCTTTCGGGTCAATATTTTCAAGCAACGCAACGATGTGTCGATCGTGGTACGCAACATCAAGCTCGACATTCCGCGTTTCGAAGACCTCAAGTTGCCACCCGTGCTGCTGGAAACGGTGATGCTCAAGCAAGGGCTGATGCTGTTCGTCGGCGCCACCGACTCGGGCAAGTCGACCTCGCTGGCGGCGTTGATCGATTACCGCAATCGCCATAGCAGCGGGCATATCGTCACCATCGAAGACCCTATCGAGTACATCCACCGGCACAAAAAATCGATCATCAATCAGCGCGAGGTCGGCGTCGATACCCGCAGTTTTCATACCGCGCTGAAAAACACCCTGCGCCAGGCACCCGATGTGGTGCTGATCGGTGAGATCCGCGACCGCGAGACCATGGAGCATGCGCTGGCGTTTGCCGACACCGGGCATTTGGTGATTTCCACCTTGCATGCTCACAACGCCCATCAGGCGCTGGATCGCATTATCAATTTCTTCCCGCAAGAACGGCGGATGCAACTGCTGCATGACCTGGGCAACAATCTTAAAGCGTTCGTTTCCCAGCGCCTGGTGCGCACTCGTGACGGTCAACGCAGGGCGGCGGTAGAAGTGATGCTGGGCACGCCGACCGTAGGCGACCTGATACGGCGCAATGAATTCGACGAGCTCAAAGGGATCATGGAGAAGTCGACCGAACAGGGTATGCAGACGTTCGATTGCGCGCTGTACGCATTGGTGATCGAAGGCGCTATCGGCGAAGAAGAGGCCTTGAAGCATGCGGACTCGCTGAACAATTTGCGCCTGCGGCTCAAGCTGCATGCCGACGCATCACCGGGACCCAACGCACAACCCGGCGAATGGGGCCTGATGGACTGACACGGATGAAAAATGTGGGAGCGGGCTTGCCCGCGAATGCGGTGTATCAGTCACTAGTGATGTCGACTGGCGTATCGCATTCGCGAGCAAGCCCGCTCCCACAGTTGATCTTCATCAGTCCTGGAGTTCCGGTCGATCCCGAAATTGCTCCAGCGCTTCGGGATTGGCCAGCGCATCGGTGTTTTTCACCGTCTGGCCATGCACCACGTTCCTCACTGCCAACTCGACCACTTTGCCGCTGATGGTGCGCGGAATGTCCGTCACCGCGACAATCTTCGCCGGTACGTGACGTGGCGTGGTGTTGGCGCGGATGACCTGGCGAATCTGCTGTTGCAGCGCCTCGTCCAGTTCGACGCCCTCGACCAGCCGCACGAACAGCACCACCCGCACGTCGTCTTGCCATTGCTGACCGATGGCCACACTGTCGGTGACTTGCGGGACTTTCTCCACCTGACGGTAAATTTCCGCCGTGCCGATGCGCACGCCGCCGGGGTTGAGTACCGCATCCGAGCGTCCGTGAATCATCATCGCGCCGTGAGCCAATTGTTCGGCGTAGTCGCCCTGGGCCCAGACGCCGGGGAACAGGCTGAAATAAGACGCGCGCAGTTTTTCCCCGGTCGGGTCGTTCCACAGGCCGACGGGCATGGCCGGAAAGTGTCGGGTGCAGACCAGCTCACCTTTTTCGCCAATGACCGCGCGGCCGGCATCGTTCCAGACTTCGACCGCCATCCCCAGGCTCTTGCCCTGGATTTCGCCGCGACGTACCGCCAGCAGCGGATTGCCGTTCACGAAGCACGAAACGATGTCGGTGCCACCGGACATCGACGCCAGGCACAGGTCGGCCTTGAGGTCACGGTAGACGTAGTCGTAGCTTTGCGGTGATAGCGCCGAGCCGGTGCACAACAGGGTTTTCAGCGTGCCGAGATCATGGCTTTGCCGAGGCTTCACACCGTTGCTTTCCAGGGTCGCGAGGTACTTGGGACTGGTGCCGAACACGCTGATGCGCTCGTCGTCGATCAGGTCGATCAAGCGTTCCGGGCCGGGATGAAATGGCGAGCCGTCGTACAGCACCACGGCGCTGCCGACGGCCAGGGCTGACACCAGCCAGTTCCACATCATCCAGCCGCAAGTGGTGTAGTAAAACAAGCGGTCGCCGGGCCCGAGGTCGCAATGCAGGCCGTGTTCCTTGACGTGCTGCAACAGCACGCCGCCGGTGCTGTGGATGATGCATTTGGGCACGCCGGTGGTGCCGCTGGAATAGAGGATGTACAGCGGATGGGCGAAAGGCACGGCAACGAAATCCGGCTCGCCGCCCGGTTCGTAGAACGCATCCCAAAGCGTCACGCCTGCGTGGGTGCGGAAGTCTTTGATGTGCGCCTGGGGTCGTGCGTAAGGCACCACGATCAGCTGTTGCAGCGACGGCAGGCGTTCAAGGATTTCGTTGACCTTGGCGCTTTGGTCGATGTCTTTGCCGGCATAACGGTAACCGGCGCAGGTGATCAGCACTTTCGGTTCGATCTGGCCGAAGCGGTCGATGACGCCCTGGGTGCCGAAGTCCGGCGACGAACAGGACCAGATCGCCCCGAGGCTGGTGGTGGCGAGCATGGCGACCAGGGTTTGCCAGGTGTTCGGCATGCACGCGGCGACGCGGTCGCCAAGGCCGACACCGACGGCGATCAAGCTGTTTTGAAAACCGGCGACATGCTCGGCCAGTTCGGCCCAGGTCAGTTGTTCGCGCTGACCGTTTTCGCCAATCGCAATCACGGCGACGGCATCGTCACGACGGCGCAGCAGGTGTTCGGCAAAGTTCAGGGTGGCGCCGGGAAACCACTGGGCGCTGGGCATGTGATCGTCTTCGATCAGCACAGCATCCGGTTGCGTATGGAAACGAATATCGAAGAAATCGACGATGGCTTGCCAGAAATCGACCCGTTGATCGATGGACCATTGGTGCAGGGCGGCGTAGTCGGCAATGTCGAGGTGGTGGCGCTGATTGATGGCGCGCCGGAAGGCGTCCATGCGGGTCTTGGCGATGCGTTTGGCGTCAGGTTGCCAGAGGATGTCGGACATTTTTTGCCTCTTCTTTTTCTATTTCGAGATCCAATCGCCGGTAAGCCGGCTCCTACAGGTTATCGGTGTTTTCATGAACGACGCACGACCTGTAGGAGCGAGGCTTGCCCGCGAAGAACGATAACGCGGTCTATCGCCCAATCACTGCGCCAACCACCCACCGTCTATATTCCACGCCGCGCCCCGCACTTGGCTACCGGCCTCACTGCACAAAAACAGCACCAGTTCACCCAGCTGAGGCGGCGTAACGAACTCCAGCGACGGCTGCTTCTCGGCCAGCAAATCGTGCTGCGCCTGCTGCGGATCAACCCCTTTGGCGATGCGGTCGTCAATCTGCTTCTGCACCAACGGCGTCAACACCCAGCCTGGACAGATGGCGTTGCAGGTGACGTTGGTCGTGGCGGTTTCCAGGCCGACCACCTTGGTCAAACCGATCACCCCATGCTTGGCCGCGACGTACGCCGCCTTGCCCACCGAACCGACCTGGCCATGCACCGAAGCGATATTGATAACCCGTCCCCAACCCTTGGCGCGCATGCCCGGCAAGCTCAAACGGGTGCTGTGAAACACCGACGACAGGTTGATCGCAATGATCGAATCCCAGCGCTCCACGGGAAAATCTTCCACCGACGCCACGTGCTGAATGCCGGCGTTGTTGACCAGAATGTCCACGCCGCCGAACTCGCGCTCGGCGTAGGCGATCATGTCGGCAATCTGCGCCGGGTCGCTGACATCGGCGGGGTGATGACCGACCTTGCCGCCGAACTGTTCAACCTCGGCAATCACTGTGGAGGCATCGCCGAAACCGTTGAGAATCAGGTTGGCGCCAGCCTTGGCCAGGCTGAGGGCGATGCCCAGGCCGATGCCGCTGGTGGAGCCGGTGACCAGTGCGGTCTTGCCTGAAAGAGTCGTCATGAATACCTCACACAATGCCAGTGGCGTAGAAAGTACCGATCACCACAAAAACCGCCAGGGTCTTGATCAGCGTAATACAGAAAATGTCTTTGTAGGCTTCGCGGTGGGTCAGGCCGGTCACCGCCAGCAAGGTGATGACCGCGCCGTTGTGCGGCAGGGTGTCCATGCCGCCACTGGCCATCGCGGCGACGCGGTGCAGCACTTCCAGGGGAATGTTCGCCGCATGGGCCGCAGCGATGAAGTCATTGGCCATGGCCGCCAGTGCAATGCTCATGCCGCCCGATGCAGAGCCGGTGATGCCGGCCAGCAAGGTCACGGTGATCGCTTCGTTGACCAGTGGGTTGGGAATGCTTTTGAGCCAGTCGGCCAGCACCAGAAAGCCTGGCAAGGACGCGATTACCGCACCAAAACCGTATTCGGACGCCGTGTTCATCGCTGCCAGCAATGAACCGCTGACTGCACTTCTGCTGCCTTCGGCCAACTTGCCGCGAATCGCCTGGAAGCCGAACACCAGCACCATGATGATGCCGACCAGCAAGGCAGCCTGAACGGCCCAGATCGCCGTGAGTTTGGCGACATCGGTGGTTACCGGTGCGGCCATGCCCGGCAGCGCGAGGCTGTGGGTCTTGCCGTACCACTGGGGAATCCACTGGGTAAACAACAGGTTCATGATGCCGACGGCCAACAGCGGCGACAGCGCGATCCACGGATTCGGCAGTTTGATGTCTGCGGCGGTTTCCGGTTCGTTGCGCAGGTCGGTGCCGTAGCCTTCACCCGAAATCTGAGCCTTGTTGCGCTGGCGCTGCAGAAACGCCATGCCGGCGCAGACCACGAAGATTGCGCCGATCAAACCCAGCCACGGCGCCGCCCACGCGGTGGTGTTGAAGAAGGTGCTGGGGATGATGTTCTGGATTTGCGGGGTGCCGGGCAGGGCGTCCATGGTGAACGAGAAGGCGCCGAGGGCGATGGTCGCCGGGATCAGGCGCTTGGGAATATTGCTCTGGCGGAACATCTCGGCCGCGAACGGGTAGACCGCAAACACCACCACAAACAGCGACACGCCGCCGTAAGTGAGCAGGGCGCAAACCAGCACGATCACCAGCATCGCCTGACGGGTGCCGAGCAGGCGAATCGCCGCCGCAACGATGGAGCGCGAGAAACCCGACAGCTCAATCAGCTTGCCGAACACCGCGCCGAGCAGGAACACCGGGAAATACAGTTTGATGAAGCCGACCATTTTCTCCATGAACACCCCGGTGAAAGCAGGGGCGACGGCGGAAGGGTCGGTGAGCAGGACGGCGCCGAGGGCGGCAATCGGGGCAAAAAGGATAACGCTGTAGCCACGGTAGGCCGCGAGCATCAGCAGCGCGAGGGCTGCCAAGGCAATGATCACACTCATGGTGTGTCTCCTGGATTGTTATTTTTGTGGGGTGAAACGGTGTGAGGAGGGGCTTTAGCGAGAACTGTGCCAAGGTGGCAACATATTGAAATATAAGGATATTTATTGTTTTTTCAGAAGCGAATTAGCGTATTTGTCTCTGTTTTGAGATTTTTTGTGATGTCGAGGGCCTCATCGCCGGCAAGCCGGCTCCTACAGGGTGCGTGTTGTGAATGCGATCTCCTGTAGGAGCCGGCTTGCCGGCGATGAGCGCGCAGCGCTCCGAGGGAGTGTCTAACAATGGAGATGCGTGTCTCGTTATAGAGACTCGGCAATCCCCAACGCCACCATCTTCTTGTACAACGTCGACCTCCCAAGCCCCAGCCGCGCCGCCGCCTCAATCACTTTCCCCCCGCATTGCGCGAGGGCCGATTCAATCAACTGCCGGTCAAACCGTTCACGCGCCTCACTGAACGTCTCGTGTGCCACCGACTCAACCTTTAAAGGCGCCACACGCTCCACCGGCGTAAACGTACCAATCGCCGCGCGGATATCGGTTGCGTTCAGCATCAGATCGTCACTGAGCAATGCCGCTCGTTCCAGCACGTTGCGCAGCTCGCGAATGTTCCCCGGCCAGGCGTGTCGGGCGAGCAACTCCAGCGCCTCGCGGTTCAGCTCGTGCTGACTGCGCAGTTCTTCAAGAATGGCCTCGCTCAAAGCCGGCAAATCATCAAGACGATCACGCAGCGGCGGCACCTGGATCGGCAGCACATTGAGGCGGTAATACAAGTCGGCACGAAACTCGCCGCGTTTGATCGCCGCTTCAAGGTCGGTGGAGGTCGCGGCGATCACCCGCACATCGCTCTGAATCACTTCGTTGGACCCGACCGGTTCGAATTCCTTTTCCTGCAACACCCGCAGCAGCTTGCTTTGCAGCGGCAGCGGCATGTCGCCGATTTCATCCAGAAACAGCGTGCCGCCCTGAGCAATCTGCAACTTGCCTACGCGACCCTTGCGATCGGCGCCGGTAAACGCGCCGGGGGCAGTGCCGAAGAATTCGGCCTCGAGCAGCGCCTCGGGAATCGCTGCGCTGTTGATGCTGACGAAAGCCTTGTGCGCACGGGGTGATGCGCCATGAATCGCCTGCGCCAGCAGTTCTTTGCCGGTGCCGGTTTCGCCGAGCAGCAAAACCGGGGAATCAGCACTGGCACTGCGTCGGGCGCGGCGTTTGACTTCGAGGCTGGCCGCGCTGGTGCCGATAAAATGCGCGAAGTTGTACTTGGTCTGCCGCGCCCGCAGCAGCGAACGGGTGGAGGCCAGTTCTTCCTGCATGCTCATGTAGCGCTTGAGCATCGGCGACAGGCTGCGCAACTCATCGAACAACGCGAAACCGATGGCGCCGATCACCACGCCGGCGTCGTCATGGATCGGCAGGCGCATCACCACCAACGGTTCCTTGGGGGTGTCCTGCATGTCGAGCAGAATCGGTCGGCCGGTGCGTACCACTTCTCGTAGCAGGCTGCCGGGGATCACGCTTTCGCAGGCCTTGCCGATGGCCACTTGCGCCGAATCCAGACCGAAGCGTCGGGCATAACGTTCGTTCATCCAGACGATGTTCGCGTCGCGGTCGACAATCACCGTGCCTTCACTGGACTGCTCGATGATCTCGAACAGCGAACGGATCGCCAACAGACGAACGCGCTGGTAATCCTTGAGGCTTTCGGTGGTGTTCATGGGGTCATGTCCAGAATGTGTGTGTCTGTGCGGGCCTCTTCGCGGGCAAGCCTCGCTCCTACAGGTCGAGGTGATTTGTAGGAGCGAGGCTTGCCCGCGAAGGCAGCGACGCGATTTTATGCCTGTTGCAGATGCGCCGCCGCCAACAGCTCTTTGGTGTACGGATGCTGCGGTGAATCAAACACGTCGTGGCTGGCGCCGCTTTCCACCACTTTGCCGTCCTTGATCACGATCATGTCGTGGGCGAGGGCGCGAACCACCGCCAGGTCGTGGCTGATAAACAGATACGTCAGGCCGTGTTTTTCCTGAAGCTGGCGCAGCAGTGCGACCACTTGTTTCTGCACGGTGCGGTCCAGCGCCGAGGTCGGTTCGTCCAGCAGGATCAGCGCCGGTTTCAGCACCAGCGCCCTGGCGATGGCGATGCGTTGGCGCTGGCCGCCGGAGAATTCGTGGGGGTAGCGATGGCGGCTTTGCGGGTCGAGGCCGACTTCCTGCAGGGCCCGAATCACTTCGGCCTTGCATTCGTCCGCCGTCAACTGGCTATGCACTTCCAGGCCTTCACTGATGATTTGTGCCACGGACATCCGTGGGCTGAGGCTGCCGAAAGGGTCCTGGAACACCACCTGCATTTTCTTGCGCCATGGCCGCAGTTGCTTTTGCGTCAGGCCGTCCAGCGCCGCGCCCTGAAAGCGAATGCTGCCTTCGGAGTCGAGCAGGCGCAGGATCGCCTGACCCAGTGTCGACTTGCCCGAGCCGGACTCACCGACAATGCCCAATGTCTTGCCGCGCTGGACATTCAGGCTGATGCCGTCCACGGCATGCAAGTACGTTTTGCGCTGAAACAGCCCGCCACCGAGGGGGAAGCGCACGCAAAGATTGTCCACTTCCAGAACGTTCTCGCGCTCGTCACGGGGCAGCGCCTGGCCTTCCGGTTCGGCGTTCAGCAGTACGCAGCTGTAGGGATGTTTCGGCTCGGTGAACAGCGTTTCGCACGGTGCCTGTTCGACGATTTCCCCGGCCTTCATCACGCACACACGCTGAGCGATGCTGCGCACCAGATTGAGGTCATGGCTGATCAGCAGCAATGACATGCCGAGCCGCTGTTGCAGGGACTTGAGCAGGATCAGGATCTTGCGCTGCACCGTAACGTCGAGCGCAGTAGTGGGCTCGTCGGCAATCAGCAACTCCGGTTCGCAGGCCAGCGCCATGGCGATCATCACCCGTTGCCGCTGGCCGCCGGAGAGTTGATGCGGATACGCCTTGAGCCGCTCTTTGGGTTTCTGGATGCCCACGAGGTGCAGCAACTCCAGTATCCGCTCCTGCGCAGCTTTGCCGGTCAGGCCCTTGTGCAGCAGCAGGGTTTCGCCGATCTGCTTTTCAATGCTGTGCAGCGGATTGAGCGAGGTCATCGGCTCCTGGAAGATCATGGCGATGCGGTTGCCCCGCAACTCTCGCAAAACCCTGGACGAAGCGCCGAGCAACTCCTTGCCGCGATAGCGGACGCTGCCGCTGGTTTCGGTGCCGGTCTCGGGCAGCAGTTGCAGGATCGAGTGCGCGGTCACCGATTTGCCGGAACCCGACTCACCCACCAGCGCCAGGCATTCACCGGGGCGGATGTCCAGACACAGGTTGCGCACCACGGTCTGGCCGCTGAAGGCCACGCAGAGGTCACGGATTTCGATCAGGTTGTTACTCATATCAACAGTCCGCGTCAGGATCGAGGGTCAAAGGCATCTCGCAACGCCTCGCCGATAAACACCAGTAAAGACAGGATCAACGCCAGGGTAAAAAACGCGGTCAGCCCCAGCCACGGCGCTTGCAGATTCTGCTTGCCCTGACCGATCAACTCGCCCAGCGAGGCACTGCCGGCCGGCATGCCGAAGCCGAGGAAGTCCAGCGCGGTGAGCGTTGAAATGGCCCCGGTCAAAATGAACGGCAGGTAGCTCAGCGTCGCGTTCATCGCGTTAGGCAGGATGTGCCGCACGATGACTTTGCGGTCGGTCAGGCCCAGTGCCCGCGCAGCCTTGACGTATTCGAGGTTGCGCCCGCGCAGGAACTCGGCACGCACCACGTCCACCAGTGCCAGCCAGGAAAACAACGCCATGATCCCCAGCAGCCACCAGAAATTCGGCTCGACAAACCCCGACAGAATGATCAGCAGGTACAGCACCGGCAGACCCGACCAGACCTCCTGCAAACGCTGGCCGATCAGGTCAACCCAGCCGCCGTAATAGCCTTGCAGCGCGCCGGCGGCGATGCCGATCAGTGCGCTGACAAAGGTCAGCATCAGTGCAAACAGAATCGACACCCGCGCGCCGAAAATCACCCGTGCCAGCACGTCGCGAGCCTGGTCGTCGGTGCCCAGCCAATTCACATTCGACGGTGGACTTGGTGCCGGTTTGTTCAGGTCGTAGTTAGGCGTGTCGTCGCTGAACGGGATTGGCGGAAACAGCAGCCAGCCGCCGTCCTTTTTGATCAGCTTCTGTACATAGTCACTGCGGTAATCCGCCTGGAACGGCAGTTGCCCGCCGAACGCCTGCTCGGTGTAGCGCTTGAACGCCGGGAAGTACAACGAGCCCTGATAACTGACCACCAGCGGTTTGTCGTTGGCGATCAGCTCGCCACCGAGGGTCAGCAAAAACAGGCCGACAAATAGCCACAGCGACCACCAGCCACGGCGGTTTTTCTTGAATCGGTCGAAACGGCGGCGCGCCAACGGCGAAAGCTTGAACATCAGGCATTCCTCGCGGCGAAGTCGATACGCGGGTCGACCAGCGTGTAGCACAGGTCGCCGACCAGTTTTATCAGCAGGCCGAACAGCGTGAAGATGAACAGCGAACCGAACACCACCGGATAATCCCGCGACACCGCAGCTTCATAACTCATGCGGCCCAGGCCATCGAGGGAGAAGATCACCTCGATCAGCAACGAGCCGGCGAAAAATACGCTGATGAACGCCTGGGGAATGCCCGACACCACCAGCAGCATGGCGTTGCGGAACACATGGCCGTAAAGCACGCGACGTTCGCTCATGCCTTTGGCGCGCGCCGTGACCACGTACTGGCGGGTGATTTCATTGAGGAAGGAGTTTTTGGTCAGGATGGTCAATGTGGCAAACCCACCGATGACCAGCGCCGTGACCGGCAATACCAGGTGCCAGAAATAGTCGGCGATCTTGCCCACGGTGGACAGCGAGTCGAAATTGTCCGAGACCAGGCCGCGCACCGGAAACCAGTTCAGCGACGTGCCGCCGGCGAACACCACGATCAGGAACATCGCAAACAGGAACGCCGGCATGGCGTAGCCAATGATGATCGCGGTGCTGCTCCAGATATCGAATTGGCTGCCGTGGTGCACGGCTTTGCGGATGCCCAGCGGGATCGACACCAGATAGGTGATCAGCGTGGCCCAGAGCCCGAGGGAAATGGTCACCGGCATTTTTTCTAGGATCAGGTCGGTGACCGTGGCACCGCGGAAAAAGCTTTTGCCGAAGTCCAGTCGCGCGTAACTGGTGAGCATCAACCACAGGCGTTCATGGGCCGGTTTGTCGAAGCCGTATTGCTTTTCGATTTCCTTGATCAGTTGCGGGTCCAGGCCGCGACTGGCTCGCGAACTGCCGCTCATGACCTCACCGGAACCGCCGCCGACGCTGGCGCCGCCGATGCCTTGCAGGTGCGCGATCGCTTGTTCAACCGGGCCGCCTGGCGCGGCCTGAACGATGACGAAGTTGACCAGCAGAATGATCACCAGGGTCGGAATGATCAGCAGCAGGCGCCGCAGAATATAAGCCCACATCAGTGCGGCCCTCCGGGTTTGCCGCGCTTGATCAGTTCGGCGGTCATCTGTTGGTTGGTCAGCGGCGTGGTGCTCACTTCCCACCAGCTCTCGATGGCTTCGTCATTGGCTGCTTGCACGCTGGGAATGCCGAAACGGTTCCACCACACGGTCGAGCTGCCCGGCGGGTAGTAGTTGGGAATCCAGTAATAGTTCCATTGCAGTACCCGGTCGAGGGCATGGGCGTAGCGCAACATGTCGGCCTGGGTGGTGGCGCGGACCAGGCCGTTGACCAGCGTATCGACCGCCGGGTTCTTCAACACCATGTAGTTGTTGGAGCCCGGATCGTTGGCCGCTGCCGAACCAAAATAGTTATTCAACTCGTTGCCCGGCGACGTGGTGACCGGGTAGCCGGTGACGATCATGTCGTAATCCCGGGACATCAGGCGATTGACGTATTGGGAGGAGTCGATGCGGCGGATGTTCAGGTCGATGCCGATCTGCTTCAGCGTGCGCTTGTAAGGCAACAGCAAACGGTCCATCCCGTTCTGACTGACCAGGAAGGTAAAGCTCAGCGGCTGGCCCTCGGCATTCACCAATTGATCGCCATCGGGTTTCCAGCCGGCCTGTTCGAGCAAATCCAGTGCTTGCAGTTGTTTGTCACGGATCACGCCACTGCCGTCGGTTTTCGGCGCTTCGAATACTTTGGTGAACACCTCGTCGGGGATCTGTCCGCGCAGCGGTTCGAGAATCGCCAGTTCGGCGGCATCCGGCAGGCTGCGGGCGGCGAGGGCGGAGTTGGAGAAGAAACTCTGCTGGCGGATATACATATCGCGCATCATCTGCCGGTTGCTCCATTCGAAATCCCACAGCATCACCAGTGCCTGGCGGACGCGGCGATCCTGGAACATCGGGTTCTGCAGATTGAACACAAAGCCCTGGGCCGATTGCGGCGCTTCTCTGGCCAGGTGCGCCTTTTGCAGGCGACCGTCGCTGAGGGCCGGGCTTTCGTAACCGATGGAGTAGGCGGTGGCGGAGAATTCGCGGTTGTAGTCGTAGGCGCCACCGCGCAGCACCTGACGCGCGACATCGGTATCACCGAAGTACTCGATGCTGAAGTGATCGAAGTTGTACAGCCCACGGCTGACCGGCAGGTCCTTGCCCCACCAGTCCGGATTGCGTTCGAAGGTGATGCTGCGCCCGGAGTCGACCTTGCCCACCCTGTACGGGCCGCTGCCCAGTGGTGGCTCGTAACCACCACCGCTGGCGAAATCGCGGGTTTTCCACCAGTGCTCGGGAAACACCGGCAGGGTTGCGATGTCGAGGGGCAGGGTGCGGTTTTCGTTGCTTTTGAAGTCGAAACGCACCGTCAGCGGGGATTCCACCTCGACGCCTTTGACGTCGGCGAACTGGGTGCGATAACGCAGGCTGCCCTGGGTCATCAGCAGGTCGAAGGTGTAACGCACGTCTTCGGCGGTGATCGGCTTGCCGTCGGCGAAGCGAGCCTTGGGGTTGAGGTAGAAACGCAGCGATAACCCGTCATCCGAGCGCTCCATTTTCTGCGCCACCAGACCGTACACGGTGTAAGGCTCGTCCTGCGAGCGCTGAGCCAGCGGCGAATAGATCAAACCGTCGATCTGCGTCACGCCGATGCCTTTGTCTATATAAGGCAGGACATGGTCGAAATGCCCGATCTCGATCGCCGAACGACGCATCGTGCCGCCCTTGGGGGCTTGCGGATTGGTGTAGGCAAAATGACTGAAGCCGGCCGGGTACTTGGGCGGTTCGCCGTAGACGGTCAGCGCGTGTTGCGGTGCGGCGTTCACACCGGCGGCGCCCAGTAGCAGGGTCACGGCAGTGAACAACAAAACAGGGAAAGCCAGTCGCATTTTCAGCCTTAGAGCCGGGTGATCGATAACCGCAATTTGTACGCTAGCGGCGCGTCCCTCGCCAGTCGTATCACGTACCCGAAACACGACGGCCCACCAAAAGGCGGGCCGTTGTGCATGAAACTACGCGAATGACTCAGTCCTGACGGCTGGTCACTTCGAGCAAGTGGTAGCCGAACTGGGTCTTGACCGGGCCTTGCACGACGTTGATCGGTGCGCTGAAGACCACGGTGTCGAATTCCTTGACCATCTGGCCCGGACCGAACGAACCCAGATCACCGCCCTGACGGCTGGACGGGCAAGTGGAGTTGGCTTTGGCAACTTCGGCGAAATCGGCACCAGCCTCGATTTGGGCTTTGAGTTCGTTGCACTTGTCTTCGCTGGCAACCAGGATGTGACGGGCAGTGGCTTTAGCCATGGAAAAATACTCCTTCTAATGTTCAGTAAAGTGCTCAGCCTACCGGATTCAGTAGGCTATTTCTCCTCAAAGTTCCCCCCGGCTCACAGACCCGCCTTGCGCAGACGTTCGACGTGTTGCACGTACAGGTCAATCGGGTCGATGTCTTTGCGAACCCGACCGACTGTCTGGCTGATGCTGTCCAGGTGGTCCAGCGGATAGTCGGAGCGGATCACCTTGCCCAGATGAGAGCTGAAGCGGCCGACCATGCCGTCGTTTTGCTCGGCCTCGATGGTGAAGTACCTGGCAAAAGCACGGGAGCACCCATTCAGTGGGTCAAGTGCGTTGAGCCCTTCATCGAGGAGGTTGCCCTGCAGGGTTCCGCTCCAGGAATAGTAGCGAACGCCGTTGACCCGCTCGCTGCCCTTGCCGCCCCAGGTCTTCGGCAGCCCTTGAGGGTACTTCTCGTTAAACGCGCTGACGCCTTCGGTGGTCAAGGCATTGAGCGCAGCGATCGCGTTTTGCGGCAGGTGGCGGTCGCCACTCAACAAGGACAGGAAGTCAGCGAACAACGTGGCCACCGTGTCGGCGACCTGTTCCGGCAGCTGTCCAGGCGTCAGCGCCTTGCGCAGGAAATCCGCCAGTTCCGAGCCACGGTTGGGCCCGCTGACCGAGGTCACTGACGCAACGATTTGCGGCGCTATCGCTGCGGCATAGCGGGCGGCCAGCGCTCCCTGGCTGTGCCCGATCAGGTTGACCTTGTCTGCACCGGTGCCTTCCAGCACCCGTTCGATCTGTGCCAGAAGCTGGTCACCGCGTGCTTCATTGGTATGCGTAGCCGACAGGTGCGGGATGAACACCCTGGCGCCGGCGCTCCTGAGGGTTTGCTTGATGTCATGGAACAGTTCGAAAGGGCCGATCCGATCGAAGCCAAACAGGCCGTGGACCAACAGGATGGGGTGGAGGGTGCTTGCATTCCGTTGCATGTTCATACCTTTTCGCGGGAGTTCGTGATGTGTCCGGGGCTCACTCTAAAGCACTCGGACGTTTGCGCGATGTATGAAGAAGCCGCTGTGAATGGGTGAAAACGGAATAGGGAATGTACGAATATTCGAATCAGCAGGAGGCTCTTTTCGGAATGTCCGGACGTCCTTTAATCGGAGGTAGCGCAGAGTTCTGCAATGACCTACCTCCGGAATGTCATTTGCCTGTCAGCCGCGTGCGGTTCTCAGCTGTTCCGCCGCTGAACGCAACAACGTTTCGGTCCCCTCCCAGCCAAGGCAGCCATCCGTCACCGATACACCGTACTGAAGCGACGGACTCAGCGGCTGGCAACCCTCGAACAGGTGACTCTCAATCATCATCCCGATCAGTGAGCGATCACCTTGCAGACGCTGCTCAAGCACATCGTTGAACACCGCCGGTTGACGTAGCGGGTCTTTGCCGCTGTTGGCGTGGCTGCAATCGACCATGATCCGGGCCGGGATCTTCAGTTTGGTCAGGTCGCTGTTCACCTGGGCGACGCTGGCGCGGTCGTAGTTCGGGCCGCGATGACCGCCGCGCAATACCAGGTGAGTGTCAGGGTTGCCGGGCGTCTGGATGATCGCGGGGTGCCCCTGACTGTCGACACCGAAATGCCGATGCGGATGAGCGGCCGAGCGCATGGCGTCACTGGCAACACCGACGCCACCATCGGTGCCGTTTTTGAAGCCGACCGGCATGTTCAGGCCGCTGGCCATTTCCCGGTGGATCTGCGATTCAGTGGTGCGGGCGCCAATGGCGACCCAGCTGAGCAGGTCGTCGAAGTACCCGGCGGCCATCGGTTGCAGCAGTTCGGTGGCAATTGGCAGGCCGAGTCGAAGCATTTCGCGCATCAGCTCCCGTGACAGGGTCAGGCCACCGGCCATGTCGTCGCTGCCGTCCAGGTGCGGATCGTAGGCCAGGCCTTTCCAGCCGACGGTGGTACGGGGTTTTTCGACGTAGGCGCGCATCACCAGCAGCATTTCATCGCTGACGTCGGCGGCGAGGCGGGCGAGGTGACTGGCGTATTCGAGGGCGGACTGCGGATCGTGAATCGAGCAAGGACCGACGATGACGAGCAAACGGGAGTCTTCACCGTTGAGAATCGCGCGGACCGCATCGCGGTGGGCGGCGACTTGCCGGGTCAGGGCGTTGCTGAGCGGCAGTTGCTGTTTGAGTTGCAATGAGCTCGGCAGGCGCAAGGTCAGCGCTTCATTGGCAGGGCTCAGGGTGGACAGCGGCAAAGCAGAGACGGACGAGTTCATGTTCAGGCTTCCTGGGCGGGCGGCGGGTTCGTTCCCGCGCGCTCGGCCCTACTGGGGTGTTCGACAATTGGCCGGATTGGCTGCGTGTGTGTGCTTGCCACCTGTGGGTGACCGATCGGAGGCGGCAGGCTGTCCCGAGCGGAGGCTGCTAAATCGCCAGGCGGTAAAACTGTCGTGACGGTAATAAGTGGCGTAGTTCATGTCGTGAATCCTCAAAATGTCTGGTTGTTGCTAAAAAGTGTGGGGGCTGAAAAAACAAAACCCCCGGTCGGGAGGCCGACCGGGGGTTGAGAATTCTCTGGTGGCGACCCGTTTAAAGTGGGCGCCGTGTGGGTATCAGGCGCGCCAGTGGCTAAACCAATACCCAAAATAAAAGCTGACCGAAGCGCAAACGACATTCACCCGGGCAGCCGCAACCGAGCGCGGGGCGCTGGCGGAACGAAGCTGTGAGAGGGCGTTGAACATGGTCTGTCTCCGATGGATGCGCCGAGCTTACTAGAGGCCGGTACACGGATTCAATCAGAAATTGCTATTGGTTGCTGGCGGCGTTTTCTATCGCTTGAGTGCGTCGGCGGTTGTGACACACTCGCCGTTTAAACAAAAACACAACGTCACAAGGACGAA
Source organism: Pseudomonas sp. FW300-N2A2 (assembly GCF_017351735.1). Lineage (NCBI taxonomy): Bacteria > Pseudomonadati > Pseudomonadota > Gammaproteobacteria > Pseudomonadales > Pseudomonadaceae > Pseudomonas > Pseudomonas sp. FW300-N2A2. Next base: position 478,425 of record NZ_JACNDU010000001.1, on the reverse strand, counting down.
CCATGACGACGCTGACCATCGCCGCCGCTCAATCGATCTCCATCGCCGGAGACCTGGCCGCCAATATTGCGTGGCATCAACGCTTCATGCAGGTGGCGGCGGAGCAGGGCGTGCAGTTGCTGGTGTTTCCGGAACTGTCACTGACCGGGTACGAGCGCGGGCTGGCGGCTGAGCTGGCCATTGCACCGAAGGATTCGGTGCTGCAACCGTTGCGCGATTTTGCGCAGGAAGTCGGCGTAACGACCATAGTCGGGATGCCTGTTCGTCTGTCGGAGCATTCGCCGGTGTTGATTGGAGCGCTGGTACTGGGCGCCGATGGTTCACTCGAGGTCTACAGCAAGCAGCATCTGCATCCCGGCGAGGAAGTAGCGTTTGCGCCGGGCACTGGCGGTTCGCCCCTGACCATCGGCGGCGATACGATAGCCTTGGCGGTGTGCGCCGATTTTTCCCACGCCAGTCATGCGGCCGCAGCGGCGCAACAGGGCGCCGACCTGTATGCCGCAGGTGTGCTGATCACCGAAAATGGTTACGCCCCCGACACTGCGTTGTTGCAAGGCTATGCCGTCAAACATTCGATGGCGGTGCTGATGGCCAACCATGGCGGTGCGACGGGGGGTTGGGAGTCGGCAGGACGCAGCGCCATCTGGGCGTCGGACGGTTCGCTGATCGCTGCCGCACCTGGCACGGGCAATCTGCTGGTCATTGCTCGCCGCAATGCTGACAGCTGGACGGGGCGCGTCGTCGCCGTCGCGGAGGCCTGATGGGATTCGAATTACGTCCTGCGACATCGCAAGACCTCGACTTTGCTCGTGAACTGACCTGTAAAACCATGCTCCGCTACTACATTCAGCACGATCTGCTGTGGCAGGACGAGGCTTTTGATGTGGCCTGGGCGGGGCGGGAAAACTGGCTGATCGTCCGTGATGATGTACGGCTGGGTTATGTAAGCCTGAGTCGGGATGCAAGGGCCTTGTATATCCGTGAGTTACACGTGCTCGAAGCGTTCCGGGGGCAGGGCGCCGGTTCCTGGGCGATCGATCAGGTATTGGCAATGGCGTGCAAGGAACGACGCCCGGCATTGCGCCTGACGGTTTTTGAAAATAATCCGGCGAAAGCGTTATACGAGCGAAAGGGCCTGGCAGTGGTCGGTGAAGACGAGTGTTTCCTGAGAATGCAGCGCGATGTCGATGCCTCGTATCGCTGAAACACGCATGAGACAAGCCTTTCAAGATGTATTGAAACTTTTTATATGACGCTTGCCGCTAGGTCTGCCAGTTGCTTTTTGCTAAGGTGTCGGCAACTCAATAAGACCATATCGCGAGGTGTCTGCTTGATTAGGGTGCTAGTAGTCGATGACCATGATCTCGTTCGTACAGGCATTACACGAATGCTGGCTGACATCGATGGCCTGCAAGTAGTCGGCCAGGCTGAGTCCGGGGAAGAATCCCTGCTCAAGGCGCGTGAGTTGAAACCCGATGTGGTGCTGATGGACGTCAAGATGCCGGGTATCGGCGGTCTTGAAGCCACGCGCAAACTGTTGCGCAGTCATCCGGATATCAAGGTCGTCGCGGTCACCGTGTGCGAGGAAGATCCGTTTCCTACACGTTTGTTGCAGGCCGGGGCCGCGGGCTACCTGACCAAAGGCGCCGGGTTGCCGGAAATGGTCCAGGCCATCCGCCTGGTGTTTGCCGGGCAACGCTACATCAGCCCGCAGATAGCCCAGCAACTGGCGATCAAATCCTTTCAGCCGACCAACGATTCGCCCTTCGACGCACTGTCGGAGCGGGAAATCCAGATCGCGCTGATGATTGTCGGCTGCCAGAAGGTCCAGATCATTTCCGACAAACTGTGCCTGTCGCCCAAAACCGTGAACACCTACCGTTACCGAATTTTCGAAAAGCTTTCGATCAGCAGCGATGTCGAATTGACGCTGTTGGCAGTTCGTCACGGCATGGTTGATGCCAGCCTCTGAAAATGACTGACACCTTCGATCCGAGTGCTTTCCTGTCGACGGTCAGCGGACGCCCCGGCGTCTATCGCATGTTCGACAGCGAGGCACGCCTGCTTTATGTCGGCAAGGCCAAGAATCTCAAGAATCGTCTGTCGAGTTACTTCCGCAAGTCCGGCCTCGCGCCCAAGACCGCTGCGCTGGTGGCGCGTATCGCCCAGGTCGAAACGACGATCACGGCCAACGAAACCGAAGCCTTGCTGCTTGAGCAGACGCTGATCAAGGAATGGCGCCCGCCCTACAACATTCTGCTGCGCGACGACAAATCCTACCCGTACGTGTTTCTTTCCGACGGTCAGTTCCCGCGCCTGAGCATTCATCGTGGGGCGAAAAAGGCCAAGGGCAAATATTTCGGCCCTTATCCCAGTGCCGGGGCGATTCGCGAAAGCCTGAGCCTGCTGCAAAAAACCTTTTTCGTTCGCCAGTGCGAAGACAGCTACTACAAGAACCGCACACGCCCATGCCTGCAATACCAGATCAAACGCTGCAAGGCGCCGTGCGTGGGGCTGGTGGAGCCCGAGGTTTACGCCGAGGACGTTCGTCACTCGGTGATGTTCCTCGAAGGGCGCAGCAATGCGCTGACCGATGAATTGTCCGCCGGCATGGAAGAGGCGGCGATCAACCTCGAATTCGAACGTGCCGCCGAATTCCGCGACCAGATCTCGTTGCTGCGCCGGGTCCAGGATCAACAGAGCATGGAAGGCGGGACCGGTGACGTCGACGTCATCGCCGCGTTCGTCAATCCGGGCGGTGCCTGCGTCCATTTGATCAGCGTGCGCGGCGGACGGGTGCTGGGGAGCAAGAACTTCTTTCCGCAGGTGGGCATTGAGGAAGACGTTTCAGAAGTCATGGCCGCGTTTCTCGGTCAGTACTTCGTCAGCAGCCCCGAGCGCGACTTGCCGAGCGAGCTGATCGTCAACGTGGTTCACGAAGACTTCCCGACCCTGATCGCGGCCATCGAAGAGCTGCGCGGTCGTGAGCTGAGCATCAGTCACAGGGTTCGTGGCACGCGGGCACGCTGGCAGCAATTGGCCGTGACCAATGCCGAGCAGGCTCTGGGCGCGCGCCTGGCCAACCGCCAACACGTTGCGGCACGTTTCGATGCCTTGGCCGACGTGCTGAAACTGGATGAGCCGCCGCAGCGCCTCGAGTGCTACGACATCAGTCACTCCAGCGGCGAAGCGACCGTGGCGTCCTGCGTGGTGTTCGGCCCCGAAGGGCCGATCAAGTCCGATTACCGGCGCTACAACATTGAAGGCGTCACGCCCGGCGATGACTACGCCGCGATGCACCAGGCCCTGACCCGGCGCTTCAGCAAACTGAAGGACGGGGAGGGCAAGTTGCCGGACATTCTGCTGGTGGACGGCGGCAAGGGGCAGTTGTCCATGGCGCGCGATGTGCTCAATGAACTGGCGGTGCCCGACCTGATTCTGTTGGGCGTGGCCAAGGGGGCGACGCGCAAGGCCGGTTTCGAAACCTTGTACCTCAATGACGCCGCCCACGAATTTACCTTGCGTGGCGATTCTCCGGCGCTGCATTTGATCCAGCAGATCCGCGATGAAGCCCACCGATTTGCAATTACCGGACACCGTGCCCGTCGTGGCAAAACGCGCCGTACGTCTACGCTTGAGGGTGTAGCCGGGGTGGGTCCGACCCGTCGGCGCGATTTGTTGAAACATTTTGGTGGATTGCAGGAGCTGTCTCGTGCCAGCATCGAAGAGATCGCCAAAGCACCCGGGATCAGTAAAAAGCTCGCAGAGTTGATTTATGCAAATCTGCACAGCGAGTAGAATGCCCCCTCACCTCGTAGCCAGTTGTGCCGATGAATATCCCTAATCTGATTACCGTTCTACGCGTCCTGCTTATCCCGATCTTCATTTTACTGTTCTACCTGCCTTACCAATGGAGCTACCTGGCGTCCGCTTCGGTCTTCGCGTTTGCCGCTGCCACAGACTGGCTGGACGGATACCTGGCTCGTCGTCTGGAGCAAAGTACGCCGTTCGGGGCGTTCCTCGATCCGGTGGCCGACAAGCTGATGGTCGCCGTGGCGTTGGTGCTGCTGGTGCAGGAACACGGTAATTTGTGGCTCACGCTGCCGGCTGCCGTGATCATCGGTCGCGAGATCGTGGTATCGGCATTGCGCGAGTGGATGGCCGAGCTCGGCGCTCGCGCTCACGTCGCCGTGTCGAATCTGGGCAAATGGAAAACTGCCGCGCAGATGCTGGCGCTGGTGATCCTGCTGGCCAATCCGTCGGACTTCACGTTCTGGGTCCTGGTGGGTTATGCCTTGCTGATGATCTCTGCGGGCCTGACATTGTGGTCCATGGTTCAATACCTGCGGGCTGCCTGGCCGCATCTGAAGACCGATGTGGAAAAATAAATAAAACTTTTTTGAATCAAGGGGTTGACGGAGCTTCTGGATTCTATAGAATTCGCACCACCAAGACGCGGGAATAGCTCAGTTGGTAGAGCACGACCTTGCCAAGGTCGGGGTCGCGAGTTCGAGTCTCGTTTCCCGCTCCAAATACAGAAAAAGCGCCACTCAATGAGTGGCGCTTTTTTTTGTGCGTTTTTTTTGGTTGGCATTAGAAAAAGAGGCATCAGCCTCTTTTTTCATTCCAGCGATTTCATTGCGCCTATCAGCAAACAGCGCTGAGATCACCGAGAAGCCAATCTGATTCCGTCACCCGCCCCAAACATCGGCAAGCGCTGCAACATCCAGTTCAGCAGCTCCTGAGCCGGCGCGGCCAGCGGTCGGCCGGACTTCACCAGCAGTTTCGCTTCCACGCCCAGAAACAGCGGATGGTCGATCAGTACCGCCGCGAGGCTGCCTTGTTCGATTTCCCGATAGGCAGCGAATTCGCCGAGCAACGAGGTGAAATCCCCGGAGGCCACCAGGCGCTTGAGTGCGGCGAGGGAGTTGCTGACCAGTGCCGGGCGGATTTCGATTTTCTCGGCGTACTCAAGCATCTTGATCGCATGCCCGATACCGAAAGTGGGGGGCGTCAGCACCAGTCGGCAGGTGAGTATGTCCTCGACGGTTGCCGTTCCCCCTCGCACTGCCAACGGATGATCAGGGCGAACCAGCAGCATCACTGGCTGCGATGACGTCGCGCGATAATCGATTTGCGAATGCGGCGGCGGATTGTAGGCAAGGCCGATGTGCGCACGGTTTTCGGCGACTTCGTTCAGTACGTCGTCGACGGGAAGTATGTCCAGCCGGACATCGAGCTTGGGGTACTGTTTGCAGAAGGGGGCGAGCACGTTGTCGACCAAGGCATCGACATAGCCCTCACTGATGACGACTCGCACTTGGCCCTGTTGCAGGCCTTTGATCGCTTGAAGCTGGTCTTCGAGTTTCTCCTGGTGTGATCGATAACCGCGCCAGAACTCCAGCAAGTGCGCCGCCGCCTCGGTGGGCTGCACGCCGCGTGCCTGGCGCTCGAACAGTTTTGCGCCCAGTTCCTCTTCCAGCAGCTTGATCTGGCGCGTGATAACGGAGGGCGACGTATTGATGCTGTCCGCCGCGCCACGAATCGAGCCGTGGACCAGCACTTCGTGAAAATACCGCAGCCGTTGTTGGTTGATCTCGCGCATCCCGGGCCCTCCCGCCAGAAAGTTTGTGTTGCCTGTAGGGCAACGATACACGAACTTAGTTGCTCTTGCTGGGCCTGCGGTGCCAGTGCAACATTCTTTGGCACGAACGCAGACCAACAAGAATAATTGGAGACTCGCATGTCAACCTTACTGACACCGGCAAGCAGTGATGCCGTTTCTGCCCTTTACCGCAAGCTCAATTGGCGGCTGTTGCCACTCCTGTTCATTTGCTACGTCTTTGCGTATCTGGACCGGATCAACGTCGGCTTCGCCAAATTGCAGATGCAAAATGATCTCGGACTGTCCGATGCGGCCTACGGAGCGGGCGCGGGTATTTTCTTTCTGGGGTACGTGCTGTTTGAGTTGCCGAGCAACCTGATGTTGCCGAAGGTGGGGGCGCGAAAAACCTTCAGCCGCATTCTGGTGTGTTGGGGCATCACATCGGCCTGCATGCTCTTTGTGCGCAACGTGCCAATGTTTTATGCGATGCGTTTTCTGCTGGGTGTATTCGAAGCCGGTTTTGCCCCTGGCATGATCTATTACCTGTCTTGCTGGTACGGCCCGAAGCGCATGGCGCGGGCCATTGCGATCGTGTTTATTGCCGGTCCCATCGGCGGCATTATCGGCGGTCCGCTGTCTGCCTGGCTGATCACCACGTTCGAAGGCGTTGGGGGCCTGGCCGGCTGGCAATGGATGTTTTTGATTGAAGGACTGCCTTGCGTGTTCCTTGGCATCCTGACCTATTTCGTACTCTCCAATCGGCCCTCGGAGGCCCGATGGCTGAGTGTTGAAGAAAGGACACTGCTGGAGAGTGAACTCGGTACATCGTCGGGGCGAGCCCATTCGTTCCGGGCGGTGTTGCGCGACCCGAAAATCTACATCCTCGCGTCAGCCTATTTCTGCATCATCTTCTCGATCTACGCCATGAGTTTCTGGCTGCCGGCAATCCTCAAGGCCCAGGGCGTCAACGACACCATGCAGCTGGGTTGGTATGCCGCAATTCCTTATGTCGCGGCGGCATGCGGCATGTACTGGATAGGGCGTCGGTCCGACCGGGTCGGCGAACGACGCTACCACTGCGCAGTCCCTGCGGGCATTGGCGCCATCCTGTTGCTCATGTATCCCTTTGCCGACGGCAACCTGATGGCGTCGCTGGTTCTGCTGACCGTGGCGACCGCCATGATGTTCATGGCCTACACCGTGTTATGGGCGATGCCCTCCGAGCACATCAAGGGTGATGCGGCGGCGGGAGGCATTGCCTTGATCAACACCATCGGGCTTTCCGGCGGCTTCTGGGGGCCTGCGGTGATTGGCTGGGCAAAAACGGCAACCGGCAGCGCCAATCTCGGCATCGTCGTTGTGGGCTGCGTCTTCCTGTGTGCAGCGTTCGTGATCCTTGCCACCAAACGGCAACCGCGTGAGCGCCCGGTTTCTGAATTCAGCGCGGGTTGATCAACCGCCTCCCACTTGATCAGTCGTGTTCCGAAAGGAACCCTTTTAAAGAGAGAACCCACATGCTTTTACACTTATCGACCTGGGCCGAGATCGGGCAATTCCTTGAACGCAGCCGCACCATCGTGATCCCGATCGGCTCCAATGAACAACACGGTCCGACCGGCCTTTTGGGGACCGACTGGATGTGCCCCGAAATTATTGCGTGCGAAGCGCAGAAGTCGGCAGACATCCTGATAGCACCGACCTTCAACATCGGCATGGCCCAACACCATCTTGGATTCCCCGGGACCATCTCACTTCGTCCTTCGACGTTCATCGCGGCCATTGGCGACTGGGTGCGTTCGTTGGCCGCTCACGGGTTTGAAAAAATCCTCTTCCTCAATGGCCACGGCGGCAACGTCGCATCGATTGAAGCGGCGTTCTCGGAGCTCTATGCCGAAGCAAGCTTCGCTCGACGCCCTGCAGGGTTCGCGCTGAAGTTGTGCAACTGGTGGGATCTGGAGGGAATCGGTGAGTTGGCGCGGGAGCAGTTTCCTGAGGGACACGGCATTCATGCCACGCCGTCCGAGATTGCCGTGACCCAATGGGCCTATCCGGATTCCATCAAAACCGCCGGGTACTCGCCGCAGATCGCGCCGTGGGGGCCGATTCGCGAAGCGCTGGATTTCCGCGCACGCCATCCGGATGGCCGCATGGGCTCGGATCCGTCCCTGGCCACCCCGGACAAAGGCCGCGCTCTGGTGATGTTGGCAGCGCAGAGCCTGGTGCAGGAAGTCGACGCCTTCAGCCGCGAATCGATACCCGGTTAAACAACCGAATCAAACGTTTTTCAACTAGCCCAGCGCCCGGAAGTTCCGGGCGTTGGCACGTTCTATTCGAGGAAAACCCATGATTGAACATGATGTTTATACCCGCCTGAAAGACCTCGGTATCGAGTTGCCCGCCACCGGTGCTCCCGCTGCTGCCTATGTAATGAGTGCGCAGAGTGGCAATGTCGTTTACCTGTCCGGCCATATCGCGAAGCAAGACGGCAAAGTCTGGGCAGGAAAACTGGGCGAAACGCTGACGACAGAGGAGGGCTATGTGGCCGCGCGTTCGACCGCCATCGATTTGTTGGCGACGCTGCAGGCACATCTTGGTGATCTGAATCGGGTCACGCGGATTGTCAAAGTGCTGAGCCTGGTGAATTCAACGTCCAGTTTCACCGAGCAGCATCTGGTCACGAACGGCGCCTCGGAGCTGCTCGCCGAGGTGTTTGGGGATAAGGGAAAACACGCGCGCTCGGCATTCGGCGTGGCACAGATTCCGTTGGGTGCCTGTGTCGAAATCGAGATGACCGTGGAAGTCAGTTGAAGGCCGGGTAACAGTAAAACCTGTGGGGGCGAAGTGATTCGCCCCCACACTTGTTTTTAGAAATCAGAACAGCGTCCACGTGTAACTGATGATCAGTCGGTTCTCGTTGATATCCGTGCGGTAGTTGGAGCGTGCCACCGCGTTGCGCACTCGCACGCCGAGGCCTTTCAATGGGGCTGCCTGGAAGGTGTAACTGAGGTCGAGGTCACGCTCCCGATCTTTGCCTTCATAGCCCATCCCCGTCTTCACATTGTCGCCGGTGACATAACGTGTGCTGGCTAGCAGGCCAGGCACACCGAGGGCCGCGAAGTCATAGTCATAGCGCAGTTGAAAGGAGCGCTCATGGGTGGAGACGAACTCGTAGGTCGGCAATTCGTTGCCAAGGGCGCTGACATTGAGAAACACGCGAGGAAAGGGGCTGTCGCCGTACATGCCCTGGTAACCGGCATAGAACGTATGGCCACCGAGCTTGGCCGATAGCAACGAGAAGAAGGACTGGTTGTCGACCTTGCCCACCAGTTTGCGACCTTCTTCCTGGGTGTCGTAGTAACCAAGATTGGCGCCCAGCACCCAACTGCCCACCGGCACACTGTGTTTCAAACCGAAGAAGTTTTGCTCATAGATATCTTCCAGTCGGGAATGCCAGGTACTCACGGTGGTGCGGTTACTGTTGAACGCGTAATCGCCGCCCACGTAGTTGAAGGCATCACTCGACACTTGCCGTTGCGGCTTGTTGCCCAGCAACGCCTGGAGTTTGCTCTCGCCGGCCTCGTTGCGCAGGGTCGTGGAGGTCAAATGTCCGGCTTGCAGCGTCAGGCCGGGGATTTCACTGCTGGTAATGCTCGCACCCTGATAGGCCGGGGGCAGCAAGCGGATGTCGCTGAAGACCAGTGTCGGCAGGTTGGGTTGCAGTTCACCGACCTTCAGCTCGGTTTTGGAAACGCGCATCTTCGCCGCCAACCCGAGGCGACCGTAATTGTCCGCGGCATGGCCATCGTCCTTGACCGGTAATAACCCCGAGTTGACCCGGTCCGGGCTGCTGTCGAGCTTGATGCCGAATTTGCCGATGGCATCCAGGCCGAATCCTACCGGCCCGGGCGTGTAGCCGGACTTGAAGTTGAGGATGAACCCTTGGGCCCATTCCTGAGCCATCGATTTTTCCGAGCCTCGGATATCGGAGAAGTCTCTGCTGAAAAAATAGTTTCGGGTTTGCAGGGTAGCGGTGGACTGTTCGACGAATCCGCTGTCGGCGGCTTGGGCAAGGTTGGCGCCAGCCCCGGTAAACAGCAGTACACACAGTTTGCCTTTGTCTCTGGTCATAATTTAACTCTTGTTTTTATTAGACATGACTCTCCCGTAGGCCCTCTGTCGGGGCTTGTGCGCGTGCGGGGGAGGTAAGACAGCCGGCAGGATGTGGCGCTCGCAGCCGCTCCGGTGTCGAGAGCGATGCTCGCTCCATTGACCAATGGCAGCAAGAGCAACTTAATTCAGAGATCGTTGCTCTGGAGGCAACGCTGATGGCAAGGCGTGAAAAGACTGCTACAGGAAAGTGGATCAGGACGCTGTAAACGTCGGACCCGCCAGAGCAGCGGGTCCGAAGGGGAGGGCTTAGAGTTTTGGCAGCTGGCCGATGCGCCCGAACATCTCGGTCACGATTTGCAGGTCCAGCAGGAACTGGTCGACAGTCTTGAACTCGTTGTCGGTGTGGCCGGTGTATTTGACTTCGGGCCGGGCCAGGCCGAATTGCACGCCATTGGGCAGTTCATGGACAGAAGTGGCGCCGGCCGAGGTGCCGAATTTGTGTTCCATGCCCAGGTTTTCGCTGGCCACGGCGAGAAGCGCCTTGACCCATTCACCCTCGGGATTGCGGTACATCGGTTCGGCGATCGAGTAATCGAAGGCCACCGCAACCTGGGATTTCTTGCTCCAGGCGTCGAGCTTGTCGGCGATTTCGTGCTTGAGCACTTCCGGGGACTTGCCCTTCGGTACGCGCAGGTTGACCGCGAGTTTGAAGGTGTTTTCATCCATCCCGACAAAGGTCAGGGAGGTGGTCAACGGCCCCATGAACGCATCGGAAAAACCGACCGCCAATTTACCACCCAGATAATCGAGCCCCCAGTTGTCGGCAGCGTAGCGGGCCGCGTCGGTGATGTGGTTGTGCTTGAGGGCGACCTTGCCGTCGAGGCTGTTGATGAACACCAGCATTCTCGCCACCGGGTTGATTCCGGACTCGGGCTCGGAGGAGTGGGCGGAAACGCCGGTGACTGTCAGCGTGACGTCTTTGCCGACGACCTTGGCCGTCACCTCGAAGTCGCCGCCATTGCGCTTGGCGTACTCGGTACCGGCCTTTTGCAGGCTGGCGGCCAGCTCGGCGGGTTTGTCACTCAGCAGGGTGGCGACCGACGCCGACGGAATCTGGTTGGTGGCCAGGCCGCCAGTCATCGAGACGATTTCAGCGCCCTTGCCGTCAGCTTTGCGCTTGGGGAAGTTGGCCATGACGGTGCCGTAGCCTTTCTCGGCGATCACCACCGGGTAGCCGCCATCCAGCGCCAGGTTGTAGTTCGGTGTGGGGTTGTGTTCGAAGTAATAAGGGATGGCGTCGCCGCTGGTTTCCTCGGTGGTGTCCACCAGCAGTTTGAAATTCCTCGCCAGCGGCAGCTTTTCTTCCTTGATGACTTTCATGGCGTAGAGCGCCACCACGATGCCGTTTTTGTCATCTTCGGTGCCACGGCCATACATGCGATCGCCAATCAGGGTGACCTTGAGCGGATCGAGGCGGGTGCCGTCTTTCAGGACCCAGTTTTCCGGTGTCACGGGCACCACGTCGGCGTGGGCGTGAATGCCGACCACTTCATCGCCGCTCCCTTCGAGGGAGATTTCATAGACGCGGTTGTCGACGTTGCGAAAGGTCAGGTTGAAGGCCTGGGCCAGGCTCTTGATCTTGTCGGCGATCTTGATGAATTCAGGGTTGTCGTGCTGGGCAACGCCGTCCACGCGGAAGGTCGGGATGGCCACCAGTTCACGCAGCGTCTCGGTGGCGGCGCTGCCGTATTTCACCCGCGCATAGAGGCCGAGCAGGCGATGGATTTCGTTCTGCTGGTCGGCGGAAAGGCTCTTGTTGTCGAGGAAGGCAGAGATTGCCGTGCCGAGGTCGTCGGTTTTGGCCAGGTCGCTCTTGGCCAGGCTTGTCAGGAACTGCCTGAAATCCGTGATCGATGCGTCACTGAACGTCTTGAGGATGGCCGCGCCTTGCTGCGGGGTAATGTTGGCGTGCGCTGCTGTGGTGAACGACGAAAGACTGGCCAGCATCAACGTTGTCGCGGCGAGGTGCTTGAGTGAGAAGTCCATTGTTGAAGGCATTCCTTTGCAGGTGTCTGATTAATGAAACAAAACATTTCAACATTAACACTGTAGGAGCGAGCCTGCTCGCGATGGTTTAAAGGACGCTGCGTTTACCCAGGCAACACGCGTTTTCGTTAACGACCATCGCGAGCAGGCTCGCTCCTACATGGTTTCCTTCTAAATGTGCACAAACTAAAAAAATGCTTTGAGATGTTATAGGGTAACAATATAAGGTGCCCGGCAGGCTGTCCTGTGGGACACGTTTATTCACCCCTTGCGTTGCGAAACATCCATGACCCTTGCACCTTCTCGCTCCACCGGCACGGTAGTTGGCCGGCTTCTTTCCATCGATGCATTGAGGGGCATGGTGATTCTGTTCATGCTGCTCGATCACGTTCGCGAAACCTTTTTCCTGCACCGGCAAGTGTCCGATCCGATGGACATCACCACGACCGAGCCGGCGCTGTTTTTCAGTCGCACGCTCGCTCATTTGTGCGCGCCGGTCTTCGTGCTGCTCACCGGTCTGTCGGCCTGGCTGTACGGTGAGAAGTACGCCGGCAAGGCTGACGTTTGCAGCTTCTTGTTCAAGCGAGGGCTGTTTCTGGTGGTGCTTGAGTTCACCCTGGTGAACTTCGCCTGGACGTTCCAGTTTCCGCCGACCGTCATTTACATGCAGGTGATCTGGGCCATCGGCTTGAGCATGCTGGCCCTGTCGGTGATGGTCTGGCTGCCGCGTCCGGTGTTGTTGCTCCTGAGCCTGGCGATCATTGCCGGTCACAACGTGCTGGATGGTCTGCATTTTCCGATCGAATCGGCGATGCACGTGCCATGGGCGATCCTCCATGATCGCGGCTGGATCGAACTGTCCGAAGGGTTTCGGCTGCGCACGTCCTATCCGGTGCTGCCGTGGATCGGTGTCATTGGCTTGGGTTACGCCATGGGTCCGTGGTTCGGGCGAGCGGCGCAGGCCAAGGGGCGCCAGCGCAAGTTGCTGCTCTGTGGCGTTTTGGGGCTGGCCGGTTTCGTCGCACTGCGGCTGCTCAACGGTTATGGCGAGAAGCCATGGAGCGTTGGCGATACGTCCGTGCAAACACTGATGAGTTTTTTCAACATCACCAAGTACCCGCCGTCGCTGCTGTTTATTGCGCTGACCCTGAGCCTCGGATGTTTGCTGCTTCTCTGGTTTGAGCACTTGCAGAAGAGCCGATGGTTGCGTCCCTTGACGGTGTTTGGATCAGCGCCGATGTTCTTCTATCTGTTGCACCTCTACGCACTGAAGGTTTTGTATCTCATCGCTGTAGCGCTGTTCGGATTGAATCAGGGCGCGTACTTCGGTTTCGACTCGGTAGGCGCGGTTTGGATCGCCGCAATCCTGTTGGCCATTGCGCTTTATCGCCCGGTCCGTTGGTTCTCCGGGCTGAAGGCCCGACGTCGCGACATCGCCTGGCTCAAATACCTGTAATGCCCATGAATGCACTTTTATAAAGCCGTGAGGCCTAGGTCTGCACTATGCGAAGGCAAAAGTCTGGAGCCTGCTCGGTGCTTGCGCCTGAAAAACGCCGGGCAATCAGCGTTTTCGCGATCTGGCACAAACACTGCAATACACCGGACAGGCCCACCATAAACGCAGTCGAGTGGGCAGCCCCCTCGGTCAACGACGATCGAATCATGGGCAACATCGGTGGATCAGGCATAGACGTCTGGTGCTAACACCGCAAAAGAACAGGCAAAGACGCCTGGAACCGCAAGGTTTCAGGCGTTTTTTTTTGCTTTTTGAACCGTTTTAGCCGGGTGCTTCTTATGAATTCCAATGTTGCCGCGTTGAACAAAGTGCAAACGCTGATCGTGATCGGCAATGGCATGGTCGGACATCATTGCGTCGAGCAGTTGATTGAGCGGGGCGCGCTTGACCAGTATCGGCTGCACGTCTTCAGCGAGGAGCCGATGCGTGCCTACGACCGCGTGCATCTCTCCGAGTACTTCTCGGGGCGTGATGCCGAATCGTTGGCGCTGTCGGATGCGTCGCTTTACCAGACGCCGGGCGTCACCCTGCATTTGGGTGTGCCGGTGCTGGAAATCGACCGCACCCGTCGCCAGGTGATTACCGCGCAAGGCAGCATCCCTTACGACAAGTTGGTGTTGGCCACCGGCTCTTATCCGTTTGTGCCGCCAGTCGAAGGTGCCGAAGGCGATTCGCGCCTGGTGTATCGAACCCTTGAAGACCTCGATGCGATCCGTGCCGCAGCAGCCAATGCCCGACGCGGCGTCGTGGTCGGCGGTGGCCTGTTGGGCCTTGAAGCCGCCAATGCCCTGAAAAGCCTCGGCCTGGAAGCGCATGTGGTGGAATTCGCCCCGCGCTTGATGCCGGTGCAACTGGACACAATGGGTGGGCTTGCGCTCAAGTCGCAGATCGAAAGACTCGGTGTCGGTGTGCACCTGTCGCGCTCTACTCAATCGATCAGTGCGGGCGAGGAATATCGCTACCGCATGAACTTCGCCAACGACGAGTTTCTTGAAACCGACCTGATCGTGTTCTCGGCGGGCATCCGCGCACAAGATGCGTTGGCCCGGCAGTGCGCGCTGGAGATCGGCCCGCGCGGCGGCGTAGTGATCAATGACGAATGCCTGACCAGCGATCCGGACATTTACGCCATCGGCGAATGCGCCTCCTGGAACGGCAGTCTTTTCGGCTTGGTCGCGCCGGGCTACCAGATGGCGCGCGGTGTGGCGGCACGTCTGTGCAACGACACGGCCGAGCCGTTTCTGGGTGCCGACATGTCGACCAAACTCAAACTGCTGGGCGTTGACGTCGGCTCCATCGGCGATGCCCATGGCAATACGCCAGGCGCACGCAGTTATCAGTTCATCGACGAAACCACGGCCAGCTATCGACGGCTGGTGGTGGATGCCTCGGGCAAGCATGTCATCGGCGCGGTGCTGGTTGGCGACAACAGCTATTACGACACGCTGCTGCAATACATGCAGAACGCGATTGCCTTGCCGGGGGAACCCGCCAGCCTGATCCTGCCGTCATCCGAAGGCGCGCCGACCCTGGGCCCGGGCGCGCTGCCCGAATCGGCCACGGTCTGCTCGTGCCACAACGTCACCAAGGGTTCCATCTGCTCGGCCATCGATGGCGGCTGCACCGACCTGGGCCTGCTCAAGTCTCAGACCAAGGCTTGCACCGGCTGCGGTGGCTGCGCCGGTCTGCTCAAGCAAGTGTTCGAACATGAGTTGATCGCCCGGGGCGTCAGTGTCGACAAAAGCCTGTGCGAACACTTTGCCTATACCCGTCAGGAACTGTATGCGCTGGTCCGCGTAGAAGGGGTCATCACCTTCGAAGAACTGCTGGCCAAACACGGCCGTGGCCACACCGGTTGCGACGTCTGCAAGCCGGCCGTGGGCTCGATTCTCGCGTCGTGCTGGAACCAGCCGATCATGGATACATCGCTGGTGCCGTTGCAGGACACCAACGACACCTTCATGGCCAACATGCAAAAAAACGGCACCTATTCGGTGGTGCCGCGTATTCCCGGTGGTGAGATCACGGCCGACAAACTGATCGCGATCGGTGTGGTGGCGAAAAAATACGACCTCTACACCAAAATCACCGGCGGTCAGCGGATCGACCTGTTCGGCGCGCAGCTGCATGAACTGCCGGACATCTGGGCCGAACTGATCGAAGCCGGTTTCGAAACCGGGCACGCCTACGGCAAATCGACCCGGACGGTGAAGTCGTGCGTCGGCAGCACCTGGTGCCGTTATGGCGTGCAGGACAGCGTGCAAATGGCCCTGACCATCGAGGACCGCTACAAGGGATTGCGCTCGCCGCACAAACTCAAGTTCGCAGTGTCCGGTTGCACCCGTGAGTGCGCCGAAGCCCAGAGCAAAGACGTCGGCGTGATCGCCACCGAGAAGGGCTGGAACCTCTACATCGCCGGTAACGGCGGCATGCGCCCACGCCACGCCGAGCTGTTTGCCACTGACCTGGACGATGCCACGCTGATCCGCTACATCGACCGCTTCCTGATGTTCTACATCCGCACCGCCGACAAACTGCAACGCACCTCGGTGTGGCGCGAAAGCCTGGAGGGCGGCCTCGACTTCCTCAAAGAGGTGATCATCAACGACAGCCTCGGGCTCGGCGCCGAACTCGAATCGCAGATGCAACTGGTGGTCGACCGCTACGAATGCGAGTGGGCCAACGCCCTCAAAGACCCGGAAAAACTCAAGCGCTTCCGGACCTTCGTCAACGACAAACGCCCGGACCCGGACATCCATTTTGTCCAGGAACGCGGCCAACGGCGCCCGATCATGGCTGCCGAACTCAACCTGATCCCTGTCACCGAGGAGATTGCCTGATGAGCCAGTCCACTACCCAACGCATCGATTCCCTGGCCGACAGCGATGTCTGGCAAACCGTGTGCGAGCAGCAGGACCTTGTCTCTAACTCCGGCGTCGTCGTGTGGCTCGACGGCGCACAAGTGGCGCTGTTCTACCTGCCGGGCGCGGAGGGCAGAAGCCTCTACGCCATCGACAACCATGACCCGCAATCCGGGGCGAACGTCATCGGGCGCGGGCTGGTCGGCAGCATCAAGGGGGACCTCGTGGTTGCTTCACCGATCTACAAACAGCATTTCCGTCTTGAGGACGGCAGTTGCCTGGAGTACCCGCAGCAACGTTTGCGGGTCTGGCCGGTGCGGCTTAACGGCGGCGTGGTGGAAGTCGGGCTGGCTTGAGGTCAAGCATCGGCAATGAGCAACGATAGCGGAGGCATCCATGAAAACAGCCGCACAGCTGCTGAAACTGAAAGTCGTGCAAAACCAGCACGTGCACAGCATCGCGCCAGACCAGATGGTGCTTGAAGCGCTGAAAATGATGGCCGAGAAGAATGTGGGCGCGCTGCCAGTCATCGAAGCGGGGCAGGTGGTCGGCGTCATCAGCGAGCGCGACTATGCGCGCAAGGTCGTTCTGCAGGGACGCTCCTCGGTCGGCACGCCGGTGCGCGACATCATGAGCGCGCCGGTGGTGACAGCCGACAGTCAACAGAGCATCGAGCGCTGTATGGAAGTCATGACCGACAGCCACCTGCGGCATCTGCCGGTGTTAGATAGCGGCGAGCTGATCGGGTTGTTGTCGATTGGCGACCTGGTCAAAGAGGCGATTGTCGAGCAGGCCGATTTGATCCGGCAATTGGAGTACTACATTCGCGGGCACTAAGCGGGCCGGGGGCATGCTGAAGCCGTATTGGCGCGCGCGGGCGAAGCGGTTGAGCCTGCGTCGCAACATGCAAAGCACCTGACAAATTTTTTTTGAAATCAAGGGGTTGCCAGCCTTCGGAAATCAGTACATAATTCACGCCATCGAAAGCACTGACCGCTGAAAAAGCTCAATGTTTTCAAGGGGTTAGATCTAGATCTTCTCCAAGACTGTACGCGTTTGGTGTTGTGCTACATGACATCAGATGTTTGAGGCCGAGTAGCAAAATGGTTATGCAGTGGATTGCAAATCCACCTACGCCGGTTCGATTCCGACCTCGGCCTCCACTTTAAACAAGCTCCGTAGATCGATGATTTACGGAGCTTTTTTATTTGCGTCGTCCTGCAAGATTTAGTCTTGAAATGGGCGTTTGCAAACTTGCTTCACCGGGACGGGATGTATATATTTCGTCCTCTGCTGTACAGGCGTCAGAACTGACAGATCGTCATTTGTCAGCCATCAGACTGCCTGACCGCGCTACCGCCCGAATGGCGAAACTGGTAGACGCATGGGACTTAAAATCCCCCGCTCGTAAGGGCGTGCCGGTTCGATTCCGGCTTCGGGCACCATGAATATCAAAGGCTTGCGTGAGATACCTCACGCAGGCCTTTTTCATTTTTACCCGGCTATTTCTCGAAGTGTTCTGCGAAGATCACTTTGCCGACTTCATCTTCTTGCGAGGCCCAGGATGGCATGGAAGACACTTAAGTACCTGATGGTATCGGGCATCGTTCTGGCGAGCGTGGCCTACGCGTCAAGGTATGCGTACTTCAATTACTACATGGAGTACCAGGCTAAAAACCTTGTCAGGGATTATCTGAAAGATCCTCAATCCGCGGTGTTCAGGAACATTGACTCCAGGCACCAGGTATTTTGCGGCGAGGTGAACAGTAGAAACAGCTTCGGGGGAATGGTCGGCTTTTCAAGGTTCATCGCACTTCCTCGCGATAGCAGAGTTTTTCTGGAGGAAGAGTTTGAAAGCCGAAACGCTGGGGAATTGTTTGAGCAGTCGTGGAGGCTGACCTGCGAACCGGCTTGAGTGGGACTCTCACCGTACTTTATAAAATCAAGGGTTTGCCAGCGAAAGCTGATGCAAACCCTTGTTTGTTTCCGGTCACCTATTTTCACTTGCCGCTTTTGTCAGCAGGCTGATTCGCCTTGCGTCGATCAGCGCCGGAAGGGTTGCCGGTGTCAACGAGCCTTCTTTCTCGCAATATATTTTGCAATGCCTGACGAGCTGCCGGATCAAGCTGATGTTCTCTTGCTTTGAGCTCCAGCAAGATCGGGCTGGACCAGCGGCAGTATTCTTCTTCCGCCTCACGGATCGTCGTCATTTACTCCTCCTTGATCGGGCGCCTGCCCACATCGTCGGGGCAGAATCGATGCGATAGAAACCCTAGCTGAGGAAAACGCTTATCGCCAAAAATGAAATGGCATACAGCGCTATTGAACTGATCGTCGAATAATCTATTCGGCTGATCTCAACCCCAGACACCCGTAGCCGCCGTGCGGCGAACATAGTCGCTGAAGTCCCGCGCCGGGCGACCCAGTGCACGCTGTACGCCGTCAGCCACCGGTGTATTGCGGCCATCGAGTACGGTGGTGAAGAGGTACAGCACGAGTTCAATCAGCTCTGTTGGTAGTTGGGCCTGTTCCAGCGCCTGGCGATAGGCGTCGGGTGGCACGGCGACGAAACCGACATCGCGTTTGGAGGCGTGGGCAATTTCGGCAGTGGCCTCTGCAAAGGTCAGCGCGCGCGGGCCCGTCAGCTCATAGAGTTGGCCTGAATGCCCTGGTTTGGTCAGCGCCTCAACCGCAATCTCGGCGATGTCTTCCACGTCGACAAAGGGCTCGGCGATGTTGCCGACGGGGAGGGCGAGTTCTCCTTGCAGGATTGGCTCAAGAAAGTGCGCTTCGCTGAAGTTCTGAAAGAACCAGCTGGCCCGCAGGATGGTCCAGTCCACGCCGCTGGTTTGAACGACGCGTTCTGCCTGTTCAGCTTCAACTTCGCCGCGCCCTGACAACAGCACCAGTTTGCGGACGCCGCTTTTAACGGCCTGATCGGTGAATGCCTGCACAGTTTCAACCGCACCGGGGACCGCGAGGTCTGGCTGGAACGAAATGTACACCGCGTGAATTCCCTCAAGCACCGCTTCCCAGGTGGAGCGATCCTCCCAGTCGAACGCCGGATCCGCCCCGCGAGAGCCTAAACGAACAGGCACATCGGCCGCTTTCAGCCGTTGAGTGATCCGTCGCCCGGTTTTGCCTGTTGCGCCGAGAATCAGAATTGTCTCTTGGGTGGTTTTCATCGCGTTCATCTCCATCGGTTTAATGTGAGTGATGCTCATGTTTAAAAAAGATGATAAACGCTCATGTTTTATCGTCAACCGGAAGAACCGGTGAAACCGACGTACGGGCGGTGCTAAGGTGAGGCTATGTCATGTTATTGATCGGGAAGCACGCCAGTGCCGAAGAAAACCACCGAAGCCCACGAGCAAGCCGTTTCAGAACCTGTCCGGCGCAATCCCACGCAGCAGCGCAGCCGCGAACGCCAGGAGCGAATCCTGGCGGCGGGGACGCAATTGATTGCGAGCAAGGGCAGCGATCAAGTGAAAATGAGTGAAATCGCCGAAATGTGCGGGATTTCGATCGGCTCGCTTTATCAGTATTTTCCAGACAAGAGTTCGGTGATTCGCACCTTGGCCGAGCGCTATAACGCCGAAAGCCGTCGTTGTATCGAAGTCGCCATGGCTGCGGTCGAGGACGCGCAAGGGCTGCGCGAGGCCTTTTCAGAGCTGTTGGACGAGTATTACGAGATCTTCCTGGCGACACCGGCGATGCGTGACATCTGGTCAGGCATGCAGGCAGACAAGCAACTCATGGCGCTGGAACTGCAGGAGTGTCGGATTGCCGGCGGGTTATTGGCGGATGCGATGCTGCGGGTAAACCCCAGCAGCGATATACAACAGGTTCAGGCGTCTGCCTTTCTGATCTGGAGTCTGGGCGAGGCGACAATGCGCCTGGCCATCTCATGCGCTCCCGAGGAGGGACGCGCGCTGGTGGAAGCGTTCAAGCGGATGTCTTTGCGAGAAATCATGGGGCCGGCGGCCGGGCCGAGTGAACGTGCTTCAACCGCCGAACCTGTCAGTTAAACGAATGGTTGACCGCTAAAGCCACGGGGCAACCGTTGCAGCCCGGCCATGGCGGTAAGCCGCTCGACCCATGCTGCGCGCCAGTCATTGGCAGTGTGAGTGGCTTTGGCTTTGCGTGCGGCGCGGCGTGCCGCGTTGCGTTGGTCTTTGCGTGCATCCTTGTATGCATCGGTGTTTCGGCAACTTCTGCATTTCACTCGGTTCAGTTCAGTGGTTGAGGTGAGCTTGCTGCCTTTGTGGCCGCAAGCCAGATGCCCGGCAACTTTGAAGTGAGTAACCATCAGACGCCTCCTTCGTGACGTGTGACTGTTTGACCTCCCGCGAGTGATGACGTTCGTTGAATGCAGGCGAGCAAAAAGAAGGCCCGCATGCGGGCGGGCCAAGGGATATTTCAAAAGGAGTAGGGCTACAGTAAGGCGTGAGTTGTGAAGGCTGTGTGAAATGACCGGACAAAAAAAATCCCGGTACAGGGCCGGGTTTGGGATTCAGTAGCAGGTGATCAGGCAAGGACGCACCCGGTGACGATCATCGTCGCCGTTCATGCGTCCTGGCCGTGCGCTCGTGTCCGGAGTCCAGATCGAATCATCTGAACCGCGGCAGCGGCGGCTCGACAGGTTTGAGCGAAGACAGCGTGTTACGAATCAGCGGCGTGTCCTTCTCGATGTCGTTCAGGCGATCACGAATCCTGAGGGCGGTCGGATGCCCGCCTTGATGATCGACCCAGTCGGCGATTTCCTTGCACGCTGCGGCCAAGCGAACCTGGCGCGAGTCGAGCAGGGTGAGCAGGGTGGTGATGGACTCTTTTTCGGACATGGCAAACACCTCCGTTCAAGAAACCTGGCAGTGGCAGCAAAAAGCCCGCAAGGAGCGAGCTTTCTGCCGATGGGGTCGCTGTTCCCTCAGCCATTTTTCAGTATAGACCCGGACTTCAGCCTTGTCGGGCCACCACTTGCGATCGGGCATTGAGTTGATCGCACGCGCGTTGGGCTTTTTCTTCAAGATCGTAGCCGTCGCCGATGTAGCCGTTAGTCCGGGTATCGGTGATGCGATACCAGAAGGTGGCTTCAGGTGGCTGATGTTGGTCATCCCCGGCTCGGCGGCCATAAACGATGATCTTGTTGCAGCGCTTAACAACGTAAATGTCTTCCATGGCTTCACTCGAAGCTAATTTGTGTCACAACAACTATAGAAGCCATTGGTGATCGCGCAAAAAATGAACAGGTCAGTTCGTCGGTTGAGTCGCCTCGATCATCTTCTCCAAATACATCGCCAGCCCGACTTCCTCGGCCTTCAAGCCTTTACGTGTTCTCGGGCGCGGTAACTCGGCCAATGCCCCCATCAGGAAACCCTCAAGCACCGCCGGGTGGATGTAGCACTTGCGACAAACTGCCGGGGTGTTGCCAAGTTGCCTGGCGACGTTCTTGACCATCTCCACCACATGCCGCCTGGCGTCTGATTCCGGTTCCCACTGCAAACCGCGCAACACCGACAACGCCAGCGCGCTACCAGCCCAGGTGCGGTAATCCTTGGCGGTGAAGTCGGTGCCGGTGAGGGTTTGCAGGTAGGCGTTGACGTCGGAGGAACTGACGGTGTGCCGCTCGCCGCTTTCATCCAGATACTGAAACAGGTTCTGCCCTGGAATCTCCTGGCAGCGTTTGATGATTCGTGCCAGGCGCCGGTCTTTCACGGTGATCTGGTGCTCGACGCCGCTCTTGCCCCGGAACTGGAACCGGATCGCACTGCCGTTGATCTCGACGTGCCGGTTGCGCAGCGTGGTCAGCCCATACGAGCGGTTGTCCCGGGCGTACTGCGTGTTGCCGACCCGAATCAATGTCGCGTCGAGCAAGGTAATGACCGTGGCCATGACCTTGTCGCGGCTGAAGCCCGGGGCGGCCAACAGCGTTTCAAGCTGTTTGCGCAGTTTCGGCAGGGCGAGCCCGAAATCCCGCAGGCGCGAATATTTGTCGGCATCGCGCACTTCGCGCCAGCGCGGGTGATAACGGTATTGCTTGCGCCCCCGCGCATCACGGCCAGTGGCTTGCAGATGCCCACTCGGGTCGGCGCAAATCCAAACGTCGGTGTAGGCCGGGGGGACGGCGAGGGCATTGATACGTTTGATTTGCTTCGGGTCGGTGATGCGTTTTCCGTCCGGGTCGAAGTAGCTGAACCTGCCGCGCAGTTTCTTGCGGGCGATGCCGGGCTGGGTGTCATCGACATAATGCAGGTCAGGTGGCAGCACATCAGTCAGCGCGGAATCGGGCATGGTGGTAGTCCTTGGCGACGAATCAGGGGCCGTTACAGCCATTGACCGCGTGCCAGTGCAGTCGTGCCAGCGGGTTTACGCCAGCACCGCCACCGCTTTGATTTGCGCCCAGAGCTGTTGGCCGGGATGCACCTGCAACTGATCCCGGGAGTAGCGGGTGATTCGCGCCAGCAGTGGTGTGCCGGCCGCGTCCAGGCGGATCAGCACGTGGGCGGCGTTGTCTGCGCCCATTTCACTGATCACGGTCACCGGCAGACGGTTCAGGATGCTGCTTTGCTCGGCGCTGTGCAGGCTCAGGCTGACATCGCGCGCCTGGACCTTGCAACGCAGCGCCTGGCCGGGGTCCATCGGCGTGTGCGTCACGCGGATGTTCAGAGCGGTGCCTGGCAGTTGCAAGGTCAGCAACTGATAATCGGCGTCATAGGCACTGACATGACCCTCGATCACCACGCCGGCGTCATCGCCCAACGCCAAAGGCAAATCGAGCCGGGCCAGCGTTTCACCGATAGGGCCGCTGGCCAGGGCTTTGCCGTTGCTGAGCAGGACGATGTGGTCGGCCAGCCGCGCCACTTCATCCTGGGAATGGCTGACGTACAGCACCGGGATGTCCAGTTCATCGTGCAGCCTTTGCAGGTAGGGCAGGATCTCGCTTTTGCGTTGCGAATCCAGCGCCGCCAGCGGCTCGTCCATCAGCAACAGTTTCGGGCTGGTGAGCAGCGCGCGGGCAATGCCGACACGCTGTCGCTCGCCACCCGACAAGTGCTGCGGATGGCGGTCCAGCAGATGACCGATGCCCAACAGTTCTGTCGCGTGCGCCATGTCGACCCGGCGCTGGTGTCTGGGGATTCGCTTGAGGCCGAACTGCAAGTTCGCCAACACCGACAGGTGCGTAAACAGACTGGCTTCCTGGAAAACATAGCCGATCGCGCGTTTGTGCGGCGCTACGAAAATCTTCCTGTCGCTGTCCTGCCAGACTTCATCGTTGACCTGGATAAAGCCTTGTTCGGCCCGTTCCAGGCCTGCGATGCAGCGCAAACAGGTGGTCTTGCCCGAGCCGGAATGGCCGTAAAGCGCGGTGACGCCACGGCCGGGCAGTTGCAAGTCCACATTCAGGGCGAACCCCGAATACCTCAGTTTCAGACGTGTTTGAATCATCGATCAGCTCCAGCCCGCTTTGGTTTTACGGCTGGAGTACAGCGCCAGCAACACGGCAAACGAGAACACCAGCATCGCCCCGGCCAGCCAGTGGGCCTGGGCGTATTCCATGGCTTCGACGTGATCGTAGATCTGCACCGAGACCACGCGGGTCTTGTCGGGGATGTTGCCGCCGATCATCAGCACCACGCCAAATTCACCGACGGTGTGGGCGAAACCGAGAATCGCGGCGGTGATGAACCCCGGTCGGGCCAGAGGCAGGATCACGCTGAAAAAAGTGTCCCAGGGATTGGCGCGCAAGGTCGCAGCCACTTCCAGTGGGCGGGTGCCAATGGCAGAAAAAGCGTTTTGCAACGGCTGGACCACGAACGGCATCGAATAGAGCACCGAGCCGATTACCAATCCGGCAAAACTGAACGTCAGGGTGCCAAGCCCCAGCGATTGAGTGAAGTGGCCGATAAAGCCGTTAGGGCCAAGCGCCAGCAACAGATAAAAACCGATCACCGTGGGCGGCAGCACCAGGGGCAGGGCGACAATCGCCCCGACCGGGCCGCGCAGCCAGGATTGGGTGCGCGACAGCCATAACGCAATCGGAGTGCCGATCACCAGCAGGATAACCGTCGTCAGGGACGCCAGTTTCAGGGTCAGCCAGATGGCGGAAAAATCGGCACTCGACAGGGTCATTTAGAGTTGGTAACCGTAGGATTTGATGACAGCAGCGGCTTTCGGACCTTTGAGGTAGTCAACCAGCGCCTTGGCAGCCGGGTTGTCCTTGCCTTTGTTGAGGATCACCGCGTCTTGTTTGATCGGGTCGTGCAGGCTGGCTGGAACGATCCACGCCGAACCGCTGGTGACTTTGCCGTCTTTGTAGATCTGCGACAAGGCGACAAAGCCCAGTTCTGCGTTACCGGTTGAGACAAACTGATAAGCCTGGGTGATGTTCTGGCCTTCAACGATCTTGTCTTTGACCTTGTCGGTCAGGCCCTGCTTGGCCAAAACCTGGGTGGCAGCCAGGCCATAAGGGGCGGCTTTCGGGTTGGCGATGGAGAGATGCTGATATTCGTTCTTTTTCAGCACATCCCCTTTGGCATCGACGTAACCTTCTTTAGCCGACCACAACGCCAGGGTGCCAACGGCGTAGGTGAAGCGCGAGCCCTTGACGATGTCGCCTTCGGCTTCGAGTTTTTGCGGGGTGGTGTCGTCCGCCGAGAGGAACACTTCAAACGGCGCGCCATTCTTGATCTGCGTATAGAACTGGCCGGTTGCACCAAAGGAGGTGACCAGTTTGTGCCCGGTGTCTTTCTCGAAATCAGCAGCGATAGCCTGGATCGGCGCGGTGAAGTTGGCCGCGACGGCGACCTGGACTTCGTCCGCCTGGGCCGCGCCAATGGCGAACACAGCAAGCAGGCTCGCCAGGCAAGTAGGGGCAAAACGTGAGGCACGAATGGTCATGAAACGGCTCCGTTGTAGGCAGGGACAGCGAGGGGTTAAAACGCTATATAGCGGAATATATAGCGAATTGCCTGCAAACGGAATGTGTTGATCTCGATTGCATTGCGGCGAAACGCCTCGCCTCAGGTCTTGTGCCTAGCGGTGCAACAGTTTCGCCAAGCCGTCTTGGGCCAGACGCTGCGTCAATTCTGCTGTCGTCATCTCAACCCCCAACCTGAATGCCTGCCCGGCCCAGAGGTTGCTGAAATCCGCTTCGCCCTTTGCCCGCAATGGCATCAACGCCCCACCCGCCAACGGGAAGGCCGGTGCTTTATCGCAGATCGGTCCGAGTTCGCGCATCACGCGATTGAGAATCCCGCGTGCCGGGCGGCCGGTGAAAATGTTGGTGACGGCGGTCTCGCTTTCTTTGGCCGTGCGCAACGCTTTGTGATGAGAGGTGCTGACCTTGGCTTCCGGCGTAAACAAATACGCCGTGCCCACCTGCACCGCGGACGCGCCCAACAGAAACGCCGCCGCCACGCCCCGTGCGTCGGCAATGCCGCCAGCGGCAATTACCGGCACTTTCACCGCGTCGACAATTTGCGGCAGCAGCGCGAAGAGGCCCACCTGGCTGCTCAAATCGTCGCTGAGAAACATGCCCCGATGGCCACCGGCTTCGTAACCCATGGCGATGATCGCGTCGCAGCCATGCTGCTCAAGCCAGACGGCTTCTGAGACAGTCGTCGCCGAAGACAGCACTTTCGCCCCGGTCGCCTTGACGCGATCCAACAGGGATTTTTCCGGCAGACCGAAGTGAAAGCTCACCACTTCGGGGCGGCATTCTTCGATCACTTCACAGGTTGCGTTATCGAACGGCGCGCGATTGGACACGGGTGTCGGTGCGTCGAAATCCACGCCGAGTTCGCGGTAGTAGGGTTGCAGCAGATTCTTCCAGTCCCGGGCACGTTGCTCGTCGGCAGGGGGCGGCTGATGGCAGAAGAAGTTGACGTTGATCGGGCGTTGAGTGTGTTGGCGAATGGTTTTCAGTTCTTCGCGCAACTGCTCGGTGGTCAGCATGGCTGCGGGCATCGAGCCCAGGCCGCCGGCATTGCTCGCGGCGATGACCATGGCTGAACCGGTTGCGCCAGCCATCGGAGCCTGGATGATCGGCAGTTCGATCCCCAGCAAATCGATAATTCGGGTATCTGGCCATTGGCTCATTTCAAGGTTCTCCGGGTCATAACGGGGCAGGGCTGCAGGACGGGACTTGTATCAGCAAAGACAGGCGCAAGACCCATCGGGTTTCAGGATGGGGCATTCCTGGATTGGCTTAAAGTCGGGTACGGCAAAAGGTTGCAGTGTGATATTCCAGTAGCACGACAACTGAATGATCTGACAGGAGACGACAATGTTCCAAGGCATTTTGATCGACAAAGACGACAGCGGTTACCGGGCCACACTGCAAGAGATCAATGACGATCAACTGCCCGAGGGCGATGTGACAGTGCGTGTGGCGTACAGCACGCTGAACTTCAAGGACGGTCTGGCGATCACCGGCAGCAGCCCGGTGGTGCGAAAATTCCCGATGGTGCCGGGCATTGATCTGGCGGGGACTGTCGAAGTCAGTGGGCATCCGGACTACAAGGTCGGTGATCAAGTCGTACTCAATGGCTGGGGAGTCGGTGAAGGGCATTGGGGCGGATTGGCGCAGAAGGCGCGCCTGAATGGCGACTGGCTGATTCCGCTGCCTCGGGAATTCACCGCTGCCCAGGCAATGGCGATCGGCACGGCCGGTTACACGGCGATGCTGAGCATCCTGGCTTTGGAACATAACGGTGTGACGCCTGAGCAGGGTGACGTTTTGGTCACGGGCGCCAACGGTGGTGTAGGCAGTTTCGCCATCGCGCTGTTGAACAAGCTCGGCTACCGGGTGGTCGCGTCCACTGGCCGCACCTCCGAACACGACTACCTCAAGCAATTAGGTGCCAGCGAAATCATCGACCGCGCGACATTGTCCGAGCCGGGAAAACCGCTGGCCAAAGAGCGTTGGGCGGCCGTGATCGACTCGGTCGGCAGTCACACCTTGGCCAACGCCTGTGCCAGCACGAAAGCCAACGGCACTGTCGCCGCGTGTGGTTTGGCGCAAGGCATGGACTTTCCGGCCTCTGTCGCCCCGTTCATTTTGCGCGGCGTGACCCTGGCCGGAATCAACAGCGTGACCCAACCCAAAGCCAAGCGGGTATTGGCCTGGAACCGTCTGGCCAAGGATCTGGACTTTGCCTTGCTGCCGCTGATCAGCCACGAAATCGGTTTGAGTGAGGCGATCGATGCGGCACCGCGATTGCTCGCCGGTCAGCTGCGTGGCCGTGTGGTGGTGGATGTGAATCGCTGAAAGCAAAAATCGCAGCCTGCGACTGCCGCAGGCTGCGATCTTTTGATTTATTGGCTTTCGCGCTCCAACAACTGCCGCTTGCGCTCCACTCCCCAACGATACCCCGACAAGTTGCCGTCACTGCGCACCACGCGGTGGCACGGGATCGCCACCGCCAGGCTGTTCGCGCCGCAGGCCTGGGCCACGGCGCGTACCGCTTTCGGTGAGCCGATGCGCTGCGCGACATCGGCGTAACTGGCGGTGCTTCCGACAGGAATTTCCCGCAGGGCTTGCCAGACGCGCTCCTGAAACGCCGTGCCGCGCACATCCAGAGGCAAGTCCAGGCCGATGGCCGGCGCTTCGATAAACCCGACGACCTGGGCGATCAACTGCTCGAACCCGTGGTCGGCGCCGATCAGGTTGGCCCGCCGAAACTTGTCCTGCAGGTCGCACACCAATTGGTGCGGATCATCACCCAGCAGAATCGCGCACACACCGCGTTCGCTTTGCGCCACCAGAATCGCCCCTAAAGAACACTGGCCGACGGCAAACCGAATGTCGTTGTTCTGGCCTTCGGCGCGGTAGTCGCCAGGTTTCATCCCCAACAATTGATCCGCCGCCTCATAAAATCGGCTATTGGAATTGAAACCGGCGTCATACAAGGCATTGGTCACCGAGCCTCCATCGATCAAGCGTTGGCGAACCTTGCGTGAACGGTGGGCCGTGGCGTAGCCCTTGGGCGTCAATCCGGTCACGGCTTTAAACACTCGGTGAAAGTGGAAGCTGCTCAGGCCCGCCACGTCGGCCAGTTCACTCAGTGCCGGCAGATGCTCTGCGGTCTCGATTTGACGGCACGCGGCGGCCACCGTTGCGGCATGTTGCGCGGCGACGTCACTTTGATCCTTCGCCGCGCGTTTGCTCGGGCGGTAACCGGCCGCCTGGGCTTGCTCGGCGGTGTCGAAGAATTCGACGTTCTGCGGCTTGGGCAAGCGCGCCAGACTGCTGGGGCTGCAATAGATGCCGGTGGTTTTCACTGCATACACAAATTGCCCGTCTGCGCGGGGATCGCGTGCGACGACGGCGGCCCAGCGCGGATCGTTTTCGGTGGCGATTCTTGTCGATTGGCGTGTCATGGCTTCTTGTCCGTTGACCTGTTTGATTCAGATTATCCAGCCGGCGCAGTCGTCGCACTCCGGGGCTTGCGGTCAAATTCGGGGATTCATTTTGCGGTACGAAACGTGAAGTTGATCCGTTGCTCGCCCATTCGCGGGTGCTGACCGTCCTTGATCGGCAAGACACCGTGATAACGCAAGCGATCAACGCCGCCCCAGACCACGATATCGCCGTGCAACAGTGGCACTCGCTGGCTTTTATCGCTGCGTTCAAACCCGCCGAACAGGAACATCGCCGGCAAGCCCAGGGAGACTGAAACGATCGGCGCTGCGTAGGACGCTTCATCCTTGTCTTGATGCAATGACATTTTGGCGCCGGGGACATAACGGTTGATCAGGCAGGAATCGGGTACGAAATCAGCAAAACCGGCTTCGCGTGCTGCCGCTTGTGCGAGCGCCAAAAACACCGCGGGTATGGCCGGCCAGGGCGCGTCGGTTTGCGGATCATTGCGGGTGTAGCGATAACCGCTGCGGTCGGTGGTCCAGCCCCAGGTGCCGCAACTGCTCATGGCTGCCGACATGATGAAGCCGCCGGGCGTGACCATCTGCCGAAACGGCGCGGCGGCCAGAACCGCTTCCAGTGCAGGCAGCAAACGATCCAGCCAGGGCAGGGCAAAGCCTCTCAGTACGCAAGACTGTTCGCCGATCTGCTCGCGCCGAGGTAGCTGCTCGGGCTCGGCGTCGGCAAACAGGTCGAATGTGCTCGGGGTCATGGGGTCATGTCGCATCGTGAAAGATGATTCCAAGGGTATGCCGTTTTCCGCTGTGCAGGCGACTGACCCCGTGGCGCAACGTGACCCGGTAGAAACCGCGAACGCCTTTGACCGGCCGTTGGTTGACGGCAAAGATCAGCCCGTCACCTTTCTTCAGGCCAATCACCTGGGGGCGAGACTGCATCCGTGGCCGTTGCTCGGTCAGTACAAACTCGCCGCCGGTGAAATCTTCGCCTGGCTCTGACAGAAGAATCGCCACTTGCAGTGGAAAAACGTGTTCACCGTACAGATCCTGATGAAGGCAGTTGTAGTCCTGTGGCCCATATTGCAGCAACAACGGCGTTGGGCGCTCCTGACCGGCGGCATGACAGCGCTCAAGGAACGCCTCGTGCTTCGGGGGGAAACGGATCGGCAAGTCCATCTGCTCGTACCAGCGATTGGCAATCGGTACCAGTCGCGGGTAGAGCGCATTGCGCATTCGGCAGACGAGATCCGGTAGCGGATAGCGGAAATATTTGTACTCGCCGCGACCAAAGCCGTGGCGGGCCATCATGACCTGTGAGCGGAAAGGCTCTGGTTTCGCATAGAGCGCGCTGATGTCGTCACACTCTTCGGCACTCAGCAATGACCGGATGATGGCGCAGCCATCCTGATCGAGTTGCTGGTACAGGCTGTTCCAATCGAGTGCATCGAGCGTACGCTCGTTAAACATGTGCTGACTCCTTAACCCAGGGTTGAGGTGGCCAGTCTAGGGAACGCTGCCGTCGTGAACACTCCGGCGCTTGCGGTCGAATTCAACGGACGGAGCAGACATCCCGGTTGTCGCTCCGAATCCCGTTACAGCGCTTTGCTGACGCTGATCTCGCTGATGACGTCTTCGCCCTGGCCATGAATGGCGTCCAGCGCGGCTTTGGCTTCTGCTTCGGTGCCGTTTTCAAGCTGGGCAAATTCGAAGCGGCGTTCGCCGTTGAGTTTGTATTTGATGACGTACTTGGTTGTTTGGGTCACGGTCATATCTGCCTGTGTTCGAGTCGGGCGGTGCTCAGCTCAGTTTCGTGGTGGAGCGGCGGATGATCTTGATCGAGTGGGACAAGGTCGGTTTGCGGGTCACGCTGATCGCCCGACGATTGACGGTGTCGATGGTGATGTTCCAGAAACCTGTACTTGGTGCAGTAATACGGGCCGGGAAGGTGTCGAATGCACCACCATGGTAAGTGTGACGGCCGCCATTCTTGAAGCTGCGGAAGTTGGCGTCGTTCATCAAGCGGATGTTGCACATTTGCGAGCACTGGATGACGACGATGTCGTCTTCATTGAGGTGCTCGCGCTGGTGGATAAATTTCATGAGGCGCCTCCAGAAGGGCTTTTTCTACAAAATCAAAACGATAGCATGGGCGATGGGCGCAGTTTATCAGCCCGAACGGGTTATTATCCGGTCGTCGGGCTCCGCTTTGACAATTAAAAACAGTTATTCGGAATTCTATGAGCGATAAAAGCAGTAGGCCTCGGAGAAAACCAGCATTTGTGCTGTCGGAGGGGCTTTATCGGAGGTTTTTTATGAAGTGGGGTGCGTGGGTTTTGCCATTGGCGTTGGCGATGAGTGGTTGTGCGAGTGTCTCGGAAATCAACGAGACGCTGCCCACCATGAACGTGATTTCAGGCAAGAAGCCCCATGAGTACGCGCAATGCCTGACCGAGAAACTGGCCGGCAGCCGCGGTGCCCTGCAAGTCGAGCCGCAGGGCAAAGACGGCGTGCGGGTCATCGTGCCGCAGAAGTTCTCCTCGGGTCCGGCCGCTGTATTCGATATCGAAGAACGTTCCAGTGGCAGCAGCATCAAGCTGCATGAGCGCATCTCCAATGTGCCGTTACGCCCCATGGATGTGCGCGATGCCGCCACGGCGTGCATTTCCGGCTGATAGACTGGCGACAGTCAGCATCGATGCCGTCAAAGCAACGCTTTGGCGGCATTGTCATTTCTGGAGTCGAGCATGAAGCGAGAGCAGGTACGGGAACGGCACGCAGAGGGTCACATCTCTGCTACCCATGTGATTCAAAATCCGGCTGATCCGGGGGAATGGATCGTGTTTTTCAAGAAAAGCGCCGGACGCAGCTATTTTCTGGTGGACGATAATGATGAAGTCGAATCCTTCAGTCGTCTCGACGATCTGATCGAGACCGTGCGCGGTCTCGGGATCAAGTTCGCCGAAATTCACATGTAGGGCAGGGCGCCTTACTTGCAGACCACCACGACGCTGCGGTTTTTATAGTTGCCTACGTCGACGCCGAGGGTTTTGTCGCTTTCCTTGGTCGACGGGGTTCCGTCAGTGCCGACGATTCGATAGCCGGTGCCGGCGCAGGAGGCATCGGCTTTTTCATAGCAGGAGGCCCAGGAATTGGCTTCGCCGGAGCAGTCGATGGACAGGCCTGTTTCGCCATTGCCCAGGTAAGTCTTTTCAGAGGTGGCACAGCCGCTCAGGGCCAATATCGCAATCAAAGGCAAAAATCTATTCATGTCGTGGTCGTCGTCAGGGTGATGGGCTAAGCCTGTGACAGCGCCGGAATCAAAAGGTTATAGCGAAAGGCCACTTCGTTTCATCCAATCACAAAAAAGCCCTGCGCGAGGCAGGGCTTGGTCATGCAAATCGGCTCCGGATCAGGACTTGTCCTTGCCGCGACGCTTGGGCTCCGGGTGTTCGAGTTCCAATACAGACGCCACTTCAATCGCCAACGCTTCAGTCGGGAATGGCCCGGCGATATTCTCGCCGCTGACGCTGGCTACCCACCACTGGCTGTCTTTCGCCTGATTGATCAGGAACCCGTTGACACTTTTTGCTACCGACATCTATCTGCCTCGTTGGCTGGTTCAATTGCGCAATGATAACGCCAAACGCACGCAACCGGTGTTGATGGGT
Source organism: Pseudomonas sp. FW300-N2A2 (assembly GCF_017351735.1). Classification (NCBI taxonomy): domain Bacteria; kingdom Pseudomonadati; phylum Pseudomonadota; class Gammaproteobacteria; order Pseudomonadales; family Pseudomonadaceae; genus Pseudomonas; species Pseudomonas sp. FW300-N2A2. Next base: position 446,241 of record NZ_JACNDU010000001.1, on the reverse strand, counting down.
GTAGGGTGGGTGCGATTGCATGCTCGGTTGTCACCTGTGCAGCCCCGAAAATCTGCTATCTATAAGAGGCATCGCGACGTTCTGCGGAACTATCCGCAAGAATATTTCTCTATGTTGGCATCGGTTAGCCAGTGCGGGGCATTGTAAGGTGCACGCCGCCTGATTAGACTGCGCCGAAACTCGTACACACAGCCCTTTCAAGGACTTTTATGATCAAGAAATGCTTGTTCCCAGCAGCCGGTTACGGTACTCGCTTCCTGCCAGCGACTAAAGCCATGCCCAAAGAAATGCTGCCGGTGGTAAACAAGCCACTGATCCAGTACGGCGTCGAAGAAGCTCTGGATGCCGGTTTGACCGAAATCTCCATCGTTACCGGTCGTGGCAAGCGCGCCCTGGAAGACCACTTCGACATCAGCTACGAGCTGGAAAACCAGATCAAGGGCACCGACAAAGAGAAATACCTGGTCGGTATCCGCAAGCTGCTCGACGAGTGCTCTTTCTCCTACACTCGCCAGACCGAAATGAAAGGCCTGGGTCATGCCATCCTGACCGGTCGTCCGCTGATCGGCGACGAACCTTTCGCCGTGGTGTTGGCGGATGACTTGTGCGTCAACCTCGACGGTGACGGCGTACTGACGCAGATGGTCAAGCTGTACAAACAGTACCGCTGCTCGATCATTGCGATCCAGGAAGTCGATCCGCAGGAAACCAACAAGTACGGCGTAATTGCCGGTGACCTGATCGGTGATGACCTCTACCGCGTTCGCAACATGGTCGAGAAACCAGCCCCTGAAGACGCACCGTCGAACCTGGCGATCATCGGTCGTTATATCCTGACCCCGGACATCTTCGACCTGATCAAGCAAACCGAGCCAGGCAAGGGCGGCGAGATCCAGATCACCGACGCCCTGATGAAGCAGGCGCAAAACGGTTGCGTCATTGCCTACAAATTCAAAGGCAAGCGTTTCGACTGCGGTGGCGCTGAAGGCTACATCGAAGCAACCAACTTCTGCTTCGAGAACTTCTACAAGACTGGCAAGGCTTACTGATAGCGTTTGACCTGCTTGTTTCTTAAAAGCCACCTTCGGGTGGCTTTTTCATTTTCCGGCCCCATATCGTTTGCAGCGCTTGCCCAACGGACGTCTGCGGGTATGCTGTTTGCCTGCCGAGGAGATTGAAAATGGCCTACGATTTTGACCTTTATGTGATTGGTGCCGGTTCCGGCGGTGTGCGGGCTGCGCGATTCGCGGCCGGGTTTGGCGCGAAAGTGGCCGTGGCCGAGAGTCGCTATCTGGGCGGTACGTGCGTGAACGTCGGCTGCGTGCCGAAGAAGTTGCTGGTCTACGGTGCGCACTTCGCCGAAGACTTCGAGCAGTCTTCGGGCTTTGGCTGGACGCCGGGCGAAGCACAGTTTGATTGGGCAACGCTGATTGCCAACAAGGATCGCGAGATCAATCGCCTGAACGGTATCTATCGCAACCTGCTGGTCAACAGCGGTGTGACCTTGCATGAAGGCCACGCGAAGATCGTCGATCCTAATACGGTCGAGATTAATGGCGAGCGCTTCACTGCAAAGAACATCCTGATCGCCACGGGCGGTTGGCCGCAGATTCCGGAGATTCCGGGGCATGAACATGCGATCAGCTCCAACCAGGCATTCTTCCTCAAAGAGCTGCCTAAGCGCGTTCTGGTTGTGGGTGGCGGTTACATTGCCGTTGAATTCGCCGGTATTTTCCACGGCCTGGGCGCCGAAACCACGTTGCTGTATCGCGGTGACATGTTCCTGCGCGGTTTCGACGGCGCGGTGCGCAAGCACTTGCAGGAAGAGCTGACTAAGCGTGGCATGAACCTGCAATTCAATGCCGACATCGAGCGCATTGAAAAGCTCGCTGACGGTAGCTTGAAGGCTACGCTCAAGGACGGTCGCGAACTGGAGGCGGATTGCGTGTTCTACGCCACCGGCCGGCGTCCGATGCTGGATAACCTGGGGCTGGAAAACACCGGGGTCAAACTCGACAAGAAAGGCTTCGTCGAGGTCGATGAGCAATACCAGACCGCCGAACCGTCGATCCTCGCGCTGGGCGATGTGATCGGCCGGGTTCAGCTCACGCCGGTTGCGCTGGCTGAAGGCATGGCCATTGCGCGTCGCTTGTTCAAGCCTGAGCAGTATCGCCCGGTGGATTACAAGATGATCCCGACGGCCGTGTTCAGCTTGCCGAACATCGGCACGGTCGGCCTCACGGAAGAAGAGGCTCGCGAGGCCGGCCATGACGTGGTGATCTTCGAAAGCCGTTTCCGCCCGATGAAGCTGACTCTGACCGAATGTCAGGAGCGCACGCTGATGAAGCTCGTGGTGGACGGCAAAACCGACAAGGTGTTGGGTTGCCACATGGTCGGACCGGATGCCGGCGAGATCGTGCAAGGTCTGGCGATTGCCTTGAAGGCGGGCGCTACCAAGCGCGACTTCGACGAAACCATCGGCGTGCACCCGACGGCCGCCGAAGAGTTCGTCACCATGCGTACACCGGTCACGGGTTAATCGGCCTTGGCTGCGTCTGGCGCTGTCTCAATGACCGCTGCCAGGCGCACGCTTTCATCGAGGCTCGCCTGAGTCTTCAGTAGTTCAATTTCCAGCGCTTTATTCATCTGCGACTGCTCCTCGACGTTCTGCTTCAGCGACTGGCTCTCCAGCAGTGCTGCGCGCAGGCGTTCCTGGAGGAGGGTGCGTTCGCTGTCGATCCGGTTGACCTGTTCCAGCAGTTGATCCTGGCGGGTATGGGTGTGCTTGAGTTGTTCCTGTAACAGGCTCAGCTCGCGCAATGTGCCGCGGTTTTCAGTCAGCAGGCGTTCGTTGTCGCGATGCAGCTGGGTGATTTCATCCTGACGCACCAGGGCGCTTTGCTGGGCCTGGCGCAACTCCATCTGAATCTGCTGCACCTGGCCTTCGTGGCGGCTTTGTTCCTGCTCGCGCTGCTCTTTGACGGCGTTGCGGTAGTGCTCAAGTGCGTCACGGGCGTGCAGGTGCTTTTCCTCAAGGGAGCGGATCTGCTCGTCCTTGTCCTGCAAGCGCAACTCGAAATCGGCGAGCGCCTGGTTCATTCCGGCGTTGCGGGTTTGCTCGGTCTGCAGCATCGACAGGGTGTTGTGCAGGGTGTCGGACTCCTGCGTCAGCGCCAAGGTTTGAATCTCGTACTGCTGCTGCAATTCGCTATTGGCTTCCCGGGCGTCTGTCAGCTGGCTTTCCAGGTCTTTTCGTTGCTGTTCGAACTGCGCGCGAGCCTGATCGATCGGTTCCTGCGCCTGCTCTTTGAGCCGTTGCGCAAGGCGCGAGACCAGCCCTGTCAGCTCGTCATCGATGGGTTCGGAGGAGGGCGCTACCGGCTCGGCGCCGTCATCCAGCTCCTTCAAGTACCGGTGAATAGTGGTTTTCGAGCCGGTATTGCCCATTTCGATCCGTACTGCATCGATGCTGGGGTTTTCGCCGCGAGCCAGAATTGCCAAGCGTGCCGCTTGCACCACTGCTTTGTTAACACCACCGCGTGCCATGAACTCTCCTACGATTTCGTACTGTGGTACGTACCACTAAAGTACATAATGTACCACGCCACCAAACAACATTAAATACATGAAGTATTCACACGGGATATACTGGTATTACCCCGTGTGACAGCGATCCTGAATTGGTCGAAGCTCCATTTCCGTACACAACCCTCCTGTAGGAGCGAGCCTGCTCGCGAAAAACCTCCAGGCACCGCGATCACTCAGGCAGTTAGCGTCATCGTTTACGTCCATCGCGAGCAAGCTCGCTCCTACAGGAGTCACCGCCATGAGCGATCTGGATCGTTACCTGCAAGCCGCCACGCGCGACAACACTCGCCGAAGCTACCGGGCGGCCATCGAACATTTCGAAGTCGATTGGGGCGGATTTCTACCGGCCACGGCTGATAGCGTTGCGCGCTATCTGGTGGCGTATGCGGGTGAGTTATCGATCAATACGTTAAAGCTGCGGTTGTCGGCGCTGGCGCAGTGGCACAACAGCCAGGGGTTTGCCGATCCGACCAAGGCGCCCGTGGTGCGTAAAGTCTTCAAAGGCATTCGCGCGCTGCACCCGGCGCAGGAGAAGCAGGCTGAGCCATTGCAGCTTCAGCATCTGGAGCAAGTGGTGGCCTGGCTTGAGCAGGAGGCACAAACCGCGAAATCAAAAGACGATCGACCGGCGCTGTTAAGAGCCCGGCGCGATAGGGCGCTGATCTTGCTGGGCTTCTGGCGCGGTTTCCGCAGCGACGAGTTATGCCGCCTACAGATTGAGCACGTACAGGCCAGTGCCGGTTCAGGCATCACCCTGTATCTGCCACGCAGCAAGAGCGACCGCGAAAACCTTGGCAAGACTTACCAGACCCCGGCGTTGCAGCGGTTGTGTCCGGTGCAGGCATACATCGACTGGATGACCGAGGCCGCATTGGTGCGCGGGCCGGTGTTCCGTGGCATCGACCGCTGGGGCCATTTGAGCGAAGAGGGCTTGCACGCCAACAGCATCATCCCGTTATTGCGCCAGGCGCTGGAGCGCGCCGGCATTGCGGCCGAGCACTACACCAGCCATTCGTTGCGACGGGGTTTTGCCACGTGGGCCCATCAAAGCGGTTGGGATTTGAAATCGCTGATGAGTTACGTCGGCTGGAAGGATATGAAATCGGCCATGCGTTACGTAGAAGCCAGTCCGTTTCTGGGGATGACGCGGATTTCGGAAAAGCCGTTGGCGCCCTAGATACCTTTTCCTTCTATTAATACTGTCTGCTAATAGCGAAAACCAATCAGCAGCATGAGGTTTGCCAATGAGCCATCCGTCCGTCGAGTGGGTAGAGTTCACTCCATCAACTTCTTAACCCCTGACGGAGAGTCAACGATGCCTATCATCAACAGCCAAGTTAAACCATTCAAAGCTGACGCATTCAAAAACGGCGACTTCGTAAAAGTCTCGGACGCTGACCTGAAAGGCAAGTGGTCGGTTGTATTCTTCTACCCCGCAGACTTCACCTTCGTTTGCCCGACCGAGCTGGAAGACCTGGCTGACAACTACGACGCGTTCCAGAAACTGGGCGTCGAGATCTACAGCGTTTCCACTGACACCCATTTTGCCCACGCTGCCTGGCACAACACTTCGCCAGCCATCGGCAAAATCCAGTACACCATGATCGGCGACCCGACCCACGCTATCTCCCGCAACTTCGACGTACTGATCGAAGAAGCTGGTCTGGCTGACCGTGGCACCTTCGTGATCAACCCAGAAGGCCAGATCAAAATCGTTGAACTGAACGATGGCGGCGTTGGCCGTGACGCTTCCGAGCTGCTGCGCAAAATCAAGGCTGCCCAGTACGTTGCTGCTCACCCAGGCCAGGTTTGCCCAGCCAAGTGGAAAGAAGGCGAGGCCACTCTGGCTCCGTCTCTGGACCTGGTCGGCAAGATCTAAGTCTGTGAAAGCATCATCAGGGCGGGTTTCCGCACCTAAGTAAGCTGCAACCGCCCAATAGAAAAGCCCGGGCGAGATTCGCTCGGGCTTTTTTTCGCCTCAAGAAAACAAAGGAAATCGCCCGTATGTTGGACGCCAATCTTAAAGCCCAGTTGAAATCGTACCTGGAACGGGTCACCCAGCCGATCGAGATCGTTGCATCCCTCGACGACGGTGCGAAATCCCGGGAAATGCTCGAACTGCTGAAAGACGTTACCAGTCTTTCCAGCCAAATTACTTTGCTCGACAACGGTGACGACACGCGTAAACCATCGTTCTCGATCAATCGCCCCGGTGCCGACATAAGCCTGCGTTTCGCCGGCATCCCGATGGGCCACGAATTTACCTCGCTGGTGCTGGCCCTGCTGCAAGTCGGTGGCCACCCTTCGAAAGCCAGTGCGGAAGTGATCGAACAGATCCGCTCGCTCAAAGGCCAGTTCAGCTTCGAGACTTACTTCTCGCTGTCCTGCCAGAACTGCCCGGACGTCGTTCAAGCGCTGAACCTGATGGCCGTGCTCAACCCGAACATCCGTCACGTCGCTATCGACGGCGCGTTGTTCCAGGCCGAAGTCGATGATCGCAAGATCATGGCCGTGCCAAGCATTTACCTGAACGGCGAGATTTTCGGCCAGGGCCGCATGGGCCTGGAAGAAATCCTCGCCAAGATCGACACCAGCGGCGCCGAGCGTCAGGCCGAGAAAATCAGCGCCAAAGAAGCCTTTGATGTGCTGGTGGTCGGCGGTGGTCCGGCTGGTGCTTCGGCAGCGATCTACGCCGCCCGTAAAGGCATTCGCACCGGTGTGGCGGCTGAGCGTTTTGGTGGGCAGGTGCTGGACACCATGGCCATCGAGAACTTCATCTCCGTGCAGGAGACCGAAGGGCCGAAACTGGCGAGCGCGCTCGAAGAGCACGTCAAGCAATACGACGTCGATATCATGAACCTGCAACGGGCCACCGCGCTGATCCCGGCGAAGAATCCCGGCGAGTTGCACGAGGTTCGCTTCGAAAGTGGCGCGACCCTCAAGACCAAGGCACTGATCCTCGCCACCGGCGCCCGCTGGCGTGAAATGGGTGTGCCGGGCGAGCAGGAATACAAAGCCAAAGGCGTGTGCTTCTGCCCGCACTGCGATGGTCCGCTGTTCAAAGGCAAGCGCGTAGCGGTGATCGGCGGCGGTAACTCCGGCGTTGAAGCGGCGATCGATCTGGCCGGTATTGTCAGCCACGTCACGCTGCTGGAATTCGACAGCAAGCTGCGCGCCGATGCGGTGTTGCAACGCAAGTTGTTCAGCCTGCCCAACGTCGATGTCATCACCAGCGCACTGACCAGTGAAGTGAAGGGTGACGGCCAGAAGGTGACCGGGCTGGTCTACAAGGATCGCGATTCGGGTGAGTTCAACACGGTGAATCTTGAAGGTATCTTCGTGCAGATCGGTCTGCTGCCTAACACTGACTGGCTCAAAGGCACCATCGAGTTGTCGCCTCGCGGCGAGATCATCGTCGATGCCCGTGGTGAAACCTCGATGCCGGGCGTGTTCGCTGCCGGTGACGTGACGACCGTGCCGTACAAGCAGATCGTGATTGCAGTAGGCGAGGGCGCCAAGGCTTCCCTGAGCGCATTCGATCACTTGATCCGGACATCGGCCCCGGCATAAACCGGACGCTGAAAACACAAAACCCCATGAGTGATCATGGGGTTTTTTGTGTCTTGCACAGTCCAGAATGTGGGAGCGAGCCTGCTCGCGATAGCGGTGTGTCAGACGACTCAAGTGTTGAAGTTGAGTCCGCATCGCGAGCAGGCTCGCTCCCACAGGGGGACGGTGTCGTACATTACAACGGCGCTGGCTGGATGATCTCGACCCAGTAAGCATCCGGGTCTTTGATGAATGCCAGGCTCTTCATGCGGCCGTCGTTCAGGCGCTTCTGGAAATCGCAGCCCAGCGCTTCGAAGCGTTCGCACGCAGCGACGATGTCCGGGACCGAGATGCAAATGTGGCCGAAACCGCGCGGGTCGGTGTTGCCGTTATGGTAGGCGAAATCCGCATCGTTTTCGGTGCCGTGGTTGTGGGTCAGCTCAAGGATGCCAGGGATCGATTTCATCCATTGGGTGCGCGCGGCGGCATCGGCCGGGATCTGGCTCTTGTCGACCAGTGCCAGGAAATACAGGCTGAACTCGGCTTCCGGGAAGTCGCGCTTTTCCACCAGCGAGAAACCGAGGACTCGCGTGTAAAAATCCAGGGACTTGGTGATGTCCTTGACCCGCAGCATTGTGTGGTTGAACACGAAATTCTGCGTTGCGGTGTCAGGTTGGGCGGTGACGCCTGGGAAGGTGTTCAATTCGTGCAGGCTCATGGGCCCTCCGGAAAATAAGTGGGGCAAACGAATGGCGTCAATGATACGCAAGGGCGCAGGCATCACCAAACCCAAACCACCCGCTATTGCCTGACAGGCGGACGAGGCTCAGACTTTATCGCTCAATCCGTGAGTATTCATTGCAATGACCCGATCCTGTAAATCGCTGTTCGTTCTGATTTTCCTGTTGTCAGGCGCTACCTGTGCTCATGCGGATGCGCCGATCGTGACCTGGCCAGATGGCTGGGAAGTCGAAGCGACCCCGCCGGATCAGGCCACGCCTCAAGTGTCCCGGCAGCGCGCGGTGAAAAACGATCAAGGCGGTGCGCCGTTGATGGTCATGGAGTTGACCATGACGACAGTGGAAAGCGGTCATCAGGTCAATCTGCAAGGTGTGCTGCTGGAAATGCGCAAGTCCGTGCAGAAGGACTTCTTTCAGGGCGGTTATCAAAGCGTGTGCAACAAAATCCATCCGGCAACGTTGAGCCGCCTGGAGGCACTGGAAACTACCTGCACCATTACGCAGAACGGACGCCACGTGCTTTCGCAAACATTGGTCGCGGCGGTGGATGCCGATAAGGCTTATGTTCTTTCGTACGCAGGGCAGGCAGAGGCTTACAAGGCAAGCCTGGGTGAAATAGAGGCTGCTCGTAACAGCTTGAAACTTTAGATAACGGTTTGCACGGTCGTGCATTTCGCAATGTTTAGATACCCAAAAGGATTAAGCACAAAGTTAGTCGACAAGTAGCGAATTGATCGATTCCAATCGTTGCATTTAACAGCTATCCATAAAAAAGCCCTGCTTGATGCAGGGCTTTTTTTGTCACCGCGAGTGCTTAGCCGCGAAGCCAGGAATCAACGGTGGAAGCACCGTATTGTTCCTTCCAGGCTTTCAGGCCGCGGTGGTTGCCGCCCTTGGTTTCAATCAGTTCACCGGTGTGCGGATTCTGATAAACCTTGACCACGCGAGCGCGGCGGGTTTTAGGCGCGGCGGCCTGCTGCAGACCGGATTTTGCCGGGTTCGGATCGAGAATGGCGATGATGTCGCGCAAGCTCTTGCCGTAGGTTTTCATCAGCCCCTGGAGCTTTTCTTCGAATTCGATTTCTTTCTTGAGCCCGGCATCATTCTTCAGGGATTCCAGCTGCTTGAGCTGCTCTTGAAGGGCCTTTTCAGCTGCACGAAATTCAGCGAGTCTGGACAATATCTTTACTCCAATAGTGTGTTTGGCTGATACCAACCGCAAACAAAGCTATAAGCCAAGAGCCTTGTAGCGACTCGGTGATAGTGGCTCACCTGCCAATTTATAGCAGGCATGAAAAATTGTAGTAGTTAATGAGCAAAGAGTAAATCCTGACTTTTTCTTCATGTAACGAGAGTAGTCTTTTGATTCAATTTGGTGCGCATCGCCGTTGTCTCGTCGCTTAATGCCATTAGTTAATGGTGACTTAATGCCTTAATGAAGTCTTCACCGGGCATCGGCCTGCCGAACAGATATCCTTGCAGAAAGTTCACGCCATGGGCGGTGAGGTAGTCACTTTGCTCTTCGGTTTCCACGCCTTCGGCGACGATGCCCAGATCGAGCTTGGCGGAGAGTTCGATGATGGTGTCCAGAATGTGCCGGGAGAGGGCGTCGGCGCCGATCAGGGCGACAAAGCTCTGGTCGATTTTCAGGAAGTCGACATTGAACTGGCGCAGATAACCCAGGCTTGAATGACCGGTGCCGAAGTCATCGATGGCGATCATCACGCCCAGCGCATGAAGTTGCTCGAACAACTGCAGCGTGATGGCGGTGGGCTCGATCAGTTCGCGCTCGGTCAGCTCCAGTACCAGGTGAATGGAGCCCGGCGCAAAGTTGCCCAGAAATGTCCGGCAATCTTCGACCAGTTCCAGGTTCTTGCAGTGGCTGGCAGTGATGTTGATGCCCACGTGAAACGGGCTTTCGAATGAGGTCGACAAGGGCGCCAGCAATGCGGCGGTTTGCTGCATTAAAGAACGGGTCATGGGCACGATAAGCCCGGAGTGCTCGGCGAACGGAATAAACAGATCGGGACGAACCAGCCCTTCCTTCGGGTGCTTCCAGCGCATCAGCACCTCGGTGCCTGACCATTTCTTGCTGTCGCCATGAACCACCGGCTGAAAGTAAGGAATGAACTCCGCCGCTTCCAGCGCACGCTGTAGCTCATGACTCGGCGATGAAGAGCGCTTCTGCAGAATGTGCCCGATGGAACCTGACACCACGCCGAAGAAGATCAGCAAGCTGAACAGCGGCGGATATTCGCTACTCATGTAGCGCCACGTTTCGCCTTCGGGAAATCCGGCTGTTACAGAGAACGCGTAGCGCGAGGAGCCGAGTCTGGTTTGCGCCACGGGCAAAGTGGGGAGGGGGTCTTGATGGAACTGGCCATCGGCGGTCAGCCAATGGGGGCCGACTTGCAGCATCAGTATTGTCGAGCGGCCGATCATGCGCAGTACGTTGCTCAAGTGATAACCGTCGAGTGTGCTCAGCGCGCCTTTTTTTCCTTCGCCGATGCGGTACACCAACACCGCGGAATCGGGCGTGACCAGATTGCCTTTCATCAGTTGCAATGTGCCGTTGCTGTAGTCGCCCACCTCGATTTTTTCGCGAAAGTCGCCGAACAAAGAACTGCAATAATTGGTGTCGTCCCACACCAGATTGGTCGAGCGCACAAACGGGCGGCGGGTGACTTGCTCGCGTAAGGCCAGATTGACGTCAATACAACTTTTCCCGGCCAGCGGCAGCAATTCGTGTGCGGCCTGCGCGGTGTTGTCGAGCATCAGTTCGAATTGGCGGATGGCTTCTTCGGCGGTCAGTCGGGTGCTTTGCTCAAGCGCGCGCTCAGCTTGCAGGTAAAGAATGGCGAACCCGAGCAACATCGGGAGCAAACCACTCAATACGGTGACAATAATCCGTCTGCCACGTTGGCGGCGGGTTTTTACAGTCAGTGGCATTTGCGAAACCTGTAGCGATGAAATAGGGCTCTCAAATGCAGGCAGGACAACGGCACGCCTCCCCAAAAGAGTTCGGTCAGAGGCCATGATAGTTGGCCTTTGTGGCTTATGCCGCTCAACGGTAGGCCAGGCTTGTGGCCAGTTTGATAAAGGCCAGTGCCGCCGGTGAACTCTGGCGTTGGTCGAGCACGGCCAGGCCGACCTGGCGTGCGATCGCTGGCGATAGCGGTTTTTTCAGGTAGCGGTCGTCGTGATGCGTGGGCAGCGAGCCTTCGGCGACCACGGTCAAGGCATCGCCCCGGCCAACGGTATCCAGCGTGCTGAGCAGCTGCGAGCAGCGATAACGGATGTTCGGCGTCAACCGCGCGGCACTGAACAAACGGGACACCAGCTCCGAAGAGCCGGCCTCGGTCAGCACGAACGGGTCGTGACACAAATCGCCCAAGGTCAGGCTGGTGCGAGCCGCCAGCGGATGATGGGCGGGCAGCAACGCGACCATCTGGTCCTCGAACAACGCAAAGGTGTCGAAGCGCTCTTCGGGCAACACCACGAAGCCGATGTCGATGCGTCGCTCTTCCAGCCACTGGATCACCTGGCGGTCGGGGCCTTCATCAATGTGCACCTCGATGCCGGGGTGAGCGGCGCGGTAGTGCTGCAGAATCGTCGGCAGCAACTTGATCGATGAGGTCGGGCCGAACGAGCCGATGCGCAATGTGCCGCGTTTCATGCCGCGGGCATCCGCCGCTTCCTGGCGCAAGGTGTTGGCCAGCCCGAGCATTGCCCGGGCGCGTAATAGCAGCTGTTGGCCGATGTCACTGAGTTCGACCTGAGACTGATGCCGCCGCAGCAGCTCGACGCCCAGTTCCTGTTCCAACGACTTGAGGGCGTGAGACACAGCGGATTGAGAAATGCCCAGACGATTGGCCGCCGCCGTAAAGCCGTGAAGTTCGGCAACGAGCGAGAAGATCTCCAGCTGAGTGAGGGTCATGAGCTTTTACTCATTTTACGATGATCGAATATTAGCGAAATGATACGTCATCGAATCGATCTGTCGTTCTGGAGACTTATGACTGCATATGAGCAAAGCCTGTCGGAGCCTTCCGATGTCGCGGTTTATTTCAAACTCGCGGCGGTCACCATGATTTGGGGCGGCACTTTCGTCGCGGGGCGGTTTCTGGCGGACAGCCTCAGCCCGTTGTTCGCTGCCAGCCTGCGTTTTTTGCTGGCCAGCGTGGCGCTGCTGCTGTTTCTGCTGCTCGCGCGCATTCCACTGGCCCGGCCGAGTCCTCGGCAATGGTTGCAACTGGCGTTGTTGGGCTTTTTCGGGATTTTTTTCTACAACCTGTGCTTCTTCTATGGCCTGCACTACATCAATGCTTCGCGGGCGTCATTGATCGTGGCGCTGAATCCGGCCGTGATCGGACTGGCCTCGTGGCTGCTGTTCAAGGAGCGTTTGAGTCGAGCGAAAGTCATCGGCATCGCGATCTGCATTGCCGGGGCAAGCCTGGTGATTGTCAGTCGTCATCCGCAGTTACTGACCGGTCAGGCGGATGCCTGGTTCGGCGATCTGTTGATTTTCGGCTGCGTGCTCGGTTGGGGCATTTACTCACTGTTCTCCAAGGATCTGAATCAAACCCTGGGGCCGGTGCAAACGGTGACGTATTCGATTTTGCTGGGCACGGTGATGCTCTGGGTGGCCAGTGCCGTCAGGGGCGAGGTGAGTGTCGTGGCACTGGTCAGCCTTGACCCGGCGCAATGGTTGAGCCTGATGTATCTGGGCGTGTTGGGCTCGGCGCTGGCGTATATTGGCTATTACGACGGCCTGCGCAAAATCGGTGCGACCCGTTCCGGGGTGTTCATCGCCTTGAATCCGCTGACCGCTGTCATCCTGGGTGCGTTGCTGCTCGGCGAGCAATTGACCCTGACGATGTGTCTGGGCGGCGGGCTGATTCTGGCGGGGATTTTCCTCTGCAACAAACCCCTTGCGCGAGCAGGGAAAAAGGGGATTTGATACAGAAGGCGGACAAATCTATTTACGCTGTGTAGAATCCGGTTACGCATATAAGAATAAATAGCTTCTGGCAGCAGAAGCCTCGCCCGTAATAGCCTTGGGTCGACAATGAAGAGTTTTGGGTTTCAATTGATCTACGGTGACTTCCTCGCGCGCAGCGTGCGGGGCATCTCCTGCGCGCCACCCGCCGGTCTCAGCATTGCCAGCAACTAACGATTCGTTAATTGACCAGAAAATGATGAGGCGCCGACCATGGCAGATTTATACGAAAACCCGATGGGCCTGATGGGCTTTGAATTCATTGAATTCGCATCGCCAACCCCGAACACGCTGGAGCCGATCTTCAAGATCATGGGCTTCACCAAAGTCGCGACCCACCGTTCCAAAGACGTGCACCTGTATCGCCAGGGCGCGATCAACCTGATCCTCAACAACGAACCTCACAGCGTCGCTTCCTACTTCGCGGCCGAGCACGGCCCGTCGGTGTGCGGCATGGCGTTCCGCGTCAAGGATTCGCAAAAGGCCTACAAGCGTGCACTGGAACTCGGCGCTCAGCCGATCCACATCGAAACCGGCCCGATGGAACTGCACCTGCCGGCGATCAAAGGCATCGGCGGCGCGCCGCTGTACCTGATCGACCGTTTCGGTGAAGGCAGCTCGATCTACGACATCGATTTCGTGTTCATCGAAGGCGTTGACCGCAACCCGGTCGGTTCCGGCCTGAAGATCATCGACCACCTGACTCACAACGTGTATCGCGGCCGCATGGCGTACTGGGCGAACTTCTACGAGAAGCTGTTCAACTTCCGTGAAATCCGCTACTTCGACATCAAGGGCGAATACACCGGCCTGACCTCCAAGGCGATGACCGCGCCGGACGGTATGATCCGCATTCCGTTGAACGAAGAGTCCTCCAAGGGCGCCGGGCAGATCGAAGAGTTCCTGATGCAGTTCAACGGCGAGGGCATCCAGCACGTGGCGTTCCTCAGCGATGATCTGATCAAGACCTGGGATCACCTGAAAAGCATCGGCATGCGCTTCATGACGGCGCCACCGGAAACCTATTACGAAATGCTTGAAGGCCGCTTGCCGAACCACGGCGAACCGGTTGATCAACTGCAAGCGCGAGGCATCCTGCTGGACGGTTCGTCCGAGTCAGGCGACAAGCGTCTGTTGTTGCAGATCTTCTCGGAAACCCTGATGGGCCCGGTGTTCTTCGAATTCATCCAGCGTAAAGGCGACGACGGGTTCGGTGAGGGCAACTTCAAGGCACTGTTCGAATCGATCGAACGTGACCAGGTTCGTCGTGGCGTGCTCTCCACCGACTAAGTTGATCCACCGATAAAAACTGTGGGAGTGAGCCTGCTCGCGATAGCGGTCTGTCAGCCAACATCAATGTTGAGTTTGACGACGCTATCGCGAGCAGGCTCGCTCCCACATTTGTTTTTGCACAGGCCTTAAGGGCGGCGTTGTCGCATCATGTGCTTGAACCCTTCGAACATCAGCACCAGCACCGCCATCCAGATCGGAATGTAGGTCAGCCATTCCCCGGTCTTGATGCTTTCCCCGAGCAACAACGCAACGCCAAGCAACAGCACCGGCTCGACGTAGCTCAACAGCCCGAACAGGCTGAAGGGCAACAGCCGGCTGGCGATGATGTAGATCACCAGCGCCGACGCACTGATCACGCCGAGAAGCGGGATCAACAGTGACAGCCACGGATGCTGATCAAACACATTGAAACCTTGCTCGCCGGTCTGTACGAACCAGAAGGCCACCGGCAGCGTCAACGCCATGTCCAGCCACAAGCCGCCGAGGTTGTCCGTCGCCAGTCGCTTGCGCAGGATGAAATACGTTGGATAGCCGATGCATACCAGCAACGTCGCCCAGGAAAAACCACCGACCTGATACACCTCATTGATCACACCGAGGCAGGCAAAAAACACGGCAATTTTCTGTAGATAGGAGAGGCGCTCACCGTAGGCGAGCCGTCCGGTCAGGACCATGGTCAGTGGCAACAGGAAATAGCCCAGCGACACATCAAGGCTGTAGCCGTTGAGCGGCGCCCACATGAACAGCCAGAGTTGCACGCCCAGCAGGGCCGAAGAGGCGATCAGGGCGGCAATCAGTTTTGGCTGGGCGATGGCTCGGCGAACGAGCTCGACCACACGCTTCCATTCGCGGGACACCACCATGAACACGGTCATGCACGGCACTGTCAGCAGCATGCGCCAGCCAAAAATTTCCACACCGCTCAACGGGTTGAGCAGTGAGGTGTAGTAATACATGACGGCAAACAGCACAGAGGCCGAAACCGATAGAGCGATACCTTTAGACAAACTGTCCTCGCGAAGTTGAACGTGAAACGGGGTGCGGAGGATACGTGGTTTTTGTGCTGAATATTGTTCGGATGATCAATATTTACAACACGGCAATACCCTGTGGGAGCGAGCCTGCTCGCGATGGTGTATCAGCCACATCGGTATCAACTGACAGATCATCGCGAGCAGGCTCGCTCCTACAGTGGTTATGTGTTTCTTCAGGCGTTGCGCGGTTTACGGCCCGACACGAAATGGCTCACGTCATTGAACCCTGGCGTGGACGCATGCCCCGGTGTCACCAGCGAGTCGATAAACGCTTCATCCTGCGCCGTGATCTTCACCGCCTGCGCCTTAGTGTAGGCATCCCATTGCTCTTCGGTACGCGGCCCGACAATGGCCGAGGTGACGGCGCTGTTGTTCAACACCCAGGCAATCGCGAACTCGACGATACCGACACCACGATCTTGCGTGTATTGCTGGATCTGCTGGGCGATGCGCAGGGATTCGACGCGCCATTCGGTTTCCAGAATACGTTTGTCGGCGCGCCCGGCGCGGCTGTTGGCATCCGGTTTTACATCCGGCGCATATTTGCCGCTGAGCACGCCGCGCGCCAGCGGGCTGTAAGGCACAACGCCCAGACCGTAGTTCTGCGCGGCGGTGATCTGTTCGGTTTCGGCCTGGCGATTGACGATGTTGTACAGCGGCTGGCTGATGACAGGGCGGTCGACCCCCAGTTGGTCGGCCACGCGAATGACCTCGGCGATGCGCCAGCCGCGGTAGTTAGACAACCCCCAGTTGCGGATTTTGCCCTGGCGAATCAGGTCGCCGATGGCCGACACCGTCACTTCCAGCGGCGTGTTGTGGTCTTCGCGGTGCAGGTAATAGAGGTCGACGTAGTCGGTGCCCAGGCGCGTGAGGCTGGCATCGATGCCATTGAAAATGTGCTTGCGGCTCAGGCCGCTGCGGTTCGGCACACCGTCCACCGGGCCGAAACCGACTTTGGTGGCGAGCACCCATTCGTGGCGGTTGCCGGCGATCGCTTCGCCGACGATCTCTTCAGAGCGACCGTTGGTGTAGACGTCGGCGGTGTCGATGAAATTGATGCCCTGGTCCCAGGCCTTGTCGATGATCCGCAGGGAATCTTCGGTGCTGGTCTGTTCGCCGAACATCATGGTCCCCAGGGTCAGGGTGGACACCTGCAATCCCGAGTGACCCAGCGTGCGGTAGCTCATGACGAAATCCTTTTACCAGTGGGAAAGGCTCAATCAAATACCAGAACAACCGCATGGGGCAAACACAATTATTGCCCCCCCACAATCAAATGTTGGAGCGAGCCTGCTCGCGATTGCGGTTCAACATTCAACAGCTATGTTGACTGACACTCCGCTATCGCGAGCAGGCTCGCTCCCACAGGGGACAGGTGTCAGACGCGCAGGGTGCGGGTCATGCGCAACGCCAGCAGGCTGCCGCAGACAATCACGCCCGCCAGCAAGTACAACGCGGCATCGGTCGAGCCAGTAGTGTCCTTGACCCAGCCGACCAGGTACGGGCTGAGGAAGCCGGCCATCTGGCCCATCGAGTTGATCAACGCCAGGCCACCGGCAGCCGCGCCGGCGCTCAGCAGTGCGGTCGGCACCGGCCAGAACATCGGCAGGCCAGTGAGGGCGCCCATGGTGGCGATCGTCAGGCCAAGGATGGCGATGGCTGGCGTGGTGGCGAAGTTCACGGCAATCAGCAGGCCCACTGCACCCATCAACATGGGCACCACCAAATGCCAGCGACGTTCTTTGCGCAAGTCCGCCGAGCGGCCGACCATCAACATGAACACGGCCGCCAGCAGGTACGGGATCGCACTCAGCCAGCCGATCACCAGGTTATCGTTGAAACCCAGGTTCTTGATGATCGACGGCAGCCAGAAGTTGATCGCGTAGACCCCGCTCTGGATGCAGAAGTAGATCAAGCCGAACGCCCAGATCGCCGGGTTCTTGAACACCGCCAGCAGCGAGTCGGTGGTGGTTTTCGGTTTGTTGGCCAGGTCTTCAGCGTGGTCGGCTTCCAGCACCGAGCGTTCGAACGGCGTGAGCCATTTGGCGTTGGCGTAACTGTCGCTCAGCAGGAAGTAGGCGAGGGCGCCGAGGATCACGGTCGGGATGCCTTGCAGCAGGAACATCCACTGCCAGCCGGCCAGGCCACCCTGGCCCGCAGCGAAGTGATTGAGGATCCAGCCGGAAAACGGGCTGCCGAGCAGGCCGGACACCGGGATCGCCGACATGAACAGTGCCATGATGCGGCCACGGCGGAAGGTCGGGAACCACTGCGAGAGGTACAACACCACGCCCGGGAAGAACCCGGCTTCGGCCGCGCCGGTGAACAGGCGCAAGGTGTAGAACTCGGTCGGGGTGGTGACGAACAGCAGGCAGGTCGACAGCGTGCCCCAGGTGATCATCATCAGCGCGATCCAGCGGCGCGGGCCGAATTTGGTCAGCGCCAGGTTGCTCGGTACGCCGCACAGCACGTAGCCGATAAAGAAGATCCCGGCGCCGAGGCCGTACACGGTTTCACTGAATTTCAGCGCGTCGAGCATCTGCAGCTTGGCAAATCCAACGTTCACCCGGTCGAGGTAGTTGAACAGGTAGCAGATGAAGATGAAGGGGATCAAACGCAGGGTAATGCGTTTGTAGACGGCATTTTTTTCGTCAACGATGGCCTGGGTAGCGGCGGCGCTCTGTGACATGGCGGGCTCTCTCTTTATTATGATTTTTTGCGATGCAAAGGGTAACGTTGATCGCCCTGAGAGTCTCGACCACCCTCAGGGCTGCTGTCTTTGTGCCTGAGCACAGGGTTTGCAACCAAGCCCTGTGCGGGTGAACAACCGCGCTTTGAAGGACCACCACAATGTTCGAACTCGATCACGACCTGGCCCAGGACATCGTCGACCGGGCGATGGCCATCCTGCCTTACAACGTCAACGTCATGGACAGCCAGGGGTTGATTCTCGGCAGTGGTGAACCGGAGCGGGTCAACACCCGGCACGAAGGCGCGCAACTGGTGCTGGCCAACGGGCGGGTGGTGGAAATCGATGCTCAAACCGCTATCCACCTCAAGGGCGTACAACCGGGTATCAACCTGCCGCTGTTGCTCGATCAACGGCTGATTGGTGTGCTCGGCATCACCGGCGAACCCGAACAATTGCGCACCTACGCCGAACTGGTGCGCATGACCGCCGAGATGCTGGTGGGCCAGCGCAATCAGCAGGCCGAACAGCAATGGCGGCGCCAGCGTTGCGATGATTTGCTGGCGTTGCTGCTCAGCGAGGCAGGGGATTCGCCGCGCTTGATCGATGAGGCGCAACAGCTTGGGCTTAAACCGCAACTGACGCGGGTGCCGTATTTGTTCGAGCTGGGAATGGAGCACGGTCCGGGGCAAACCGTCGACGCACTCAGCGCCTGGCTGACCTCGCGCTACCCGGACAGTTGGTGCGTGAGTTCGGCCAAGTCGTCGTTGCTGTGGTGCCGGCCGGCCAACCAGGCGATCGAGAACGACCGCTTGCTGGAAAAGCTCGACGGCCTCGGCTGGAATATCTTGCGCATCGCCGTGGGCGGGCAAGCCGATGGCTTGTCGGGCTTGCGTCGTTGCTATCGGCGGGTCGGCGACTTGCTGGCCTATGGGCGCGATGTACTGCCGCATTCACGTCTGCTGACGCTGACCCGTTATCGATTGCCGGTGATGCTCTGGCGCCATCGCAACGATGATGCGCTGGACGAATTGCTCAAGCCCTTGCGCAAAGTCATCGCCAAGGACGGCAACGGCCAATTGCTGGCGACGTTGCGCAGTTGGTGCGATCACGACGGCCAGAGCCAGGCCTGCGCCGATGCGCTGGGCATTCACCGCAACAGCCTGCGTTACCGGATGGAGCGGATTGCCGAGCTCAGCGGCGTCGACCCGTTGCGCCTCGATGGCATGCTCGCGCTGTACCTCGGCGTGCAGCTACTCCCACAAACCGAAACAACACCGCCCCTGTAGGAGCCGGCTTGCTGGCGATCCACTTAACGCGGTGTTCCTGATCCACCGCGTCGTACGCAATCGCCAGCAAGCCGGCTCCTACAGGGGATGCGTAAACCTGTCGTTTTGTGAAAATGAACAATAATCCTCCGTGCCACTTGTGCAGCGGACCGGCGTTATTGTTCAGGCCGGCTGGCAGCATGGGGGCATTGGAACTGGAGAATTCGCATGAAAATCGTCATCGCCCCCGATTCGTTCAAGGACAGCCTCAGCGCACAAGGCGTGGCCGATGCCATTGCCCTTGGTCTGGTTGAAGTCTGGCCCGATGCGCAACTGGTCAAATGCCCGATGGCCGATGGGGGCGAAGGCACGGTCGAGTCGATTCTGGCCGCCTGCGAAGGTCAACTCCGTCGCACCCGCGTCAAAGGGCCGCTGGGCACAACGGTCGACGCCGCGTGGGGCTGGTTGCCCCAGAGCCTCACCGCCATCATCGAGATGGCCGAGGCCAGCGGCCTGCAACTCGTTCCGCCGGGGCAACGCGATGCGTGCATCAGCAGCACCTTCGGCACCGGTGAGTTGATCCGCGCGGCACTCGACGCCGGGGCGCAACGGGTGATCCTGGCGATTGGCGGCAGCGCCACCAACGACGGCGGCGCGGGGGCGATGCAAGCGCTGGGCGTGAAACTGCTCGATGCACAAGGCCAAACCCTGGCGCCCGGCGGATTGGCACTGGCGCAACTGGCGCGCATTGATCTCAGTGACATCGATCCACGTCTGACCGACGTGCGCTTCGACATCGCCGCCGACGTCAACAATCCACTGTGCGGCCCCCACGGTGCCTCTGCGATTTTCGGTCCGCAAAAAGGCGCAACGCCTGCGCAGGTCGAGCAGCTGGATCGCGCCCTCGGGCACTTCGCCGGGCTTTGCGCCCAGGTCCTCGGCAATGACGTGCGTGACGAGCCGGGCAGTGGCGCGGCGGGTGGCCTGGGGTTTGCCGCCAAGGCCTTCCTGGGCGCGCAGTTCAAGGCCGGGGTTGAAGTGGTCGCGGAATTGGTCGGCCTGGCCGATGCGGTCAAGGGCGCCGATCTGGTGATCACCGGCGAAGGCCGCTTCGATGCGCAAACCCTGCGCGGCAAGACACCGTTTGGTGTCGCACGCATCGCCGGGCAACACGGCGTACCGGTCATCGTCATCGCCGGCACCTTGGGCGAGGGCTATCAGGCCCTGTACGAACATGGCATCGACGCCGCGTTTGCCTTGGCGAGCGGGCCGATGACCCTGGAGCAGGCGTGTACCGAGGCGCCACGGTTGTTGCGTGAGCGGGCGAGCGACATCGCCCGGGTCTGGCGTATCGCCAAACGCCAATCCTGAATTCTCCCCACACCTTGTAGGAGCCAGCTTGCTGGCGATAGCGGTGGGTCAGCCAACCCGTTTATTGACTGGACGGACGCAATCGCCAGCAAGCTGGCTCCTACAAGGTTTGTGTGGTTCTTGAGTGTTTCACGGATGAAACACTCGTAATCCCTTGAAATATATTTCGCAAATCCCCGCAAAAATCCTCAACCCCAGCCGATACAGATATCAGGCGCACACAAACCTATTACAACAGTGGCGCCAGCCTGAGCGGTGCGCCTCAATGCCCGCCCGCCAGTGATCACGGCAAGGACGCTCGAAGACTCAATCACCCGAGTATCGTCCTATGTCCCTGCGTAATCTGAACATCGCGCCTCGAGCTTTCCTGGGTTTTGCCTTCATTGCCTTGCTGGTCATCGTGCTGGGTGTATTTGCCGTGAGCCGCATGACGACCATTCGCCAGGCCTCGGTCGACATGGAGACGACGCAACTGCCCAGCATCGGGTTTTTGGGCAACATGACGGAAAACGTCCTGCGCATGCGCATCCTCTCGTTCCGGGTGTTGGTCAACCGCGAACCCGCCGCGTTGCAGGAAGCCCAGACTCGCATCAGCGTCCTCACCGACAAGCTGCGCAGCGCTCAGGCCAGCTACGCAGCCTTGCCCGCCCAGCCAGAAGAAGCCGCGCTGTACAAGACGTTCACCGCCACCCTCGACACCTACATGCAAGCGCAGAACCAGATGATGGAGCTGTCGCGGCAGAACAAGCTGGATGAGATGCGCACCCTGATCAATACGCGGATCAAGGACGGCACCGACCAGATGGGCGAGCAGCTCAATAAACTGGTGGCACTCAACACCACCGATGCCAAGACCGCATCGGCCGAAGCGGGCGAACACTACAGCAATGCCATCACCGGCATCGTGGTCGTTGCGGTGATTGCCGCACTGATGACCGTGTTGCTGGCCTGGCTGTTGACCCGCAGCATCGTCACCCCGCTGAACCGTGCATTGCAGGCTGCTGAAACCATTGCGGGCGGCAACCTGCGCAACGTCATTGAAGTCGATGGCAAGGATGAACCGGCACGTTTGCTCGGCGCCTTGTCCGCGATGCAAGCCAGTTTGCGCAAAACCATCGAGCAAATCGCCGGTTCCGCCACGCAGCTGGGCGCCGCCGCCGAAGAGCTGAGCACGGTCACGCAAGAAGCGTCCCGCGGTCTGCAACAGCAAAACAATGAAATCGAACAAGCCGCCACAGCAGTCAACGAAATGACCGCCGCCGTGGAAGAAGTGGCGCGCAACGCCGTGTCGACTTCCGAAGCCTCGAACCAGTCGACCCAGGCTGCTCGTGAAGGTCGCGACCGCGTGGTGGAAACCGTCGATGCGATCCAGACCATGACCCACGACGTGCAGAACACCTCGCTGATGATCGAAGGCCTGGCCGCTCAGGGCCGGGACATCGGCAAGGTGCTGGACGTGATTCGCGCCATTGCCGAGCAGACCAACCTGCTGGCACTGAACGCCGCGATTGAAGCGGCCCGTGCCGGTGAAGCCGGGCGTGGTTTTGCGGTGGTGGCGGACGAGGTGCGGGCGCTGGCGCATCGCACGGCGCAATCGACTCAGGAAATCGAGAAGATGGTCGCCGGCATCCAGAACGGTACGGGGGAGGCGGTGTCTTCGATGCAGCAAAGCAATCAGCGCACCCACAGCACCCTGGAAATGGCCCGAGCCGCCGGTGTCGCGCTGGAGCAGATCACCCAATCGATCCATCTGATCAACGAACGCAACCTGGTGATCGCCAGCGCGTCCGAAGAGCAGGCGCAGGTGTCCCGTGAAGTTGACCGCAACCTGGTGAACATCCGCGACCTGGCGACCCAGTCCGCTGCCGGGGCCAATCAGACTAGCGCTGCCACCCACGAACTGTCGCGCCTGGCCGTTGATTTGAATGCCATGGTGGCGCGTTTCGTGATTTGAGATAGGGTTGAGACTAGGAACACGCGCGATTGGAGAAATACATGCGCTATTCAGCCTTGACCCAACGAATTGCCGGAGACGGCGCTGCGGCCTGGCAGATTCATTACCGAGCTTTGGAATTACGAGAGCAGGGCGTTGATGTGTTGCTGTTGTCGGTGGGCGATCCGGACTTCGATACGCCGCGCCCCATCGTCCAGGCGTGCATTGACAGCCTGCTGGCTGGCGACACGCATTACTCGCAAGTGCGCGGCAGTCGCGGGCTACGCGACAGCATCGTCAACCGTCACCGGCGTTGCAGCGGTCAGGAGGTCGATGCGGATCAGGTGATTGTGACGCCCGGCGCTCAGTGCGGGGTGTATTCGGTCGTGCAATGCCTGCTCGATCCGGGCGATGAAGTGATCGTCGCCGAACCGATGTACGTGACTTATGAAGGCGTGTTCGGCGCTTGCGGGGCGAAAGCGGTGCCGGTGGCGGTGCGTCCGGAGAACGGCTTTCGCGTCGATCCGGCGGATGTCGCGGCGCTGATCACGCCGAAAACCCGCGCGCTTTTGCTCAACAGTCCGAACAACCCTTCCGGTGCCAGTCTGTCGCTGAAGATCTGGCAGGAACTGGCGTCGCTGTGTATTCGGCACAACCTGTGGCTGATCAGTGACGAGGTTTACAGCGATCTGTTGTACGAGGGCGAGCACATCAGCCCGGCCAGCCTGCCCGGCATGGCCGAG
Source organism: Pseudomonas sp. FW300-N2A2 (assembly GCF_017351735.1). Classification (NCBI taxonomy): domain Bacteria; kingdom Pseudomonadati; phylum Pseudomonadota; class Gammaproteobacteria; order Pseudomonadales; family Pseudomonadaceae; genus Pseudomonas; species Pseudomonas sp. FW300-N2A2. The sequence continues at coordinate 423,034 of NZ_JACNDU010000001.1, read as the reverse complement.
CGCACCGCGACGCTCAACAGCCTGTCGAAATCCCACGCCATGAGCGGCTGGCGGGTCGGTTGGGTGATCGGGCCCAAACCCTTGATTGACCATCTGGAACATCTGTCGTTGTGCATGCTGTTCGGCATTCCAGACTTTGTGCAGAAGGCGGCGCAAGTTGCGCTGGAGGGTGATCTGCCGGAAGTGGCGATGATGCGCGAAGAATACCGTCAACGCCGTGACCTGGTGTGCGCGAGCCTGAGTGCGTGCCCGGGGGTGCGGGCGGTACGGCCGGATGGCGGGATGTTTGTGATGGTCGATGTGCGCCAGACCGGGTTGTCTGCCCAGCACTTCGCCGAGCGGCTGCTGGAGGGCTATGGCGTTTCGGTGCTGGCCGGTGAAGCGTTCGGGCCGAGCGCGGCGGGGCACATCCGGATCGGGTTGGTGGTGGATCAACGGAAACTGGCGGATGCGTGTCGGCGGATTGCGTTGTGTGCGGCGGATCTTCTGGAAGCGCGCCGGGCCTGACAGATTTGTGTTGGCAATGCCGGCCCCTTCGCGGGCAAGCCTCGCTCCTACAGGTGCTGCGTAATCCCGTAGGAGCGAGGCTTGCCCGCGAAGACTGACTTGCAGGCGCCGAATCTCTTAATCCTTCCACGCCCGCGTATTCACCAGATTCTTCGGCCGCTCACCCGCCAACGCTGCCAGCAGATTGTCCACCGCACACGTCGCCATCGCTTCGCGCGTTTCATGGGTCGCCGAGCCAATGTGCGGCGTCGCCACCACGTTGTTCAGTTGCAACAGCGGCGAGTCCGGGTTCAGCGGTTCGCGTTCGAACACATCCAGCCCCGCTGCGCGAATCTGCCCGGAACGCAACGCTTCGATCAGCGCCGTTTCGTCCACCACTTTGCCCCGTGAAATGTTGATGAAGATCGTCTCTGGACGCATCAGCGCAAACTGTTCAGCACCGATCAGCCCCTCGGTTTCCACTGTCAGCGGCAATGTCAGGCAAACGAAATCGGCCTGCTGCAACAGCTCCGGCAGGCTGCGGTATTGCGCATTGAAGCGCTGTTCCACCGCCGGTTTCGGCGAGTGGCTGTGATAGATCACCGGCATGCCGAAACCGAAATGCCCGCGTTGGGCCAACGCTTCGCCGATTCGCCCCATGCCAATGATGCCCAGGGTTTTGCCGTGCACATCGCTGCCGAAATGCACGGGGCCGATGTTGCGGTTCCACTGGCCGGCACGAACCATGTTCGCCAGTTCCACCACGCGCCGGGCCGTCGCGAGGATCAGCGCAAAACCGGTGTCGGCGGTGGTTTCGGTGAGCACGTCCGGGGTGTTGCTGAGCAGGATTCGCCGCTCGGTCAGGTAGTCGATGTCGTAGTTGTCGACGCCCACCGAAACGCTGGCGATGGCGCGCAGATTCGGCGCCAGATCCAGCAGGCCCGCGTCCAGTTTCAGACTGGCACCGAGCAACCCGTGAGCGCGGGGCAAGGCCTCGCGCAGTAGCGCCAGGCCATCGGCGTCGAGGTTGTCGATCAGCGTCACGTCGGTCTGCTCATGCAGGCGAGCCATCAGCAACGGTGAGAGTTTCTTGTACAGCACGACCTGCTTTTTCATCGTATTCATCTCTGCATCAATTCAAGGATGGGCGGCGGTCGGGCGTGTTTGCGCAACCGCAGGACGTTCCCGGTCGCTGGCGCCGGGCTTGAGGAGAATCGTCAGCACCACCGAAAACATCAGCGCGCCGCTCATCAGCAGGTACGACGCGCCCGGCGAACCGGTGGAGCTGTTCAGGTAACCGACCAGATAAGAGCCGCCAAACGAGCCGAGCGCGCCCATGCTGTTGATCAACGCCATGGCGCCACCGGCGACGTTGGCCGGGAGGATTTCCGGGATGATCGCGAAGAACGGTCCGTAAGGCGCGTACATGCAGGCCCCGGCAATCACCAGCAAGGTGTACGACCACCAGAAATGTTCGGCGCCCAGCGCGTATGAACCGTAGAACGCAATCGAGGCGATCAGCAGCGGCGGCCAGACAAAGCGTTTGCGCTTTTGCAGTTTGTCCGAGCCCCAGGACACCAGCAGCATGCCGATCACCGCCGCCAGATACGGCAGCGCCGACAGCCAGCCGGCTTCGACCATGTCCATTTGCGCGCCGGCCTTGAGGATCGACGGCAGCCACAGCACGAAGCCGTAGACGCCAATGCTCCAGCAGAAAAATTGCAGGGCCAGGATGATCACTTTTGGCGAGCGGAAGGCTTCGGCGTAGTTCTTCACTGCCTTGATGCCCACCTGTTCGGCGGCGAGGGCGCTTTCCAGATCGTGCTTTTCGGCGTCGCTGAGCCACTTGGCCTGGGCCGGACGATCATCCGCCAGACGCCACCAGATAAACGCCCAGAGCACTGCCGGCAAACCTTCGATGATAAACATCCAGCGCCAGCTGTAATGCTGCACCAGATAGCCCGACACCACCGACATCCAGAGCATGGTCACCGGGTTGCCGAGGATCAGGAAAGTGTTGGCCCGCGAGCGCTCGGCACGGGTGAACCAGTGGCACAGATAGATCAGCATCGCCGGCATCACCGCGGCTTCGACCACGCCGAGCATGAAGCGAATGACGATCAGCCAGTAGGCGTTGGAGACGATCCCGGTGAGCGTCGCCAGGCTGCCCCAGAGGATCAGGCTGACGAAAATCAGTTTCTTCACACTGTGTTTTTGCGCGTAGATCGCGCCCGGCACCTGGAAGAAAAAGTAGCCGAGGAAGAACAGTGCGCCGAGCATCGACGACAGGCCAGGCGTGATCATCAGGTCGGCGGCCATCCCGGAGGCGGCGGCGAATCCGTAGTTGGCGCGGTCCAGGTACGCCAGGCTGTAGGTGATGAATACGATGGGCATGATGTACCACCAGCGGCGGGTGGCGAGCGTTGCGGTTTTCATGAGTGGTGCTCCTGAGCTTGTTGTTTTTGTCGCAGCAGGTAACGGATTTAAATCTTCGGTGATTGAGCGGGCCTCATCGCTAGCAGGCTAGCTCCCACACTGGATCTATAGGCGACACAAATCCCCTGTGGGAGCCAGCCTGCTGGCGATAGCGGCCTCGAATTCGATGGACATCTCGGATCGGGTCGGCAACCCCTCCATATCCCCACGACTCTGTACCGCGCGGCTACCAATCCAGTTGGCGCGTTTCACGGCGTCGGCAACGCTGTGGTTTTCCAGCAGCGCGCTGATCATGCCGACGGCAAACCCGTCACCGGCACCGACCGTGTCGACCACCGTTTCCACGGGCACGCCCGCCACGAAACCGTCATCCAGATGCGTGCGGTAATACGCGCCGTGCGGGCCGAGCTTGATCGCCACCGCTTCGGCGCCCTGGTCGAGGTAAAACGCGGCGATGTCAGCCGGGTCTTCATAGCCGGTCAGCAAACGACCTTCGCTCAAACCCGGCAGCACCCAGTCGGCGAGGGCGGCGAGGCGGTTGATTTCGCTGATCATCTGTTGCGTGCTGGCCCAAAGGCTCGGGCGCAGGTTCGGGTCGAAGGACACACTGCGACCGGCTTCACGCATGCGCGTCATCAGTTCGAAAGACATCTGTCGCGCCGTTTCCGACAGCGCCGGAGGAATGCCGGTGGCGTGCAAGTGCCGCGCCTTGAGCAGTTCGGGGATGATCGACTGCGGCGACAAATGACTCGCCGCCGAACCGCGCCGAAAGTACTCGACCCTGGGATCGTCGCCATCGTCGGTACGTGACTTGAGCTGAAACCCGGTCGGGTGTGCGGCATCGAGGGCAACGTTACTGCAATCCAGGCCTTCCTTTTTCAAGGTGTCGATCACGAAGCGCCCCAGAGAGTCGTCGCCGACCCGGCTCAGCCACGCCACCTTGAACCCCAGTCGCGATAAACCGATGGCGACGTTGCTGTCGGCCCCGGCAATGCGTTTGTGGAAGTGGTCGACGTTGGCGAGGTCGCCATTTTGATCGGCGACAAACATCGCCATGGTTTCGCCGAACGACAGGATATCGATCTCAGACATGAGCGCTCTCCAGGCGTGCTTGCCCCAAGTGGGCGAGGGCGGCGACATGCTCGGTGGTGAGCTGCACCAGGTCATCGGCTTGCAGCGGATATTCCGCGGCCCGCATCACGCCTTGGGCCATGTGCCGCAGCAGTTGTTCCCACGAATGCAGGTCGCTGGCAGCAGGCGGCATGGCGACCAGTTTGCCATCGGCCCGGCGTGACACGGCTTTGCAGTGCACGTAGCCAACGTGGCGCCCGAGCAGGCGCGCAGCGCTGCTGGCGGACTGGTCCTGCCAGTGCCAGTTGCCGATGTCGAAGGTCATTTTGATCGGCAGATTGTGTTGCTCGACCGCTGCGAAAAAACGCTGGAACGGTTCGATACGACCACCGTGCAGGGTCTGATCGTTTTCCACCAGCAGTTGCACGGCGCTTTTGCCCTGGATCCGGGCGAGGGTTTGCAGGTCGCTGGTGTCGGTGAAGTAACCGAGGGACACCTTCAGCCATTTGGCACCGAAGGCCTGGGCGCGTTGCAGGGCGGTGATCAGTTGCGGATTGGGTTTCGACTGGCCGGCCAGCCACAGTTCCATCGGCGAGGAATACACGCTTTCGAGGCCTTGCGCCTGGGTGGCATCGGCCAGTTGGGCGGGGTCTTCAACGGTCAGCAGTTCTTCGCGCCATTCGATGTGGCTGGCGCCCGCAGCGGCGAGGATATCGATGAAATGGCCTTGACCGCGCTGGCGGACGAGGTCGGCGCCGTAGCTGGAGAGGCTGATGGAAACGGGTGGTTTATGCATTGTCATGGACCTCTGAAACCGGTTTCATTTTTGTTCAAAAAAAAGGATGAGGTTTTGTGGTGATCTTTTGGGCCCCTTCGCGGGCAAGCCTCGCTCCTACAGAGGTATCGCGAGCCTCTGTAGGAGCGAGGCTTGCCCGCGAAGGGGCCGAAACATTCACCGAGAATTTCCCAGGGTCGACCCACGCACAATCAACCGCGCCGAAAAATCCATCGTCCGCACCGGCCCGTCATCTCCGCGCAAACGCTTGAGCAAGCATTCAAACGCACTCGCGCCCATCTCGGTCGTCGGTTGGGCGAGGGCGGTGATGCCGCTGCCCACCAGCGGGTACCAATCCAGATCATCGAGGGCGATCAAGCCGACATCCTCGAACAACGTGCACTGCAATTCGCGCAACGCATGGGTCGCGGCCAGCGCCGCAATCCCGTTCGCGCAGAACAGCGCCTTCGGGCCGGGGCCGGGTGTATCGAGAAAAGTCTTGAGGTTTGCGGTGAGGTCACTGCCGGTTTCGATCATCGTTCCGCGCAGCGCCGAACGCCGGGCAATCTGTGCCTTGAAACTGCTGACTCGTTCGATCCGTGAACTGGTGCCGTCAAACGGTTCGGTGACCAGCAGCACATCGCGGTATCCGCGTTCTTCAAGGTGGGCGATGGCGATCTCGACCGCTGCCGGATTGTCCAGCCCGACCATGTCACTTTCGAGGTGCTCGACCTTGCGGTCCACCAGCACCAGCGGCATCTCTCGATGCAGTTCCTGCAATTCGTCGCGGTGGTGGCCGAGGGTGTTAACGATCAGCCCTTCGATGTTGTACGAGCGGAGCAGGGCCAGGTGCTGGCATTCCTGCTCGTCATCGCGGTCGGTGTTGCACACCACCAGGCTGTAGCCGTGTTGACGGCAGGCGGTTTCCACCCCGTGCATCACGGCAATCGAATAAGGGTTGCGGATGTCGGCGACCAGCATGCCGATCAGGCGGGTTCGTCCACGTTTCAGACCGCGAGCCATCTGGTTCGGGCGATAGCCCAGTTCGGCAATCGACTGTTCGATGCGCAACGCAATCGCATCGGACAGCAAGGCGCGATCCTCGCCGATGAACCGCGACACGCTGGCCTTGGAGACCTTGGCGTGTTCGGCGACATCAAGCATGGTCACGCGGCTGCGCTGGGCGGCGGAGAAATCGTTCACGGTCTGAAACCTTCTTATTGGAGTTATAAGGTCCGTGCGTTTGAGATCGCACTGAAACCGGTTTCAGAAGACACCAAAAGCAAATACGCCGTCAAGCCCCGCATCGTCGATTGTCCGACAATGGCCGACGAATGGGATTCAGGCCCAAAGACTCAACCAGGCCGATCCCAACAGCAACAGGGCCATGCAGCGATTGAAGCGTTGCATTGAGCGAGGTGAGCGCAACCAGCGCGTGGAGCCCGCGCCGAGCAACGCCCAGACCCCAAGGCAGGGCAGGGAAATCAGAAAGAACGCCAGCGACAACACCATCACATGGGTCAGGCGCTGTTCACCGCCCCCGGCAAATACACTGACAACCGCCAGCGCCATCATCCAGGTTTTCGGGTTGATCAGTTGCAGGCCGGCAGCGCCCAAAAGACCGAGCCGGGCATCGGCATTTTGGGTGGTGACGGCCTCTGCCGGGGCGTTGAAAATTTGCCAGGCGAGGTAACTCAGCCAAGCCACGCCGATCCACTGCATGGCGGTTTGCACGAAGGGCCAAGCGGTCAACGACGCTCCGGCACCGCTGCCGACCAACAACACAATTGTCGCGGCGCTGGCACAGGCGCCGAAGATGATCGGCACGGCGGCCACCAAGCCGTATCGGGCACTGTTGCTCAACACCAGAATGTTGGTCGGGCCGGGCGTGATCGACGCCACGAACGCAAACAACAGGAAGGGCAGTAACGTCGGGAAAGTGGACAGCATCGCGGGCAAACTCCGGTGAAGATCTTTGAAGTCGATCTTCACAATCCCACGGTCAACTGTCTGGAAGATTTGAGCAGCGCTTGCGATACAACGCGGGCGTCAGGCCGTAGGCCCGCACGAACCAACGGCCCAGATGACTCTGGTCGGCGAACCCCAACGTCATGGCCACCGTGGCCGGTTGTTCGCCTCGGGCCAGCATTCTGCGGGCCGTGGCCAGGCGCAATTGCACCAGATAGGCGTGCGGGGCGATGCCGTAAGCAGCCTTGAACGCGCGGGTCAGGCGAAAGCGATCGACGCCCGTTGCGGCGGCCAGTTGGTCGAGGCCGATGTCCTCGTGGGCATGAGCGTGCAGATACTCCCGAGCCTTCTGCGCCACCAACGGCAATCGCGGGTCTTCGCCATAACGGGCACGCCAGTGCAGGTGAGTGGTGAGGCGTTCGAGCAGGCTGTCGAGGGCCGTCTGGCGGACGATTTTCAGCTCGCCGTTGTGCAGCGCCTGAAACGCCAGGCTGGTGGCGTGGGCCAGGCGCACGTCGGTGGCCAGGGTATTGGCGAAGCTCAATTGACTGTTGTCCGGCGCGTTGTCGAACACGGCACTGAGCTCGCGCTTCAACCACTGCGGGTCGAGGTACAGCATGCGGTAGGTGAAACCGTCTGCCGTCGGTGCTTCGCCGTCATGGATGTCACCCGGTTCGAGCAAAAACACCTTGCCCGGCGTGCTCTGGTGCCGGGCCCGCCGGCAGTTGAATTGCTGCACCCCTTGCTCGGTGACGCCCACCAGATAGCTGTCATGCCAGTGCGGATCGTAGGCGTGGCCCTCGAAATGCGCGCGCAGCGTCTCGATGCCGGTGTCGGCGTCCTGGGCCAGGTCGATCCAGTTGTGAGTGGTCATGCTGCACCTGCGAGACGGATTGCCGGGTTATTTAACGCCCGTGGCGAGGGCGATGCCTAGAACGTTTGTGCACGGCTCAGTTGAACAGGCCCGCAGCGATGTTGATCGAGAACCCGAGAATCGCGGTGTTGAACAGAAAACCGATCAGCGACTGCGCGAGCACAATCTTGCGCAATTCCCGAGTGGCCACGCCGACATCGGAGGTCTGCACGGCTGCGCTGATGGTGAACGAGAAATACAGGAAGTCCCAATAATTGGGGGTGGTCAGCCCTTCAGCGAAGCGCAAAGCCGGGTCTTTGCCGGCCCAGGTGTAGAACAGGCGGGCGTAATGTACGCTGAAAATCACCCCGATCAACAGCCATGAACCGATGACGGTCAGTGCGGTATACCCGTAATGCAACAGCTTGCGGGTGGTTTCCAGGTCCTTGCTGCCGGCCAGTTCGAAGGTGATGGTCGCCAGGCTGGCGATGGCGGCGATGCACACCACGAACAGCACCAGCCCGGCGTTCTCGTCTTCTACTTCGGCAATGCGTTTCACATCCGGCGCTTTGGCGCGGGCGGCCAGCCAAAGCATCAGCACCAGATACGACCAGACCCCGGCGTTCCAGCCGAAGAGGATTTTGCTGATGATCGAATCGGCCGGAGCCAGAATGCCCACCGCAACACCGAGGGTCGCAGCGGCGGACAGGCGAGGGTGGGTGCGGGCGAGGAAGGGCATGTGAACTCGATGGGTCAGGGTATGCAAACACCTTAGCCCAGCGTGGCCCCCTCTGACCAACACCGACCCCTGTAGGAGCGAGGCTTGCCCGCGAAGGCGGTGTGTCAATCGAGTGAAGTATTGACTGTTACAGCGCCTTCGCGGGCAAGCCTCGCTCCTACAAGGGGGATGTGTGCGGTCAGGTTTTCTTGTGGCGCTTGCGCACCAGTTTCATCACCACCACAAAAAACACCGGCACAAACACCACCGCCAGTGTCGCGGTGATCATCCCGCCAATCACCCCGGTGCCGATGGCTTGCTGGCTTGCCGAGCTCGCGCCAGTGGCGATCGCCAGCGGCACGACGCCGAGGATGAACGCCAGGGACGTCATGACAATCGGACGCAGGCGCAGGCGCGCGGCTTGCAGGGTGGCGTCGATCAGGTCGTGGCCTTCGTCGTACAGGCTCTTGGCGAACTCGATGATCAGGATCGCGTTCTTCGCCGACAGGCCGATGATGGTGATCAGCCCGACCTTGAAGAACACGTCGTTGGGCATCCCGCGCAAGGTCACGGCCAACACGGCGCCGAGCACGCCGAGCGGCACCACCAGCAGCACCGAAGTCGGAATCGACCAGCTCTCATACAACGCCGCCAGGCACAGGAACACGATCAACAGCGACAACCCGAGCAGGATCGGCGCCTGGCTGCCGGACAGCCGTTCCTGCAGCGATAACCCGGTCCATTCCTGGCCCAGGCCCGCTGGCCCTTGCGCGACCAGTCGCTCGATTTCCGCCATGGCTTCACCGGTACTGTGACCTGGCGTCGGTTCACCGGAAATACTGATTGCCGGATAGCCGTTGTAACGGGTCAACTGCGCCGGGCCCTGAGTCCATTTGGCCTGGACGAACGCGGACAGCGGCACCATTTTCCCGCTGCTGTTGCGCACGTGGATCTTCAGCAGGTCGGCGACCTGACTGCGTTGATCGCCTTCAGCCTGGACCACCACTCGCTGCATCCGCCCCTGATTGGGGAAGTCGTTGATGTAAGCCGAACCGACTGCGGTGGACAGCACGCTGCCGATGTCGGTAAACGAAACCCCCAGCGCATTCGCCTGTTTACGGTCGACGATCAGTTGCACCTGCGGCGCTTCGGCCAGCGCGCTTTCGCGCACGTTCATCAGGATCGGGCTTTTCTCGGCGGCCGCCAGCAACGCGGTACGCGCCTGCATCAGCGTGGCATGGCCGAGGCCGCCACGGTCCTGCAAGCGGAACTCGAAACCGCTGGAGGTGCCGAGGCCGTCCACCGGCGGCGGCAGGACCGAGAACGCCATGGCGTCCTTGATCTGGCTCAGCGCGATGTTGGCGCGGTCGGCAATCGAACTCGCCGAGTCGTCGCTGCCGCGATCCGACCAGTCTTTCAACGTGGTAAACGCCAGCGCCGCGTTTTGCCCGCTGCCGGAGAAGCTGAAGCCGAGAATCACCGTGCTGTCGCCGACGCCCGGTTCGGTGGCGTTGTGCGCTTCGATCTGCTCGACCACCTGCACCGTGCGATTTTTGCTCGCGCCGGGTGGCAGTTGAATGTCAGTGATGGTGTAACCCTGATCCTCCACCGGCAGGAACGAAGAGGGCAGACGACTGAAGCACAGCCCCAGACCAATCAGCAGCACGCCGTAGATCAGCAGGTAACGACCGCTGCGTTTCAGCGCATAAGCGACCCAGCCCTGATAGCGCTCGGTCAGTTGTTCGAAGCGTCGGTTGAACCAGCCGAAGAAGCCGCCCTTGGCGTGATGCTCGCCCTTGGCAATCGGCTTGAGCAGCGTTGCGCAGAGCGCCGGGGTCAAGGTCAGGGCGAGGAAGGCCGAAAACAGAATCGAGGTGGCCATCGACAGCGAGAATTGCCGGTAGATCACCCCGACCGAACCCTGCATGAACGCCATTGGAATAAACACGGCGACCAGCACCAGAGTGATGCCGATGATCGCCCCGGTGATCTGCTTCATCGCTTTGCGCGTAGCCTCTTTGGGCGACAGGCCTTCGGTGGCCATGATCCGTTCGACGTTTTCCACCACCACGATGGCGTCGTCCACCAGAATGCCGATGGCCAGCACCATGCCGAACATGGTCAGTACGTTGATCGAGAACCCCAGCGTGAGCATGGTCGCAAAGGTGCCCATCAGCGCCACTGGCACCACGAGGGTCGGAATCAGCGTGTAGCGGAAGTTTTGCAGGAACAGGAACATCACCGCGAACACCAGCACCATCGCTTCGATCAGGGTGTAAACCACTTTGGTGATCGAGACTTTGACGAAAGGCGAGGTGTCGTACGGAATCTTGTATTCCACATTGGCCGGGAAGTAGCGCGCCAGTTCATCCATCTTCGCCCGCACCAGCGTCGCAGTGCTGAGCGCGTTGGCGCCGGGGGACAATTGCACGCCGACAGCGGTGGACGGCTTGCCGTTCAGACGCGTGCCAAACTGGTATTCCTGGCTGCCGATTTCGACCCGCGCCACATCACCGATGCGCACGGTGGAGCCGTCCGGATTGGCCTTGAGCACGATGTCGGCGAATTCTTCCGGGGTCGACAGCTGGCCTTTGACCAGAACGGTTGCGGTGATTTCCTGGGTGGTGCGGGTCGGCAGGTCGCCGATGCTGCCGGCCGAAACCTGGGCGTTCTGCGCAACGATGGCGGCGTTGACGTCGGCCGGTGTCAGGTTGAAACCGATCAGTTTCTGCGGGTCGATCCAGATCCGCATCGCCCGCTCGGCGCCGTACAGCTGGGCCTTGCCGACACCGTCCAGGCGCTTGATCTCGTTCATCACGTTGCGCGCCAGGTAATCGCTGAGCGCCACGTCGTCGAGTTTGCCGTCAGTAGACGTCAGGGTGATCAGCAGCAGGAAACCGGCGGAGACTTTCTCCACCTGCAAACCTTGCTGGTTGACCGCTTGCGGCAGGCGCGACTCGATGACTTTCAGGCGGTTTTGCACATCCACCTGAGCCATCTCCGGGTTGGTGCCCGGTTGAAACGTCGCCTTGATCGTGGCGCTGCCGAGGCTGCTTTGCGATTCGAAATACAACAGGTGATCGGCGCCGTTGAGCTCTTCCTCGATCAGGCTGACCACGCTTTCGTCCACGGTTTGCGCCGAGGCGCCCGGGTACACGGCGTAGATTTCGATCTGCGGCGGCGCGACATCGGGGTACTGCGCCACCGGCAATTGCGGAATGGACAGGGCACCGGCCAGCAGGATGAACAGGGCAACTACCCAGGCGAACACCGGGCGGTCGATAAAGAACTGCGGCATAGAAAAGCGTCCTGCTTACTGACCAGAAACCTGGGCAAGTGGAAGAGGGGAATCGTCGATCTGTACTTTCTCGCCGGGCTTGGCGTGTTGCAGGCCTTCGATGACGATGCGGTCGCCAGACTTGAGGCCTGCGGTGACGATCCAGCGATCGTTTTGCACGGCGCCCAGCTCTACGGTTTGCTGGCCGACGCGCAGTTCCGCATCGAGCACCAGCACCTGCGCAACACCCGCGCTGTCGCGTTGAATGGCGCGTTGCGGCACGCTGATGCCTTGCTGGTTCACCGCTTGTTCAAGGCGCACCCGCACGAAGCTGCCCGGCAGCAAGTCGAGGTCCGGGTTGGGAAACTCGCTGCGCAGGATGATCTGGCCGGTGCCCGGGTCGACGGTGATGTCGGTGAACAGCAGCTTGCCCGGCAGCGGATAGAGGCTGCCGTCATCCTGAATCAGCGTGGCTTTGGCCTGACCCTGACCCACTTCCTGCAACTGGCCGGAACGGAAGGCGCGGCGCAGGTCGTTGAGTTCGCGGGTCGACTGGGTGAGGTCGGCATGAATCGGGTTCAACTGCTGGATCAATGCCAGCGGCGTGGTTTCGTTCTGCCCGACCAATGCGCCTTCGGTGACCAGTGCGCGGCCGATGCGCCCGGAAATGGGGGCGGTGACGGTGGCGTACCCGAGATTCAATTTCGCTCGATCCACGGCGGCTTTATTGGCCGCGACTTCAGCGGCGGTTTGCCGTACAGCGGCCCGGGCGTTGTCGTAATCCTGGCCGCTGATGGCATTGCCTTCGATCAACTGGGCGTAGCGCTGTTCTTGCAGCCTGGCCTGGAAGGCGTTGGCCTCGGCCTTGCGCAGCGAGGCTTCGGCGCTGTCCAGGTCAGCCTTGAACGGTGCCGGATCGATGCGGAACAGCACATCGCCTTTTCTCACGTCGCTGCCTTCGTGGAAGGCGCGTTGCAACACTACGCCGGCGACCCTGGCGCGCACTTCGGCAATCCGTGGCGCGGCGATCCGTCCGCTCAATTCGCTGGTGATCGACAGGGGCCGGGGTTTGATGGTCTCGATGCGCACGGTGGCCAACGGCGCCTGCTCTTCAGCGCTCGTGGATTTGTCACACGCGCTCAGCGTCAACGCCAGGGCAAGCAGGCTGAGCTTGGCAAGCAGGTTCTTTGACATGTAAATACCCCAATAATGAACTCCCGCATCCTACGGGGAGGCGACGAGGGTAGCGGTGAAGCTTTGTTGGTGCTGTGTGAAATTGTGTAATGGTTTTGCTCAGGCACGGGTGAGGGCGTATATCCTTCACGGCTTGAAATTTATTGCGCCTGTCAGACCGCCATCGCTAGCAGGCTAGCTCCCACAAGGGATCTCATGTGGACACAAACATTGTGAACACCACTGAACCCCTGTGGGAGCTAGCCTGCTAGCGATGGCGGCATAACAGCCGCCACTGCACTCTCTGGAAACACCCATGCCCAACATCCTCCTGGTCGAAGACGACACCGCGCTCTCCGAGTTGATTTCCAGCTACCTGGAACGCAACGGCTACTCCGTCAGCGTGATCAGCCGCGGTGACCACGTGCGCGAGCGTGCGCGGGTCAATCCGCCGGACCTGGTGATCCTCGACCTGATGTTGCCGGGGCTCGACGGCCTGCAAGTCTGTCGCTTGTTGCGCGCGGATTCGGCCACGCTGCCGATCCTGATGCTCACCGCCCGCGACGACAGCCACGATCAGGTGCTGGGCCTGGAAATGGGCGCCGATGACTACGTCACCAAACCCTGCGAACCCCGCGTGTTGCTGGCCCGCGTTCGTACGCTGTTGCGCCGCAGCAGTCTCAGCGAACCGCAGACTGCCAACGACCGCATCCTCATGGGCAATTTGTGCATCGACCTGTCCGAACGCACCGTGACCTGGCGTGAACAACTGGTCGAGCTGTCCAGCGGCGAATACAACTTGTTGGTGGTGCTGGCCCGACATGCCGGCGAAGTGTTGAGCCGCGACCAGATTCTGCAACGCCTGCGCGGCATCGAATTCAACGGCACCGACCGCTCGGTGGACGTGGCGATTTCCAAGCTGCGGCGCAAATTCGACGACCATGCCGGCGAGGCGCGCAAGATCAAGACCGTGTGGGGCAAGGGTTACCTGTTCAGCCGTTCCGAGTGGGAATGCTGAGGCGATGTTCAGAATCCTCTTTCGCCTGTACCTGGTGACGATCATTTCGTACAGCGCGGCGATCTATCTGGTGCCGGACGTGGTGATCAAGGTCTTCCAGGAGCGCTTTGTCACCTACAACCTCGATTACTCGCGCGGGTTGCAGTCGCTGATCGTCAAGCAGTTTCACGCCGTGCCCGAAACGCAGTGGCCAGCGTTGGCGGCCGAGATGGACAAGGAATTCAACCCGCTGCACATCGTCCTCAGCCGCAATGACGATGACGGCCTGACCCTGGCGGAACAGAAACGTTTGCAGCGTGGCGAGAATGTCGTGCGCATCGGCGACTGGGGCTGGCGCACGCTGGCGGTGGCACCGTTGAACTCGCAAACCGTCGTGCAAATGGTCGTGCCGCCGGACCCGCTGGACGTGAATTTGCTGTACTGGAGCATCAACGTGCTGATCGGCGCGACCATGCTCGCGTGCCTGTTGCTGTGGCTGCGCCCGCACTGGCGCGACCTGGAGCGGCTAAAAGGCACGGCTGAACGCTTCGGCAAGGGGCATTTGAGCGAGCGAACCCAGATCCCCACCCACTCCAACATCGGTAGCCTGGCCAACGTTTTCGACACCATGGCCGGCGATATCGAAAACCTGCTGAACCAGCAGCGGGATTTGCTCAACGCGGTTTCTCACGAACTGCGTACACCGCTGACCCGCCTGGATTTTGGCCTTGCGCTGGCACTGTCCGACGATTTGCCGGCTGCCAGTCGGGAGCGCCTGCAAGGGCTGGTCGCGCACATACGTGAACTGGATGAGTTGGTGCTGGAGCTGCTGTCCTATAGCCGCTTGCAAAATCCGGCCCGGCTACCGGAACAGGTGGAAGTGTCGCTGGATGAGTTCATCGACAGCATTCTGGGCAGTGTCGATGAGGAGCTGGAGTCCCCTGAAATCGTGATCGACGTGCTGCTTCACGGCCAGCTCGAACGCTTCACACTCGATCCACGGCTGACTGCCCGGGCGATTCAGAACCTGCTGCGCAACGCGATGCGCTACTGCGAGAAGCGTATTCAGATCGGGGTTCAGGTCTGTGCCAAGGGGTGTGAAATCTGGGTCGATGACGATGGGATCGGCATTCCCGATGACGAACGCGAGCGGATTTTCGAGCCGTTTTATCGACTGGATCGCAGTCGCGATCGGGCGACGGGTGGCTTTGGCCTGGGATTGGCGATCAGTCGGCGGGCGCTGGAGGCACAGGGCGGCACGCTCACTGTCGAACCGTCTCCGCTGGGCGGCGCACGGTTCCGTTTGTGGTTACCGATCCCGGCCTGATGACCGCCGAAAAAACTGTGTAGGAGCCGGCTTGCCGGCGATGGCGTCCTTGAATTCAACGCAATGTCTGATGGCCCCATCGCCAGCAAGCCGGCTCCTACAGGTCACGCGCTGAGCCGGCTTTTAATCAACTTCGCCATTTCCTCCAGCTCCGACGCCGGGTTGTGCCCGATCAGCATCCACGCATGTTCCATGTCCGCCCAATACACCACGTTCATTCCGTGCCGACGCTCGTGGGCGAAGTGGCGACTGCCACTGTTTGAGCGGGTGACGCACAACGCCATGGGGCCGTGCGCCGGGTCCAGATACGTAATCTGGGCGATGGGCATGCCGTCGTATTCGAGGATTTGTGCGCGTTTGAGCTCAACGCGTGGCAGGCTCAGTTGAGCCGGCAAAAGGCGCAGCCCCAGGCGTGCGTCGATGGTGTGCAATTGCGCGCGCTGAGTGGCTTCGTCGCTGGGCAAGTGTTCCAGGGTTTGCGGCACGTACATCGACATGTAGTCCGCCACCAGCCCTCGCCAGCTGGATTTGTGCTGGCTCGCCTGCCAGCCAAGGAACAACCGGTCCGCGAGCACGCCGCTCAACACCAGGCCGGCTGCCGCCGCGAGGAACCGGCGCCGATTTATCGCGGGCCGGGCAGGCGAGGGCAAGGTGTCGAGCATCGCTTGCAGGCGGTCCACGGGCGCCTGTTGCGCCAGTTCGTCGTAGGCGGCCTTGAACGGCAGGCTGCTGCGGGCCAGCCATTGAAGGCGCAGGTTGAGCATCGAGTCTTCGGCGATGACTGCGTCGATGCGGCTGCGCTGATCGCTATCGAGTTGGTCGTCGAGGTAGGCCACCAGTTGCTCGTCCGTAGGCATCGTGTGATCGTTCATCGACGTTCTCCTGTGGAAGGGTTCGACACCGCGTGCAAGGGCGGGTACTCGGCCAGTTTCGCCCGCGCCGCGGCCAGGCGGCTCATGACCGTGCCGATGGGCACGTCCAGGACTTCGGCGACTTCGCGATAGGACAGGCCCTCCACGTAGGCCAGAAATACCGTTTCGCGTTGCGCTTCAGGCAGCGCATCGACGCGCCGAATCACCTGCGTGGCGAGCACGTGGGTTTGCGCGGCGTATTCACCGTCGAACGACAAGGCGTTGTCGGCATCCACCAGCCCCTGGCCCTGACGCACTCGGCGCGAACGCACTTCGTTGAGCCAGATCGAATGCAGAATGCTCAGCAGCCAGCGGTCCAGGCGGCTGCCGGGGACAAATTGCCCGGCACACTCCAGCGCCCGCACGCAGGTGGCCTGCACCAGGTCTTCGGCGACATGCCGCTGCCGGGACAGCAGCAGGCCGTAGCGCCATAACCGCGCCAGGTGCTGGCCCAGCTCTGCCCGTATTGCCTGATCGCTGGCGATGGCGACCTCCGTCCTGTCAGGTTTTCGATGAATCGTTAATGGCTTCAGCCAGGTCCCGGTATTCTTCGCAGGTGCTGCCGCAGATCGATTTTATCTGCTGCAACTGCTCCTGGGCGAGATCCAGCCGACCCTTGATCACATACGCTTCGCCGAGGTACTCGCGGACTTGCGCGTATTGCGGGTCGAGTTTGACCGATTGCAGGTAGTAACCGATGCCCTCGTCGGTGCGCCCCAGTTTACGCGTAGCGTAGCCGCGATAGTTGAGCGCCTTGGCGGTGTCGGGTTCTTTCAGCGTGTCGAGCAGTGCCAGGGCTTCCTCGTAGCGACCGTCCTTTGCCAGCCGATAGGCGTAATCGGTTCGGTCGGCATCGGATACCTCGCCGCTGGTCTGCCTCACGCATTTTTGCGACCTGGAGTCGAAGACCTGGCCTTTCGGGCAGTTGGGCCTGGCCGGTGCGTCATCTTCACCATTGGCCAATGCAAGGGTAGCGGACAACGCAAAGGCGAGCAGTAGCTGAACGGTAAAAACAGTAAGACGGGTATTCATGGATGATCTCCACTGGTTTATTCGTTTCAGTTCAACCACGCCCCGGCAACATGCACGCAAGGTGTTATCCCGCAGGCCGAAATGATGAGTCTTCGCTGTCATGAACACCGCAGGGTGAACAATTATTCATTTCTTTCTGGCGGTCTTTTCAAGGCACGCGCACACAGGTCCGTGGTCGATCTGGGTGTCCACCCGTTTTGTCGCGGCTTTATCAGTGCAGGAAGGGCGAAGGTGGATGGGCGAATTCGCGTGCTGATCGCCGCTGAGCCCGAATTGCGGGGCAAGGACGTGGTGACGGTGCTTTATGTGACGGCGGCGTTTGTCGCGGTGAAGGCCAGTTAGATCTGTGGTGCGAGCAATCGCCGGCAAGCCGGCGATGAACGATGACCGGGTCTCAGCTGAGCAACCGGATCGGCTCTCCAGCTGACCAGGCCTGAATGTCCTCGATCATTTGCGAAAAGAACTGATGGTAATTCTGCTGGCTGACGTACCCGACATGCGGCGTCGCCAGCACATTCTCCAGCGTCCTGAACGGGTGATGAGCCGGCAAGGGTTCCTGCTCGAACACGTCCAGCGCCGCACCGGCCAGCCGTCGTTTTTGCAGTGCCTTGATCAGCGCCGCCTCATCGACAATCGGCCCGCGAGCCGTGTTGACCAGCAGTGCGGTGGGTTTCATCCAGTCCAGCGCTTGCGCGTCGACCAGGCCGCGGCTGCGGTCGCTGAGCACCAGATGCACCGACAACACGTCGGCCTGTTCGAACAACGCCTGCTTGCTGACGTAGGTCACGCCCACTTCGGCGGCGCGTTCGGCTGTGAGGTTTTCGCTCCAGGCGATTACCCGCATGCCGAACACCTGGCCGAACTGGGCGACTCGCTGGCCAATGCTGCCCAAACCGAGAATCGCCAGGGTCTTGCCGTGCAGGTCGCCACCCAGCCCCTGTTGCCATTTCCCTGCGCGCAAGGCGTTGGCTTCCACGACCAGGTTGCGGGTGGCGGCCATGATCAGCGCCCAGGTCAGTTCCGGCGCGGCGTGTTTATAACTGTCGGTGCCGCTGACCTGAATGCCAAGCGCGGCAGCGGCTTTCAGGTCGAGGGCAGCGTTGCGCATGCCGCCGGTGACCAGCAGTTTGAGGGTCGGTAGCCGACGCAGCAGGTCTTCATCGAAGCGGGTGCGCTCGCGCATTACGCAGATCACTTCAAACCCGGCCAGGCGTGCTGCCAGCGTTTCGTTATCCGCCGGATAGTCATGGATGAAACTCACCTGGCCGATGGCGTCCAGCGCCGACCAGTCAACCACCTGCCGCGCCACATCCTGCCAGTCATCGAGTACCGCAATCTGCACAGCCATCCGCCTTACCTCATCAATGAACGGGGTTGGAATTGTTCAGCCAGGCGAGCAGGGCCTGGTGGAATTTTGCCGGTTCTTCCATTTGCGGCGCGTGGCCCATGCCGGGGAATTCGACCAGCGTCGAGTGAGGAATCAGTTTCGCCACCTGTTTGCCGAGTACGTCGTAGTGACCGATTTTCGCTTTGACCTCGGGTGAGGCGATGTCCTTGTTGATGGCCGTGGAGTCGGCAGTGCCGATCAGCAGCAGCGTCGGCACCTTCAGGTCCTTGAATTCGTAGTACACCGGCTGGGTGAAGATCATGTCGTAAATAAGTGCCGAGTTCCACGCCACCCGGGTTTTGCCCGGGCCTTTGGCCATGCCTGCGTACATGTCTACCCAGCGGTCGAATTCGGGTTTCCAGCGGCCGTCGTAATAAGTGCTGCGCTGATAGTCGTGAATGCCTTGCGCCGTCACCTTGAGCTCACGCTCGTACCATTGATCCACCGTGCGATACGGCACGCCGAGGGCTTTCCAGTCTTCAAGACCGATTGGGTTGACCATCGCCAGTTGTTCGACCTGCTCGGGATATTGCAGCGCATAGCGGGTGGCGAGCATGCCGCCCGTGGAATGCCCGAGCAGGCTGGCTTTCTGGATGCCGAGGGCTTTGAGCAGTTGTTGGGTGTTGGCCGCCAGTTGCTGGAAGCTGTACTGATAATTGTCCGGTTTGCTGGAGGTGCAGAAACCGATCTGGTCCGGCGCGATGACCCGGTAACCGGCGTCGCTCAAGGCCTTGATCGACGTGTCCCAGGTTGCGCCGCAGAAATTCTTGCCATGCATCAGCACGATGCTGCGCCCGTTGGCCTTGCCGTGCGCGGCGACGTCCATGTAGCCCATTTGCAGGGACTGGCCCTGGGATTCAAAGGCGAAATGCTTGAGCGTATAGGGGTATTCGAAGCCTTGCAGTTCGGGGCCATATTCCGGGCCGTCGGCCGCGATGGCCGGCAGTGCGGCGGTCAGCAGCAGGCTCGGAAGCCAGCGGGAGCGTGCGAGGGGCATGGGTGGACTCCAGAGGAAATCGGCGATGCTGGATCGGAATGATTAGGGCGGCATTAAGCACAGGCCATCGCGGCGGGTGATGGTTCAACCGATCCAGCCCAAAGTCGCCAGGGCCAGCACGCCGTAACGGGCGCCTTTGGCGAGTGTCACGATCAGCAGGAAGCGCCCCAGCGGTTCGCGCATGACGCCGGCGACCAGCGTCAGGGGATCACCGATGACAGGCACCCAACTCAACAGCAACGACCAATGACCGTAGCGCTGATAATGAATGCGGGCCTTGTCCAGATGGCGTGGGCTGACCGGAAACCAGCGCCGGTCGCGGAACCGCTCGATACCGCGACCCAACCACCAGTTCAGCAGCGAGCCGAGCACATTGCCCAGCGTCGCAACTGCCAGCAGCGACCAGAGCCAGTACTGCTCGCTGAGCAGCAGCCCCACCAGGACCGCTTCGGACTGCAACGGCAGCAGGGTCGCCGCACCGAATGCGGCGAAAAACAGCCCGATGTACGCCGCAGACATCAATGGGCGGCGGGGTAGTCCGCCACCACCACGTCAGCGCCGTCCTTTTTCAGGCCGATCACCTGATAGGCGTCGCTCATGCCGTCCATTTCCATGCCGGGCGAACCCATCGGCATGCCGGGTGCGGCCACGCCCAATAGATCGTCACGCTTGCTCAAGGCCAGCACCTGATCGGCCGGGACATGGCCTTCGACGAATTTGCCGTTGATCAAACCGGTGTGGCAGGAAGCGAGACGTGGCGGCACGCCGTGCTGTTGCTTGAATTCGCTCATGTTGGCTTCGACGTGATCCTCGACCTTGAAGCCATTGGCCTCCAGGTGGCTGATCCACTTTTTGCAGCAGCCGCAGTTGGCGTCGCGGTGAACCTCGATGGGGATGAGGTCGGCGGCCTGGGCCAGGGACGAAATGAACAGGGCGCTCAGGGCGACCAGACGCAGATGGGTTCGCATGGAGGGATCTCGACTCGGATGGCGGTCAAAAAAAGAGGCATTTTGACTACTTTAGCCGGTTAAGAGCGACGAGATTGTTTCGAATTAATGCTGGGGTTGTGGGGGATTCTGGGTTGCACGGGGTTTGGTTGGTGTACATATCCATTGGTTTGGTGATGGCGGATATGGGTTTCGCCCTTACGGCGAGTCACTTGGAGAAGCGCCAAGTAACCAAGCGCTTTTGCCCCTTTCGTTCGGTGGCTCGCTAAGGCTCGCCATGCCCTCGCTCCGGTCCTGCTCCGTGGGCCCGCCGCGATCGGCCATCCCTGGCCGTGCGCGGCTAACCCGGCATCCATGCCGGGTTGCCCACTGCGCAGAACCTGCGCTCGGCCTCTCGAGGGGGCGTGTACCTCAAGATCAAGAGCTGAAGGCGAGCTAACGCTCGGCCTGATGAGTGGTGAAGATCAAAAGCAAACGCCAATCCTTGTAGGAGCCGGCTTGCTGGCGATGGCGGTGGGTCATCCAGCATATTGGTTGACTGGACGGATGCCATCGTCGGAACGCCGCCCGCAGCAAGCCGGCTCCTACAGTTGATCGTATTTATCCAAACGCATGTGCATTTCCCTTGTAGGAGCCAGCTTGCTGGCGATGGACGTCAACGATAACGCGGGCTGTCTGAATGAACGCGTCGCCTAGACGTTTTTCGCCGGCAAGCCGGCTCCTACAGTTGATCGTATTTATCCAAATGCATATGCATTTCCCTTGTAGGAGCCAGCTTGCTGGCGATGGACGCCAACGATAACGCGGGCTGTCTGAATGAACGCGTTGTCCGGTCGTTTTTCGCGGGCAAGCCTCGCTCCTACAGGGAATCGCGTTTGCTTTTGCTTCTCACCACTCATCAGGCCGAGCGTTAGCTCGCCTTCAGCTTTTGATCTTGAGGTGCACGCCCCCTCGAGAGGCCGAGTGGAGGTTCTGCGTAGTGGGTAACCCGGCATGGATGCCGGGTTAGCCGCCCCCGGCCATGGATGGCCGATGGCGGCGGGCCCACGGAGCAGGACCGGAGCGAGGGCATGCCGAGCCTAGGCGAGGCACCGAACGAAAGGGGCAAGAGCCCTTGGTTACTTGGGGCTCTTCCAAGTGACTCGCCGTAAGGGCGAAACCCATATCAGCCATCACCAAAACAATGGATATGCACACAAAAGCCTTCAGCCAATCAGCGGACTTTGAACCGCCCCATAATCGCACTCACGCGGCTATTGGCTTCCAGCAACTGCCGGGTATTGAGCTCACTGGCCTGACCGCTTTTCACCAGTTCATCCACCATGTGGCGGATCTGCACCATGCTGCGGTTGATCTCCTCCGTCACCGCACTTTGCTGTTCGGCGGCGGTGGCGATCTGGGTGCTGAGGCTGTTGATGTGGCTGACGGAACCGGCCATTTCGTCCAGCCCGGTGTTGACCCGCGCCGTGGCATCGGCCGCTGACTGGCAGCTGGCCTGGGTGTTTTCCATGGCGCTGACCGACGAACTGACGCCTTGGGTCAGGCGGGTGAGCATCTCGTTGATTTCCGAGGTGCTGGCCTGGGTGCGGGCGGCGAGGGCGCGGACTTCGTCGGCCACCACCGCAAAACCGCGACCTTGCTCGCCGGCACGCGCCGCTTCAATGGCCGCGTTAAGGGCCAGCAGGTTGGTCTGGCCGGCGATGGCGCCGATCACCCCGAGGATTTCGGTGATGCGCTGGGCGTCTTGCTGCATGCTTTCGACTTTATGGGTGGCGCTGGCCACTTCGTCGATCAACGCAATCACACTGCTGGACGCTTCGCCCACCACGACCCGCGAACGGTCGGCGTTTTCGTTGGCGCGTTGAGTGAAAGCAGCGGTTTCAGCCGCGTTCTGCGCCACGCTTTCGGCAGTCGAACTCATTTCGGTAATGGCGGTGACGGTCTGATCGGTTTCCGAAGCGTGGCGCACCAGAATCTGGCTGGTATGCGCAGAGGTGCGTTGCAGGTTGTCGAGGCTGGAGGCCATGGCGCCCGTGGCCTGGGTGACTTCGCCGATCATGTTTTGCAGGTAAGCGATGAACGCGTTGACCGAGTGGCCAATGGCGCCCAGCTCGTCTTCGGCACGAATGGTGATGCGTTTGGTCAGGTCGGCGTCACCGGCGGACAGTGCGTCGATATTGGCCTTCAGGGCTTTCATGCGCTGGATCAGTTGGCGGATCGCATAGATTTGCAGCAGCACCAGCAGGATCACCATCGGGATTTGCAGCAGGCTCAGTGTGCTGAGCACATCGTCGCGCTGGGCGGTGATCAGCTTGGTCGGCAGGGCGGTGGCGAGGAACCACGGCGTGCCTTCGATAGGGCGCATGAAGAAGGTGCTGGCTTCGCCTTTGTTGTCGAACTCGACGCGCTGCGCCTGATCACGGTTTTGCAGGCCGGCCTTCACCTGGCTGGCGAAAGGTGAGTTGCCGGCCAGTTCGCTGATGTTCTTCAGTACGATCGGTCCGCTGATGCGTGAGCTGTTGCTGATGATCTTGCCGTCGGCCTCGACGATGAGCATTTCGGCACCGAGGTCTTTTTCCTTGCGCGCCACCAGCTCGTTGAAAAAACCCAGGGTCACGTCGATGGTCGACACGCCGTAGGCGGCGCCGTTTTTCTGGATCGCCATGGCGCAGTTGGTGCGCGGCTCGGCGCTGGCGTCATCTTTATAGGCCGCTGCCCAGGCGCATTGCCCGCGTGGGGTTTGCATGCCGCCCTTGTACCAGCTCTGGTCGTAATAGTTAGGCGCGGCGTCGCTGTTCCAGAAGGTATTGACCGCCAGTTTGCCCGAGGCATCACGATGCCAGAACGTGCTGAACTTGTTGCGCCCTGCTTCACGCTGGCCGGGCAGGGGCCAGATGCCGCCACCGAAGACTTTCAGTTCGCCGTACTGATCGACCAGCCCCGGCAGGACCGTGTCGATGGCGGCGCTGTCGAGCAAGGGGATGGTCTGGGTGATACTGCGCTGTTGCGCCTGAACCTTGTTCAGTTCGCCCTGGATTTGTTCGGCGACTTCGGCGATGCGATTGAGCGCGACTTGTTCTTCGGTGTGGCGCAGCTTTGGCGCGACCAGTTGGCTGATGCCAACCACGGTGAGAATGGACAGCAGCAGAATGAACAGGACCAGAAACAGCGTGTAGCGAGCCTGAATAGTGCGGAATGCGGGCATGGGGCCGGGTCCTTTTGAGCAGCGATCTTATTGTGGGTATCGGTATGAAACTGGACGCTTCAAAGGGCTATCGGCTGGCTCAAGTTGAGCTTTAGGTACGATCGTACAAGAACGGAGGGAGGTGACGGACGGCGGGATTGCGCCGGCCCGTTCAGGCAATTGAACGGGCCGGACGCAGGTTAACGGTCGAGCAACTTCAGGATTTCTTCCGGGTAACGCAAGCCGGCGGTGGCATTCGCCGGGAAGATCGCTTCCAGCGCGTGCAACTCTTCGCGGCCAAGTTTGATTTCCAGCGCTGCCACGTTTTCTTCCAGGTATTTACGCTGTTTGGTCCCGGGGATCGGGATCACGTAATCACCCTGGGCCAGCACCCACGCCAATGCGAGTTGACCCGCCGTCACGCCTTTTTCCGCCGCCAGGTCCTGCACTTGCCGCACCAGCAGCAGGTTTTTCGCGAAGTTGTCACCCTGAAAACGCGGGCTGAACCGACGGTAGTCGTCTGCCGCAAAGTCGTCCGGGCTTTTCAGTGCGCCCGTCAGAAAGCCCCGACCCAGCGGGCTGTAAGGGACAAAGGCAATGCCCAGTCGCTGGCACGCGGCCAGGCAGCCGTTGTCTTCCTGATCCCGGCTCCATAACGAATATTCGCTTTGCAGCGCGCTGATCGGATGAACCTGGTGCGCCCGCTCCAGCGTTGTGGCCGAGGCTTCGCTCAAGCCCAGGTAACGCACCTTGCCGGCCTTGACCAGTTCGGC
The DNA here is from genome assembly GCF_017351735.1 of Pseudomonas sp. FW300-N2A2. Lineage (NCBI taxonomy): Bacteria > Pseudomonadati > Pseudomonadota > Gammaproteobacteria > Pseudomonadales > Pseudomonadaceae > Pseudomonas > Pseudomonas sp. FW300-N2A2. The sequence continues at coordinate 398,722 of NZ_JACNDU010000001.1, read as the reverse complement.
CATGGCGCCGACGGTTTCCTCGATGGCCACTTGCGGGTCGATGCGGTGCTGGTAGTACAAGTCGAGGGTTTCGACGCCGAGCCGCTTGAGGGTGCCATCGATAGAGGCGCGGATGTATTCCGGGCGTCCGTCGACCCCTCGGGCGGACGGGTTCGCCGGATCGCGGACGATGCCGAACTTGCTTGCCAGAAACACTTGATCACGCTTGCCGGCGATGGCTTTGCCGATCAGTTCTTCGTTGGTGTGCGGGCCGTACATGTCGGCGGTGTCGAGCAGGTTGATGCCCAGTTCCAGCGCACGATGCAGGGTGGCCGTGGCTTCCCGGGTGTCCGTGCCGGTGGTGTAGAAATCGGTCATGCCCATGCAGCCCAGACCGATCGCGCTGACCTGCGGACCGTTTTTACCCAATTGACGTGTTTGCATGAAATCAGCTCCCTGTGAATGTGAATCCCATTGTTAACCTCGACAGAATCCAGATAAACCAGCTAAAACTGCTATCACTATTAGTAATTTCTAAATAATCAGCCGGTACGACTGCACAATGGATCGATTCAACGCCATGCGCGTATTCACCCGGATCGTCGAGCTGGGAGGCTTTGCCAAAGCGGCAGACAGCCTGCAATTGCCCCGCGCCTCGGTGACCATTCTGATCAAACAGCTTGAGGCGCATCTGGGCGTGCAGTTGCTGCAACGCACCACGCGGCAGATCAGCCTGACGCTCGACGGGGCAGCGTATTACCCGCGTTGCGTGCGTTTGCTGGCGGATCTGGAGGAAACCGAAGCGGTGTTCTCCGCCGCGCGTCAAAACCCCAAAGGTTTGTTGCGCGTGGACATGCCCGCAGGGGTGGGGCGACTGATCGTGATCCCGGCCTTGCCGCAGTTCACGGCCCGTTATCCCTTGATCGAGCTGGAAATCGGTTTGAATGACCGGCCCGTGGACCTGATTCGCGAAGGCGTCGATTGCGTGCTCCGGGGCGGTTCGTCACTGGACGACTCTCTGGTGGCGCGACCGCTGGTCATGCTGGATCAGGTCACCTGCGCCAGCCCCGGTTATCTGCAACGCCACGGGACGCCGCAGTGCCTGGCCGATCTGGAGGGGCATGAAATGGTGGAGTACGTTTCCAGCCACAGCGGCAAACGTTTCGGACTGGAGTTTGTGGTCGATGGCCAGATACAACCGATCAATCTGTCCAAACATGTGGCGGTCAACAGTGCCGACGGTTATCTGGCGGCGTGTGAGGCGGGGTATGGATTGGTCCAGACCCCGTACTATCACGTAGCCAGGCAATTGAAGGAGGGCAATCTGGTCGAGGTGCTGAGGGAGGTGCCGCCACCGGGGATGCCGTTGGCGGCGCTCTATCCTCCTCACCGTCAGCTGTCGCGGCGGGTACGGGTGTTTGTCGACTGGATGGTTGAGCTTTGCGCGCAGCCGGGAAATGGCTTTGTCAAAGAGCATTCAGGCCGCTGAAAAATCCTAACGGTGTTGGTAGTAACCCGGTCCGCCACGGCCGTCGTAATGGTGGCCGCCGTGCCATCCGCCGTGGGGGAAAATAATGCAGCCGCTCAGGGAAAGTATGGCCAGCAGGGGAATCAGCAGTGTGATTCGACGGAACATTTCAAAATCCTCATGGTTATCGCCGCTATGAAGCCAAAAGGCTTCATCGGCTGTAACATGAGACCCCGTTTGCAGCGCCCCATCCCCGGAAAACGGTAGTGGCTTGGCATGCATTCGGATACAAACCCGATACATTTTCAGGTTCGCCTTACGTTTTAGCTTTTTGTTTAAGGAAAAGGGCAATGACCCAGTCGCAACGTTTGAAATACTCGATTCTGATCTCCCTGGTGGTGCTGGGGATCATGTTTGGCCTTTCGTATTTGCAGAATGCCGGGGTCATCAGCGAAAAACTGTTCCAGTACATCGCTATTGGCGTGGCGGTGATCGTGGTGGTGATCAATGGCGTGATGCGTCGCAAGGTCAAGCCCTGAGCGACGCACCACGGGCAGGTTATTCGCCGTGCAATGCGGCGAACGCCTGTGGGTGCAAGCTGTAGCTTTTGTCCGGGTTCAGGGTGATCACGCCTTCGCTGCACAAGCGTTTCAACACTTCGCGCACACTGAGAAAGGACAGCGGAATATCCAGGTCCAGCAGGTGACTGTGGACGCCGCGCACACCCAGGCTGCGATCGCTTTCGGCGGCGGTCAGCAAGGCGTCGATGACTTTCAGGCGGATCAGGCTGGTGCGAAGGCCGAAGCTCTTGAGCAGTACCCGGATCCGTTCGTTGCTGTGTCGTTCAGTACGCGGATTGAACAGGCCCGAGCCCATGGAAGTGCCCATTGGCGCAGCGCTACCGTCCGTTGGCAGTTGCGAGTTGTACATGCAAAATCTCCTTTTCAGAGCCTGAACCGGAAAGATGTGTTGGGTGCTCTTACTCAATAAGACGTACGAGCCACCCAAATCATGAAGGATCAGATGTAGAAATTTTGTTGCCATCACGTCAGAAGCTTGTAAACCCCCGCAGAAACGCCCTCCGGCGGCCTAAATTTTTGTCATGGATTTCGTTCCTGTAGGAGCGAGCCTGCTCGCGATGGACGTTAACGATTGCGCGTATTTCCTGGATGAACGCGCCGACCTGACGTCCATCGCGAGCAGGCTCGCTCCTACAGGATAAAGGCATCAGGAGCGAGTGTGATTATTACCAGGCAGTTAACCCGATTGAGCCTTGCCGCCGTGTTGGTGGGCTTGAGTCTTGCGGCACACGCGCGCAGCCAGCCGGATGCTTCGGCGACGGCCGATATCCGCCGGACCAGCTTCGGCGTGCCGCATATTCGTGCCGACAACGAACGTGGCCTCGGCTACGGCATCGGCTACGCGTACGCGCAGGACAATCTGTGCCTGCTGGCCAATGAGATCACCACGGTGAACGGCGAGCGTTCACGTTATTTCGGCCCGGAGCAGTTCACGGTCGAAGAGCGCGAAAATCAGGTCAGCGATGTGTTTTTCAACTGGTTGAATAGGCCGCAAGCCGTCGCTGCGTTCTGGCAGGCGCAGACCCCGGAAGTCCGCGACCTCATTGAAGGGTATGTGGCGGGTTACAACCGCTCGCTGGCGGAACGTCGCGCACAAGGTTTGCCGCAGCAATGCCAGGGCGAATGGGTGCGGGACATCACCGCGCAGGACCTGGTCAAGTTGACCCGGCGGCTGTTGGTCGAAGGCGGCGTCGGGCAGTTTGCCGAAGCGCTGGCCGGTGCCACGCCGCCCAAAGCGGTCGCGCAGAATACGCAGGCCTCGGCGCAGTTCCAGCTAGCCGCTGCGCGCATTCAACGCTTCGCGCTGGATCGCGGCAGCAACGCAGTCGCGGTGGGCAGTGAACGCTCCTTCAATGGCCGTGGCATGTTGTTGGCCAACCCGCATTTTCCGTGGGTCGGCGGGATGCGCTTCTACCAGATGCACCTGACCATCCCCGGTAAACTCGATGTGATGGGCGCCGCGCTGCCCGGTCTGCCGATGATCAACATCGGCTTCAACCAACACCTGGCCTGGACCCACACCGTGGACTCGTCCAAGCATTTCACCCTGTATCGCCTGCAACTCGATCCGAAGGACCCGACCCGCTATTTGCTCGACGGCAAATCGCTGCCGATGAAGCAGCAGACCGTGACCGTTAAGGTGAAACAGCCTGACGGACAGACCCGGGCGGTCTCTCGCGTGATCTACAGCTCGCAATTCGGCCCAATCGTGCAATGGCCGGGAAAACTGGACTGGGATAACCAGTTCGCCTACAGCCTGCGCGATGCCAACCTCGATAACGACCGGGTGTTGCAGCAGTGGTACGCGATGAATCGTGCGGTCAGCCTCAAGGAATTGCAGGCATCGGTTCACAAGATCCAGGGCATCCCGTGGGTCAACACCCTGGCGGCGGACGATCAGGGGCAGACGCTGTACATGAACCTGTCGGTGGTGCCGAACGTCAGTGTCGACAAACTGGCCGCGTGCAGCGATCCACGGGCCGGGTTGCAGATGATCGTGCTCGACGGTTCCAACAGCGCTTGTGCATGGGACATCGACCCGGCGGCGGCGCAAAAAGGCATTTATGCCTCGGACACATTACCGCAGTTGCTGCGCAAGGACTTTGTGCAGCACTCCAACGATTCGGCGTGGATGGCCAACCCGGCACAACCGCTCACCGGTTTCTCGCCACTGATCAGCCAGGACAGCCAGCCGTTGGGCCTGCGCTCACGTTTTGCCCTGGATCGCCTGGCCACACTGAACAAGACTGGCCCGATTGCCGCGACCGATCTGCAACAGATGGTGATGGACGATCAGGTGTACCAGGCGACTCAAGTGATGCCTGATTTGTTGAAATTCTGCGCTGAAGACCTGGGCGCCGATGCGCCGACGCTCACGCCGCTGTGTGCCAGTCTGAAAGCCTGGGACCGCAGCGCGAACCTGGACAGCGGCGTGGGATTCGTACATTTCCAGAATGTCATGGAAGCGCTACAGGAAGCGCCCGATGTCTGGCGTGTGGTGTTTGACCCGAAAGACCCGCAACACACGCCTCGCGGCCTGGCGGTCGAGCGGGTGGAAGTTGCCAAGGCTGTGCGCGAGGCGATGCTGGCGTCGGTGGAATCGGTCAACACATCGGGGCTCAAGACGGACAGCCGCTGGGGCGATATCCAGGTGGTCAGCAGCGGTGGCCAGCAGACGCCGATTCACGGCGGACCGGGCACCCTGGGCGTGTATAACGCGATTCAGAGCGTGCCGAGAACCGACGGCAAACGCGAAGTGGTCAGTGGCACCAGCTATTTGCAAGTGGTGACGTTCGACGACAAGGGACCGCAGGCCAAAGGGCTGTTGGCGTTTTCGTTGTCCAGCGACCCGGCCTCAAAGCACGCCAATGACCAGACGTTGGCCTTCTCGAAGAAACAGTTGAGTGTGTTGCCGTTCACCGAACAGCAGATCACTTCGGACCCGCAGTACCAGACACAGACAATACGCGAGCAGGATGAAAAAGCCGCGAAGGTAGCCAAACAGTAAATCGAACAGAGTTTGCGTTCAGAAAGAAGGCCGCACCCCGCAAGGGTTGCGGCCTTCAGCTTTTAGGCGGTTGCTGCGGCATGGAATTGAGGACCGGATTGCCTTCCTTGTTGCGGGTCAGGTAGACCGGCAACACCTTGGGCAGCGTCGCCACAAGGCTGTTGAGTTCCTTGATGTTGTAGATGCCACCGAGGCGGATTGAGCCGGTGCTGCTGTCGGCGACCATCACCGGGGTGTTCAGGTAACGATTGATCAATGGCAGGGCTTCGGACAACGCCAGGTTATCGAGCACCAGTTTGCCGTGACGCCAGGCCAGCGAGCTGTCGTTGGCGTAGGTCTGGCTGATTTGCGGCGTGAAGTCGCCGTGTTTGTAGCGCGCCTGCATCGACGGCTCAAGCCGCAGGCCATCACCTGGCAGGTCATTGTTGCTGCTGACCAGAACCGAACCTTCGATCAGGTTGACGCGCACCTGATCCTCGTACATCCAGACATTGAACTGGGTGCCGGTGACCCGGATTCTGCCTTCCGCCGCCCGAACGATAAACGGGTGGTTCGCGTCGTGGCTGACTTTGAAGAAGGCTTCGCCTTTTTCCAGGCTGACGCGGCGCTGATCCTTGTAATTGCTGTAGGTCAGCTCGGTGCCAAGGTTCAGTTCGACCTGGGTGCCATCGCTCAATGTGACCTGACGGACCGTATTGCTGGCTTCGAAATGCTGGTACGAGTTGGGAATCCAGCCCAGGTTCCACCCGCTAAAAGCCGCCAGTGGCAGCGCCAGGGCACACACGGCGGCAGCGATGCCGAACGTGCGCCAAGGCGTTGTGGGTTGGAGGCGAGCGACGGGCATGACGGCTTCGGGACGAGGCAAATCTCCCGCGACATCCCAAATCTCCAGCATGGCCTCGTACTCGAACGCATGCAGTGGATCAGCGTCAAGCCACTGTTCGAATGCTTGCCGTTCCTCAGCCGTGCAGTCGGTGGCGTGCAAACGCATGCACCAGTGCGCAGCGGCATCGGTGATGGCGTCATATTGGGCTTGCGAGAGAGGGGTGTCGGTCATTGACTCATCCTGATTTCCTGCATTCTAACCTTGAGGGCAGTCTGCGAGAACAGCCGTCATGGCATTTACCCATCAAACGGCTGTTTATTTTCTGGACTCAAGGTGTATTGACGTGTAACTCGCGGCCGAGATGACTGATTAACCAGGCCACGCTGTCGGCATTTCCAAGTTGTACCGCCAGCCGGGTCAGTGAGTTCCTTTTGAAGGTCTCGCGAGCACCGCTCAGGTTTTCTGCACCGGTCAACGTCAAAAGTTGGGCTTTTACCCGGTCAGTGTTTTCATAAGTCGTACTTCCCGGGTCTTCCCACACGCCGGTGTCGGCATCCTGGGTCATGAACAATTGTGTGTAAGGTGTCTTGATCGACAGTGCGGTGTCCTGAGCATCGGTCAATGCATTCTTGAGATCAGTGGCGGTCGCGCTGGCCGTGCCGATCAGGTCGGTGAAAGGTCTGCCAGGGTCAAGGTAGGAAATGTCCTCGGTATTACAAACAAGGTGTGAAAGCTCATGCAGGAGCGTTATCGCCCGGGCATGCGTGTGGATCGGGAAGGCCGTGTCGGTAAGATATTGGCGGTAATGCTCGAAACCGGGATCGAAGAATTTTTCTGCCAGATAGATTTTCTTCTCGGTGTCATTCGGGATGGTGAGGCCGAATGTACTGTCGGCGCCAGCGTTTACCCGGCCGACGACAAAACGATCGGACCTGGCCTTTCTGAGCGTAGGGTCCAACAACGCGGTAAACATGTCGCCCACGACTTTTTCCAGTTTCTCGACATGCTCCGGCAACACCTCAGGCACTTCAATGAAACGCTTGATGAGTTGATGCACGGGGGTGTCCGTGTCGTTGGTGTTCTTCAGCAACTGCAGGTTTCGAAAGCTGTTCCAGGCATAGCTCGTTGCCTGGTCAAGCGCCTGGTCGATCTGCCGAGCCTTGTGCGGGTAAAAACGTCGTATCTGTCGCATTCCATGGGCGTCGATGTTCATGCCCTCCCAAGCCGCTGCCAGAGTATCCAGCCGACGGAGAAGGCCGAACTGCGGCTTCGGTGCATCCCGGTCGAGCACCCATTGTTTCGATTCGTTTTGCCGTAGGTAAGGGCCTAGCGCCTTTGAGTCGGCAATACGCCAGTGGGTGCCGCGTTTGGTCACCGGAAACACTTTGCCTTCCACCGGCCCGTAAAGTTGTTTGGTCGTCGGGTGCGCGTAGAGCCCGGGCGTTGAGTCGGGCTTGAGCGAATCCAGGTCGATGTGGAGGCTTTCATGACGCTTCAAGCCTGTGCGCTCGGGGGCGGTCACCTTGATGTCCTGCCATTTGCAGCGGGCATCGGTTTTTTCCGGTGGCGGTTCGGCTGGCGTGGAAGTCGGCGGTGCGTGAGTGTCCAGCGATTGGCGCAACGAAGCGAGTTGAGCAATGCCGCTGATGAATTCTCTGAGGGCCGCACCCCATTTGTGCGTTTGCAGGTCTTCGGCGGATTGTTTGATGTCAAGGTAGCTGTGGTACACCGTGACGGGGTAGGCGAGCTTGCCCATGAAAAATGAATACGCCTCGTGCAGGTCCTCGCCCAGAACGTGCTTGATGGTTGCCCATGCACTCTGCTTTTGGTTATCGGACTGACAACCGAGCAACCGACCCAACAACGCGGCATTTTCATGGAACAAGTGCCCGAACAGGTGCCCCTTGATCGGGTTGGACGCCAGCGTGACTTCGGTATCGGCATTGCCCGTGGCCACAGGTGCGGCTCTTGTAGCCCGGTTGCTGCGCGTTGCCATTCGGGTTTCGAGCAAGATCCGCTCGGGTTGCGGCAGGTTCATGAGCACCCAGTCGAGCAGTGCGCCGCGGGTCTTCAGTTCTGCCAGCAGCTGGGTTTCGCTTTGGTATTCCTTGATCCCGTGCCGTGGACTGTGAGGGGCGACAAGCACCTGCGGCGCCGTGCTGTCGGCCGATGAACCGATCAGGTAGACGCCCGGTACTTTGACGGTTTGTCCGCTCCTGACACCGAGGAACTCCAGGGGCCGGATGATCGCGTGGGCGCCATCGACGGCTGCACGGGCGATGGCGTCTGGCATGTCCATGACCTGGCGGATCAGATCGAACCCGGTTTCGCTCAGGCGCTCCTGCAGTTTTTCCGTGTGAGCGTGGTGCATCAGTTGCCAGGGCAGTTGCGTGTAAAAACGTTGCCTGCGAATCGCGTTTGCCTCGGTGTCTGCGAGGGCCGCGCTGAGTATTTTCTGCTGATGTTCACCCGGTTTCAGGTTGCGTATCAGGTCTTTGATGTAGCGTTCGTCCATGCCCTCCGGAATGACCGTGGTGTCCAGCGACGTCAGTTTGAGCGAGACAGTGTCCAGGTCCTTGAGGTGAGCCAGCGCAAAATCGGTCAGGGTCTGTTTGCTGGACGCGGACCAGGGGCTGGCGCTGATCTCGACCTGGACCTTGTCCGGATTGATGTTGAACGTGTCGGCCTTGAGTTGTTTTTCCAGTTCATGGTGGGTAGTTTTCTTCAATGATCGGATGCCGGTGAGGTAGTCCTCGTCGTCTTTGACGTTGTGCAGATATTGCTGAAGCAGTTCGCCATGCAGGATCAAGTCGTTGATCGGCGCCTTGGCCAGCCAGGCCGGCAGTTTTTGCTGGGTGATCAGGGACTGGGCAATGTCGCTCGCGCGACTTAGCCCGGTCATCGGCTCACGCAGGGCCACCAGGTTCAGCAGACTGGCCAGCGGCGCGGGGGAGAGCGGGGTGGTCAGCGCGCGGGTGACGAAGGTCTGGTCCAGATCAACAAAGGGCCTTTGCACATTGTCGAGAAAATGCCCATGGACCTGTTGCAGCGGCGCCAGTGTGTAGGCCCTGTCTGGCAATCGCTCGCTACGGCCAAGGTTTTCCAGAAGCATGGAACGATGATTCTTGTCTTTAAGGCGTCGTTCGAGCTCTTCCTTTAGCGGCGTCAGTGCCTTGAAGGCTTCAAATCCCAGTGCCGGCGTCCACAGAATGGCCTTGCCCGAGTGCAGCGGATCCAGGCCGCCCCGTTCAGTCAGGACAAAACAGCTGGCCAGTTTCAGTGGGGTTGCCGCGGTGCCGGCCTTCAACGCCAGGGAAAAGACCTCCGGTAAAAAGCCGTTCAATGCTGCTCGGTCCGCGCTTGTAGGCGTATCGAGCACGGTTTTGATGATCGCTTGTTCCGCCGCACCCAGGGTGCGTGAGACGGCGCGAAGCTTCAATTCACTGCGCAGTGCAGTTGACAGTGTGTGGGTAAAACTCGATTTCAAACCTGCCAATGATGAACTGACGAGGCTTTGCGCCGCGGTGAACGTGCGGGTTGTTGTGGGAATGACCGGGTGTTTTTCAAGGACTTGATCAAGCGCCTGTTCGACCGAGCTCAGCAGCGACAGCTCCTGTTTGGCCGACTCGGCGCGCACGGTGGCCGGCCGCGCATTCACGCCATGGTCCGGTCGAGTGCTCCAGCGTCCCACGGCTTCAGGCAGCAGCAAGCGGGGATCGATCAATGCCCGGACGTCCAGGGCATTGTCGAGCAAGGCATGAGGGTCCAGCGTGCCTTCGCTTTCACGGTAACGGCTCAAGGCATGGCTGAGGTTTTGCCGTTGTTTATCAATGATGTCAGTCATCACGCCTGCAAACACCGGGCCGACGATGGGTTCACCGACGATCACCCGATCGTTCAGTACCAGTCCAAGAAACGTGCAGCGTTCGTTCAATGACATGAACTTGAGCAGCGTGTCTTCATGCTCTGCGCTGTTGAGCATTTGCAGGGCGATTTTTTTCACTGCTGGCAGGTTGCTTGTGGCCTCGATGCCGCGGGACGGGCTGTACAGGAAACCCAGCGTGTTCGCGCCGCCGATCATCAAGGTCGAGGCAAGCTCTGCGAATTGTTTGAAGGGGGCGGTGAACCGCACTTTTTCGATGCGAAGGGGATCGACCGTGGCCGGGGGGAGGCTGACATTCATCAGTCGCAGGTATTGCTCTGTCGTCAAAGTGCCCTGCTGGTGCTGGTTTAACAGCCTTGCGTGAAAAGTGTCTTGCAGGCCCTCGGTGAAAAAAGCCCGGCGCGACAAGCCATTGCTCATGAGCGAGTCCCAGAAGGTCTCGAGCAGGCTGTGCAGGTGAGGCGTAAAACCTTGCGCGATTTTTTTTACCGCGCTTTCCCAGGTCTGGTTGTCGGCATTGCTGCCGGTGGCGTGCTCGGGATGGGTAAACACCCTGGAGGCCCCCGTCGGCCACTGATTCGTCAGGTAAAAATGCAGGAGGGCCTCGCTCAGTGACATCGTTGCAATCCCATGGGGCGTTCCACGTTGATCAAACGCAGAACCCGTACTGACAAAACTGTTCAGCCGCGTCAGCCGCTGGTCCAGTTTGGGGAATGGCTTGGACAACGCGTGCTTGAGGACCTCGTCCAGCATTGATTGCAAGGTGGGCATCTTGACCAACTCGTCCGCCATCGCCTTGAGGTTTTGTTCCTGCTGTTGCTTGAGCGTGAGTTCCTGGTCTTCGAATACCGCGCCTTCGATTTCCTGAGTGGAAATATCGAGTGCAGCGGCGGCGGCCAAGGGCAGGCGTTGTTCGATGGAGTGGAAGCGCAACAGCTCACTTTTTTCAGTGGCCTGCGCCAACCATTCTTTGAGTTTGCTTTTGAGGTCGGCCATGCCCGCGAATTTGACCAGGCCTTTGCACGGTGTGAAGAGCGTGACCGCGCCATTATTGGGCCGGCTCATGGCAAAGGCACCGGCCAATGGAATGCCGGCCTTTGCGGGCAAAGACAGCAGCAGTTGGAAGGCCTGCATCGGTTTTTCATGGGCTTTGCGGGCTGCCTGGGTCGGCTTATAAACCGTGTTCAGCCAGTCCAGATCGTCCAGGGTAAAGCCTAGCTCGGTTTCCCGTTCGCCAAGTAGCGCGGCAGTGGATGCAGACAAGGCTTCGTCAAAAAAATACGGCAGTGCAGGTGTCGTCATGATATTTCCTCGATGGACTGCGGCGGTGTTCAGCGCAGATCGTTGGGTCGAGGGGCAACAATAGGGGGCGGGAAAAGGCGGGGTGCGGTACATATTGCTTGCGCGAGAGACTTGACAGGAAGCCGGTAAAAAAGCGCTTAATCGACCTGTCGCCCGCCTCTAAAAATAACACTGGAGCTTCAGATGACCGCTTCGCCTGAAATGGCAGTCAGTTCGGCCAACTCAACCCTGGATTTTGATTCTCTCGTCCTTTTGCTCGAACGCATTTTCGTTCGTCACGGCACCTCCGCCGAAGTCGCCAGGGCACTGGCCCTCAACTGCGCCGGTGCCGAACGTGATGGCGCCCACAGTCATGGCGTGTTCCGCATTCCCGGTTACGTATCAACGCTGAAAAGCGGCTGGGTCAATGGCCAGGCCGTGCCGGTGGTTGAAGATGTGGCCTCGGGTTTTGTCCGGGTCGACGCCGGCAATGGCTTCGCCCAACCGGCGCTCGCCGCTGCACGTGCCTTGCTGGTAGAGAAGGCCCGCAGCGCCGGGATCGCGGTGTTGGCGATTCGCAATTCCCATCACTTCGCGGCGTTGTGGCCGGACGTCGAGCCGTTCGCCTATGAAGGGCTGGTGGCGTTGAGCGTGGTCAATAGCATGACCTGCGTGGTGCCGCACGGTGCCGATCGCCCGCTGTTCGGTACCAACCCGATTGCCTTCGCCGCCCCGCGTGCGGACGGCGATCCGATTGTCTTCGACCTGGCCACCAGCGCCATCGCCCATGGCGATGTGCAGATCGCCGCACGCAAGGGTGAGCGCTTGCCCGCGGGCATGGGCGTGGACGGCCTCGGTCAGCCAACCCAGGACCCGAAAGCGATTCTGGAGGGTGGGGCATTGCTGCCGTTTGGCGGCCATAAAGGTTCGGCGTTGTCGATGATGGTGGAGCTGTTGGCGGCGGCGTTGACCGGCGGCAATTTCTCCTTCGAATTCGACTGGAAAAACCACCCTGGTGCCAAGACGCCATGGACCGGCCAACTGTTGATCGTGATCGATCCGAGCAAGGCCGCCGGGCAGAGTTTTGCCGAGCGCAGCCAGGAACTGGTGCGGCAGATGCACGGTGTGGGGCTCAAACGGTTGCCGGGTGATCGCCGCCATCATCAGCGCGCCAAGTCCAACGCTGATGGTATTCAGCTGGATGCGGATACGCTGGCGAATCTGCGCGAACTAGCTGGTCTCTAAATTCGAAACCGAGTTGGCCGAACTCTAACGTCGAAACACGGACTGTGTAGGAGCCGGCTTGCTGGCGATGGCGTCCTTGAGATCGCTATCGCCAGCAAGCCGGCTCCTACATTAAATTGCGTTTAGCCAACGTCAGCGTGACAAAGGCGCGGCCGGTTAGCGTCGGCCCAGCAACAACCCGACAACCAAACCGAAACCGGCGGAAATCGCCACGGTTTGCCACGGATGACCACCGATATAGGTCTCTGTCGCTTCGACTGCGGGCAAGGTCCGGTCACGAACACGGGTCACCGAGTCTCGCGCCTGCTGGAGTTTCTGGGCGATTTGCCCACGGAGCGTGTCCGCTTCCTCACCGACCAGCGAGGCACTGCTTTTCAGCAATTTTTCCGACTCTTCGATCAGCGCCTGAAGCTCGCTGAACGCTTGATCCTTGATTTGGTCTTCGGCGGCTTGTGCGGCGGTTTTCCGAGCCATTGGGATACTCCTTGCAGGTGAGTGGGCAGTGAACAATGGAGTCTGCGGCGATTGAAAAAGTTGCAGCGATTTTACCTGCGCAGGCCCTACTGTAGAAAAATCCTGCGCAGGACATTTCTTCCTACAGTGTAAGATGTCGCCTATTTACGCAGCAGGTAACTCCCCATGAGCTTCAATCTGGCCGACAAACCCCTTGCCGAGCGCGCAGCGCTTGAAGACGAGAAATCCCGTCTGTTCGAACTCTGGCAGAACAACCTGGGCAAAGCCAAAGGCGAGGCCGCACGCTTGTTTGGCGAACGCGCCAAGCGCAAAGGCAAATGGGCCGAATGGGTCCGTTCCGAACTCGACGGCATGTCGCCTCCGGAATTCGCCAACATGGTGCGCAGTGAAGTCAATCGGTTGATGGCGGCCAAATAAGGCCGGCTTCACGCAAAAATCGCGACAATTGCCTCACGCACTTTCAACACCACCGGATCGAGCTGCGTGCTGGTACGCCAGCCCAGTTCGATCGGGTAACGCGGCAATGCCAACGGGCAGGGCAGCAACGTCAACCCGCTGAGTGCGGCGATGCTTCGGGCGGCATGTGCCGGGATGGTCGCCACCGCCTGACTGCCCTTGAGCAGATGCGGCAACGCCGCGAAATGCGTGGTCGAAGCGCATACCCGCCGGCTCAGGCCCAACGCGGCCAATCCTTCGTCGGTGATCCCGATAAAACCACCCGATGACACCAGAATATGTTCACGGGTGACGAACTCCTCAAGGTCGATGGTTTGTTGTCCCGCGGCCAGACTCGTCGGGTCAACCAGACACAGATAATCGCCTTCCCCCAGCACCTGACGACTCAGCAACCGTTCGGCAAACCCGCCGGCCGTGATCGCCAGGTCGATACTGCGCTCCATCAACGCGTGGGCGACGATCTGGCTGTGGGTCTGGCGGAAGATCAGCCGTAACTTCGGCGCGCAACGGTCGATCTCTTCGATCAAGCGGCGGCCGTAGGCAATTTCGAAATCATCCGACATGCCCACCGTGACCGAGCGGCCTTCGTAGTGATGGGCGGCCGGATCGACCATCGCCAGGCTTTGTCGGCATTTGTTCAGCGCGTCGCTGACCACCGGTTTCAACTGATTGGCCTTGAGCGTCGGCGCCAGGCCTCGGCCGGTGCGCACAAACAACTGATCGCCATACACCTCGCGCAGTCGGCGCAACGCCGCGCTGACCGCCGACTGCGTGACGCCCAGACGCAACGCTGCACGGCTGGCGCTGGACTCTTCATGCAAGGCTTCGAAGACTTTGAGCAGGTTGAGATCGACGGTGGCGATATTCATGGTGTTCATATCATTCAGCAGCGAACGGGGCTTTATTCATGATCCGGTAGCGCCTGAGAATGAGCAACACCCGATTCGAATGGAGTTACTGCAATGCCCAAGTCAATCGTTGCTGCACTGCAAATCGGCGCACTGCCCGGCGGCAAGGCCGAGACCCTGGAGCAAATCCTCTCTTACGAAAACGCCATCCTTGAAGCCGGCGCGGCGCTGGTGGTCATGCCCGAAGCGTTGCTCGGTGGTTACCCGAAAGGCGAGGGGTTCGGCACGCAACTGGGTTATCGACTGCCGGAAGGTCGAGAAGCATTTGCCCGGTATTTCGCCAACGCCATCGACGTCCCGGGCGTAGAAACCGAAGCGCTGGCCGGGTTGTCGGCGCGCACCGGGGCCAATCTGGTGATTGGCGTCATTGAGCGCGCCGGCAGCACCTTGTATTGCACCGCGTTGTATTTCGATCCGCAGGCCGGACTGGTCGCCAAACACCGAAAACTGATGCCCACGGGCACCGAACGGCTGATCTGGGGCAAGGGTGATGGCTCGACGTTACCGGTGATCGACAGCCAGGTCGGGCGGATCGGCGCGGTGGTGTGCTGGGAAAACATGATGCCGCTGCTGCGCACCGCCATGTACGCCAAAGGTGTGGAGGTGTGGTGCGCACCCACGGTAGACGAGCGGGAAATGTGGCAGGTGAGCATGCGCCATATCGCCCACGAAGGGCGCTGCTTTGTGGTCAGTGCCTGTCAGGTTCAGGACTCGCCGCAAGCGCTGGGCGTAGAGATCGCCAACTGGCCGGCGGACCGACCGTTGATTGCCGGCGGCAGCGTAATCGTTGGCCCAATGGGCGACATTCTGGCCGGGCCGCTGCGCGGTGAGCGCGGCCTGCTCACCGCCGAAATCGACACCGAAGACCTGATCCGCGCGCGTTACGACTACGACGTCGTCGGCCACTACGCGCGCCCGGATGTGTTTGAGTTGACCGTGGATGAGCGCGCCAAACCCGGTGTCCGCTTCCTCTGACACACCACCCCCTGTAGGAGCCAGCTTGCTGGCGATGGCGGCCGAATAATCAACGCAAGTCTCACGGCCGCCATCGCCGGCAAGCCGGCTCCTACAGAGTGGCGGGTTAACCTTTGGCCGGGACATCCGGGTTTTCCATGACCTGGAGGATCGAGGCTTCCGGATCGAAATCGTCTTCTTCCAGCTCGATGAATTCCTCAGGCAGGAAGATGTTCAGCACGATAGCGCACAACGCGCCGACGGTAATCGGCGATTCAAAGATGTTATGCAGCGCCTTGGGCAACTCGCGCAACACCTCCGGCACGGCCGCCACACCCAGGCCCATGCCGAGGGAAATCGCCACGATCAGCATGTTGCGACGATGCAGGCCGGCTTCGGCGAGGATCTTGATCCCGGCCACTGCAACGGTGCCGAACATCACCAGTTCAGCGCCGCCGAGCACCGGTTTCGGCATCAGTTGCAGCACCGCACCGATCATCGGGAACAGCCCCAGCACCACCAGCAGGCCGGCAATGAAAAACGCCACGTAGCGGCTGGCCACGCCGGTCAGTTGAATCACGCCGTTGTTCTGCGCGAAGGTCACCATCGGCATGCTGTTGAACACCGCCGCCATGGCCGAGTTGAGACCGTCGGCGAGCAGGCCGGATTTGATCCGGCGAATGTAGATCGGGCCTTTGACCGGCTGCCGGGAAATCATCGAGTTGGCCGTCAGGTCACCGGCAGCCTCCAGCGGCGACACGAGGAAAATCACCGCCACCGGCACGAACGCCACCCAGTCGAAGTTGAAACCGTACTTGAACGGCACCGGCACGCTCATCAGCGGTACGTCGGGCATGCTGCCGAAATCCACGTGGCCCATGAGCCACGCCACGAGATAACCGAGGGTCAGGCCGATCACGATGGCGCCCAGGCGCAGGAACGGCACATCAACACGGTTCAGCACCACGATGGTGCCCAGCACCAACGCAGCCAACGCCAGATGACTGGCGGCGCCGAGATCCGTCGCGCCGAAGCCGCCGGCGATGTCGGTCATGGCGACTTTGATCAGCGACAGCCCCATCAACGTGATGATCGTCCCGGTTACCACCGGCGTGATCAGCATCCGCAATTTGCCGATGAACTGGCTCAACACCACTTCGATGAACGCGGCGAAAAAGCACACGCCAAAGATTGTCGAAAGGATTTCATCAGTGCCGCCGCCGCGGGCCTTGACCATGAAACCGGCGCTGAGGATCACACTGATGAACGAGAAACTGGTGCCTTGCAGACACAGCAAACCGGAACCGATCGGGCCGAACTTGCGCGCCTGGACGAAGGTGCCCAGCCCCGAGACAAACAGCGCCATGCTGATCAGATAGGGGATTTCGCTTTGCAGGCCGAGGGCGCTGCCCATGATCAGGGTCGGGGTGATGATGCCGACGAAGCTGGCGAGTACGTGTTGCAGGGCGGCGAAGACGGTGGCGGTCAGATGCGGGCGGTCGTCGAGGCCGTAGATCAGGTCGTTGTGGCGCGGGGCAGGGGCTTTTTCAGAGGCGGTCATGGTGGTTTGCGTGCCGAAAGGCGGGCCGGGTCAGAAAATGGAGGCGCAGGATGCCAGAAAATTCATCGACTTACACAAAACCCTTGTGGGAGCGAGCCTGCTCGCGAAGCGGTGAGTCAGACGATACAAATGTCGACTGAAACACCGCTTCGCGAGCAGGCTCGCTCCTACAGGGGATTTGCGGTGTTCTTCAGGTGAACGCGGCGAGCAAATCCTCTTCAAAGGCTTTCTGCGCATCCCCCGGCACCTGCGCACGGTGGCGGGCCAGATGGAATGCCACGTCGAAACTCATGTCGCTGCGGCGCACGGCCCTGAGCAATCCTTTGTCTTCCCAACTGCGGGCAAAGTGGCTGGGCAGGTAACCGACATGCTTGCCGGACAGAATGAAGGCGAGGGTGCCTTCGACCTGTTCCGAGCGCGCCGAGCACCGTTTGCCCTGAAAGGGTTCGTCGCTGCGCAAAAAACGGTAAGGGTGATCCACCCGGTCGCACGCCTGCAACGCTTGATCGTCCGGCGCCTCGTCGGTGAACAGCGGATGGCCGGCGGCGCAATACAAGTGCTGGGTTTCCGTGAACAGTTCGCGGTAGTCAAACGCGCTCTGCACCTGTGAGAAATAGCCGATCGCCAGGTCCAGCCGTTGTTGCAGCAGCAAGCGCTCCATCTCGCCGGGCATGGCGCTGATCAGTTCGATGCGCACCGACTCATCGCGTTCGCGAAAGCGCCGGATCGCCTCGGCCACCCGTTGCAGCACCGATTGATCCACGGCTTCGGACAGCCCCAGGCGCACCTCGCCGATCAGCCGACCGGCCACGCCATTGGATTGATGACGGAACGCTTCAATGGATTCGAACAGTCCGCGTGTCGCGGCCAACAGTTGTTCACCTTTGGGGGTGATCCTGAATCCACCCTTGCCGCGACTGCACAGCCGATAGCCGAGCCGGGTTTCAAGCCTGGCCATTTGCTGGCTGATGCTCGACTGGCTCAGGCCCAGTTCACCCTGGGCTGCGCTGAAACCACCGCATTCCACCACGCTGACGAACAGGCGCAGCAATTGCAGATCCACATCGTGAAGCTGGCCGAGCATCAAACATTACTCCGCAATAAAGTCAGGGTAACTGACTTGGTATTTTTCCAATGTATCCGACGACGCATGCTGGGGCCACTTCCTCTGGTCAGGTGTTCGTCATGGCTCCTCTATTCAAGCTGTGTTTACCCGCGCTGTTCCTTGCCGCCTCCGTGTCGGCCCATGCCGAGGAGAAGGTCGTCAATCTTTACAGTTGGGCCGATTACGTGGCCCCGGAAACCTTGCAGCGCTTCGAGCAGGAAACCGGCATTCACGTGCGCTACGACACGTTCGATTCCTCGGAAGTCCTGGAAACCAAGTTGCTCACCGGCGGCAGCGGATATGACGTGGTGGTGCCGTCGTCCAGCGTGCTGGCGCGGGGTTTGGCAGCCGGTGCGTTGAAGGCTATTCCCCACGAAGGCCTCAAGGGCTACGCCAACCTCGATCCGGATTTGCTGGAAAAACTCGCCGCGGTCGATCCCGGCAACCGCTACGGCGTGCCGTACACCTGGGGCACGCTCGGACTCGGGATGAATGTGGAGGCGGTGAAAAAGCGCTTGCCGGATGTGCCGCTCAACAGCCTCGACTTGCTGTTCAAACCAGAATACGCCAGCAAGCTGAAAGATTGCGGCGTGGCGATCATCGATTCGCCGCAGGAAGTGATCGGCCTGGCGCTGCACTACCTCGGTAAAGATCCCTACAGCACCGACAAGTCTGATCTGTCAGCCGCCGAGGCGTTATTGCATCAGTTGCAGCCGAATGTGCTGTACGTCGCCAGTGGCCGGCAAATTAACGACCTGGCCAACGGCAGCGTCTGCCTGGCCTTGACCTACAACGGTGACGCGAGCATGGCCGCCGATCAGGCGCGCAAGGCCAACAAACCGTATGAAGTGGCGTACCGGATTCCCAAGGAAGGCACGCTGGTCTGGCAGGACAACCTGGCCATCCCCAAGGACGCGCCGCACCCCGAAGCCGCCCGCGCCTTTATCGAGTTCATGTTGCGTCCCGAATCCGTGGCGGCGCTGACCAACACGCTGTTCTTTGCCACGGCCAACCAGGCCGCCACACCGCTGGTGGATGAGGCAGTACGCAGCGATCCCGACATTTACCCCCTCGCCGATGTGCGCGAGCGGTTGTACGCCGACCGCAGCATGAGCCTCAAGGACATGCGTCAGCGCACCCGTTTGTGGACCACTTTCCGTAGCCGCCAGTAAATAAACAAGAAGGAGCACCTGATGGACGTCCCAGTGCAAAACGATCAGGCCATGACCCGCGACAGTCTCTACGGGACTGCCGCCGAAAGTACCTACGCCGGTATCACCAGTTTCATGCGTCGCCGGTACAGCCGCGACTTGCGCGGTGTCGATGTGGCCGTCAGTGGCGTGCCGTTCGATACCGCCACCAGCAACCGTCCCGGCGCGCGTTTCGGACCGCGCGGCATTCGTGCGGCGTCCACCGGGATCGCCTGGGAGCGGCATTGGCCATGGACGTTCGACCCGTTCGATCATCTGGCGGTGATCGACTACGGTGATTGCGACTTCGATTACGGCTCGCCGCATTCGGTGCCGGAAAGCATTGAAGCCCACGCCGAGCACATTCTGAATGCCGGTTGCGCCATGTTGACGTTCGGCGGCGATCACTTCATCAGTTATCCATTGCTCAAGGCGCATGCCCGTAAACATGGGGCGCTGTCGTTGATTCACTTCGACGCGCACAGCGACACCTGGCCGGATGAAGAGGGCAAGCGCGTCGATCACGGCACGATGTTCTGGCACGCGGCCAAGGAAGGTCTGGTGGACCCGTCGCGCTCGGTGCAGATCGGTTTGCGCACCACCAATGACGATCCTCAGGGCTTTCAGGTGCTGGATGCGCGACAAGTGCATCGGCGTGGGGTGGACGCGATTGTCGAAGCGATTCGCGCACGGGTCGGCGACAACCCGGTGTACCTGACGTTCGACATCGATTGCCTCGACCCGGCGTTTGCACCCGGCACCGGCACACCGGTGTGTGGCGGTTTGAGCACTGTACAGGCGCTGGAAATCCTCGGCGGCTTGCGCGGGATCAATCTGGTGGGGATGGACGTGGTGGAAGTTGCGCCGGCCTACGACAGTGCGGACATTACCTCACTGGCGGCGGCGACGTTGGCGATGGAGATGCTGTGTTTGTATGCGGCTAAGCATAAGGTCGATCAATAACCGTGCTAACGCCATCGCCGGCAAGCCGGCTCCTACAGGATTGCGCCGAACACAACAGGTGTGAACGCCGCAAAACTTGTAGGAGCCGGCTTGCCGGCGAAGCTTTTTCAGGCGACCGGGATTATTGGCAGGTCCAGGGTTTCGCCCCCGCTGAAACGTGCAAAAGAACCGGCAATGGACTCATGCGGCACCCCCTTCGCCACTTCGCTGATGCCATCCAGCCGCGACAACTGATCGGCACTCAACTGCACATCCAACGCGCCCAACGTCGCATCCAGCTGCTCACGCGTACGCGAACCCAGAATCGGAATCAGCGCCGTGGTCGAGCGTTTGGCTTTTTCCCGCAGCCAGGCAATGGCCACGTGCGTCGGGCTGGCGTCCAGCTCTGCCGCGACCGCGAGCAAGGTGTCGAGCAGGGCGGTTTCGCGGGCACTTTTCTCGGCGTGTACCAGCATGCCCAGTTTGGCGGCACGGCTGTTCTCGTCGTTGGTGCGGTATTTGCCGGTCAGGAACCCGCCACCCAGCGGCGACCATAAGGTCGCGGCCAGCCCCAACGCTTCGGCCATCGGCAGTTGTTCACGTTCAGCTGTGCGCTCGGCGAGGCTGTACTCGACCTGAATGGCGGCAATCGGCGCAAAACCGCGAACTTCAGCCAGCAGATCAGCGCGGGCGATGCGCCAGGCCGGGAAGTTCGACAGCCCGGCATAATGAAT
Organism: Pseudomonas sp. FW300-N2A2; assembly: GCF_017351735.1. Lineage (NCBI taxonomy): Bacteria > Pseudomonadati > Pseudomonadota > Gammaproteobacteria > Pseudomonadales > Pseudomonadaceae > Pseudomonas > Pseudomonas sp. FW300-N2A2. Next base: position 378,128 of record NZ_JACNDU010000001.1, on the reverse strand, counting down.
CTTGCCGGCGCGCACCAGATCATCAAAACCACGGAGGATTTCTTCCATGGGCGTGACACCGTCGCTCATGTGCGCCCAGAACAGGTCGATGTGGTCGGTCTTGAGCCGTGTCAGGCTTTCTTCCACGGCGCGGACCATGTTCTTGCGGTTGTTGCCGGTGTAGGAAATGCCTGCGGCCGGCGTAGTCCCCAACGTGTATTTGGTGGCGATGACCAGGTGATCGCGCTCAGCGGCGATGAATTCACTGAGCATGGCTTCCGACTGACCACCCTGATAGCCATTGGCGGTGTCGATGAAATTACCGCCGGCCTCCAGGTAGCCATCAAAGATGCGCTTGGCTTCATCGCGCTCGGCGCCATGACCCCAACCGGTACCAAAGTTACCGGCACCCAGCGCCAGTTCCGCAACGCGCAAGCCGGTTTTTCGGCCGAACACTTTGTAATGCATGGGATGACTCCTGAAGGAAGACGCTGCGGATTAATATAAATGTCGTAAGACATGTATTTAAGATGATGCTAGTCATGTATTCAGTCAAGGTGCTTTTTCATGAGTGGCAAAACGGGCCCGTGGTTACTGCCACTTTCTGACAGGGGGCTCTGCTAATCTGCGACATCCTTTCCGAAAAGAGCCTGCCGATTGTGTCTCGCACCACGCGTTTACTGACTTTGTTGCAAGTGCTGCGCGGCAAAAGTCGTCCGGTCACGGCGGCGACACTCGCCAGCGAGCTTGAGATTTCCGAGCGTACGCTCTATCGCGACATCGCGGAACTCACCGCACTGGGCGCGCCGATCTACGGTGAGGCGGGGATCGGTTACGTGTTGCGCAGCGGTTTGTTCCTGCCGCCGTTGATGCTCAATGCCGATGAAACCGAAGCCATCGTGCTGGGGCTGCGTTACGTGGATCAGCGCGGCGATGAAGTGTTGAGCAAAGCGGCAGCCGATGCGTTGGCCAAGATTGCTGCGGTACTAGCCCCCGAAGCGCTGGACGCTCTGCGCAACCCTACGGTGATGCCGGGCCCGCCCGGTTATGGCTTCGCGCCAAATGCCGTGCCGCTGAATGCGTTTCGCCAGGCGATTCGCGATCAGGCCAAGCTGCACATCGACTATGCGGACGCACAGCAAGTGCCGAGTCAGCGGCTGATCTGGCCGCTGGCGCTGGGGTTTCTCAATGAAGTGCGGATCATCGTCGCCTGGTGTGAGTTGCGTAGTGCCTATCGGACTTTTCGTACCGACCGGATTTCGGCGGCGAGCGAGCAGGGCGAGCGTTATCCGGGGCGGCGCAGCGATCTGCTGCGCACCTGGCGCAAGCAGATGCAACTGGATGAAGCCGGGCGTTTCACTCCTGACAAGAACTGACACAGGCGTGTTCTAGCATGGCGTCAGAATCAACCAACAAGGAGCTGTCACCATGTCCCATCCTGCCTCTGCACTGGCGCCCGCCATCGCCGCTTACATTGCTGCCGCCAATGCCCGCGACACCTCGACGGTCGCCAGTTTTTTCGCTGAGGACGCCAATGTGTTCGATGAAGGTCAACACCGGATTGGCACCCAGGCCATCGCCCAATGGATGCAAGACACCGCCCGGCGTTACCAGCCAAGGGTCGAAGTGCTCGACGTGCAACAGCGCACCGGCAAGGTGTTGGTGCACAACCTGATCTCCGGCACGTTTCCCGGCAGTCCGCTGGAGCTGCGCTACATGTTTCGCCTGAACGAGCAGGGCAAGATCGCCCGGCTGGACATTTCACTGTAGATGTCGCGTCACGATGGCATACTGCCGCGCATGAATGCCGACTCCCCGTTAAGCGCCTGGCAACACGCCATCGAACAGAAGGGCTTCGTCCAGGACGAAGCCCAGGAACATGCCGTCTGGGCGTTGCAAAAATGCCATGAAGCGTTGCATGAAGGTCAGACGCCGGTCACGGGCGTGTACCTGTGGGGACCGGTTGGGCGTGGCAAGACCTGGCTGATGGATCAGTTTTACCAAAGCCTGCAGGTCCCGGCCCGTCGCCAGCACTTTCACCATTTTATGGGGTGGGTGCATCAACGCTCGTTTCAGCTGACCGGCACCGCCGATCCACTCAAAGCCCTGGCCCGCGAGCTGAGCGAAGAAGTCCGCGTGTTGTGTTTCGATGAGCTGTTCGTCAACGACATTGGCGACGCAATCATTCTCGGGCGCTTGTTTCAGGTGATGTTCGAGGAGGGCGTGGTGGTGGTTTGCACGTCCAATCAGCCGCCGGACATGCTGTACGCCGATGGCTTCAACCGCGACCGCTTCGTGCCCGCGATCGAGGCGATCAAGCAGCACATGCAGGTGATCGCGGTGGATGGCGGCGAAGATCATCGCCTGCATCCCGGCGCTGGTTTGCAACGCTATTGGGTCGCCGCGCCAGGGCAACCCGGCGCGTTGGAGGATGTGTTCAAGGCCCTGACCGCCGGGCAGTCAGTCTCCAGTGAACCGATCAAGGTCGGTTACCGCTCGCTGAATGTGGTGCAGGCCAGTGAAACCGTGCTCTGGAGCCGATACGCCGATCTCTGTGAACAACCCTTTGCCGCCATGGATTTCATGGCCCTGTGCGACACCTTCAGGGCTATTCTGTTGAGTGACGTGCCCAACCTCAGCGCGCAAAAACGCGCCGGCCGCATTGCCCGTGGCACCGAAGACGGGGTCGAGCGGGTGGTGGCGGGTGATCGCGAGTTGCCGCAATTGTCGGTGCACGACGACGGTGTGCGGCGCTTCATCGCGTTGGTGGACGAATGCTATGACCGCAAAGTGCCGCTGTACCTCGAAGCCCAGGTGCCGATGGAATCGCTCTACACCGAAGGCTATCTGGAATTCCCGTTCCGCCGCACACTCAGTCGCCTACAGGAAATGCAGCTGCAACGTTTCGCCGACGCTTGAACCCAAGGAGCCGCGAACATGAATCAGCCCTTGTCCCACCATTTGCTGACCATGGCTTATCAGAACGCCTGGGCCAATCATCGACTGGCCAAGGCCTGGAGCCAGTTGAGCGCAGAGGAGCTGGCTGCGCCGCGCGTCAGTTTCTTCCCCAGCCTGCGTGCGACCCTCAACCACATCCTGACCTGCGACTGGTTTTACATGGATGCGCTGGAACGGGAGTTGCGTGGCGATGTTCCGCATCCTGAATGCACGGTGTTCTTCAACAAAGACGAGCCGTTCACCACTGCCGCTGACCTGCAGCGCGAACAGGCCCAGGTTGACCGCCGCTTGATCGCCTACTGCGAGCAAATGCGCGACGCCGACCTGGGCAAAATCGTGACAATCGCCCGAGACACGCCGCAATACGACAGCCGTTTGCGCCTGCTGTCTCATCTGCTCGAGCATCAGATCCATCATCGCGGGCAGGTACACGCCATGCTCAGCGGCACGTCGGTTGCGCCACCACAACTGGACGAGTTTTTCTGCGCCGGGGAGTCGGGCCTGAGGGCGGCGGATTTCGCCGAACTGGGGTGGACCGAAGCATTGATCTGGGGGTATTGAAAGCGGATTTTCCCTGTGGGAGCGAGCCTGCTCGCGATGGACGTCAACGATAACGCGGGCTTGCTTTTTAAACGCGGCGCTCTCAGGCTCATCGCGAGCAGGCTCGCTCTCACAATCGAGGATGGAAATGGAATCCGCAGAAATTCTAGTGCTTCAGGCCAGTTACACCAATCCGGTGCATGCCGAGGCGATAGGTCAGGTGTTGAATCATTACGCCGAGGACCCGATGGGTATCGGTCATTCTTTGCCGGCCGAGGTGCTGGAGCACCTTCCGAGGGAACTCGCCAAACGTCCCCATGCGTACAGCGTGCTGGCGTTCGTCGGGGGCGAGCCGGCAGGGCTGGTCAATTGCTTTGAAGGTTTTTCGACGTTTGCCTGTCGGCCATTGGTCAACGTGCATGACGTGGTGGTGGTGAAACAGTTTCGCGGATTGGGCCTGAGCCAGAAGATGCTGCAAAAGGTCGAGGAAATCGCCCGTCAGCGCGGCTGCTGCAAAATCACGCTGGAGGTGCTGGAAGGCAATGCCGTGGCGCAGTCGTCCTACGCTAAATTCGGCTTCAGCGCTGGCATGTTCGATCCGGAGCACGGCCGGATGCTGTTCTGGACCAAACCCCTTTAACCTACCGCGCACCGCGTTCTGTAGGAGCCAGCTTGCTGGCGATGGCAATTTTGAAGACGCCATCGCCAGCAAGCTGGCTCCTACAGGTCCGAGATTCCACGCCGGTTCAAGGCTTGTAGTGCTCGGTCACTTGCGCCGTTTGATCGTCCGGAACCCGGACCTCAGCGGTTTGCTGGCTTTGATTCTCCTGTTGGCTGAGCCGCAGGCTTTCGTAGTAATAGCGCATGCGTTCTGCGCCACCTTCGGCAAATGCGCTGACCGAAACGAACGTCATCAGGCCGGCAACGATCAAGGGTGTACATTTCATGGTTCGCCTCCCAAAACGGATATCGGGTGCTTTTCATCCATGAAGCAATGTCGCGAGAACATTATCTGCCGATTTCGTCGATTGGGAATTAACTGCGCCTAGAGTTTCCAGTCCAGGCTCAGTGTCACCGTACGCGGATCACCCCAATACACACCGTTATAGAAACCGACGTTGTCGTAATACTTCTTGTCGAACAGGTTCTCGACGTTGAGCGAGGCGGACAGGTGCGGGTCGAACTCGTAACGTGACATCAGGTTGACCACGGTGTACGCGCCTTGCCGGATGTTTGTGCGTTCAGTTATCACATTGCCAGCGGCGTTGCGTCCGACCGGGCGATTGGCGGCGCGGTAAACGTCACTTTGCCAGTTCACTGCACCGCCCACGGTCAGGGCCTGCCAGTCGCCAGGCAAGCGATACGAAGTCGACACCCGAAGCAGGTTCAGCGGCTGACTGGTATTGGTGCGTTTTTCTTCGCCATTGACCGAGTGGGTGTAGGTGTAACCGGCGGTCATGTTCCAGTGCGGCATGACCTCGCCGGAGAGCTCGGCTTCGAACCCCTGTACCTTGTTGCCCTTACCGCTGGAGGTGTAGAACTCCTCGCCGGTAACCGGGTCCGGCGGCACCGAATCGTCGCGTTCGGCGACATTGTCCTGTTTGCTCCAGAACACGGCGGTGGCGAGGTTCAGTCGCTCTTCCAGCAGGCTGCCCTTGAGGCCAAGTTCATAGTTGCTGCCCACCACCGGTTCGAGGTACTTGCGGCTGCTGTCGCGGTTGGTTTGTGGCTTGAAGATATCGGTGTAGCTGATGTAAGCCGTGTATTCGGGCGTCAGGTCGTAAAGCAGTCCGGCGTATGGCGTCCATAGGTCGTTGTGTTGCTGGCGGGTAACTTCGGACTCGCTCAACTGCAGATTGTCGGTGTAACTGTTAGCCGTTTTCGACGCTTTCCAGCTGCCATAGCGGCTGCCGAGGACGGCGTGCAGATCGTCGGTCAACGTCAGGCGAGTGGCCAGGTAACCGGCCTTTTGGCGGGTGTTGTCGCTGGAGCCACGCAGGCTGGTGACGGTGTCGGGGAATTTGGGGATGCCGCCCATGTACTTCCAGTCGGGTACGTTTTCGTAGTCCTTCGCGCGGGCGCCATCGACGGTGTGTGGGCTTTCGTCGCTGCGTTCGGCTTCGCCATACCCGAGCATCATTTCGTGCTCACGCCCGAACAATGAATAGGGTCCGGACACGTTGAAGTCATAAGCCTTCATTTTTTGCGTGCCGATCATGTGGCTGACGTTGGCGATCATGCCGCTGCGATCCGCCTCGGGGAAGCCGCCACCGCCGTAGTAAATCTTACCGTCGGTGTCGCTTTCGCGATGGGTGTAAGCCGCCTTGAGGTGCCAGCCCATCCCCAGTTGCTGATCCAGCGTGGCGAACGCGGTCTTGTCTTTCAGCGGCCAGGAACTCCAGGGTGTGGCCATGTTGGTGGAGCGGCCGAGGTTGGCTTTGCTGCCGTCCGCGTTCCAGTAGGGCACGGTCCCCCAGGAGGTGCCCTGCACCTGTTTGTCCTGATAGTCATAACCCACGGCGAGCAGCGTATCGTCGGTCAGGTCGGCTTCGAGAATCCCGTAGCCGACTTCCCTTTGCAGCTGATACTTGTCGCGTACCGAATGACTGTCGCGATAGGCCAGCACGCTGCGCCCGCGCAAGCGTCCGTCGAACGCCAGCGGCCCGCCGACATCGACGTAACTGTAGTAATCGTCATAACTGCCGCCGCTGACACCGGTTTTGGCTTCCCACTGCGCCGTCGGACGCTTGCGCACCATGTTGATGGTGGCCGAAGGGTCGCCTGCGCCCGTGGTCAGGCCGGTTGCCCCGCGCACGACTTCGATACGGTCATAGATGATGGTGTCGGAATCGGACTTCATGTAGTTGAAGGTGTTGAGCATCCCGTCGATCTGGAAATTGTTGATCGTGTAGCCGCGGGAGGAATAGACGACCCGGTCCGAGTCGTTGTGCTGAACCACCACGCCCGTGGTCTGGCGCATGGCGTCGGAGAGCGTGTCGAGTTTGAAGTCGTCCATTTGCTGGCGCGTGATCACGGACACCGATTGCGGCGTCTCCTTGATCGACAGGTTCAGGCGGGTGGCGGTGCTCATGGCGCCGGTGGTGTACGACCCGGTGTTTTCAGTGGTGCTGCCCAAGCCTTGGGCCGTGATGCTGGTGGCACCGAGTACCAGGGCGGAGGGTTGTTTGTCCGGGTCGGTTTCAGCCAGCAGGTCCGGGCTTAGTACGGCACTGCAAAACCCAAGGGTAAAGGTCATGGAACGGGTGATAGGCGCGAACATCGCGGCCGACTCCTTGTCGTCAATGAAAAAATTCCGTTTGTTCAAAGACGAAGGAGGGCGGGGGTATTTAGCAATAAACGAGAATTATTATTATCTTCCGAGTGAATTGTAGGAGCGAAGCTTGCTCGCGAAGACGTTGCCCCAGCCAGCATAGATGTTGAATCTGCCGACCTCTTCGCGAGCAAGCTTCGCTCCTACAGGTTTACTGCTGAGCGACTGCCGGGGTCGGCTTCACCTTGGGTTTGATCAGGCTGAAGTCGATCAGCGCTTTCTGCTCGCGCTCATAAGGATTGCCGATCAGCAGTGGGCGCGGCTTGAAACTGTCGCTGACCACGCTCTTGCTGCGATCCAGTTCATCGAAGCTCAGCCCCGCCAGATCGGCCCAGGTATGGATCAGGTGCGAGCTGCTGTACGGCCGCCCCAGATCACCGGCGAAGCTCCAGTCATGGCTTTCGCGCCATTTCGGCGAGGCCCAGGCCATGAATGGAATGGTGTACATCGGCGCCGTCGGCTTGGCTTCGTTGCGACCCAGGGTGTTGTGACCGGCAGAGTCGAAAACGTCTTCGCCGTGGTCGGAAAGGTACAGCAGGAAGCCGTTAGGATCGGTCTTGGCGTAATCCTTGATCAGGCTCGAAACCACGAAATCGTTGTACAGCACCGCGTTGTCATAGCTGTTGTAGGTCGGCAACTGATCGTCACGCACGCCAGCCGGAACGCCGTTGCGGTCCTTGAACTTGTCGAAGGTCGATGGGTAGCGGTACTGATAGCTCATGTGTGTGCCGAGCAAATGCACGACGATCAACTTGCGTGGCGCCGCGTCGGCCAGGGCCTTGTTGAACGGCTCGATCACGTCGCCGTCGTACTGGGCGGCGTTCTGGTTGCGGTTGTTGTTCAGGTACACCTGCTCGTCGGCCTGCTCGGAGAAGGTCGTGAGCATGGTGTTGCGCTTGGTCATGGTTTGCTGGTTGGTGATCCAGAAGGTCTTGTAGCCCGCCTGTTTCATCATGCTGACCAGCGACGGCGTTGACAGGTACAGCTCCGGGTTTTCTTCGTCGGCGAACGTCAGGACCTGCTGCAATGCCTCGATGGTGTAAGGGCGCGGGGTGATGACGTTGTTGAAGACCGCCAGTTGGTCCTTGAGCTTGTCCAGTTCCGGCGTGGTTTCACGCGGGTAGCCGTAGAGACTCATGCGCTGACGGTTGGTGGATTCGCCGATCACCAACACCAGGGTGGCGGGCTGATTGGCCATCGAATCCTTGAAATTGTGCAGCGGTGGAATCTTGCTCGCGCTGTCGAGCATGCCCTGCATGTCGGCCAGGGTGTCGAGGTAGCGGTGATAGGCCACGGCCATCTGCCACGGCACTGCCGGTTCGATACGGGTTTCGAACTTCTCGAAACCACTGGCGAAACTTCCGGTGTGAACGGTCTGCTTGGCCAGCGGATAACCCACCACGGCCACCAGAATGGCGGTCGCGGCGACCAATGCGCGACCACGGGGCATGTACACCGGGCGCAAGCGGGTCCACAGGAAATAGGCGAACAGCGTGTGGGCGACAAATGCCGCCACCATCCACCAGGCAAAATACTGGGTCATGTACTCGCCGGCTTCAGAGATGTTCGACTCGAACATGATGAAGATGACGCTCTGGGAAAATTCCTGCTGATAGATGAAGAAGTAACCGAGACTGGCCATGGAGCAGGCCCACAGCACCACGCCGATCAGCGCCGCCAATACACGCGTCTTGCGGGGAAACAGCAGCATCGGCGCCAGCCAGATGGCGCTCATGGTGAAGGCCTGGCGGAAACCGCTGAACCCGGAGGTGCCCGTCAATTGGATCAGCAGTTGGGTAATGCCGGAGAAATACCAGAAGAACAGAAACAGCCAGAGAAACCCTGCCCAATCAAACTTGTCCGCAGTCGAATTGCTGCGTTCATACAAAGCCATTGCGTGCTCCAGCCAGAAATCACTTCCACCGCCGGGACGGGAAGGTCGCCGACGAACAGGCGCCGCGCAGATACCGGGCGGCCATAAAGGACCGGAGTATCAACAAGGGCGTGTGAAAGTTTTGTGAGCTGCTGAGCGCGGGTAAATCGTGATGGCGTATCGGAAACAGCGATTGGCTGCTTCCGATTCAGGCGAGGGGATCAGGCGTGGGGGGCGCGCAAAGTGACAGGCATCGGCTGAGCCTGGATACCTTGCGTCAGCAGGCGCAATTGCTCGACTTCCTGTTTGAGCTGGTCGCGTTCGTCTTTCAACTGGCGCAATTCATCACGACGGATCGTGACGTAAAGGGTTTGTGCTGGCCGTGCTGCTTGTACTGTGCCCATTGCTCACCTCGCAAATGGCTTGCCTCAACTGTAAATCCGCCCCGACATCGGTGCTGATTTACTATCGGCGCTGATTTTGATTTCTTTTGTCCCGGAAGGGAACTTTTTTATTTTTCGTGGTCGTTGTGTCTTCGGCACGATTCCCGACGTTATCAATCAGGATCGGGCACAATGCCCGGAAACTTCATGCCAACGCTCTGGACTAACCCTCATTAGTCGCGTTGGGCTATAACCTTTGACACACATTTATTTGTAGTAGGGAGCATCAGCACATGCAACTCGGGATTATTGGACTGGGCCGCATGGGCGGCAATATTGCGCGGCGCCTGATGCTCAACGGGCACACCACCGTTGTTTACGACCGCAATACCGCCTTCGTCGACACCCTGGCCGCCGAAGGCGCCAAGGGCGTCATCGACCTGCCGGCCCTGGTCGCCGGCCTGGCCAAACCACGAGCGGTCTGGATCATGCTGCCGGCAGGCGCACCGACCGAAGACACCATCGACACCCTGAGCACCTTGCTTGAAGCCGGCGACACCATCATCGACGGCGGCAACACCTTCTATAAGGACGACATTCGCCGGGCAAAAACCCTCTCGGAAAAAGGCCTGCACTACATCGACGTCGGCACCTCCGGCGGCGTCTGGGGCCTGGAGCGCGGTTACTGCATGATGATCGGTGGCGAAGCCGAAGTGGTTAAACGCCTCGATCCACTGTTCGACACCCTGGCGCCTGGCATGGGTGACATCCCGCGCACCAAGGACCGCAAGTCGGACGACGATCGCGCCGAACGCGGTTACATCCACGCCGGCCCCGCAGGTTCCGGCCATTTCGTGAAGATGATCCACAACGGCATCGAATACGGAATGATGCAGGCCTTCGCCGAAGGCTTCGACATCCTCAAGACCAAGGCCAGCACCAACCTGCCGGAAGACCAGCGCTTCAACCTGAACGTCGGCGACATCGCCGAAGTCTGGCGTCGTGGCAGTGTGGTCTCGTCCTGGCTGCTCGACCTGACCGCCGATGCCCTGGCTGCCGATCCGCAGCTCGATAATTTCTCCGGTTCCGTAGCGGACAGCGGTGAAGGTCAATGGACCATTGAAGCGGCGATGGAACAAGCGGTACCGGTGCCGGTGCTGTCGAACTCGCTGTTCGCCCGCTATCGCTCGCGCGGCCAAGGCACCTTTGGCGACAAGATTCTCTCGGCCCAGCGCTTCGGCTTCGGCGGCCACGTGGAGACTGCGAAAAAATGACCCGTTTGATCCGCAATAAATCCAAGGCAGAACCCGCACCACCGACCACGCTGTTCCTGTTCGGTGCCCACGGTGACCTGGTCAAGCGCTTGCTGATGCCGGCGCTGTACAACCTGAGTCGCGACGGTCTGCTTGGTGATGGACTGCGGATCATCGGCGTCGACCACAACGCCATCACCGACGAAGCGTTTGCCCAGAAGCTCGAAGACTTCATTCGGGCCGAAGTGGCAAGCAAGGTCGGCAAGGGCGATCAAGCCCTTGACCCGGCATTGTGGGCCAAACTGGCCAAAGGCATCAGCTACGTCCAGGGCGACTTCCTGGACGACAGCACGTATCAGGCGCTGGCGGCGAAAATCGCCGCCAGCGGCACCGGCAACGCGGTGTTCTACCTGGCCACCGCGCCACGTTTCTTCAGCGAAGTGGTGCGTCGTCTCGGCGCTGCCGGTTTGCTGCAAGAGACGCCGGAAGCGTTCAGAAGGGTAGTCATCGAAAAGCCGTTCGGCTCTGACCTGCATACCGCCGAAGCCTTGAACGCATGCTTGCTCAAGGTCATGACGGAAAACCAGATCTACCGGATCGATCACTATCTGGGCAAGGAAACCGTGCAGAACATTCTGATCAGCCGGTTCTCCAACAGCCTGTTCGAAGCGTTCTGGAACAACCATTACATCGACCACGTACAGATCACCGCCGCGGAAACCGTCGGCGTGGAAACCCGTGGCAGTTTTTATGAACACACCGGCGCCCTGCGGGACATGGTGCCCAATCACCTGTTCCAGCTATTGGCGATGGTGGCCATGGAACCGCCGGCTGCCTTTGGCGCCGATGCGGTTCGCGGCGAGAAGGCCAAAGTGGTGGGAGCGATCCGTCCCTGGTCCACCGAAGAGGCACGGGCCAATTCGGTGCGCGGCCAATACGCCGCCGGCGAAATCGACGGCAAGCCGTTGGCGGGTTATCGCCAGGAAAACAACGTAGCGCCTGACAGCACGACGGAAACCTATGTCGCGCTCAAAGTCATGATCGACAACTGGCGTTGGGTCGGCGTGCCGTTCTACCTGCGCACTGGCAAGCGCATGAGCGTGCGCGACACCGAGATTGTCATCTGCTTCAAACCGGCGCCTTACGCGCAGTTCCGTGATACCGAGGTCGATGAGCTGCAACCGACCTATCTGCGGATTCAGATTCAACCCAATGAAGGCATGTGGTTCGACCTGTTGGCCAAGCGCCCCGGCCCCGCGTTGAAAATGGCCAATATCGAACTGGGTTTTGCCTACAAGGATTTTTTCGAAATGCAGCCGTCCACCGGCTACGAAACCCTGATCTACGACTGCCTGACCGGCGATCAGACGCTGTTCCAGCGCGCCGACAACATCGAGAACGGCTGGCGTGCCGTGCAACCGTTCCTCGATGCCTGGCAGCAGGATGCGAGCGTGCAGACTTACGCGGCGGGCGAAGACGGGCCGGCGGCGGCAGAAGACCTGCTGACCCGCGATGGTCGCGTCTGGCATAGCCTCGGATGAGTGACGAAACGCAACAACCCATCCGCTTTTTGCTCAGTGACATGGACGGCACCTTGTTGCTGCCCGATCACAGCCTCAGTCAGCGCACCATCGAAGCGGTCCGTTCGTTGCGTGAGTCGGGCGTGCTGTTCAGTCTGGCCACCGGCCGGCCGCCGAAAGCCATGCTGCAGCAGATCGAAGCCTTGGGCGTCGATCTGCCGACGGCGGCGTTCAATGGCGGCACCATCGTAAACCCCGACGGCAGTTTGCTGGTCGCGCATTATTTGCCGGCAACGGCCGCGCTGACCACGTTGACGCAGTTTGCCGATCTGCCGGACATCGAGGTGTGGGTGTTCAGCGGCGGCGACTGGCTGGTGAAAGACTCGAATGGCCCCATGGTGCCGCGGGAACAGCACGGCCTGGGGTATCCGCCCGTGGTGGTGGAGAGTTTCGAGCCCTATCTGGAATACATCGACAAGATCGTCGCGGCGAGCAACAACACGCAGTTGTTGATTGAGCTTGAGGCGCAGTTGCTGCCCAGGGTCGAGGGCCAGGCGCAGGTGTCACGCTCGCAGCCGGTGTACCTCGACGTGACCGCGATGCAGGCAAACAAGGGGGACGCACTGGCGACACTGGCGGAGTTCCTCGGTGTACCGCTCGGGCAGACCGCCGCCATGGGCGATGGCGGCAATGACCCGGCGATGTTTCATCGCGCCGGATTGTCGATTGCCATGGGTCAGGCGGAGGAGGCGGTGAAGCGTCAGGCCGACGTAGTGACCGGGGCCAATACCGAAGACGGCGCAGCGCAGGCGATCGAGCGGTACATCCTCAACGCAGGTTAACCGCGTTATCGTTCTTCGCGGGCAAGCCTCGCTCCTACAAGTTAGCGGTGAATCTGTAGGAGCGAGGCTTGCCCGCGAAGGCGTCAAACCTGCCAACTCAAAGCCAGAAACTCACCGCATACCAGCCCAGCACACCCATCACCACCGTATACGGCAACGCCATCCACACCATCCGCCCATACGACAGGCGAATCAGCGGGGCAATCGCCGACGTCAGCAGAAACAGAAACGCTGCCTGGCCATTCGGCGTCGCCACGCTCGGCAGGTTGGTGCCGGTGTTGATCGCAATCGCCAGTGTCTCGAAATGCTCACGGCTCATGTGGCCGGAGATGAACGCCTGTTTCACTTCGGTGATGTAAATGGTCGCGACGAACACGTTGTCGCTGATCGCCGAGAGCAAACCGTTGGCAATAAACAGCATGCCCGGTTGCTGATTCGCCGGCAGCGCCAGCACCCACTGGATCAGCGGCGTGAACAACTGCTGGTCGTGAATCACCGCCACTACCGCGAAAAACACCACCAACAGCGCCGTGAACGGCATGGCGTCCTTGAAGGCGTTGCCGATGCGGTGCTCGTCAGTGATGCCCGTGAATGCGGTAATCAGCACGATCACCATCAAGCCGATCAAACCGACTTCGGCAATATGGAACGCCAGGGCGGCAATCAGTATCAGCGCCGCCAGCCCCTGAACGATCAGCGCAGCGCGTTGGTGTGAGGTGCGTTGGGCGTTGTCTTCGGCGGCGTAATTGGCCAGCACCGCGCGCACGTTATCTGGCAGGAGCGTGCCGTAACCGAACCAGCGCAGTTTCTCCAGCAGCACGCAGGTCACCAGGCCCGCCACCAACACCGGCATGGAAACCGGGGCGACTTTCAGGAAGAACTCAGAGAAGTGCCAACCCATTTCGTGGCCGATCAGCAGGTTCTGCGGCTCACCGACCAGCGTGCAAACGCCACCCAGTGCAGTGCCCACGGCGCCGTGCATCAGCAAGCTGCGCAGGAAGGCGCGGAACTGTTCGAGATCCCCGTGATGCAGCGTTGGCAGGTGCTGGTCATCGTTGAATTCGCTGTCCTGGCGCGGATCATTACCCGAAGCGACACGGTGATACACCGAGTAAAACCCCACGGCGGCACTGATGATCACGGCGGTCACGGTCAAGGCATCGAGAAAAGCCGAGAGGAACGCCGAAAGAAAGCAGAACATCAACGCCAGCATGGCTTTGGAGCGAACGCCGAGCAGCAGGCGCGAAAACAGAAACAGCAGCAGGTCTTTCATGAAGTAGATGCCGGCCACCATGAACATCAGCAGCAGAATCACCGGGAAGTTGTGCAGCAGTTCGTCATACAGCGCCTGAGGCGTGGTCATCTTCAGCAACAGCGCTTCGACCAGCAGCAAGCCGCCCGGCATCAGCGGATAGCACTTGAGCGCCATGGCCAGGGTGAAGATGAATTCCAGCACCAGCAGCCAACCGGCCGCTACCGGACCCACGATCCATAGCACCAGGGCATTGAGAATCAGGAAACCGACAATACTGGCCTTGTACCAGCGAGGTGAGTGCCCGAGAAAATTATGCGCGAACGCCTGGGCCATTGAGCCGGACATCGGCTGCTCCTTGTATTAAGAAGCGCGCAACTTGCCGCAAGCGGTACGGAAGATCAAGCGCAGGAAAGCTCGGCAGGCCTATCCCAGATAGCGAGCGACGATTGCCCGGTAGTTGCCATCCAGCGAATAGCCGCCAACGACAATGTTGCCATCGTCCTGCACGGCCAGCGACGTTGCGGTATCCAGGCTGCGACCCAGACGGGTACGGACCCAGCCGATGCCTTTGCCGAACAGCTCGTCGAGTTGTCCGTCAGGGCGATGCCGGGCCAGGATGAAGTCGGCTTCGACACCGCCGATGGTCGCGCCAACGGTCAGCACACGCCCGTCTGCAAGGGCGTGGGCGGCGGTCCACTGGCAGCCACTGTGGCCGATCCCCAGCAAATGCGGCTGGCCACCGTTGCAATGGATGTCCGGGCGACCGTTGCTGTGTACTTTCAAGGCCATGCAATGCATCGGGTCGCGGCTGCTGCCAAAACAGTGCAGGTCGCCGTTGGCCTGCTGGACGACCTGGCTGACCTGAGCGTGACGCCCTTGTGCCATGAAACTCATGAAGCCATCCACGGCGAAACGGTCGTCCAGGCTGCCGTCGCTTAGATAACGCGCAAGCAGTCCTTCTTCAGGGAAGTTGATCGAGCCGCCCACCAGAATCCGGCCGTCGCGTTGCACCAGCAGGCTGCTGAGCCAGGTGTTCATCAGCAGGTGTCTGACCAGGACGAAGCCACGACCGTTGAAGGTGTCGTCCAGCGAACCGTCGGGGTTTAGTCGCACCAGCAGGCCGACGTGATCGGCCAGTTCAAAATGATGATTGGCCAGCAGGACCATCCGGCCGTCTTCCTGCACGCACACATCACAGGCTTCGGCGCCCGGTACGCCGGGGGGAAGCCAGGCATCCCGCACGCCCCGGGAAAGATTGCCCGGCAGGCGTACGACAAGGCGTCCGTTGTCGCCAAAGTCGGGGGCCGGTTTGCCTTGCTGATCGAACAAGGCGAGGGCAGGCAGTGTCTGGTGCTCATTTTCATAGTGCAGGCCGGCCAACAGAATGCACCCGTCGGGCCGGATCAGCACTTTGCCACCCATGGACTCGAAGCCGGGTTCGAACTGGCTGATGACACTGCCTTGTTTGCCGAACGCCAGATCCGCCGAGCCATCCGCAAGCAGGCGGGCCACACCGAAGCGGCTGCCGCTCGGGGTTCCGACCTTGGCCGCGACGAGCAGCCGGCCTTGTGAATCAATCGCGACGCCGGTGGCCATGCTCGACGTGCTGCCGGCGAAATACACCTGGGTTTTGCCGGCGCTGGCAAAGGTTTTGTCGAGCTCCCCGGCGGCGCTCAGCGTCGCAGGCAGGACCACAGCGGTCTGGGTTGACATGCACGCATCTCCTTGCGAGTCGTCTTGATCCAGGAGTTGGGGGGGGCGACTTATAGTAGAAACATTCAATCCCTGAATGATTGGTTGCACAACTGTAATAACTAACAGACGGAGGGTCGTTTTGTGCCAGAACAGTGTCTTTTCGACCCACTGACAAGCCTGCCAAGTATTTGGCCGCGTTCAGGTACAAATAAATGTTGTGCGTGTTGTCTGCTGGCAAGGCCGGCAAACTAACGATCATGGAGGAGGGTGCGGATTACCGATAAGTAATCCGCAAAAAGATTAGTGCGGCATCGACCACGATTGCAGCGTGTAACCTTCCTGGCTCAGCTCTTTACGGGCTTCTTCCAGAACATGTTCCAATTGTGCCGGGTCGGTATAGGCACTGCTTGGGATCTGCTTGCGAATGCAGGTGTTGGTGCGGTCGATGACGGTCAGGCTGAGTTCGCCGTTGCCGTCTTGTGGGGCCCAGGCCACGCATTGAAATGGCTTGAACGCGCGGTCGGCAATCAAAAGAGCTTCGTTGATACGGAGCGGGGCGGTCATGGGGTCTTCTCTCTGTATGCCCAATCAAGTGATGTGCCGTCGGTTGGGCTTACCGTTCGGCTGGTTACTTGTACTGATGCCCGCAACCGGTGGGTGGGTCACATACAATTAAAAGAATTTTCAACTTTCTTTCATCGGTTCGAGGTTTCGACGGCTTTTGAAAGCTGGGTGAAAGGTTCGAGTCGTTAGGTAACTAATAAAGTTGCTTCTTATAACTGCTTGCGCGCACTTCCTATAGTCAATCGATACAAGACAGTGTCAAATTCTTGCTAGTGTTACAGCCAGATCCGCCAAATGATTGTTTTTAATAAAATTTCATAAAATTTGGCGTCAAGGAACAGTCATGATCGAAGCGCCTGCGTTACGACGTCTGTTAGTAGTGGACCCTTGCGACGACTGTCATCGCCTGCTGCCAGGTCTGCGTTCTGTAGGTTGGGACGTTGATAGCTGTACGCTGGAAAATGCCGCTGACCGAACCTGCGACGTCGGCCTGTTGCGGCTCCAGCCTTTTCATCTGGAGCACCCCGATGCGGTCAAGGAACTGATCAGCCGCAGCGGCACCGAATGGATCGCTGTGCTCAACCAGGAAGTCCTGCGGCTGCAAAACGTCGGGGACTTCGTCTGCGAATGGTTTTTCGATTTCCACACCTTGCCGTTCGATGTCTCCCGGGTTCAGGTGACGCTGGGTCGGGCGTTCGGTATGGCGCGCTTGCGTGGTCAAGGCACGGTTCACATCGATCAGCCCGAACACGAGCTGCTCGGTGACAGCAAACCGATTCGCGAACTGCGCAAACTGCTGAGCAAACTGGCGCCAACCGAATCTCCGGTGTTGATTCGCGGCGAGAGCGGGACCGGTAAAGAACTGGTCGCCCGCACCCTCCATCGGCAATCCCAGCGCCACAGCAAACCCTTTGTCGCGATCAATTGCGGCGCAATTCCCGAACACCTGATCCAGTCCGAATTGTTCGGCCACGAGAAAGGCGCCTTTACCGGCGCCCATCAGCGTAAGGTCGGGCGGATCGAAGCGGCCAATGGCGGCACTCTGTTTCTCGATGAGATCGGTGACCTGCCGCTGGAGTTGCAAGCCAACCTGTTGCGTTTTCTCCAGGAAAAACACATCGAACGCGTGGGCGGCAGCCAGCCGATTCCGGTCGATGTGCGGGTGTTGGCGGCGACCCACGTCGACCTTGAAGCGGCCATCGAGAAGAAACGCTTCCGCGAGGATTTGTATTACCGCCTCAACGTGCTGCAAGTGGTCACCGCACCGCTGCGTGAGCGGCATGGCGACCTGTCGATGCTGGCCAACCATTTCTCCCATTTCTACAGTCATGAAACCGGCCGTCGTCCGCGCAGTTTCAGCGAGGACGCACTGATCGCCATGGGCAAGCACGACTGGCCGGGCAACGTGCGGGAGCTGGCCAACCGTGTACGTCGCGGGCTGGTTCTGGCGGAAGGGCGGCAGATCGAGGCGCGAGACCTCGGGCTGATTAGCCAGCATACAATCGCCGCACCGATGGGCACCCTCGAAGACTACAAGACCCGCGCCGAACGGCAGGCGTTGTGCGATGTATTGAACCGCCACAGCGACAACCTGAGTGTCGCCGCCCGAGTGCTGGGCGTGTCGCGGCCAACCTTCTACCGACTGCTGCACAAGCACCAGATCCGTTAGGGCGGGGCGAAATGAAAAGGCCCGCTGCGATGAACCTCGCAGCGGGCCTTTTTCATTCAGGTGTAGCGGTTAGAAGTAGTACGGGAATTTCAGGCTGAAGGAAAAGTCTGGCGCGTCGTCGGTCAGGCCGATGGCCAGGTTGGGGACGATCGTCAGGTTGTCGGTGGCTGCCATGGTCATGCCGATGTTGAAGTTGGCCGCGTTGTAATCGCTGTTGGAAATTGATTGCCAATCGCCGCCGTCGGGCTTGATTTTGCTCTTGCGGGCGAACTGATCGGTGAACGAGAACGACATACTCATCTTCTCGTTCAAGGCGAATGCAATGCCGGCGCCGACTTGCCAGGAATCGCCCAGTTTCACGTCCCCTTTCACCTTGGAGCCGACCTGAGGGCTGATGTCGCTGAAAGAGTCCTCCATATTGTAGGTGTAGGCCAGGGTGCCGAACAGCACGGCCGGGTCGAAGGTCTTGACCAGCGAGATACCCGGGGTGATCGACCAGACACCATTGCCGGTAGGCAAGTCCTCGGGGACCGCGAGGTTGTCGTTGTTCGGGTCTTCGACCAGTTTGATGCCGTAAGGGTCCTTGCCGGTCGGTGCCTTGACGCGCAGTGTAAAGACCGCGTCTGGCAGACTGACCGACTCATCCAGAAACTTGTAAGCAACGCCAACGTTCACATCGCCGATGGTCGGGTCGCGGGTGACGGTTGCGTCCGACGTCACGGGGCCAGCGCCACCGGCGCCACCGGAGGAATACGTCGACTCGCGATACACCACGGGGACGTTAATGTCGAACTGCCAGCGTTGCGCCACGTTGTAGCGGGCGGTCAGGTCCAGTGTCCAGTTGTCGGCCTTGATGCGGTCGAGGTTGATGTTGCCGAGGAAAATCGAGTCCAGTGCCAGAAAACCATTGAGCGTCAGCGCGCGTGTATCGAAGTGCGTGTAGGTGAGGCCGGTTTCGACACTGAACTTGCCGCCGCCGAAGAACCCGCTGGCTTCGTCATACAGGTTGGACACGCTTTGCGCAGGCTCGGCATCCTCTTTGAGCGATTGGCCGTATGAACTGCCTGTGGTGCCCGGCGCACCGGCGGCCACCGTCTGGCCACCCCTGGTCGGCTCGGCAGGGGATTTGGTCAGGCGTTTGGGGGCCGGTGTCGCAGGTGCTTCTTCTACTTGGCGAACGCGCTGTTCAAGTACCATCAGCGCGTTCTGTTGTGCTTCGTAACGCTGTTTCAACTCCATGAGTTCTTGTTTTAATGCTTCGACCTGGGGGTCCGGTGCTGCGTACAGCAATGTGGCCGGGGCCAGGCTACTCAAACAAACGATAGCTCTGAGCGTTATAGATCGGTGCATGGGTTAGCCGTCCCTTCTGACTGCATCTAATGAGACTGAGCGTAGATCAGAATCCTAGAGTGCGAACTCCTTTGAGTTGGTCCAGATTGCCGTTCATTGAACCGGTTGATGGCAGGTTGTCGCGCAGCACAACGTTGATCGACATCATGTTTCTGACCTGGTTACCACCGCCAAGCAGGGTCGCGTTTTGCATCAGCCCGCCTTGGGCAAGGCGCTGCACGGTGTTGCCCTGGTTGTTGTTGGCGATGATGTTGAGCTGCACGCCCGTGCCGGTGGCGGAAATACTCATCGCGCCGGCACCGTTGGTGTGGTTCAGGGTTGAGCCCGAGGCCAACGCTTGCCCCTGGTTGTCCATCTGTGGTGCCTGGCTACCTCTGCTGACGTTGAGATCAACGTTGTTGTAAGCGCTGTTGTTGTCGCCGGCAGCGCGCACAACCTGAGTGACGCCCTGGGTAGTGCTCAAACCGTTACCGCCGCTGACGGTCCCGGTGCCCTGAGAAACCGCCGAGCCATCGCCATTCCGATCGATCATCGACACATAGAACTGTGGCTTGATGGTCGTTTGTTGAATTTGCATCGAGGAGGTTGCCCCGATCACCTGACCGTTGGCATTTTGCCAGGTGCTGGTCATGACAATCCCGAAACTGATGACGCGCCCCGGCATGACATAGCGGCCTCGCAGGTTCGCCAGTTCCTGATCGCTCAGTTCAATAGGTTTGAACGTCTGTGCCTGGGTTGGCAGGCTGGCGGCCAGGCAAGCCACGGCCAGCCAGATTGGAGTCTTCATTAGATGCTCCCGGAGCGTCATGCTCCCTTGTTATTAGAAGAAGTCGCTTCGGATAAATCCGAAGTCCAACAACTCTGCGTCTTGCACCGGGCTGAAGGTGTCGAGGCGGTTCTTGGCGGTCAGTGGCACGGGAGGGTCGAGCAGCGCGTTGGTTTTGTCGTAGCCCTGGCCAATGACAGCAAAGATGATGCCGTTCCAGCCTTTGACAAAGTCGTCGACTTGGTAGCGTTTATGACCGAGTACCGGATCTCCGATGTATACCCAGCCCTTGTGGACTTTTTGCAGGACCACAAAATGTTTGTAGCCACGGATATCCATGAGGACCACGACCGGAATTCTGATGTCGTTCAGCGTTTCCGGCGCCACCCGGTAGCCACGGGCCCGCATGCCGATACTTTCCACGTAACGCTTCATGTCGAGCATGGAGAAGCCCTGAACGCGGACAAGGTCTTGATCGGCGTATGCCAGCATGCCTTCGATGATCTGTTCTTCGTTCACGTCCAGCCAATAGGCCTGGCGCAATATGGTCGCCAGCGCAGCTGCGCCGCAACTGAAGTCGGTTTTCTGTTGCACCAGGTCGGCAAATTTACGCTCGCGTATGCTCTGGATCGGCTTGTACACCACCGCGCCGCCCGGCAGGACGGAAAGCGGCATTTGTGCAGCCTCGATCACACTGGACACACAAAGCAAAAGTACCAAGGCGATAATGCGCATGGTGGGACGCCCTCTGGTTGTGTTGAAAAAGGCCCCCGTGAGGGGGCCTCCAGAGACAGCCATCAGAACGATTGGTTGGAAATGGCCAACGAGTTGCTTTGTTGGTTACCCACACCGGCAGCCACGTTGACGCCGAGGTTGCCACTGCCGCCATTCACCGAACCGCTAAGGGTTGCAGTGTTGGTGACAGGGTTAGCCCAGCCATTTGGGGTCAGGATTTGATAGGAAACAGTGTTGCTCAATTCCCATGCATTGCTTTCGCTGTAGCCCTTCTCTTCGTGTTTGGTAGAAGCGGACGATTTCTCGCCTGATTTCTCGAACGAAGAGTCAAACGATTTTGAGAACGAAGAATCGAACTTCTTCTCGAACGAAGAGTCGGTCGATTTTGAGTGCTCTGTATCGATAGATGCTTTAAGCGATGCGTCAACCGATAGGTCGACAGACTTGCTGCGAGTGCGATCGCCATAGCCGTTATTATGAGTAACGGTTTTGGTAACATTCGCATCTGCGGTCAACATAGCTTCCACAGCAGCATGGCTGGTGGAGCTCTTGTCGGTGCTTTTTGATCCGATTGCTTCAAAGTGCTTGGTGCCACTGACGTCAAAACTGCTAGCACCTTTCTTGGTCCAGTTGCTGGACGCGCTCTTATCAATGTTCAACTCGGAGTTATGACTGAAAGAGGAATTACCGCTTTTGGTTGTGGTTAGCGTCACCGTCGTCAGGGCGAAGTTCCGATCGGCGTTGTTATTCACTACCAGACCAGGACCATTCTGATCGGCGGAGGCGGTGGCTGTTGCGTTACCCAGCGGCGAATTGGAGTTGGCAATCGCCATGGTGTTTTTCTGTTGGTTCAGGTCGCCACCGGCAATGTTGATCCCCATATTGCCGTTGCCACCATTGCCCGATCCGCTCATCACGGCAGAGGCTGTGGTGTTGTAGTTGTCGACCTTGTTGTGGTTGCTGTACTGCTTGACGCTGGCAGTGGCAGTGGCAACCCCGAACACGAAGGAGTTATCCAGAGCGGAAGTGGCGCCAGCGTTCGCGATGGCGGCAGCGTTGTCCTGTTGGTTGCCGTCGCCTGCCGCCACGTTGATACCGACGTTGCCGTCGGCGCCTGTGGCAGAGTCGGTCATCTCTGCCTTGTTAATAGTCCCTTCGTTACGGATGCGATTGTTGGTGCTGCTTTGTTTGTCGTAGGCATTGGCAGTCGCGTAAACAGGGATCTTCATTGGAGGAGGATTGTGGTGACCGTTGTTATGATGGCCATTGTGGTGGTCATCGTGACGCCGATCGTTTTGCCCAGCTTGTACAGCAACAGCCATGACCGCAGCAATTGCGAAAACCAGAGGCTTGAGTGCCGTCGAAGGTTTCATGGTGATTCTCCGTACTTATTT
The DNA here is from genome assembly GCF_017351735.1 of Pseudomonas sp. FW300-N2A2. Lineage (NCBI taxonomy): Bacteria > Pseudomonadati > Pseudomonadota > Gammaproteobacteria > Pseudomonadales > Pseudomonadaceae > Pseudomonas > Pseudomonas sp. FW300-N2A2. The sequence continues at coordinate 356,021 of NZ_JACNDU010000001.1, read as the reverse complement.
TAGGTTAAGTGTTGTTCCTAACTGTTTGGGTCAATCCGCGACCCGTACGTTCAGGGTGTTGGCCATTCGGTTTCCCACCCCGGCGCTCTGATTCAACTGAATCACCCCGCGGCTACCGGTGAATGCCTGGTCACTGGTAGAGACCTGGCGATAGCCTGGTGCAGAGTCAGTCGGATCGGAGTTTTTGATCAGCGCCACGTTCTGTTGCATGAGGACGCTGTCGTCGATACTTTGCGGTTGATTGCTGATGCTTATCCGCAGGGCATTGGCTTGCTGAGTGCTGGCACCGGCGCTCTGGTTGACACCCAGTACGCCGTAGCCGCGGCTGAAGGAGTCGCCCTGAATGCTGGCTCGAGCATCCATCCTGGGGTCGACTTCGGTATGCAATCGTTGGCGAATCTGTGTGGTCGCGCTGGCGCCATGGCCCATGGCGATGGCCCGGGCATTAGCCTGTTGCTGCTGATCGCCGGCAGCCTGGTTGACCGCGAAGTTACCTTGGTACTGCGCGCCCGAATTACTGATGTCGGCATTATTGATAACGGGGGGTTGAGCAAAGCTCGATGCGCTGCAAAACATGCTGATAATCAGCAGCTTACGATTCATCTCAACGGCCTCCCGTAATGACGTTCAGACCGCTCAGGCCTCGCTGGACGCTTGAATTGACCAGGTTGGAAATACCGTTGCCCGAACCTCCCGAGCGTCCGGCGGGAAGGTTGGAAAGCTGATTCTGGGTGGTGATGTTGCCGCCCAGGTTTGTGTTGCCTAACGTGACGAGGCGGGAGATCCCGGCACCACTGGCGACGTTGGCAAAGTCGCCGTCGTTCAACTCGTTCGTTTGCCTGAGGATTTGTTGGCTCGGGTTGGCATTTGCGGTCGTGGGGTTAGGATCGGGAGCCACCGGCGCTTGCACGGCGTTTCGTGTCTGGACATCACGCTTGATAATGATGATGCCGTCGTCAGCCTGGACACTTGAGCCCAATGCGCATCCGATCAGGAGGAGGCAGGTAAAGCCTTTATTGAAAGTATTGAAAGTCCCCACAGTGGCAATTCCTTCTTTTTGTGGGCTGGCCCTAGTCAGCGATGTGAAGGAGAGAGCGAATGCTGTGCCGTTTTTTGAATTTTGTTTTAATTCAACGGGTTAAAAATTTTGTCCGGGAGGCCGATGTCGGTGCTGTTTCACGTCTGAGACGGGCGCGGGCGCTTTTGTCCAACAAAAGCGGTTGCAGTGCTCTAGATCAATGCTTTGCGCCGAGGTGTATTGGGGGCTTAACAGCTGACGGGCGAAGAGGGTGCAGACCGCTGAAACGGCCTGTTTGGGGTGGGGTGGGTGTAACAGGTATGGACACTTTTGCCCCCAAAACAGGGGAATTACTGGGTGAAAACCCCTAAAAACGGGTCAGGGGTTCAGCAGCAGGGTGACGGCTTGCAGTGCCTGAAATCGCCGTTCCGCCCAGTTTCCCTGCAGAATTTGAAAAGGCTGTTGATGGGTTTCAAGCCATGTCAGGGTTGCGTCGAAAAATGCCCGGCGCTCGCTCAATTCGGGTTGGCAGCGTTGGCCATCATCCTTCCAGTCGACCTGTTCGGGAGACAGCAACAGATGCAAGTCGTACTGGCGAGCCAGCAGCGCCTGCTCGAGCCACGCGGGGCAATCGCCAAACAGGGTCTGGCTCCAGAGGATGTTACTCAGCAGGTGGGTGTCGAGAATCAGCAACGATGGCTGCCGGGCGCGGGCCTCGTCTTCCCATCGCAATTGCCCGCGGGCGATCTCCGGAATGTCGGCCAGGCAGGTATCACGCGGGTTTTGTTCGATAAACCAGCGGACATATTCGTCGACCAGCACTCCGCCGAAATGCGCTTGCAACTCGGCCGCGAGCCAGCTCTTGCCGCTGGATTCAGGGCCGGTGAGTACCAGGACTTTCATGTGCGCAATGCCGGGTCGGTGCGCCATTCCCGCCAGCCTTGAACGGCGATCACGGCAAACAACGCATAGAGCCCGGCGGTCAAGTACATGCCCTTGTAGACGAAGAGCCCGACGAAAATCACATCCAGGGTGATCCACAGTGGCCAGCATTGAACGCGCTTTTGCGCCATCCAGACCTGCGCCACCAGGCTGAACCCCGTCAGTGCCGCATCGAGCCAGGGCTGCGCGGCATCGGTCCAGTGCGCCATGGCCGCGCCGAGCAACAGACTGCCGATGGCACCGATGGCCAGACCTGTCGCGATCGATTTGCCCTTGAGTTGGCTAACCTGCCGCCCTTGCCGCGCACCCCCCGCGCGGGTCCACTGCCACCAGCCATAGAGTTGCAACGCGGCGTAGATCACCTGCAACAGCATGTCCGAATACAGCTTCACTTCAAAAAAGACCCAACTGTACAGCGACACCATGACCAGACCGATCGGCCAGCACCAGGGGTTCTGTTTGACCGTCAACCAGACGGCAATGACACCGAGGGCGGCGGCAAACAGTTCAAGCCCGGACATGGAGGTTCCTTGGAGCAGACGAAGAGGGGAGCGAATTGTACCCGGATTGCAGCGGATGAGGCTGTGCTGGCGAGGGAGAAAGCACTCGTTGACCTGTAGGAGCCCGGCTTGCCGGCGATGGCGATTTCATGGGCGCTATCGCCAGCAAGCTGGCTCCTACGGATCGCGGGGGTGTTGGGGATTGTGGGTTCACCCAAAACCTGTAGGAGCCCGGCTTGCTGGCGATGGCGATTTCATGGGCGCCATCGCCAGCAAGCTGGCTCCTACGGATCGCAAGGGTGTCGGGGATAGGAGGTTCACCCCAAACCTGTAGGAGTCCGGCTTGCCGGCGATGGCGATTTCATGGGCGCCATCGCCGGCAAGCTGGCTCCTACGGATCGCGGGGGTGTTGGGAATAGGAGGTTCACCCGAAACCTGTAGGAGTCCGGCTTGCCGGCGATGGCGATTTCATGGGCGCCATCGCCAGCAAGCTGGCTCCTACGGATCGCGGGGGTGTTGGGGATTGTGGGTTCACCCCAAACCTGTAGGAGTCCGGCTTGCCGGCGATGGCGATTTCACGGGCGCTATCGCCAGCAAGCCGGCTCCTACGGATCGCGGGGGTGTTGGGGATTGTGGGTTCACCCCAAACCTGTAGGAGCCCGGCTTGCTGGCGATGGCGATGTCATGGGCGCTATCGCCAGCAAGCTGGCTCCTACGGATCGCGGGGGTGTTGGGGATTGTGGGTTCACCCGAAACTTGTAGGAGCCGGCTTGCTGGCGATGGCGATGTCATGGGCGCTATCGCCTACAAGCCAGGCGCCTACACCCGGAATTGTTTGAGCAATCCGTTCAATTGCTCACTCAGTTCCTTGAGGTGGACGCTGGCCACGCTCGACTGTTCCGCCGCCAGCGCCGTGCTGTGGGACAAGCCGGCTGCCTGGGTCACGTTCTGGTTGATGTCTTCTACCACATGGGCCTGTTGCAGGGTGGCGCTGGCAATGGAGGCGTTCAACCCGTTGAGGTTGCGCAGTGCCTGGCCAATGGCATTCAGGCTTGCACCGGCGAGGCCGGCCTGTTCGATGGTCAGTTGCGAGGCGCGGCTGCTGTCGCCGATGACCTTGACCGCCGCTTCGGAATGGCTTTGCAGGCGTTCGATCATTGCCTGGATCTCGGCGGTGGACTTCTGCGTGCGCTGGGCCAGCAGGCGCACCTCATCGGCCACGACGGCAAACCCGCGACCCTGCTCACCGGCACGGGCGGCTTCGATGGCCGCGTTGAGGGCCAGCAGGTTTGTTTGCTCGGCGATTGAGCGGATCACTTCCAGCACGCTGCCGATCTGAGTGCTTTCGGCGGCGAGGGTACGGATGACCTCCACGGCCTGATCAATCGTTGAAGACAGCTTGTCGATTTGTTGCAGGCTGCTGTCGATGTTGACCTGGCCCTGCTGCGCCTGAGACTCGGCATCGCGCATCTCGCTGGCGGCGTGCTCGGCGTTCTTCGCCACGTCCTGCACGCCATAGGTCACTTCATTGATGGCCGTGGCCACCAGTTCCATCTGTTGCGATTGCTGCTGGCTGCGTTGCTGGGCCTGGACGGCGTCGTTGCCCAGTTCGCTGGACGACTGGCCCAGGGCGCTGGCGGACACCTGCAATTCGCTGATCACCAACCGTAGCTTGGCGGTGAACGCATTGAAGTGGTGTGCCAACTGCGTGACTTCGTCCTGGCCATGGGTGTCGAGGCTGCGAGTCAGATCGCTCTCGCCGCTGGCAATGTTGGCCATGGCGTTCACGGTGTCCTGCAGCGGACGGACGATGCTGCGGGCAATCAGGATCACCAGCAGCGCCATGAAGGCGGCGATCACCAACCCGACCACTGTCGCTTTCCAGACCTGGCCCATGAACTCGGCTTGCATGTCATCTATATACACGCCCGAGCCGATCACCCAGCCCCACGGTTCGAAGAGTTTGACGTAGGAGGTTTTTGCGACCGGCTCGCTGGCGCCCGGTTTCGGCCAGCGATAGTCGATCGGGCCGGCGCCCTTGGCCTTGGCGAGGGCGACCATTTCATTGAACACCGCAAAGCCGTCCGGGTCGCGGATCGCCGAGAGGTTCTGGCCATCGAGTTTGGGGTTGGCCGGGTGCATGATCATCACCGGCGTCAGGTCGTTGATCCAGAAGTAGTCGTTCTGGTCATAGCGCAGGCCGCGAACGGCGGTCAGCGCCTGTTTCTGCGCAGCTTCGCGGGTCAGCGTGCCGGCGGTTTCGAGCCCGTGGTAATAGGTCAGAATGCCGCTGGCCGTCTGCACGACGTGCTGGGTTTTCTGCGCCTTGGCGTGATACAGGTCCTCGTGAATCTGCTTGAGCATCAACACGCCCAACGTCAAAAGCATCATGACGGCCACGATCAAAATCAACCACAAACGCCGGCTGATCGACATATTGCGCAAGCTGTTCATAACGCTGTCACTCCTGTTTCTTTTTCTTGTAATAAACGACCGCCAGCATCCAACCACATTTTGCCGATCGGGCATATCCGACCCAAGTCCAATAACGTGGCAGCGTTATTCAGCCTTGTCTGATAGGATTTCGGCCCCGCACGGAAAAACCTGAATCCAAGTTGATTTTTCACGGAATTTTTACGGTTTCGTCTGGATTCTGTGCGCGTCTGGCTGCAGCTGCGCTGATCGCAGTCAATGTTTTGAAAAATATTAACGGGGCATGCCGTGGCGCATCGCTTCTTGGGGGATTGATGGATCTTTGGACCGCCTTTCAGGCATTGATACTTGGCGTTATAGAAGGGCTGACGGAGTTTTTGCCCATTTCCAGTACCGGACACCAGATCATCGTGGCCGACTTGCTCAATTTCGGTGGTGAACGGGCCATTGCCTTCAACATCATTATTCAACTGGGTGCGATTCTGGCGGTGGTGTGGGAGTTTCGTCGCAAGATTCTCGATGTGGTGACCGGTTTGCCAACGCAGCCCGGCGCCCGACGCTTTACCGCCAACCTGTTGATTGCCTTCATGCCGGCCGTGGTGTTGGGGGTGATTTTTTCCGACTTGATTCACCACTACCTGTTCAACCCGATTACGGTCGCGTCGGCGTTGGTGGTGGGCGGGATCATCATGTTGTGGGCTGAAAAGCGTCAGCATGAAGTGCATGCTGAAACGGTCGATGAAATCACCTGGCAAGATGCGCTTAAAGTCGGTTTCGCCCAGTGCCTGGCAATGATTCCCGGTACATCGCGTTCCGGCTCGACCATCATTGGCGGGTTGCTGTTTGGCCTGTCGCGCAAGACCGCTACCGAGTTCTCCTTCTTCCTGGCAATGCCGACCATGGTCGCTGCGGCGGTGTACTCGGGCTACAAATACCGCGACCTGTTCGTCCCGGCCGATTTCCCGGTGTTCGCCATCGGCTTTGTCACTGCGTTCATTTTCGCAATGATTGCGGTACGGGGCTTGCTCAAGTTCATCGCCAGCCACAGCTACGCGGTGTTCGCCTGGTACCGTATTGCATTTGGCCTGGTCATTCTCGCCACCTGGCAGTTTGGCTGGGTTGACTGGACAGCGGTCAAGCCATGAATGACACCCGCGCACGCAACAATCCCGGGCGCCAGTCCGGGGGCGGAATCCAGAACCCACGGCTGAAACTGCTGGTGTTCGCGATGGTGTGTGCGCTGCCGTTGTTCGGCTCGATGTCGTTCTGGCTGCGAGGGGTTTCGCTGATTCCCCTTGCGGCCTATGGCATCGTCAGCGTGCTGGCGTTCTTCCTTTATTGGAGCGACAAGCGCAAGGCCCGGACCGATAGCTGGCGCACGCCGGAAAACGTGTTGCATGCGGTGGAACTCGCCGGCGGCTGGCCGGGCGCGTTGCTGGCCCAGCAGGTGTTTCGGCACAAGACCCGCAAAGTGTCGTTTCAGTTGCTGTTCTGGGTGATCGTGCTGCTGCATCAAGTGTTCTGGATCGATCAACTGTTCCTGGGCGCCAATCTGGCGCTGCTTTAAAGCAGCAGCCCGACCTGCGTGCGTTTGGGCAGTTTGCTCACCACCAGTTGATGGGAGCGTTGCAGCAGCCCTTGCAGTTCTTCGCTGCCCAGCGGGTAGGGCGTTTGCATGATGATCCACTGGGCCCGGGCCAGATACGGCGCCGGATGAATGCCCGGACGGTCGCAATGCCCCAGAAACAAGTCCTTGTCGACCTTGAACGCCAAAGAGTCGCCCCGCAGGTTCTGCAGGGCGAACATCTTGTTCCCGGCAATCGAAAACACCCGCACGCCACCCCACTTGTAATCTTCCCGCGCCCCCGGCAGCGCGAGACAGAATTGCGCGACATCCTCTTCGCTCATACGCCCAGCCTTCATATCAGTCGGTCCCCACAGGCATTGAATGATTCGATCAAATGGTCGAGCCAGGCGCGAACGGCCGGCATCACTCCGCGCCGATGAGGGTAGACCGCTTGCAGCCAGCCGCCAGGCAAAGACCAGTCGGGCAGTAACTGCACCAGCGCGCCGCTTTCCAGTTCCTGCTCGCAATACATCATCGGCAGCATGGTAAAACCCTGGCCGGCGAGGGTGCAGGCCCTGCGCACGATAAAGTCATCGATGCCCAGTCGCGCTTCGAGCGCGAGTTCATGACTTTTACCCTGTTGGTCGAGCATGCGGATGTGCACCATACGGTCCGCTTCCAGAGCGCCGAGCACCGGCAAGCCCTTGAGGTCTTCGGGATGATTGATTGCTCGTCCATGAAGAAAACCCGGACTGGCCACCATCAGCATCTGCGCCTGACGCAGGCGCCGGGTCACCAGCAGAGGGTCTTCATCGCCCGGTTCGCGAACCCGCAACGCGACGTCGACGCCCTCGGTCACCAGATCGACCCGGCGATTTACAAGCATGACCTCCAGCTGGACATGAGGGTATTTCTCGAGGAATTTACTGATCACCGTTGGCAACATTTCGTGAGCCAGCCCGACGGGGGCGGACACCCGCAAGCGTCCGCGAGGTTCGCTGGACATGCTGGCCACGGCCTCATCGGCCATCTCGGCTTCCAGCAGCATGGCCTGACAGTGGCGTAAATAGCGCTCGCCCACAGCGGTTAGCTTGAGCTGCCGGGTGGTGCGTTGCAGCAGGCGCGCACCCAGGCGTTCTTCCAGTTCGGCGATGCGGCGCGACAACCGTGATTTGGGAATCCCCAGCAAACGCCCGGCTGCCGCGAAACCGCCGGCTTCGACCACTTTGGCGAAGTAGTAGAGGTCATTGAGGTCTTGCATGGTGTTAACTCGATTGTTCTATCAGTGAGACGAACTATCGCATTGTTGCAGTCTAATCAGCTATTGGTTTCGTCTGTAGGATTGTCTCCATCAGATCGCCTCGTGGCGGTCCTCACCTGGAGATCCCATATGAAACTGCTGCATATCGATTCGAGCATTCTTGGTGACAACTCGGCTTCCCGTCAGCTGAGCCGCGAAGTCGTCAGCGCCTGGCAAGCTGCCGAGCCGACCGCCGTCGTGACCTACCGCGACCTGGCCAGCGATGCCATCAGCCACTTCTCCGCCACGACCCTGGTCGCCGCCGGCACCTCCGCTGAACTGCGCAACGCCGCCCAGCAGCACGAAGCCGAACTGAGCGCCTCGACACTGGCCGAATTCCTCGCCGCCGATGCCGTCGTCATCGCAGCACCGATGTACAACTTCACCATCCCGACCCAACTCAAGGCCTGGATCGACCGCATCGCCGTTGCCGGTCAGACCTTCCGCTACACCGAAGCCGGCCCTGAAGGCCTGTGCGGTGGCAAGAAAGTCGTGATCGTGTCGACTGCCGGCGGTTTGCACGCAGGTCAGGCGAGTGGCGTTGCGCACGAAGAGTATTTGAAGTTGCTGTTCGGTTTCCTCGGCATCACCGACATTGAATTCGTCCGTGCCGAAGGCCTGGCGTACGGTGATGAAGTCCGCACCAAAGCCATGAGCGCTGCTCGCACTCAGATCAGCGAGCAACTGTTCGCCGCCGCGTAAGGCTTGCGTAAAGTTGTAAATCAGCTCGGGCAACACCCCAAAAAACTCTGTATTCTGATCCCGCAAGGTCAGATACGGAGTTTTTTGTTTCTGATCATTGCGCAATCTTTCATGTTGTGGCCCAGGTTATGCAGTCGAGGGTTTAACGTCCCCGTTCTGTAACGACCTTGGTGGCCGCAATTGCTGGTACAAGGCCGCTTCCTCGGTAATCGATGGAGAACGGGCTTCCCGGTCAAGTAACAAAGGTGGGGCATCCCATGGTGCGTCTTTGGGCAACGTTACTGATTTGCCTGCTCAGCAGCCTGAATTCAGTGCACGCCGCGCCTGCGCCACATCCTCACTGGAGCGTCGGTTTCCATGAGATGAGTTTTCTCGACCCACTGGACCTGCAACCGATGCGCGCCATCGCGTTCTATCCCTCCAGCGACCGTGAACACTCCAGTAAACTCGAGGGCTACACGGTCGAAGCGGGCGAAGACACCCGCGTCGCCATTGGCCGCTTCCCGATGCTGATGCTGTCCCACGGCAACACCGGAACCCCGATGGCCCTGCACGACCTCGCCACATCGCTGGCACGCAAGGGTTTTGTGGTGGTGGCGGTGATCCATCCCGGCGACAACTCCAAAGACCACAGCCGCCTCGGTACCTTGAGCAACCTGTATGGGCGGCCGATCCAGATTTCCGAAGCCATTACCGCGACCCTGGGCGACCGTATGCTCGCGCCGTTCGTCAATGCCGATCAGGTGGGGGTGATCGGTTATTCGGCCGGTGGGGAGACGGCGCTGATTCTGTCGGGGGCGACGCCAGATCTGGATCGTCTGCGTCGCTATTGCCAGGAACGTCCGGACGACCACGATGCCTGCAACACCCAGGGTGAACTGATTGTCGACCGTGATGACCTGCAACCGGTGGCGGATCCACGGGTGCACGCGCTGCTGCTGATGGCGCCGTTGAGCCTGAAATTCGGTCGCCATACGCTGGCCGACGTGCATGTACCGGTGCTGTTATATAGTGGTGACGGCGACAAACTGGTGGCCTTCGACAAAAACGCCGCCGCGCTGGCGCGCAAACTGCCGACCGCACCGGACTTCAAGCTACTGGCGGGGGCAGGGCACTTCGTATTCATGGCCCCGTGCAACGAAGAACAGATCAAGGCGATGCCGGCGCTGTGCACCGATGCCGACGGCGTCGACCGCGAGGACATCCACCGCAACATGATCTCCGAAGCAGGGCGCTTCTTCTCCCACGCACTGGGCAAACCGACCCGCGCCGGCATGCAAACCGCCGATCAATAGGACCCACACACCACTGTAGGAGCCGGCTTGCCGGCGATGGCGCCCATGAAATCGCCATCGCCAGCAAGCCGGGCTCCTACAGGTCTTGCGGCGCACCCACAAACCCCAATATCCCCGAATCCGTAGGAGCCGGCTTGCCGGCGATGGCGCCCTTAAAATCGCCATCGCCAGCAAGCCGGGCTCCTACAGGTCTTGCGGTGCACCCACAAACCCCGGCCCCCCCCCAATCCGTAGGAGCCGGCTTGCTGGCGATGGCGCCCATGAAATCGCCATCGCCGGCAAGGTTTGAAATGATCAGGCTGTAGCGCGGCGTTTCAGTAGCAGGGTCAGGGCCAGGCCGGTGATCGACAACATTGCCGCACTGAAGAAAATCCACGAGTACCCCATGTTCAACGCCACCGCGCCCATCAGCGGTCCGGCAATCGCCAGCGCCAGATCGAAAAACACTGCGTAAGCACTCAAACCCGCGCCGCGACTGGAGTTGGGCACCTGTTTAATGGCTTCTACCCCCAGCGCCGGGTACACCAGCGACAGGCCAAACCCGGCCAGACCCGCGCCAATCAGGGCGAAACCGGTCGACGGCGCGAGCCACAGCAGCACCAGGCCCACTGTTTCAATGCTCATGCAGACAATCGCCGAGGTGAATCCACCAAAACGACTGATGCTGGAAATGAACAGCAGTCGCGCCAGAATGAAGCAGACGCCGAACACCGTCAGGCAGTACGCGGCGCCGGTCCAGCCACGGTTGACGTAATACAGGGTAATAAAGGTGGTCAACGTGCCGTAGCCGATTGACGCCAGGCTCAAACTCGCGCCGAACGGTGCAATGCGCCCGAACACCGCCCAGAACGGCAGGCGCTCACCGCGAACCACTGGCACCGAAGGTTTATTGCGGATCAGCAGCAGCGCCAACGCGGCCAGCAATGACAGCGCGATGCCCAGGCTGGCAAAACCATACGCGGCCACCATCACGACGCCCAATGGCGCACCGATCGCGATGGCGCCGTAGGACGCGATGCCATTCCACGAGATCGAGCGCGCGGTGTGTTCCGCGCCAACCTGGCCCATGCACCAACTGATGGTGCCGACGCCGATCAAGCCCTGAGCGATGCCCAGCAACAAACGGCCGGCGATCAGGATCAACAGGCTCGTCAGCGGAAAGCTTTGCAGCAGCGTCGACAGCAACGTCAGCGCGCCGCTCAAGACAATCCCCGCCAACCCGTAAACAATCGATCGTTTCGTGCCGATGCTGTCCGACATGCGCCCGGCCATCGGGCGGCTGAGCAGGGTGGCGAGGTATTGCGAACCGATGGTCAGCCCTGCGACGACGGCGCTGAACCCGAGTTGTTCGTGGACATAACCCGGCAACACAGCAATCGGCAGGCCGATGCAAAGGAAGGCAATAAAGGTATAGAAAACGATGGAGACGATCTGCAGGGTGATCGCCATGGGGCTTTGCGGTGGCAGTTGCTGCGCAGACATGAGGGCTCGTTCGCGGGCGGCGGTGGGAGAGGTCCATCATGGCGCGGGTGTGGAATAAAAGAAAGCAGGCTAACTATATCGGTGGTGTTTTTAAGGGCCTCTTCGCGAGCAGGCTCGCTCCCACATTGGAATGCGGTCACCTGTGGGAGCGAGCCTGCTCGCGATGGTCTTGGCACCCCAACATTCCTTGGCCATGTAATGCAAAAAGCCCCGTCACAAGGACAGGGCTTTTAGTTGCAGCAAGGCGTGTCTTAGAACACAACGCCCTGGCTACGCAGGTAATCATCATAAGTACCGCTGAAGTCGATCACGCCGCTAGGGCTCAACTCGATGATGCGGGTGGCCAGCGACGATACGAACTCACGGTCGTGGCTGACGAAGATCAGCGTGCCCGGATAGTTCTCCAGCGCCAGGTTCAGCGCCTCGATGGATTCCATGTCCAAGTGGTTGGTCGGTTCGTCCATGATCAGCACGTTCGGTTTTTGCAGGATCAGCTTGCCGAACAGCATGCGACCTTGCTCACCACCGGAGATGACTTTGACCGACTTCAGAATCTCGTCGTTGGAGAACAGCATGCGGCCGAGGGTGCCGCGAACCAGTTGCTCGCCGCCCTGGGTCCACTGGCCCATCCAGTCGAACAGGTTGCAGTCGTCTTCGAAGTCGTGTGCGTGGTCCTGGGCGTAGTAGCCCAGTTCGGCGGCGTCGGTCCACTTCACGGTGCCGGCATCCGGGGTCAATTCGTTGACCAGGGTGCGCAGCAGGGTGGTTTTACCGATACCGTTCGGGCCGATGATCGCAACGCGCTCGCCAGCTTCAACCTGGAAGCTGAAGTCCTTGAACAGTGTCTTGCCGTCGAAGCCTTTGGCCATGCCCTCGACGATGACCGCTTGACGGTGCAGCTTCTTGGTTTGTTCGAAGCGGATGAACGGGCTCACACGGCTCGAAGGCTTGACCTCGGCCAGCTGGATCTTGTCGATCGCCTTGGCGCGGGAAGTGGCCTGCTTGGCTTTCGAGGCGTTGGCCGAGAAGCGGCTGACGAACGATTGCAGTTCCGAAATCTGTGCCTTCTTCTTGGCGTTGTCCGACAGCAGTTGCTCGCGGGACTGGGTCGCCACGGTCATGTACTCGTCGTAGTTGCCCGGGAACAGGCGCAGCTCGCCGTAATCCAGGTCAGCCATGTGGGTGCACACGCTGTTCAGGAAGTGACGGTCGTGAGAGATGATGATCATCAGGCTGGAGCGCTGGGTCAGCACGTTTTCCAGCCAGCGGATGGTGTTGATGTCCAGGTGGTTGGTCGGTTCGTCGAGCAACAGTACTTCAGGATCGGAGAACAGCGCCTGCGCCAGCAATACACGGAGTTTCCAGCCTGGGGAAACCTCGCTCATCGGGCCAAAGTGCTGCTCGATGCCGATACCCAGGCCCAGCAACAGTTCGCCGGCACGGGACTCGGCGGTGTAGCCGTCCATTTCGGCGAATTCGGTTTCCAGCTCGGCCACGGCCATGCCGTCTTCTTCGGTCATTTCCGGCAGCGAGTAGATGCGGTCGCGCTCGGCTTTAACCTTCCACAGTTCTTCGTGACCCATGATCACGGTGTCGATCACGGTGAATTCTTCGTAGGCGAACTGGTCCTGGCGCAATTTACCCAGACGCACGTTCGGCTCGAGCATGACCTGACCGCCGGAAGGCTCGAGGTCGCCACCGAGGATTTTCATGAAAGTCGACTTGCCGCAGCCGTTGGCGCCGATCAAGCCGTAGCGGTTGCCCGCGCCGAATTTGACCGAAACGTTTTCGAATAGCGGCTTGGCGCCGAACTGCATCGTGATGTTAGCTGTAGAGATCAAAGGTTTTTCCTGCGAAGCATTCAGAGTAGCTAGGGTTGCGGCAGTACCGATTCAGTACCCGTTTCCGGTATTCAAACCACGGGAAATACATCCCGATCAGAAGCGGAAGGTCCATCTGGCAATAAGTGGACAGCAGCAGTTGGAGCGCTTGGCCCGAGTCGAAGTGCGCTGAGACGGGGTTCATTCCCGTCATCAACCAAGGGGGGCGCGTAATGTTTGGCGGCGATTGTACTGGTCTGGCTCTTTAAACGATAGGGCGTTGAGGCCGCACCGGTGCTTTGGCGGTACAAGTGGACAGATTTTCACAGTTGAACGCTAACTATTTGTTACAACTCGTGGCTAAAATGCCATCTTTCAATCGGATGCCGACCGCCGGCATGCTCAAGGACGCGCCTCAGGGACGCTGTTTCGTATTCAGACGCTGCACAAGACCCTTGGGCCGTCGGGCCTGTCAGGGGACGCAGTTTGTTCACTTCTGACGTGTGACGATTTCCGTGAAACTCATCATTGCCGCTATTTATGTTGTATCGATTGCGTACGTCCACCTGCGCGGTCAGGTGCGCCACAAGCTGGGCCGCCAACTGAGCGATCACTCGACGTTTCTCGCGCCGATCAATTGCTTCCTGTACCTGTTCTCGAAAATTCCCAACAAACCGTATCTCGATCCGGCCGACTTCCCGGACCTGAGCCCGTTGCAGACCCATTGGGAAGAAATCCGCGCCGAAGGTCAGAACCTGCTCAAGGCGGGTGAGATCAAACGCTCGAACCAGTACGACGACGTCGGCTTCAACTCGTTCTTCAAAACCGGCTGGAAGCGCTTCTATTTGAAGTGGTACGGCGACAGTCATCCTTCGGCAATGAAGCTTTGCCCGCGCACCACCGAACTGGTGCAGAGCATCGGTTCGATCAAGGCGGCGATGTTCGCCGAACTGCCGCCCGGTTCGAAACTGGTGCGTCACCGCGACCCGTATGCCGGTTCCTACCGTTATCACCTGGGCCTGGAGACGCCGAACGACGCCGGTTGCTACATCAACGTCGATGGCGAGAATTATCACTGGCGTGATGGTGAAGCGGTGATGTTCGACGAGACCTTCATTCATTACGCCGAAAACACTACGCAGCAGAACCGCATCATTTTGTTCTGCGACATCGAGCGCCCCATGAAGTATCGCTGGGCGGCGGCGTTCAATGGCTGGTTCAGCCGTAACGTGATGTCGGCGGCGGGCGCACCGAACGAAGCGGGCGACAAGACGGGTGGCATCAATCGACTGTTCACCAGGATCTACAAGATTCGCCTGCGCGGCAAAGCGTTGAAGAAGCGCAACCGCACACTCTATTACCTGGAAAAGTGGGCGATTTTTGCCGGGTTGCTGGCGATTTTTGTCTGGATCTGATTGACGCGTCGCGGCTGCCCATGGCCCGGCGCAAAGTTTTCAGCGGCGTACCAGCCAGTCCTGGCAGGGGATCAACTTCGTGTTACATGGTTTTGGTTAACAAATCCGAACCCTCGGCGTAGCGTGCTATCGAAGGCTGTATCACCTCGAGAGGCTGGCCATGAACCGATTAGCGTTTGGCATCATCACGATGGCATTGACTGGCGTACTGAGCCAACTGGCCCAGGCCGACACCCGGTTACCCGCATTCCCGATGCTGTTGGCCCAGAGCCCGACGGGCGCCACCAGCAATCCTTACAACAGCCCGATTCGCCGGGCCAACCCCAATAGCATGCAAGGCACACAACCCAGTGCGCCGGCCATCCGCGGGCCGAACACGGTTCCCGTTCCGCGGCCACCGACGCTGGACAACGGCGGCATTGGCAACCGCTATCCCCAGGATCGGTCGGCGCCTGTCAGTCCACCGAAATTCATCCCTAATCCACCCCCTCGGGACGCAGGCACCAGCAACCGTTGAGCAGCAGGACGCACGTCTTGCCAGCCATTCAGACGACAAAAGGAATCGTGCATGTTGCGTAAAACCCTCCTGGCTACCGTTTGCGCCAGCGCCCTGATCAGCGCCGCCGCACCGGTTTTCGCGGCGTCCGTGCAAACGCTGAAAAGTGAACAGGGCACCCTTGAGGTCACGCCCATCGCCAAGGGGCTGGATCACCCGTGGGCCTTGGCGTTTCTGCCGGATCGCCAAGGGATGCTGGTGACCGAACGGCCCGGCAACCTGCGCGTGGTCAGCGTCGACGGCAAACTTTCGGCACCGCTCAGTGGCGTACCGAAGGTCTGGGCCAAAGGGCAGGGTGGCCTGCTCGATGTGGTGCTGTCGCCCGATTTCAAACAGGACCGCACGGTCTATCTGTCCTACGCCGAAGGTGGCGGCGAGGGGAACAAGGCCGGTACGGCGGTCGGTCGCGGGCAACTGTCGCAAGACCTGACGGCGATCAGGAATTTCAAAGTGATCTTCCGTCAGGAGCCCAAACTCTCGGTCGGCAATCACTTTGGTTCGCGACTGGTGTTCGACCGTGACGGCTACCTGTTCATCACCCTCGGCGAGAACAATGACCGGCCAACCGCGCAGGATCTGGACAAGCTGCAAGGCAAGGTCGTGCGGATCTACCCGGACGGCAAGGTGCCCGACGACAACCCCTTTGTCGGCCAGGCGGGTGTACGTCCGGAAATTTGGTCGTATGGCCAGCGCAATCCACAAGGCGCGGCGCTCAATCCCTGGACCGGCGTGCTCTGGGAAAACGAACACGGCCCGCGCGGCGGTGACGAGATCAACATCATCGAACGTGGCAAGAATTACGGCTGGCCGCTGGCGACCCATGGCATCAACTACTCCGGTCAACCGATCCCGGAAGCCACGGGCAAGACCGCCGAAGGCACTGTTGCGCCGCGCCACGTCTGGGAAAAGTCTCCCGGCCTGAGCGGCATGGCGTTTTACGACGCTGACCGCTTCAAGGCGTGGCAGCACAACGTTTTCATCGGTGCGCTGGTCAGTCAGGAGTTGATACGCCTGCAGTTCGACGGCGACCGGGTGGTTCACGAAGAGCGCTTGATGGGCGAGCTGAACAAACGCATCCGCGACGTGCGGCAGGGGCCGGACGGGTATTTGTATGTGCTCACCGATGAAGATGATGGCGTGTTGTACAAAGTTGGCCTGAAATAAACACAATTCCTGCAGCCGCTGGCGAAACTTGTGGGAGCGAGCCTGCTCGCGATAGCGGACTTATGGCCAACATCTATGTTGATTGGTAAGGCCCCATCGCGAGCAGGCTCGCTCCCACAGGTTCCGTCAACTGCTACAGGGAGCGGCGATAAAGAATCACCGCCGCCCGCAACTTGCCGCGCCCGAAACTGCACATCTTCTCGAACTCCCCATGGCTGACCGGCAAATGCTGGCAATCCATGGGCTGACGATGCTGGCTATGGTCGACATCCGGGTCGTGCAGGTACACAAATTCCTCATCGCAATCGGTGACGATCACCCAGTGCGGCGACTTGGAGCGGGTCAGCCGGTAGCTGCTGATCAGCACCAGCGGCTGGCCGCCGTCGTTCAGTACCCGTGGCAGGTCCAGCGGACCACCGAGCACCTGTTCGACGTCGGTCGTTCCCAATTGAGCCATGAACTCCTCGTGCACCAGGCGCATGACGTCTTTTTTATGCTCATCGCGCACGCCATCGAGAAACAACGGCCCGGCCATGCTCACTTGCAGGCGCACACGAAACCCGCGTCGCGCCGCCGCCAATGCCAGGCCTTGAGGGCTGCACCCGCCGTGGCCAGAGGTCATGAACACGGTGGTCGCTTCGCGCCAGATCTGCAGTTCTTCGCGGCGCTCCAGCATGCGACCGGCTTGCAGTGCGCCCATGGCCATCAACAGGCACGCGGGGCCGCAGGTGAAATCGGTGGTCTGGGCGTACCAGGGCACGTTGATATTGCGCGAGTCACGGTGCTGAAGGATGCGTTTTTCCAGGCGCAGCGCATCGGCATGGTCCTGGTAATAATCATGGATCAGCGCGAAGCGCCGGTAACCGTTGCGCTCATACAGGGCGATGGCGGCGGGGTTGTCGATGCGCACTTCCAGCCGCAGGTACGCGCAGTCGTGTTCCAGGGCGCAGGCCTCGATGCGTTCCAGCAATTGCTTGCCGAGCCCACTGCCGCGAGCCTGTTCGGCGATGGCAATCGAGTAGAGCCGCGCCAGCGATGTGCCCCGGTGAAACAACACCACCGCGTAACCCAGCAATTGCTCGCCACGCTGGGCCACCAGCAGTCGTCCGTGAGCGCGGGTGATCATCCATTGAAAGCTGCGGCTGGTGAGCCGGTCCGTGGTGAAACATTGCTGTTCGAGTGCCAGCAACGCGGGTAAGTCTTCAACTACCGCCAAGCGAAAGACAGGATTCATATGACCGCCGTAAAAGTTGCGTAACGAAACGGGACTTTCGAAAAAGTTCGTGCTTAATAGGAAAGGTCTTGTTCTCCAACGGATCAATCACTATGTCAGCGGTACAAGGTCATTGGCGCGAAGTATCCGAGCAAAGTTTGCCGGCAGCAACTTATTTAAATGACACGATTAGAACTTCAAGTCAGTTGATTATCATCGTCGAACGCAAGGAAGACTGGGCGTCCTACTTTCCCAGCGAAGACATCGTCACGGCTCAGGAATACCTCGAGCAGACCCGCGACAACGAGCAGGGCAAACGGGTCCAGGTGATCAACCTGTGCCGCAGCTACAAGTACCTGGGGCACGGTTATTACTGCTCGCTGCTGGCCGAGGCGCGGGGGCACAAGGTTATTCCATCGGTGCGCACCATCAGCGAACTGACGCGCAAAGCCCTGTACGGTCTGGCGCTGGATGACCTGGATAAAACCCTGGAAAAAGCCCTCAGTCATCACCTTTACAGTGATACCGAAGGTTTTACCCTGACCCTGTATTTTGGCAAGACACATATAGAGCCGTTGCAGGATTTGGCGCGGCAGTTGTTTGAAGTGTTTCCGTGCCCGATATTGTTAGTTGAGTTTCGCCGAACTAACGGCTGGCACATCGAAGGGATAAAGTCTGGCGCCTTACACAAGTTGCGCGAAGATCAGGAAGATCAGTTCGCCCACTCACTGGACACGTTCAGTCGAAAGATCTGGCGTGTGCCACGGTCGCGACGCCTGGCGCGTTATGACCTGGCGATCCTGCACGATCCGCAGGAAGCGTTGCCGCCGTCCAACCCCAAGGCGCTGGAAAACTTCGTACGTGTCGGCAAGACCTTGGGCATTGACGTGGAGCTGATCGAGCGCAAGGACTACGCACGCATCGCCGAATACGACGGGCTGTTGATCCGCGAGACTACAAGCGTCGACAACCATACCTACCGTTTCGCGAAAAAGGCCGAGAGCGAAGGGTTGGTGGTGATGGACGACCCGGCCTCGATCCTGCGCTGCACCAACAAGGTCTACCTGACCGACCTGCTCAACAGCCATCAATTGGGCATGCCCGCCACCGAAATCCTCTACAAGGAACGACCGGAAGATTTCGAACGGGTCGGCGAGCGCCTGGGTTTTCCGCTGGTGTTGAAGATTCCCGACGGCTGTTTCTCCCGTGGCGTGATCAAGGTCGAAAGCCAGCAAGCCTTACTCGAAGCGACCGCCGAACTGTTCGAACACTCGGTGCTGTTGCTGGCTCAGGAGTTCTTCTACACCGAGTACGACTGGCGCATCGGCGTGCTCAACCGCAAACCGATCTTTGCCTGCCAGTACTTCATGTCCAAAGGCCATTGGCAGATCTACAACCACAAGGCCAAGGGGCAAGACATCAACGGCGAATGCCGTACCCTGGCAATTCACGAAGCACCGCGTGCGGTGGTGGAGCTGGCGTTGAAAACCGCGAACCTCATCGGCGACGGCCTCTACGGCGTCGACCTCAAGCAGTCCGGCGACAAGGTGGTGGTCATCGAGGTCAACGACAACCCGAACATGGATGCCGGCATCGAAGACGCGTATCTGCAGGACGATTTGTACTCGCTGGTGCTGGAAGAGTTCGTCCGCCGACTGGAACTCAAACGCCGCGGCCAGGCCTGGTGATCGGCCGATGATCAAGAGCTTCCAACTGACCCACGGCGTGCTGCATGCGGTCGAACGGCTGGACGCCGAAGTGATGCTGTTCAGCAACCCCGATGCGGCCGAGCGCGACTTGCTGCACAGCCATTTCAAACTCGATGAACACGCCCTGGCGTCGGCGCTGGACCCGGACGAGGTATCGCGCATCGAGTTTCACCCCGACAACCTGTTCCTGATCTGGAAGCGCCCGGAGAACTACTCCGGCGCCGGCAGCCTGGCTTTTGAAGTGTCGTCCTGCGGCTTGCTGTTTTCTACCCAGCGTTTGCTGGTGATCGCCACCGACGATTCGCCACTGCATGGGCTCGGCACCCGGCAGAAACTGAACACGCCGCTGGATGTGTTGCTGGATCTGCTGTTCAACAACATCCATCACTACCTGGGCCACCTCAAGGTGATCAAGCTGGTTGCGCGGGAGTTGCAGCAGAAATTCAACGCGTCGATGCAGAACCAGCACCTGATCCAGATGTTCAACCTCAGCGAAAGCCTGATCTATTACATCAATGCGATTCACAGCAACGGCGCGGTCCTGACCCGGCTGCGCAACCACGCGGAAAAGGAGCACTTCGGCGCCGAGGCCATCGGCCTGATCGACGACCTGATCATTGAAAACAACCAGTGCTACAAACAGGCGGAAATCTATTCCACGGTGTTCTCCGGGCTGATCGACGCCCGGGGCAACCTGATGAACAACAGCATGAACAACCTGCTGCGCAAACTGACGCTGATCAACGTGGTGTTCCTGCCGCTGAACCTGATTGCGAGCATCGGCGGCATGTCCGAGTTCAGCATGATGACGGCGGGTACGCCGTGGTGGGTGTCGTATCCATTGTTTTTGACGGCGATGATGCTCGGGGCGGGAGTGATGGTGTTGGGGCTCAGGCGGTTGGCCAAATGATGTGGTGAATGTCAGGCCGCCATCGCCGGCAAGCCGGCTCCTACAGCGGCGCGCACAACTTGTAGGAGCCGGCTTGCCGGCGATGGCGGCCTCAATAACACCAAACACTTCGGATCAGACTTCTTGCGCGGCACCCACAGACCTCTTCCGATCCTGCAACCCGCGAACCACCAGATACAACAACGGCCCAATCGACACAAAAACCGCCGTAATCACCAGATAAGGCACCACCGACCACCCCGACTGCCCACGCTTGCGCGCATCGCTGTACATCCACACCCCGGCCAGCGTCGCCAGCAGATAAAGATCAATCACCACCTGCGCCGTATCAGGTCGTGACATCAGGCTGATGCCAAATTCGATCAACGATTGTTCCGCCTGGAGCATCACCGCAACGGTGTAGCCAGCGAAGGCGAGCAGGGCAATCAGGGGCAGGGCGATGGACTTCATGGTTTCCTTCCTTGGACGATGAGCAGAACAGCGAGCCTACACAGGCCGGGAAAATTTGGCCATTGACTTGCCTGTCGTGCCCGGCTAATTTCCAGCCATGACTTCCACCGTATTGCGCTGCCAGCCAAGCATTATTACCGCCATTCCTTATTTGGCGGGCTAGCTCACGACTGCAGCACCCAACCCGCCCTAGAGGCGGGTTTTTACTTTCTGTCTCTTGGGTTCTGATCAACGTCAGGAGACGACCATGAACAGCACACCCGCCCAGCAGACCTTGCTTGAGCATTACGTCAAAAAGATCCTCGCCGCGCCGGTGTACGAACTGGCGGTACGCACGCCGTTGCAAGTAGCGCCGGCGCTGTCCGAAGTCCTCGGCAATCAGATCCTGTTGAAGCGCGAAGACTTGCAGCCGACTTTTTCCTTCAAGATCCGTGGCGCCTACAACAAGCTGGTGCAACTGAGCGATGAGCAGAAGGCGCGCGGCGTGATCACCGCCTCGGCAGGCAACCATGCCCAGGGCGTGGCGCTGGCGGCGCGTGAATTGGGGATTGCCGCGACCATCGTCATGCCCGCCACAACGCCGGAATTGAAGGTGCTCGGAGTGCGCAGCCGTGGTGCCGATGCCGTGCTGCACGGGGAGAGTTTTCCATTTGCCCTGACGTACGCCTTGAACCTGGCAGAACAAACCGGCCGCACCTTCGTTTCGCCCTTCGACGACCCGGACGTGATCGCGGGACAGGGCACCGTCGCCATGGAAATCCTCCGTCAGCACCAAGGAGCACTCGACGCGATCTTCGTGCCGGTGGGCGGTGGCGGCCTGATCGCGGGCATCGCCGCGTACGTCAAATACCTGCGACCTGAAATCCGCATCATTGGCGTCGAGTCGGAACATTCCGCATGCCTGCGCGCCGCCTTACAGGCAGACGAGCGTGTTGTCCTGCCCAACGTCGGCACATTCGCCGATGGCGTCGCCGTCGCTCAGATCGGCGCTTATGGTTTCGAGGTCTGCCGGTTTTGCGTGGATGAGGTGCTGACTGTCAGCAATGACGAACTCTGCGCGGCGATCAAGAACATCTACGACGATACCCGCTCGATCACCGAACCTTCCGGTGCGTTGGCCGTGGCGGGCATCAAAAAGTACGTGGCGCAGACTGGCGTGCGTGGTCAGACGCTGGTGGCCATCGACTCCGGCGCCAACATCAACTTCGACAGCTTGCGCCACGTCGCCGAACGCGCTGCGCTGGGCGCCAATCGATCACCCGTTCCCCCCTGTGGGAGCGAGCCTGCTCGCGATGACGGTTGTACATTCAACACATCTGGTGGCTGAAAGTCCGCTATCGCGAGCAAGCTTGCTCCTACAGGTTTTGCATTTGGGCGGGGATTATTCCTGAACAGCTTTTTCGACCGTGCTCGACGCCGACCAGATCCGATAACGCACTTCAACGTCCTTGGGCACATACAGCACGATCGGCAGCTTGCTGTTGTAGCGCAACCTGAAGCCGTCACCGACCACCGGGACGAAGTCCTGTTTGCTTTTGCCATCCGGGCAGGCCATCAGCGTGCTCATCGGGCCGATCACCTTTTCCAGGCGGTAGAACGGGTAGCCCCAGCCTTCGAGGTTTTTCTCCTCGAGCATGCCGCCCAGGCGTTGGCGATTGCAGTCAACGGTCAAGGTCTTGCCGGCGAGAATTTCGACCTGGTAGTTGTCTTCAGCGGATTGCGGGGCGAGGTGAATGACCTGGCGGGTGAAGCCGTTTTCGGCTTTGGGAAACGGTGCAACGTCTTCGAGTTTGGCTGCGTGAACAACGGTCGATAGCCCGGCAACAATCAGGCCGACGGTAGTGATTCGGGTCAATGAACCCATGATGCCTCCTTGCGTGTGAGTAGGGTCAGCGGATGTGAAAGGGAGTGGCCGCATTTTTACTGCCATGGGCGGCCAATGCAAACCCGGACTCATCAGGTTGCAATTTGCAGGGGCGACAACCTGCGTTCATGCAGACTGCATGAGTCCATTTACTTGAAGACACATTAAACCTTTGAATTACCGATGAGCTGCACGGCGAAATCCGGGGCATGTTTTATGCTTCATCTGGTCCTGAAGCTGGCCGCGAATGAGTTGAGTCGGCATTGATAGCTGATTGGCAATCTCACATAAGGAGAGGGTCGCCATGTTTCTTTCTGCCTTGGAACTTCGCAACATCATCGAAAGCAGTTTTCTGCCGAAACGTTGTCAATGCACGCTGACGCCCGACCTGTCGATGAGCATCAAGGTGTATGCCGACGGCCAGACCGATCAAGTGGATCTATTGGTCACTGGCATAGACGCCAGCACACTCAATGGCTGCCGGGAAATCAATGACCTGATTGCCGAGCTGCGCACCGAAATTCAGCATAGGGCAGCGCTGCAGACGCTGCATCCCGACCGGCAAGCGCTTTAAGCCCACTCCTGTAGGAGCAAGCTTGCTCGCGATGGACGTAAACGATAACGCGTGTTTTCTGAATAAACGCGTTATCCGAACGTTTTTCGCGAGCAAGCTCGCTCCTACAGAAAAGCATGAGTGTCGCGTTATCAATTCTGATAACTGCACGCATCCGACCATTTGCGATACGAGATCTCTGCGGGTTTTCCCGACGTATCGATGTACTTCATCTCAGCCGTAATGACTTTGCAGTCCAGCGTCGTAGGTTCGGTCAGCGCAACCACCTTGGCCACGTGCAGCGGCATCCCGTATTCGTAGGGCACGGCTTGTGAGGAAGTGGTGTCGTCGGCCTGGGCAAGCCCGGTAAACCCGGTGCAGGCGAGGGCAGCGGTAACCAGCAAAATGCGCGTATTCATGAGCAATCTCCGGTGCGGACGGAACGAGAGTTCGACGTAGTGAACGTCGAACCTGCCGCACTGGGCGTCAGAGGAACCTGAGGGCGTGCGGTCCAGTAAAGTCTTGGACCGCAGGGTTAAGCAATGGTTAACCCGGCTGAATGCCGCCTGTCGTAAGGGACGATTCTGTCAGGCGTTTCGTTGGGGTGAAAATCTTCGGTAGCTTCGGCTTCGTCCTACAAGGATGGATGCTTTGTCGACTTTCGGCTGATGGGGCGTAGCGATTACTGTTTGGGCTCGCTGCAAAATCAGCGAACAGGTTTGGTCACCTGATAACACTTGTGCATAGATGTGCGATCATTCGCGCCGCGGACTTCTGCGTCTTGTAGTGCGTTGCAATGGTGGCTGTGTGCAGGACGCCTTCGGGCGAGCCGTTTGAGTGTTACCGGTTGACCAAGCCTGTACACAGCCGCCTCCATCGTTTGGTCACGGTGCTGGCGATTACTAATTAATACTCGAGTAATTACTATGCATACGTTAAATCCATTCCCCGAACGTCACCGTTCAATCAAAAGCAGCGTCACCGAAACATCTCCTCTGGTCATCGACACCGAAGCCAACCCCCAAGACATCCTCGAAGCCGCCCTCCAGCGCATCCGCGCCTCCAGCGAGCTGCTTGAGACACTCCACCTCCAATGTTTCAAGGACGGCGACGTCCAGGACATCCCCCACATCACGCATGCCCTTTACCTGCTGACGCAGGACGGTTGCGATTTACTCAAGGTTGCGCAGCAACGGATGCTGGGCTGGAAGGCACCTGTCTGACCCCGCACAAATGCAAAAATCCAGCCGAGTAGGGCTGGATTTTTTTATGGAATGAAGATGCCAGATCCGGCTCAAGAGGATTCGGAAGTACTGCGATTGGTTGCTTACTTAAGGCGTACGACCTTAAATCCACGCCCGTTTGGTACGACATTACTGCCCGTTGCCTCATCCGGTTGGCCTTTACCCGAGAGGTAGTCATAAACCAGAAACTTTGTGGAAACCTCGTTCCCGATATTTGGAATGATTAGCCGCATCTGCTTTTGTCCCAGGTAGAGGTAACTGGGCAAGGCTTTCTCGGCAAAATTTATTCTCTCGATCGTATGACTGACCGGATTTTTGCGTAAGACGACGCCCTTCAAATAGGGCGACCCGTAGTTCATGGCAAATATCAAGCTGGAAGAGGCGCACTTGGCTAAAGCTATTTCGCCCAAAAAGTCAGAGTCAGGCATGTCGGTAAATGCAGTTTCTATTTTTTTATCAAGTTCGACGAATAGACGCTGACCCTCCGGGGTTTGTTCAGTCAACAAAGATATCCGCGTTCCGTCAGCCAAGGGGCAGCTAAGGATTGATTTGCTCGGTTGTGCTTGGGCGGAAACCCCGAGCAATACTGCGGTTAAACAAAACCATGCCTTCTTCACTTTAATGTATCCCTCAGCACTTGCATTGAATCAGGGTTGGCTGCGAGCTTTGTTGCGCAAGCACTTATTTTTTTGTAATAAACCCCATTGGAAAGACCGCGATACTTTTTGTACGCCTCCTCAATAGAGCTGGATATGTCTATCCAGTACTGCATGTATTCGGTGCCGAGTTGAATATTTTTGGCTTCGTTGAAAATGTCGGCGCTCGCGTGGAATGCCTTGCCGTCAGCGAATGCTGCTTTGGTTTGGTCGTCGTTCGGCGTGCGGCCAAGCTCTTTCTTTTTTCGAATTTTGTAGACTTGCTGCACTGCCTGCATCTGCATTTGCATCAGGCCTCGAGCATTGTGACCCGCGCCGGCATTTGCATCGAAGCGGGACTCCATATAAATCTGGCAAATAACAGTGTTGGTATCGATCGTGGACTTGTTGTTGGCTTCAACAAGCTTTCTGATCTCTTTCAATCGCTGGCTATCATCAACCATCACTGAAGCTGGCTTTTTATCAGTCACCGGAGTCAACGCTTTTTGACTCGTGGTCAAAGGTTTATGTTTAGGCATATCAGGCATCCCAGTTCGGATTAATTGGAGGGATATCGTCATAAACCTCAATCACTGCCAACTCTGCTTCTGTACTTTTGATTTTTGCGGTCCGCCCTTCATCGTTGGTGCGCCCCGTCAGACTTTTGCCTGAGGAGGTTTTGATAACGTATGGAAAGTTTTTCAACGGTAAACCTGTGTTTTGATCAGTAATCAGAAAATCCAGATCGTGGTCTGTTTTTTCCGGAACTGTTTTTCGTTCCAAAAGTTGTCCTGCACTTGCGATCGCGGCTGCTAACGGGATTGATGGGGTCAATGCTTGTACACCGGACCCAGCACCCGGCGCACCGCCCGAGTTGGCCTTCACCTCAGCCCCACTAATCGTCACACCACCCGCATCCACCTTGACGAAACTCCCGCCAGCCTTCGCCGTCAGTTCCATCCCGCCTTCAACCACCACTTTATTACCCGCGTGGTAGTGAATCTCTTCACCAGCCTCAACAAACTGCGCCGTGCCGACCTTCACGTGCTGGGTCACGCCCACCGTAAGGTGATCATCCGCCCGCGCTTCAGTCTTGCGGTCCAGATGCGTGATCCGATGCTCTTCTACCTTGAACTCGCTAAACACCTTCGCCTCGACCGTGTCATGCCGCTCGTTGCCGATGCGGATTTTCTGGTCGTGTTCGATGTTTTCATCCCAGTCGCGCTGGGCATGCAGGTAGATCTGTTCCGCGCCTTTTTTGTCTTCGATGCGAAATTCGTTGTAGCCCTTGCCGCCCGGTGAGCTGAGGGTCTTGAAGGTGCTGCGGGTTTTGTTCGCCGGCAGGTCGTAGGGGACGACGTTTTCCTTGTGGTACAGGCAGCCGGTGACCAGCGGTTGGTCGGGGTCGCCTTCGAGGAAGGTGACGAGCACTTCCATGCCGACACGCGGGATGGCGATGCCGCCGTAGGCGCTGCCGGCCCAGCCGGTGGCGACGCGCAGCCAGCAACTGGTGTTGTCGTTGGCCTGGCCGTCGCGGTCCCAGTGGAATTGCACTTTGACGCGGCCGTACTCGTCGCAGTGGATTTCCGAGCCGGGCGGGCCGGTGACGATGGCGGTCTGGCTGCCGAGGACTTGCGGTTTCGGGTGTTCGAGGGCAGGGCGGTAGTGCGCGTCCCACGGCGTGGCGAGGAAGCGGTTGCGGTAGCCCTGGTGGAAATCGTCTTTGTTGTGGGTGACGTCGCTGGTGATGTTGGCGCCGAGCACTTGCGGTTGCTTGCCTTCGTGGACCACTTCCAGCAGTAGCCAGAGGTCATTCCATTCGGCGCGCGGGTGTTCGCTCAGGGCCATGAAGTGACCGCTGACCAGCGTCGGTTGATCGCCTTTGCCTTCCGCGAGTTTGTAGTCGCTGCGGTGGCGTTCGAGGGCGCGGGTTGCCAGTTGCTTGCCACGGGCACGGTCGGTGAAACGGCCGGGGTAGTCGTAGTCTTCGAGGTCCGGAGCGAACGCACTGGAAGCGGCGCCTTCAGGCAGGATGCGCGGTTTTTCAAAGTCGTAATCGCGGCGGCTGACACGGCTGGTGCGGGTTTCCAGGCGCAGGTTGAAGCGCTTGATCACCGGTTTCTCGGCGGCCATGCCCGAGTCTTGCTGATAGGCCACGGGCGCGAGTTTGCGGAACACCGTCTGGTCATCGCCGAACACCAGTTTGTGGCCGCTGCTGCTGTGCTGGAAGTGGAAGTGAATGCCTTCTTCTTCGCACAGGCGCTGGATGAAATGCAGGTCGGATTCGTCGTACTGCACGCAGTAGACGCGCTCCGGATAGATCGCGCCGAGCTGGAAGTCATAAGCGTCGGCCAGAATGCCGCGGGCCTCAAGGACCTGGGCGATGATCTTCGGCACCGTCAAATGCTGGAAAATCTGCTGGTCATGGTTGTGGCGCAGGTAGGCCAGTTGCGGCACCAGGCTGATGCTGTAGCGGGTCAGGCTTTTGCCGGAGTCGCCTTGCTCGATGCGATAGACCAGGCCGTGAATGATGCCTTCGCCGGTGGCGCCGAAGGTCAGGCAGCCGGGCTTGTGCAGCAATTCTTCGAGTTTCAGGTCGGGGCGCGCGCTGACCAGTTCGATGTCAAAACAGAAGGGCTGATTGAGGGCTTCGCGACCGACGAAACTGAGTACCTGAAGGTCAGCGGAAACGCCTTCCAGCGTGAGGGAAATATGGATTGCGTTTGCGTCCAGCATGCCTTGAATTCCGTCCTTTGGATAAGCAGGAGCGGATGGTGCAGGATTAAACCGCCTCGTTCAAGGCGCAAATGCCGTAGATGAGGGCGCACCCCGGCATCGGGAAAACCCCTAATGGCACGGTTTCGACCAATAAACACGGGGGCTCTTCGCCTGCGGGCTCATCGATCAATTGCCCCCGCTGGTCAACGCCGTGCCAGAACAGGGAGTTATTTTCCGACTAAAGTCGTCTGTAGCCGGTAAAAGCCTTCTGCCATCATTGCCGCTCACCCCCGTGTGTCGCCTTCATCCTGGCCAGTTCCTGGTCCGGGGCGAAGCTATTTTCTGGCTTATTGCGCCTTGCGCAAACGCTGCACTGTTGGAGCTTTTTCATGCGTCCCCCTTTTCAACTCATCACCGCGCGCCAGTCACTCGGCTTCGGCGCTTTAGTCCTGTGCGCCGGTTTTACCGTCCAGGCTCAGGCGAGCGGTTTTCTCGATGACACCACGGCGAAGATCGAATCGCGCACGGTGTATTTCAACCGTGATTTTCGTGATGGTCATACGTCCACCGAACAGGGCGCGTCCAAGCGCGAAGAGTCGGCGCAGGGCTTCATTCTCAATCTGCAATCGGGTTACACCGAAGGCACCGTCGGCTTCGGTATCGATGCGCTGGGCATGCTCGGGTTCAAGCTCGATTCCAGCGCCGACAGCAGCAACAGCGGCTTGCTGCCATCGTCGGGTGAAAACCCGCGTGGCTCGAAAGACCAGTACGCCAAACTTGGCCTGACCGCCAAGGTGCGCGTCTCCGATAGCGTATTGAAGTACGGCGCGCTGCTGCCGGACGTGCCGCTGCTCAAGTACAACGACGGGCGTTTGCTGCCGACGATGTTCAACGGCGCGCAGCTCACCTCTAAAGAGATCAAGGACCTGACGTTCATGGCCGCGCGCCTGGACCAGTACACCGCCCGGGACTCGACCGACGCCCAGGACATCCGCGTGCACTGCAAGAACAAGCGCTACGCCTGCAACGTCACCGCCGATCACTTCGACATGTATGGCTTCGACTACAAGATCAATGAGCGCCTGACTGCGCAGTATCACTACGCCGAGCTGGAAGACATCTATCGCCAGCACTTCGTGGGTTTGCTGGCCAGTCAGCCGCTGGGTGAGGGCGTGCTCAAGGCTGATCTGCGTGTGCTCAAGAGTGCCGACAGCGGCGCCGAGCGTGCCGGTTCCATCGACAACCGCGCACTGAGCGGCATGCTCGCGTACGCCATCAGCGGCCACACCTTCAGCGCCGGTTGGCAGCGCATGAACGGCGACAACTCGATGCCGTACCTGGATGGCACCAATCCGTACCTGGTGAACTACGTGCAGGTCAATGACTTCGCCGCCGCGCAGGAGCGTTCGTGGCAACTGCGTTATGACTATGACTTCAAGTCGATTGGTATCAACGGCCTGAGTTTCCTGACCCGTTACGTGAACGGCGACCACATCAAGGTGTTGGGCAGCGATCAGGAAGGGAAGGAGTGGGAGCGCGACAGCGAGCTCAAGTACGTGGTGCAAAGCGGGACGTTCAAGGATGTCAGCCTGCGGCTGCGTAACGCGACATATCGGACCAACTACGAGAAGTTTGCCCGGGATGTGGATGAGACGCGGTTGATCATCAGCTACAACTTTTCAGTCTTGTAGCGCCTGACAGGCCGCCATCGCGAGCAGGCTCGCTCCCACAATGGATCTTTAGTGAACATGGATCTTGTGTTCGGCATCGAGCCAATGTGGGAGCGAGCCTGCTCGCGATGGGGCCCTCACATTCAGCCAAGATCCAACTGCTGCCGATACGGCAAATCCGGCCCGGTCTTGCTGCACGTCAGCGCCGCTGCCCGCACCGCAAACTTCAACATCCCGTCGATCTGCTCGCGCGCCAGCGATTGCACGCCCTCGACCGAATCCAGTTGCTGCTCGGTCAGCCAGGTAATCAACGCCGCCTGGAACGTATCGCCAGCCCCAACGGTGTCGGCAATCTTCACCGGACAGGCCGGCACCGACCACGAACCGTGATTGCGGCTAAACACCGTCGCCCCTTCGCCGCCACGGGTCAGGAACACCACCTGACAGCGATGCTGCAACCAGCCTTCAATCACTTGCTGCGGATCCTGCCCGGGATACAACAGGCTCAGGTCCTCATCGCTGACTTTGATCAGGTCGGCCAGCTCAACCAGCGTCGCGACCCGCGAACGCCAAAGCTCGATGTTCGGTTCAGGATTGAGCCGCACGTTCGGATCAAGGCTGATCAGGCGCGTGCCACTTTCCCGCTGCACCAGAGCCAGCAACGTGTCGGCAATCGGTTGCACCACCAACGAGAAAGAGCCGATGTGCAAGCCGCGCACCTCTGGCCCCAGTTCCGGCAAATGCTCCGGTTTCAACTGCCGATCTGCGCAACCTTCACCACGGAAACTGTACTGCGGTGAACCATTGGCACCGACCGCGACCATTGCCAGGGTGGTCGGTGCGGCGAAATCCACCAGGTAATCCGGGCGTACGCCTTCATCTTGCAGCACTTGCTGCAAACGCCGGCCCAGGTAGTCGGTCGACAACCCGGCAAACAGCGCCGAGTCCACACCCAAGCGGCGCAACCCGACCGCCACGTTGAAGGGCGAGCCGCCGGCAATCGCCTTGAAGTTCACTTTTGAAGCCAGGCCGCTGGCGTCGTCTTCACTGAAGAAATCGAACAGCGCTTCGCCACACACCAGATACATAGTTGTTCACTCTTTAAAGGGTTGCGACATGCTGTTGATAGCGTTCATAGGCCTGCTGACAGGCCGTTACATTTTCTGCAATCGGCAGGGTTTCGCTGGCCGGATCGAGCTTCACGCAGCGCTCGCACAAGTCCGCGAGGCTGTCTTCGTGGCCGTTTGCCCAGGATTTGCACCACGCCGCCTGAATCGCCGCGCCCAGGGCGGCGGCTTCGCTTTGTTCGGTGCAGATCACCTTGGTGTTCATGATGTCGGCGACAATCTGGCGCCACACCGGGCTTTTCGAGCCGCCGCCGATCAGGCAGATGGTGCGGCTTTGTAAGCCATTGTGGCGCAGCAGGTCCAGCCCATAACGCAAACCGAAGGTCGTGCCTTCGACCACGGCGCGGCACAAATTGGCTTGCGTCAGATTGGTCATGGTCAAGCCCAGCAAGCTGCCGGTGGCGTGGGGCAGGGCGGGGACGCGCTCGCCGTTGAGAAACGGCAGCATGCTCACACCTTCGGCGCCGATTGGTGCTTGCGCGATGAGGGCGTTGAACTGCTCGATATCCAGCTTGAACAGATCGCGAATCACCCCGGTGGCATTGGTCAGGTTCATGGTGCAGATCAGCGGCAACCAGCCACCGCTGGAGGAACAGAATGTTGCGACCGACGCGTCAGCGCTGACGGTCGGTTGGTCGGCATAGGCGTACACCGTGCCCGAGGAACCGAGGCTCATGGTGATCGCTCCGGGCCGGATATTGCCGGTGCCGATGGCGCCCATCATGTTGTCGCCACCGCCGCTGGACACCAGCGCCTTGGGGTTGATGCCCAGGTGCTCGGCGATGCCCGGCAGGATCGTGCCCACCGCTTGATGGGCGTCGATAAGCTCCGGCAGCGCTGCTTGCAAGCGACCGCTGGGGTCAATGTCGCGCAGCAGCTGCAAGTCCCACTGGCGGGTGCGCACGTTGAAATAACCGGTGCCCGAGGCATCGCCGTACTCGCTGCAACTGCGGCCGGTGAGCCAGTAGTTGAGGTAGTCGTGGGGCAGCAGGATGCGCGCGATCCGGGAAAAAACCTCCGGGTGCTGTTCTTTGGTCCAGAGCAGTTTTGAAACGGTGTAGCCCGGTGCGATGACCACGCCGAGGCGTTCGAGCGAGCCTTTTTCACCGCCAATGTGCGCCAGTAGACGGTCGTTCTCCGGAGTGGATTCGGTGTCACACCAGAGCTTGGCGGGGCGCAGTACCTGGCCTTGATCGTCGAGCAGGACCAGGCCGTGTTGCTGACCGGAAACGCCGATGCCGAGGATGTCCTGACCGTCTACGTTTGCCGCGATCAGCGCACGACGCGTGGCTGAAGTGAATGCTTCCAGCCATTGTGATGTGTCCTGCTCGCGACGGCCATTGGCGCCGCTGATCAACGTGTGCGCGGCGGCACCTTGGCCGAGGACCTGACCGCTGTGGGCATCGAGGATGATGGCCTTGGTGCCTTGGGTGCCGCAGTCGATGCCGAGGAATAGTTGTTGGTTTGGCATGGGTGGTCCTTGGTGTGTCAGGTCGATCGAGGTGAAGTCATTCGCGGGCAAGCCTCGCTCCTACAGGGGTTCTTTAGTGGACGCGGATTTTGTGTACGACACCGATCCAATGTGGGAGCGAGCCTGCTCGCGATGACGGCGGTGATGTCACCGCCGCTTTTACGCCAACACCCGCTCCAACGTCCGCGTCACACCCACCTCGCGCAAACTGTTGCAACACCACTCAAACGCCGCGACAAACTCCGGCGAATGCGCAATCGCCGTACCAAAAATCTCCTCCACCCCCAGCAGCCGCTGGGCCATCAACGCATCATCCGCCACCTGCGCCTGACAAAACGCAGCCCGCGGATCGGGAATGGCGTAGGTATCGCCATTCTCGTCCACACCCTTCAAATACAACGCCCAAGCCGCCACCACCAGCGCCGCACGCTTGGTCTCCCGGCCATCGGCAATCAAGCGGTTGATGGTCGGAATGGTGAACTTGGGAAACTTCGACGAACCGTCCGAGCACACACGCTCCAGTTGATCGGCAATCGCCTGATTGGAAAAGCGCTCCACCAGGGTGTTCTTGTAATCAGTCAGATCAATCCCCGGCACGGACGACAGTTGCGGCGTCACGTCCAGGTCCATGTAGGCGCGCATGTAACGCACGAACAGCGGGTCGTTCATGGTTTCGTGGACGAAGCGGTAACCCTTCAAAAACCCCAGGTACGTCAGCGCGAGGTGACTGCCGTTGAGCAGTTTGATTTTCATCTCTTCGTACGGCGTGACGTCGTCGGTGAACTGTACGCCGACCTTTTCCCAGGCCGGGCGACCGTTGACGAACTTGTCCTCCAGTACCCACTGCACAAACGGTTCGCAGACCACCGGCCAGGCATCGTCGACGGCGTGTTTGTCGGCCAGTTGCAGGCGATGTTCGGTGCTGGTCATTGGTGTGATGCGGTCGACCATCGCATTCGGAAAGCTGACGTTTGCGGCGATCCAGTCGTGCAGGTCTGCATCGCGCAGCGCGGCGAAGGCCAGCAGCGCTTTGCGGGTGACCGCGCCGTTGTGCGGCAGGTTATCGCAGGACATCAAGGTGAACGCCGGCGTGCCCGCAGCGCGGCGTTTGGCCAACGCGACGCAGAGAAAACCGAACACGGTTTTCGGCGAGTCCGGGTGCGCGAGGTCGTGCTGGATCTGCGGCAGGTGGGCCATGAATTCGCCGTTGCTGTCGTCGATGCAGTAACCGCCCTCGGTGATGGTCAGCGAGACGATGCGGATCTCGGGACTCGACAGTTTGTCGATCAGCACTTGCGCGCCGTCCTCGGCCAGCAGCATGTCGCGGATCGCGCCGATGACCCGGACTTCGGTGTCATCGGTGTCGCCGAGTTCAAACAGGGTGAACAGGTAATCCTGCTCCTTCAGGTCGTCCCGGGCGCGGCGGTCTTCGGCGCGCAGGCCGACGCCGCAAATCGCCCAGTCCAGGCCTTCGCCAGTGTTCATCAAGGCGTCGGTGTAATACGCCTGATGGGCGCGGTGGAAGCCGCCGACGCCAATGTGCGCGATGCCTTGGCGGGCGTCGCTCAGGGCGTAGGCGGGCAGGACCACTTCGGGCGCGAGGTGGTGCAGGTTCTGTTTATTCAGTTTCATCACACGCTCTCTGAAATCAGGCCGCTGCGCGCAACGGGCGGGTCAGCGCCACGCCGTCGGCATCGAATAAATGGCAGTGTTCGGCGTCCAGGTGCAGGCTCAGCGCCTCGCCATAACGGCTGGCCAGATCGCCACGAACCCGCATGGTCAGCGCTTCACCGGACGAGGTCCGGACGTGGCAGAAGGTGTCGCTGCCCAGTCGTTCGCTGACGTCGGCGGTGACCTGCAAGGTGCAGTCGCCGGTTTTTGCCAGCTCCAGATGTTCCGGGCGAATGCCCAGCGTCACCGCACCACCGACGCTCAGGCTGGCGCCGCTCAGCGGCAACGTGATGCGGGTGCCGGCATCGAGCACCACTTCGCAGCTTTGGCTGTCGACACGGGTGACTTTGCCCTTGAGGAAGCCCATCTTCGGTGTGCCGAGAAAGCCTGCGACAAACAGGTTGGCGGGCTGGTGATAAAGGTCCAGCGGCGAGCCGACTTGCTCGATCTTGCCGCCATTGAGCACGACCACTTTGTCGGCCATGGTCATGGCTTCGACCTGGTCGTGGGTCACGTAGATCATCGTGGCTTGCAGTTCCTTGTGCAGGCGCAACAGTTCCAGGCGCATCTGTACGCGCAGCGCCGCGTCGAGGTTGGACAGCGGTTCGTCGAACAGGAAGATTTTCGGGTTGCGCACGATGGCGCGGCCGATGGCCACGCGTTGACGCTGACCGCCCGACAGTTGCTTCGGCTTGCGCTCCAGCATCGGCCCGAGCTCAAGGATGCGCGCCGCCTCGCCGACTTTCTTCTCGACTTCGGCTTTCGGTACGCCGGCCAGATCGAGGGCGAACGACATGTTTTTGCGCACGCTCATGTGCGGGTACAGGGCGTAGGTCTGGAACACCATCGCCAGGTCACGCTTGGCCGGGCTGACTTCGGTGATGTCGCGGCCGTCGAGTTCGATGCTGCCGCCGCTGACTTCTTCCAGGCCTGCGATCAGGCGCAGCAGGGTGGACTTGCCGCAGCCGGACGGGCCGACGAAGACCACGAATTCCTTGTCGTTCACTTCCAGGTCGATGCCTTTGATGATGGAAAAGCCTTCGAAGCCTTTTTGCAGATTCTTGATTTTCAGGTTGGCCATGGTGATGGGCCTCCGTTTGTTTTTATTCAGTTGAACCGAACGGGCTTTTTTGTAGGAGCCGGCTTGCCGGCGATGAGGCCCTGAAATTTTGCATCGCTCTTGAGGCCGTCATCGCCAGCAAGCTGGCTCCTACAGGGGATCGTGTCAGGCCGGAAATTCGTATCAGGCGTCGTTTCATTTCACCGCGCCAAACGACAGGCCGCGGACCAGTTGTTTCTGGCTGATCCAGCCGAAGATCAGGATCGGCGCACAGGCCAGGGTCGACACCGCCGACAACTTGGCCCAGAACAGACCTTCGGGGCTTGAGTACGAGGCAATCAGTGCGGTCAGTGGCGCGGCTTTCGACGAGGTCAGGTTCAGCGACCAGAAGGCTTCGTTCCAGCACAGGATCAGCGACAGCAACACCGTGGAAGCCAGCCCGCCCTTGGCGATCGGCAACAACACGCGAACCATTTCCTGCCACAGCGTGGCGCCGTCCAGACGCGCGGCTTCGAGGATGTCTTTGGGGATGTCTTTGAAGTAGGTGTAAATCATCCAGACCACGATGGGCAGGTTGATCAGCGTGTAGATCACGATCAGTGCGATGCGCGTGTCGAGCAGGCCAAAGCTCTTGGCCAGCAGGTAGATCGGCATCAGCACGCCCACTGGTGGCAGCATCTTGGTCGAGAGCATCCACAGCAGCGTGCCTTTGGTGCGCTGGGTTTCGTAGAACGCCATCGAGTAGGCCGCCGGCACCGCGATCAGCAGGCACAACGCCGTGGCGCTGAAGGAAATCACCACCGAGTTCCAGGCAAAACTGAAGTAATCGCTGCGCTCGTTGATGTGCAGGTAGTTCTCCAGCGTCGGTGTGAAGATGAATTGCGGCGGCGTGGCGAACGCGTCGATTTCGGTTTTGAAACTGGTCAGCACCATCCAGAAAATCGGGAAGAAGATCAGGATCGCGATGGCCCAGGCCAGTGTGCCGAGCAGCACACTTTGCAGACGACGGGATTGTTGAAGGGTCATGGCGCGGGCCTCAGGCTTTGTCTGTCAGGTTTTTGCCGATCATGCGCACCAGCACGATGGCCGCGATGTTGGCGATCACCACCGCAATCAAACCGCCGGCGGACGCCATGCCGACGTCGAACTGCACCAGCGCCTGGTTGTAGATCAGGTAGGCGAGGTTGGTCGAGGCGTAGCCGGGGCCGCCGTTGGTGGTGGTGAAGATTTCGGCGAACACCGAGAGCAGGAAGATCGTTTCGATCATCACCACGACGGCAATCGGTCGTGCCAGGTGCGGCAGGGTCAGGTGCCAGAAGATCGCAATCGGCCCGGCACCGTCGAGGCGCGCGGCTTCTTTCTGTTCCTGGTCGAGTGACTGCATGGCGGTCATCAGGATCAGGATCGCGAAGGGCAGCCATTGCCAGGACACAATGATGATGATCGACAGCAGCGGGTAGTGCGCCAGCCAGTCCACCGGTTGCGCGCCGAACAGTTTCCAGACGTAGGCGAGAATCCCCGACACCGGGTGGAAAATCAGGTTCTTCCAGATCAGCGCACCGACGGTGGGCATGATGAAAAACGGCGAGATCAACATCACCCGCACAACGCCGCGACCGAGAAAATCACTGGCCTCCAGCAGCGCACTGATCAACACCCCGAGCACCACACTGATCAGCAATACGCTGCCGACCAGCAACAAGGTGTTGGTGGCGCCGGGCATGAACCCGGAGTCCGTCAGGAAG
The DNA here is from genome assembly GCF_017351735.1 of Pseudomonas sp. FW300-N2A2. NCBI lineage: Bacteria > Pseudomonadati > Pseudomonadota > Gammaproteobacteria > Pseudomonadales > Pseudomonadaceae > Pseudomonas > Pseudomonas sp. FW300-N2A2. The sequence continues at coordinate 319,787 of NZ_JACNDU010000001.1, read as the reverse complement.
TAGGTGAAGTTCTCAAGCCCCACGAACTCGTTCTCGCCCGGGTTGAGCAGGTTGTAGCGGATCATCGAGAAGTAAACAGTCATGCCCAGCGGCACGATCATCCACAGCAGCAGCAAGGCCACCGAGGGGCTGACCAGAAACCAGCCGGGGTTGGCCAACCGGCTTTTACGCACCGGCTGGGGAATGTCCATGTGAGCTTTGGCAGTTGAAATATTCATGGCGTTAAAACCGATTAGCGATAGGCGAACGAAGATCCACTGTAGGAGCGAGCGGTGCGGCGATCCGACTTGCCCGCGAAAGCGATGGTTCTGGCGAAAGATATTTGTCGGATGTACCGACGCTTTCGCGGGCAAGCCTCGCTCCTACAGGGGGCTTTGCGGGGTTACTTGGGGTAACCCGCGCGCTTCATCTCACGCTCGGTGGTTTGCTGGGCGGCGGTCAGGGCCTGGTCGACCGTGGTCTGACCGATCAGTGCCGCCGAGAACGATTTGCCTACCTGAGTGCCAATGCCCTGGAACTCGGGGATGGTCACCAGCTGAATGCCGATGTAGGGCACAGGCTTGAGCGTCGGCTTGCTTGGGTCCGCCGTTTTCAGCGACTCAAGTGTGACCTTGGCAAATGGCGCGGCGCTCATGTACGCCTCGCTGTAAGTCGAGGCACGCGTGCCTGGCGGTACGTTGGCAATGCCGTCCTTTTCCGCGACCAGTGCGCCGTATTCCTTGGAGGTTGCCCAGGCACTGAAGGTCTTCGCCGCGTCCTTGGCTTTGGAGCTGGTCGGAATTGCCAGCGCCCAGGAATAGAGCCAGGCCGAGCCTTTGTCGGTGGTCTGGTGCGGCGCGTAGGTGAAGCCGACGTGCTCGCTGACCTTGCTCTGGGTTTTGTCGGTGACGAACGAGCCGGCGACGCTGGCATCGACCCAGATCGCGCATTTGCCGCTGTTGAACAGCGCCAGGTTTTCGTTGAAGCCGTTGCTCGACGCGCCTGGCGGGCCTGACTTCTTCATGGTGTCGACGTAGAAATTCAGGGCGTTTTTCCACTCGGGGCCGGTGAATTCCGGTTGCCACTTCTCATCGAACCAGCGCGCGCCATAAGCATTGGCGACGGTGGTGATCAGCGCCATGTTCTCGCCCCAGCCGGCCTTGCCGCGCAGGCAGATGCCGTACTGCTCTTTATCCTTGTTGGTGAGTTTGCTGGCGAATTCGCCGATCTGTTCCCAGGTCGGATGTTCCGGCATGGTCAGCCCGGCGTCCTTGAACAGGTCGGTGCGGTAATAGGTGATGGAGCTTTCGGCGTAGAACGGCAAGGCATACAGCGAACCCTTGACTGACAGGCCTTCACGCACTGACGGGAACACGTCGTCGAGGTCATAAGTGGCCGGCAAATCCTTCATCGGTTCCAGCCAGCCCTTGGCGCCCCAGAGTGCAGCTTCGTACATGCCGATGGTCAGCACGTCGAACTGCCCGCCCTGAGTGGCGATGTCAGTGGTCAGGCGCTGACGCAGGACGTTTTCTTCGAGCACCACCCAATTGAGCTTGATGTCCGGGTGCTCGGCTTCGAAGGTTTTCGAGAGCTTTTGCATGCGGATCATGTCGCTGTTGTTGACGGTGGCGATGGTCAGGGTCTGAGCGCCGAGGCTGACGCTGCTGAGGGTCATGCAGGTGAGGGCTAGCAGAGCTTTTACAGAAGGTTGCATCGTGCACTCCTTTTCTGCTCCCGGTGGGGGACAGAAGGACAGTTATTGTTTTTGTGTCTTCCGGGGCAGGAAGAATGTGCGCTGATTACAGCCTTCAATTGAGGATGAGACAAATCATCCATCGCACTTGAATCGATACTATTTTGCACTGAGGTTGGTGGCGTGAAACACAGGGAAGGGCTTTTCGGCGGTCAGGCGCTATCGAATACGTACAGGTTTCGGGTTGAAATAAGCACCTGTGGGAGCGAGCCTGCTCGCGATGAGGTCGTATCAGCCAGCATTGATGTAGCCTGACACGCCGCCATCGCGAGCAGGCTCGCTCCCACAGGGTTTTGGGTCAAACCAGGTTTTGTTCGGTCAACCGCTGCACAGCCAACCGCCGATAATGCGATGGCGTCATGCCTTTCAACTGCTGAAAACGCCGATTGAAATTGGAGATATTGTTGAAGCCCGACTCGAAGCACACATCGGTCACCGGCTTGTCGCCGTCGGCCAGCAGTTCACAGGATTTGCTGATGCGCAGCCGGTTGACGAACTCGATGAAGCAGCGCCCGGTGGCTTGCTTGAACACTCGACTGAAATAGGTCGGCTTCATGCCCAGGTGCTCGGCGACTTCCTCCAGCGGCAGTTCACGGGCGTAGTGGGCAAAGATGTAATCCACCGCGCGGTTGGTGCGATCGATATTGTGTTCATCCGCCAGTTGCGGCGTTGTGGCACCGGACAGCAGTTGGTAGTCGTCGGTGGCTGCGAGCAGCTCCAGCAAAATGAAAAAGTGCCCGAGGCGGGTCATGCCTTTGGTGTCGGCGATTCGCTGCATCAAGGTCATCGCCTGGCGGATGGTGTGTTTGCAGCGAAATTCGATGCCGTACTGCGCGCGCTCCAGCAAGGGCGCCAGTGTCTTGAGTTCGGCAAACACCTGGTGGCCGCTCTCGAACAGCTCGTCGGTGAAGTTGACCAGCATGTCCCGCTTGGGCACCACTTCGTCCTCGGCGACCTGGCTGATCCAGTTGTGGGGCAGGTTGGGGCCGGTGAGGAAGAGAGTTTCCGGATAGAAGTTGCCGATGTAGTCGCCAATGAACACCTTGCCGGAGCTGGCGACGATCAGGTGCAGTTCGTATTCCTTGTGAAAATGCCAGCGCACCAAGGGGCAGGGGAAACCGTGCTGGCGATAGATGATCGACAACCCGTTATGGTCGTCCATCAGTTCGTAGGAAGGATCGGTGACTCTGGCAGTCCGGGTCATATCAGGGCGCTTTTATTGTTATTGCGCCCTGATCATGCCTCTTTACCGGCCGACATTGCCAGCCTGGGGCATGTCGACCGACGTCATGCGCCCGGTTACGGATGCAAGGCGCTGCCATAAACCGCCTTCATGCTCGACGCGCTCCAGCAGTAACGCACGATGTCTGACTCATCGAAAAAGTCGGTGCTGACAATGCTGCATCGCGTCACCCAGTCCCGGGTCGGGTTGAACCAGGCGTTGATCTGGTTCTTGATGTCCTGAGGCCCGCCCAGAAAACCGTAGCTGGTGGCCGACAACGACCAGAGAAAGCTCTCGAACGGTGCGTCTTGCAGCTCGTTGGCAATGTGGCGCTCCAGTTCCGCCGTGTCGGTGAAGGTTTCGCCGCTCCATTTGTGCGGGATGCGTGGCCAGAAGTAATCATCGTCCAGCCCCCGCACAACATGCGCTGCCAGCACCAGCCTGCGGCGGGTGCTCATGCGTTTGAGTTGACCCACCGTTTTCGACGCGTCATAGGACGGTATGACTCGGTGCCCGAGTCGACTCACCAGCAGGTCATTGAGTTTCTTGTGGTCAAAACGCTTGGCACCGTCGCCCATTTGGTGGAAGTCGAAAACGATGAACTCGTCCGGGTTTTGATCAAGGAACGCGGTTGTCGCGTCGATCAGCTCATCAAGGATACGATGAGACTGAAAGCCATTGTGATGAAAGTAGAAGATCGATTGATCGCGCCCCTCGGTGTAACCAAGTCGGATATCAAATGCCCGTGCACCATTGGCCAGTTGCCACGCAAATGAATCGTTTTGGCACGTGGTCCAGTTACCAATGACAACATCATAGTTGGGGGCTTTTTTGTCCATGCCGCTGTTGTGAGTGCCTGGCCAGATCAAGTCGGTCAACTTCAGGCGGTCGATGTCGAGCACATTACTCATCCATTTCTTTTTGTCGAACGTACCTTGTAAAGATTGGGTCATTGTCATTCCTGATAATGGCTTCAGCCCATCCGTGGGATGAAGTGGATATATGTGATTTCAAGCATAGAGATGCGTTCCAGCATTGCCAGTGACGGAAACATCTGCACAAATTAATAGTGTCAGGCGTTGGCTTTGATCAGATTGGCCATCCGGCAATGGCTGACCAGATTCGACGTTTCAAAAAAGTCCGCATTGATAATGCTGCACTTGAGAATCCACTCGCTGACGGCCGGGTCAAACCATTGATCAAGCTGCTCGCCAATGTTCACCGGACCGCCCACGGCGTGGTAACTGGTGGCGGAGAGCGACCATGGCATGTCGCTGGTTGGCGGGTATCGCATGACCTGCGTGATATGCGCGTTCAGCTCACTGATGCTGGTCGTCCCGATTCCGCTCCATTCGTGCGGAATGTACCGGCAAAACAAGGTGGCATCGAAGCTCGGGTGATATTCGGCGGCAACCAGCACGCGCCGGGCATGACTGGCCCGTTTCAATTGCCCGAGTGTCAGGCCCGCATTCCTGTAGGGAATTATCCGGTCACCCAAATGAGTCATCAGCAGGCGGTTGAACTCCCGATGGTCAAAGGCCTGGTTGCCTGCATTCAACTGATGAAAATCCAGCACGATGAACTCATCGGGGGTTTCCTGCAGAAACCGGATCACGCTCGTGATCAGGTCTTCCAGGGAGCGGGAGGAGCGAAAACCGTTGTGCTGGCACCAGAATGTTCCGACGCCATTGCTGCCGATTACATACTCCAGCCTGATATCGAGCGCGCGGGCGCCTTGGGTCAATTGATAGTAGAACGTATGGGTCTGGCAAGCGGCCCAGTGACTGATGCCCGGCGCCGCATACGAGGCCTTTTTGTCCACGCCGGCATTATGCGCGCCAGGTAAAACAAGTTCCGCAAGCGAGAGTGAATCAATGGCCGGAAGTTGGGTCATCCAACTATTGGTTGTAAATGATTGGTTGTTGTAGAAGAAATTAAGCTTAGTTGCTGTTAGATCGTTATTCATTGTGCGTCCTTGCACAGTAGGTTAATCGTCAGAGGAGACGATTCTAACGATCAAGTGTCATCTTTAGTTCTGTTTTTCGCTTCAATCCATTGCGCCATGTATTGAGTGCTTTTATGTTGGTGGTGGCGCAACATGCTGCCGGTAAAGTTGTCCCGTCTTAGTGTCCGCAAGTGCTGTTGGCAATACTCTAGTTTTGCAATCAGCGCCGGGCCGTGGGTGTGCAGCTGATAACGTTCGGCCAGCAGTTCCAGGCCAACTGCCTGGGCGTTCGACCATTGGGCCTGGTCTTTATAGAGTTGCACCGCGCTATCGGCAAACTCGCGTGCCGTGCGGGTCACGGCGCCCGGCCAGGGGCCTTGGCCATACATCGCTTCGGCACCGATCGGCGTGGTGACATTCGGTGTACCGCAAATCATCGCATCGACGATTTTGCCCTTGATGCCCGCACCGAAACGCAACGGCGCCAGGCACACGCGAGCGGCCGACATCACTTGCAACGCGTCTTCTGCCCAGTTCATTACATGGAAACCTTGCGCCGCATTGTGCAGCGCGGTCGCCTTGGGTGGCGTGTAAGCCCCGTAGATGAGCAAACGAGCGGTGGGCAATTGCTCGCGGATCAGTGGCCAAATGGTGGTTTTCATCCAGAGCACCGCATCCCAGTTGGGCGCGTGACGGAAGTTGCCGATACTGAGGAAGTCCGTGCGCTCCTCAAAACCCGCCAGCGGCGCGCTCGGTGGATCGACCATCAACGGGCACCAGTGCAGCAGGCTGCGCGGCACCTTGAACTGCTCGACCAGCAACTCGATTTCCGTTTCGGAAATCATCAGGTTCAAGTCGCAGCGATACAACGCAGCGATTTCCCGTTTCGCCAGGTCGGTGTCGGCCATCAGTTCGAATTCTTCACGCAAGGCCGGTGCGAACAGCCCGCTGAAGTCATTGTCATCTTCACTGGCCTTCAACCGGTCCTTGAGCCGTTGATGCCGGGCATGGCGCAGGCTTTGCAAATCCTGCGTTCCGAGCACGCGCAAGGCATCGGGGCAGTGCTTCTCGACACGCCAGCCGAACTGTTCTTCCATCATGAATTGCTCGAACAGCACGATGTCCGGCGCCAGTTCGCGGACAAACACATCGAAACTGCTGTTGTTCAGTTCGATCGGCACTTCACGAATGCCCAGCGCCGTCAGGTCTTCCTGATGTTCGCCAGCACCGGCGGGGCTGCTGAAGGTCACGTCCCAGCCTTGTTGCAGAAACGTCCCGAGCAGTTGCATCACATACCCACCCGCCGCGGAAGAGCGTGGCTCGGGCCAGACGTAGCCGATAACCAGGACTTTGGTGGCGCGGGGCAGACTCATGCAGGGAGATTCCTTGAAGCGGGCAGGGGAATAAAAGCGGGGCGCAATTAAACCACAGCCGAGGACGATTCCTCAGCCCGCTCAACGAAGGCTAGGTAATAGCGAGAATGCCTTTGACCTTGTCGCGCAATTGATCAATGGAAAACGGTTTGCCGATCACATGCATTCCGGCGGGCACCTCAATATTTTCTGCGTAGCCGCTGGCAAACAGGACGGGCAGTTCCGGGCGTACCATGCGCGCCTGCGTGGCCAGTTCGCGGCCATCCATGACCGGCAAACCGACGTCGGTCATCATCAGATCGATGTATTGATCTTCATCATTGAGAAATTCCAGCGCCTGCTCGCATCCGTTCGCCTCCAGAACCTTGAATTCCAGCTCCTCCAGCACATCGACGATCAGCATGCGCACAATGTCGTCGTCTTCAACGACCAGGATGATGGATGTTTCAGCGGACATAATGGGGGTTCTCAACAGTTGAATTCGCAGTGACCGGCCGATCAAAAACGCCGGGCTCTAGCATGAGTAAGTAACGGACCCCGACAAGTTCCCGACCCCACTGGAAAAAGAATAGCCGTACCAGGGCGGACAAGGATAACCGCTCCTTTGCGCTGGGGCAGTTGAATGTAGGATTTAGCGCACAATCACGTCAGAAAATTGGATCAATGCGGCAGATTTGAGGCAGACTCCCTGGATTCCAACAGTTCGACAAGGCCCTCCCATGACCACTGCGTCTTCGGTTGACGAGCAACGATTTCGTAAACTCCTGAGCCGCAACGTCAGCTTGCCGTTGGGTGTCGGTGTGCTCAGTGCGGTGTTCTTTGTCTCGCTGATCACCTATCTGCTGTCGGTGATCCAGTGGGTCCAGCACACCGACCGGGTGATCAATAACGCCAATGAAGCGGTCAAGCTGACCGTCGATCTGGAGACCGGCATGCGCGGTTTCCTGCTCAGTGGCGACGAGAGATTTCTTGAACCCTACGAAACCGCCAAGCCGAGAGTCGCGGTAGCGGTCAAGACCTTGCTCGAACTGACGGCGGACAACCCGGTGCAAACCGACCGCCTGCAACGGCTCCAGGCCCTGCAGGATGAATGGGCGACTTACGCGCAGAACATGATCGACTTGCAGCATGCGGGCGGTGACTACCGCAGCGCCATCAAGGCCGGGCGCGGCAAACGCCTGACTGATGAAATCCGCAAGCAATTCGAAGACGTGATCGACATGGAGCAGCAGTTACGCGCCACGCGTAACGAAGAAGTGCGCCGCAGTACGATCTGGAGCATCAGCCTTTATCTGCTGTTCATTGTCGGCATCAGCGGGTTGCTCGCCTACATTGGCAGGCGGGATCTGCTCAACCTTTCGCAAAGCTACAGCGCCAACCTGGCTGCGCAACAGGCCAGTGCCCATCGTCTGGAACAGCAAGCCTGGTTGCGCAATGGCCAGACCGAGCTGGCCGAGCAAGTGCTGGGGCAACTGTCGCTCAATCTGCTGGGGCGCAACATTCTGCAGTTTTGCGCGCAATACCTCGGCACGGCGGTGGCGGCTATTTATGTACGTGAGGAGCATGGCGGCCTCAAGCGCATTGCCTCTTACGGTTTTTCCCGTGAGCAGGAAGCCCTTGAACAACAGATTTACAGCGACGAAGGGATTGTCGGGCAAGTGGCGCAACAGGCGAAGCTGATACGCCTCGACAACGTGCCAAGCAACTATTTCAAGGTCAGTTCCGGCCTTGGTGAAGGCTTGCCGCACAGCGTGCTGGTGGTGCCGACCAGCGATGACGATCGGGTCAACGGGGTCATCGAACTCGGCTTCCTGCGCCCGTTGAACGACCGCGACATCGAACTGCTCGAACTGATTGCCGGCAACATCGGCACTTCCATCGAGGCCGCGCGCTATCGTCAACGCTTGCAGGAAGTGCTGGCCGAAACCCAGCAACTCAACGAAGAACTGCAAGTTCAGCAAGAAGAACTCAAGACCGCCAACGAAGAGCTTGAAGAGCAATCAAGGGTTCTCAAGGAGTCCCAGGCGCATCTGGAAACCCAGCAGGTCGAGCTGGAGCAGACCAACGAACAACTTGCCGAACAAGCCCTGACTCTGGCCGAGCAACGCGATGCCATGGACCTGAAGAACACCGAACTCAATCAGGCCCAGGCCCAGCTCGAAGAGCGCGCCGAAGAGTTGCAGCGCTCTAGCAAGTACAAGTCCGAATTCCTCGCCAATATGTCCCACGAATTGCGCACGCCGCTGAACAGTTCGTTGATCCTGGCCAAGTTGTTGGCGGAAAACCCGCAGGAAAACCTCAGCGCCGAACAGGTCAAATTCGCCGAGTCGATCTATTCAGCCGGTAACGATTTGCTGAACTTGATCAACGACATTCTCGACATCTCCAAGGTCGAGGCCGGCAAGCTGGATATGCGTCCGGAAAACACCAGCGTCGCCCGCCTGGTGGACGGTTTGCGCGGGATGTTCCAGCCATTGGCGACGGACAAGCAGCTGGATTTCCAGGTCGATGTGCAGCCCGGCGCACCGATGATGATTTTCACCGACCGCCAGCGTCTGGAGCAGGTGGTGAAGAATCTGCTGTCCAACGCAGTGAAGTTCACCGAGAAAGGCACGGTCAGCCTGACCGTCGCCAGCCAGCCCGGTGACGGCATTGCCTTTATCGTCCGCGATTCCGGGATCGGTATCGCACAAGAGCAGCAGGAAAGCATTTTCGAAGCGTTCCGCCAGGCCGACGGCACCACCAATCGCCGTTACGGCGGCACCGGGCTGGGCCTGTCGATTTCCCGTGATCTGGCGGCATTGCTCGGCGGTTCCATCAGCGTCACCAGCGAACCGGGGCAGGGCAGTGTGTTCACCCTGGTCTTGCCGCAGCAATACGTTGAACCGGGCGAGACACCGCTCGAGCCGATGCAGGCCTCACCGGTTGCGCTGACGCCGAGAGCACCGGCACCTGCCCTGGTGCCGCTGATCGCCGAAGTCGATATCCCGCGTTTCGACGATGATCGAGGCAAGGCACCTTTCACCACTCGCTGCATTCTGGTGGTGGAAGATGAGTCAAACTTCGCGCACATCCTCTACGATCTGGCCCACGAACTGGGTTATCAGTGCCTGGTGGCCCACGGTGCCGACGAAGGTTATGACCTGGCGAAGGAATACATCCCCGACGCCATCCTGCTGGACATGCGCCTGCCGGACCACTCCGGTCTGACCGTGTTGCAGCGCCTGAAGGAACACGCGGAAACCCGACACATCCCGGTGCACGTCATCTCGGTCGAAGACCGGGTCGAAGCCGCGATGCACATGGGCGCCATTGGTTACGCGGTCAAGCCGACCACCCGTGAAGAACTCAAGGACGTGTTTGCCCGCCTCGAAGCCAAGCTGACCCAGAAGGTCAAACGCGTGCTGTTGGTGGAAGACGATGACTTGCAGCGCGACAGTATTGCCCGGTTGATCGGCGACGATGACATTGAGATCACTGCGGTCGGCCTCGCGCAGGATGCACTGGACCTGCTGCGCACCACAGTGTTCGACTGCATGATCATCGACCTGAAACTGCCGGACATGTTGGGCAATGATCTGCTCAAGCGCATGTCCACCGAGGACATCTGTTCGTTCCCGCCGGTGATCGTCTACACCGGGCGCAACCTCACTCGCGACGAAGAGACCGAACTGCGCAAGTATTCGCGCTCGATCATCATCAAGGGTGCACGCTCGCCGGAGCGTCTGCTGGATGAGGTCACACTCTTTTTGCACAAAGTCGAATCGCGGTTGTCCCATGAACGGCAAACGATGCTCAAGACCGCGCGCAGCCGCGACAAGGTCTTCGAGGGTCGCAAAGTGCTGTTGGTGGACGACGATGTGCGCAACATCTTCGCCCTCACCAGCGCGCTGGAGCAAAAGGGCGCAATCGTGGTCATTGGCCGGAACGGTCGTGAGGCGATTGAAAGACTGAATGAAGTGGAGGACATCGATCTGGTGTTGATGGACGTGATGATGCCGGAGATGGACGGTTTCGAGGCGACGAGCCTGATCCGTCAGGACCCGCGCTGGCGCAAGCTGCCGATCATTGCGGTGACGGCCAAGGCCATGAAGGACGATCAGGAGCGCTGCCTGCAGGCCGGCTCCAACGATTACCTGGCCAAGCCCATCGACCTGGATCGCCTGTTCTCGCTGATTCGCGTGTGGTTACCGAAGATGGAACGCATTTAGTGGAACGCAATTATTCAGTGGAGCGAAGTAGCGAAATCGAATTGCGGTTGTTGATCGAGGCGATCTACCTCAAATACAGCTACGACTTTCGTGATTATTCCGGCGCGTCGATCAAACGCCGCGTCCAGCATGCGTTGAGCCAGTTCGAGTGCGCGACCATTTCGGCGTTGCAGGAAAAGGTGCTGCACGATCCAACCGCGTTCATGCAGTTGCTGCAATTGCTGACGATCCCGGTCAGCGAGATGTTCCGCGACCCTTCGCACTTCCTCGCCATTCGCCAGGAAGTGGTGCCGCTGCTCAAGACCTACCCCTCGATCAAGATCTGGATCGCCGGTTGCAGCACCGGAGAAGAGGTGTACTCGATGGCGATTCTGCTGCGCGAGGAGGGGTTGCTCGATCGCACCATCATCTATGCCACCGACATCAATCCGCGCTCGCTGGACAAGGCCAAGCAGGGGATTTTCTCCATGGAGAATGTCCGGGCCTACACTCATAACTACCAGCAGGCAGGTGGCCAGCGTTCATTCGCCGACTACTACACGGCGGCGTATGGCTACGCGATTTTCGACAAGAGTTTGTGTGAAAACGTGACCTTCGCCGACCACAGCCTGGCGACCGATAGTGTCTTCTCGGAAACTCAGTTAATTTCGTGCCGTAATGTTTTGATTTATTTCAATAAAAAACTTCAGGACAGGGCGTTCGGGTTGTTCCACGAATCCCTTTGTCATCGCGGTTTTCTGGTGCTCGGCAGCAAGGAAACCCCGGATTTTTCGGCCTTCGGCAACCAGTTCGAGCCGTTGGTCAAACAAGAACGGATCTACCGTAAATCATGAACAGTGCAGCGAAATTGCCTTCTGTGGAGGCTATCGTGATCGGGGCTTCGGCCGGTGGCGTGGAGGCGTTGCTGAGCATCCTCAGCCCTCTGCGCGAAGGCTTCGTGCTGCCGATCATCGTGGTGCTGCACCTGCCGGACGAGCGTCGCAGCCATCTCGCCGACGTGTTTTCCCGAAGAGTCGCCATGCGCGTTGTCGAGGCGCATGACAAGACGCTGATTGAAGCGGGCACGCTGTATTTCGCCACGCCGGGCTATCACTTGTCGGTGGAACAGGACCGCAGCTTTTCCCTGAGCCTGGAAGACCGCGTGCATTATTCGCGGCCCGCCATCGACTTTCTGTTCTCGTCGGCGGCGGATGCCTACGGTCCCGCCCTGGCCGCCGTGCTGTTGACCGGCGCCAACCGCGATGGCGCCAGCGGTCTGGCCGAAGTCAAACAGCGTGGTGGTCTGACCATCGTCCAGGATCCGAAAGAAGCCCAAGTCGCGACCATGCCCCTGGCGGCGCTGGATGTTCACCAGCCAGACCATGTTCTCCCTATCAACGACATCGGCCGTCTGCTTGTCGAGCTGGAACGAATAGCATGCTAAGTAACATCCAAGCCAAACTGCTGATTGTCGACGATCTGCCGGAGAACCTGTTGGCGCTCGAAGCGCTGATCAAACGCGAAGACCGCATCGTCTACAAAGCCTTGTCCGCCGACGAAGCCTTGTCGCTGCTGCTGCAACACGAATTCGCCATGGCCATTCTCGACGTGCAGATGCCTGGCATGAACGGCTTCGAACTGGCCGAGTTGATGCGCGGCACGGAAAAAACCAAGAACATCCCGATTGTGTTCGTCAGCGCCGCCGGCCGTGAGCTGAACTATGCGTTCAAGGGCTACGAAAGCGGCGCCGTGGACTTCCTGCACAAGCCGCTGGATATCCACGCGGTCAAGAGCAAGGTCAACGTGTTCGTCGATCTGTTCCGCCAGAGCAAGGCCATGAAACAACAGGTCGAAGCGCTGGAGCAGAGCCGCCGCGAGCAGGAAGCGCTGCTTAAACAGTTGCAGAGCACCCAGCAGGAACTGGAGCAGGCGGTGCGCATGCGCGATGACTTCATGTCCATCGTCGCCCACGAAGTGCGTACGCCGCTCAACGGCCTGATCCTCGAAACCCAGCTGCGCAAGATGCACCTGGCGCGCGACAACGCCGCAGCGTTCACCCTGGAAAAGATGCACGCGATGGTCGACCGCGACGAGCGGCAGATCAAAAGCCTGATTCGCCTGATCGAAGACATGCTCGATGTGTCGCGCATTCGCACTGGCAAGCTGTCGATCCGACCGACACGTTTCGATCTGTCGGCGCTGGTGCGCAACTTGTTACAAAATTTCGCCCCGCAGATCGATGCCGCCGAATCCTCGGTCACCCTGGACGCCGAGCATCCGGTGGAGGGCAATTGGGACGAATTTCGTATAGAACAGGTGATTTCCAACCTGCTGACCAACGCCTTGCGATACGGCGCGAAGAGCCCGATCACCGTGAAGGTGTACAGTGAGAGCGGTCAGGCGCGGGTGGACGTACGCGATCAGGGGATCGGCATTGGTGAAGAAAACCAGAAGCGTATTTTCCAGCAGTTCGAACGGGTTTCGGCCAAACACGCCGTCGCCGGGCTGGGCCTGGGGTTGTTTATTTCAGAACAGATTGTGACCGCCCATGGCGGTACCATTACCGTCGAGAGCCGGATTGGCGAAGGCGCCTTGTTTCGCGTTTGTCTGCCGCTGTAGGAAAACAGCCATTTAAACGCAACCTCTGATCGACCTCACGGTCGTATCAGCAGCTATTGACCGAACAAAGGCTACCCATGAGTGAAGATGCACAAGATGTCGTACTGATCGTCGAAGATGACCCCTCCATCCTGATGGTGCTGTCGGCCTACCTGTCGGGTGAGGGTTACCGGGTTTTGCAGGCCGAAAACGGCGAGCAGGCCTTCGAGATTCTGGCGAGCAAGCCGCATCTGGACATGATGATCACCGACTTCCGACTGCCGGGCGGGATCTCCGGCGTGCAGATCGCCGAACCCGCCGTGAAACTGCGACCGGAGCTCAAGGTGATTTTCATCAGCGGCTACCCGCAGGAAATCCGCGAGACCGACAGTCCGATCACGCGCACGGCGCCGATTCTGGGTAAGCCGTTTGATCTGGATGTGTTGCAGGAAATAATGCAGGACATGCTGTCCTGAGCATGGCTCGACAGGTTGTCCCAGACCTGTAGGAGCCGGCTTGCTGGCGATGGCGTAAGTTCTGACACTGCGCGTTATCGTTCTTCGCGGGCGAGCCTCGCTCCTACAATGCTGCGTCGTGTTGCCCCGATCCTGTAGGAGCCAGCTTGCTGGCGATGGCGACCGCAAGATCAGCGATGATTCAAAGCCCTTGCTGCAGGGCCGGATCGTCGGGATTGAGCTGTTCGAGTTGTGCCAACAGAATCTGCACGTTTTGCAGTTGTCCGCTTTCTTTCCAGTAGTTGATCAACAACACCCGTGCCTTGCGGTCGGCCGGATGGCGCTGGACGATTTCCTGCAACTGTTTCTGCGCCGCTTCCAGCTCTTGTTCGCCGTGTAGCGTGGTGGCGAGGTCGTAGCGGTAATCCTTGTTGTCCGGTTCCAGCTCCACGGCTTTGGACAGGCCGAGCAGGGCGAACTCACTTTGCCCGTGATGCAGCAACCAGAGCCCCAGGGCATGTTGCAGGTAGGCGGAATCGGGTTGAGCCTTCAATTGTTTGGCCAATAGCAGCCGGGCGGCTTCGCCTTGGCCCTGTTTGTCCAGCACCTCGATCTGCATCACCAGTGCCGGCAGATTGTCAGGTGCAAGGCGCAAAGTGTTCTCGAGCGCCTGTTGCGCCGCCTTGAATTCGCCGTTGTGCAGATGCAGCCGGGCCAGCTGGTACTGGTTGTCCGCGCTGTCGGGCGCACTCGTGAGCACTTGCTCCCACGCGTCGATCGCCTGTTGCAACGGCCCAAAGTACAAACCAAGGTCGTCCGGCGAGAGCCCAAGCAATGCGTTCACGGCGGTAAACCGCACGCTTTGTTCGCTGTCATCGAGCAACGGGCCCAACAGCAGGCTGCGTTGCCCGCTGGGAACTAAACCGCTGATGCTTTTGATCGCTGCGATGCGCACCTCGACGGCCGGGTGTTGCAGGTCTGCGTCTGCCAGTTTCAGGGCGAGCGGGCTGGGATAATTGGGCAGTTCGGCATGCAGCCAGACACGGCGTTTGGGCGAAATGTCAGGGCGACCCAATTGCTGGTACAAAACCCGCGCTGCGCCCGGTTGCCCGGCCCGCGCCTGGGCCAGCGCTTCGCTGAAGCCGCGCTTGATCGCCTCCGGCACCACGGGCGTTGTGCTGCGCAGCAACAGCCACGCAAGGCCGATGGCAAACAGGACACAGAGGCTGATGATCAGGTAGCGGCGGGACTGGGGCATGCAGGAATCCGGTAGCAGGCAAGCTTTTGCAAGGTTGCCAGCTTCGGTCAGGCCGGGCTGTGAGTCAAACCCTGAGGCCATTGCGCAGCGAATAGTCAGTATTTTTCCTACAAGTGCTGTCGACACTGAAACCCTGTCGAGCCGCCGAAGCAGTGACTACGCTTGCTGGAGATGACTCGATGAGCGCTCCCATGCAACCGCTGCTTCAATACTTCAAGGCAATACTCAACCCTGGCCCAGGGGTGGTGTTGTTCGCCTTGAGAACCATTGCGGCCGGGCTGTTGACGCTGTACCTGGCGTTCCTGTTCGACCTCGATCAACCCAAGTGGTCGATCATGGCGGTGGTCATCGTCAGTCAACCATTGGGCGGAATGGCCCTGGCCCGCAGTTTCGGTCAGGTCATCGGCACCACACTCGGGGCCGTCGTCGCGGTGGTGATCATGGCCATTTTCCCCCAGGCGCCGTTGCCTTTCATCGTGACCCTGGCCTTGTGGCTGGCGTTGTGTACCGCCGGCGGCACCTTGTTGCGCTACACCAGTTCCCAGGCATTTGTCCTGAGCGGCTACACGGCGGTGGTCGTGGCACTGCTGGCAGTACCTGATCAGGACGGCACGTTCCTGTTGGCCGTGACCCGCGTCACCGAAACCTTGTTGGCGGTGGCCTGCGTGTGTGTGGTCAGCCTGCTCACCGCGCGCCCGGAAACCGTGGCCCGGGACTATTTCGCCAAAATCGATCAAGTCATCAAGCTGCTGGCAACCCATGCCGCTGCGGTCATTCGCACCGAAGAAAGCGAGGCGGACTTTCACCGTCGGCAGATGCAACTGTTGGGGGAAATCAGCGCCCTTGAAGGCGTGCGCCGGCATTTGTATTTCGACGCGCCACGGTTACGCAGCGCCAATGGTCTCGTGCAGTTACTGGGCAATCAGCTCGTGTTGCTGACCTCGCGCCTGACTGCGCTGCGTCACCAGCGAGAACTGCTGACCGAGCGTTGGCAAGGGGCATTACCCGAGGAAATCCAGCGTTTACGCGCCGAAGAGCTGGCCTTCCTCGATCAACTGGCCCTGCAAGGGCGCTCGCTGTCGAGCGAGGCGCGGCACCATTTCGCGGCGCTGCAACAGCGTTTCGATGATCAGGCTTATAAGGCCGAACAACTCACCGAAACAATGCCTGCCACGTTGCGCTCCCTGGCCTGGGCACTGCGCTGGGAACAGGCCCGGATGTTGGAGCAACTGGGGCAGATGCTGGAGCTGAGCGACGCAATCCAGGAAGAGCGGGCGGCCAGTAGCGTATTCCGCGGCCAGGAAAATCCGTTGCATCTGGACTATACGCTGGCGGCAATGAACGCAATCCGCGCCTTTACTGCATTGGTGGTGGCCGGGTTCATCTGGATCGAGACCGGTTGGGACGGGGCTCGGGGCGGGATGATTGTGGTGGGGATTCTCTGTTCGCTGATGGCGACTTTCCCTCGGCCATTACTGGCCAGCCAAAGCTTTGCCAGGGGGTTGGGTCTGTCGTTGGTGGTGTCGGCGCTTTACCTGTTTTTGCTGATTCCGATGATCAATGGCTTCGAGCTGCTGGCCTTGCTGCTCGCTCCGTTGCTGTATGCCGTCGCGGTGGGGCTGTCGAGCCCGCCAACCACGGGCACCGGCATCGGCCTCGGATTGACGACGATGCTGTTGCTGGGCCCGCAAAACGTCGGCGTCGGGCAAAACACCGCGATTCAGTGGTTCGAGTTTGCCGGCGCCTACATCAGTGCCACCGCACTTGCACTCAGTGTCTATGCCTTGATCTTCCCGTTCCGACCCGTCT
The DNA here is from genome assembly GCF_017351735.1 of Pseudomonas sp. FW300-N2A2. Taxonomy (NCBI): domain Bacteria; kingdom Pseudomonadati; phylum Pseudomonadota; class Gammaproteobacteria; order Pseudomonadales; family Pseudomonadaceae; genus Pseudomonas; species Pseudomonas sp. FW300-N2A2. Next base: position 303,205 of record NZ_JACNDU010000001.1, on the reverse strand, counting down.
TGCGGATGCGTCGGCTGTTCAATGAGAACTGCCAGCAGGTCTACGCTTTGCTGAAGACCCCGGCCACCGACGAGCAACAATTTGCGTTTGAAAGCCGCATGGTCGACCGCCTGACCATGATGTTGGGGTTGTTGCCGGCGATCAGTGACAAGCATTCCAGAGACCTGTTTGAAGTCAGCCTCGGGTGCATGGCACTGGGCGTGGCGTTGAATCAGCTCAGGCAACAGGCGCAAGACAACACGTTGCTCAGTACCGATCAATTGAACCGTTTGCTGGCGGCGGTCCGCGAAACAGGGCGATTGATTGCCGGGCGCGCCGGGATCGACCTTGAACGGTTGCTGGAGAACCTGCATATCCTGGGTGATGAAATGGACGACTTGCATCTGGACGTTCATGAACACCTGTGGTCGGTCTTCAGGATGCGCGTGGCGCTATTGATTGTGGTGTCGTTTCTGGAGCGATATCGCGCCTGGTTTCAACCCGCCGAACAGGAAGGAGACCCCATCCTTGCCCATTGACCTGGAAGTAGGCGGCGTCTATTTGCCGCCGATCGCGCAGGCGCTGTTGCTGGCCTTGCCGATTTTCCTGCTACTGGACTGGACCCTGCGCCGCCTTGGTGTGTTGCGGTTCGTCTGGCACGAAGCCTTGTTCGAAGGTGCGTTGTACGCCTGCGTTTGCGCGACGCTGATTCTGGTGATGGGAGCCTGATGCCTTGAAGAAGATCCTTGCCCGGCTCACAACAGTGGCGGTGGTGCTGCTGGCCTTTGTGCTCGGCTGGTTCGCCTGGGAGCATTACACCCGCGCACCCTGGACTCGCGATGCACGGGTGCGGGCTGATGTGGTGACCTTGTCCGCCGATGTCTCGGGTCGCATTGTCGCGCTGAGGGTTCAGGACAATCAGCATGTCGACAAGGGCCAGTTACTGCTGGAGATCGACCCGGCTCGCTACGTTCTCGCTGTGGAGCATGCCAAGCGTTCGGTGGAGGTTTCGAAGGCCACTCTCGGCCAATCCGAAGCAACGATTGTCGCCAGCGAAGCGCTGCTGCGCCAGCGTCAGAGTGAAGAGCGCCGGCGGCGAACACTCAAGCAACGCTTCGCGATTTCGGGCGAAGAATGGGAAAAGTCCAGCACAGAGGTGGCGGTAGCACAGGCCGAGTTGCTGCGTAACCAGGCCAACCTGGGGCTGGCGCAGGCCAATGTGCAATTGGCTGTCGCGGCCTTGACCCAGGCGGAACTGGATTTGCAGCGTACCCGGGTCGAAGCGCCCGTCAGCGGCTACGTCACCAACCTGCTGACCCGACAGGGCGACTATGCCGCGGCCGGGGGCGCATTGTTGGCGTTGGTGGACAGCGATTCGTTTTATGTCAGCGGTTATTTCGAAGAAACCAAGCTGCCGAGAATCGGGGAGGGGGATCGGGTCAGGATCGAATTGATGAGCGGCGAAACCTTCGGCGGCACGGTGCAAAGCATTGCCTTCGCCATCGCCGACCGCGAGAACCTGCCCGGCGGCCGTCTGCTGGCCAACATCAACCCCAGTTACACTTGGGTCAAACTGGCGCAACGGGTGCCGGTGCGGATAAAAATCGACGCCGACTATGCCGGCAAGGACAAACTGCGGGCGGGGACAACGGCCACCGTGACCGTGCAGGAAACCCGCACTTCCCAAAACCACCCCTGATCCCCCGTAGGAGCCGGCTTGCTGGCGATGGTCGTTAACGATAAAGCGTACGGATTGTTTCACTGCGGCGCACTTGAGACCATCGCCAGCAAGCCGGCTCCTACAATGGACCGTGTTGAGGCTGAAAATGATGTAATCCTCAATACCAAAAAAAAGCCCCGCGACCGAATGAGGCGCAGGGCTAAAAAAATGGTTGGTTGCGACCAGCCAAAAGAGCTCTATAACGTGTTACTTGCTGGCGACCGTCTCTGGTTGCCAACCGCCACCCAGGGCCTTGTAGATCGCGACGATACCGCGATACAGATCGACTTCGGCCTGGGCCTGAGTGTCTTCCGCCGCCAGACGTTCGCGTTGGGCATCGAGCAGGACAAGGAAGTCCGCCGTGCCTTCGCGGTAGCGAATTTCAGCCAGGTCGGCTGCCGCGCGGCTTGATTCACTCTGACGAATCAGCGAAATCAGGCGTTGCTGGCGTTTGCCGTAATCACTGAAGGCGTTTTCCGATTCTTCCAGGGCCAGCAGCACTTGTTGCTCGTAGGTCGCCAAGGCGCCTTCGGCATCCGCGTCGGCACCGCGGATACGGGCTCGAACACTGCCCAGGTCAAACGCCGCCCAAGTGATACTTGGGCCCAGTGCCCAGGCGTTGGCCGCCGAGGATCCGATCTGCGAACCACGTCCGGCGGTCCAGCCCAGGAAGCCGCTGAGGCTGACCCGCGGGAACAGGTCCGCCTTGGCCACGCCAATACGCGCCGTGGCCGAAGCCAGTTTGCGCTCGGCGCTGAGAACGTCCGGACGACGTTGCAGCAGTTCGCCCGGATTACCGATCGGCAGTGCCTTGGCAATCGCTGGCAAGTCTTTCGGGCTCAAGTCGACGGTCAGCTTGTCCGGACGTTCACCCAACAAGGTGGCGATACGGTTTTTCTGCCGAACCTGTTCGGCCTGCAATTGCGGCACGCTGGCTTCGACAGACGCCAGGCGTGCATCGGCGCGGACCACATCGAGCTGATCGCCGACGCCGGCATCGCGCAGGCTTTCGGTGATCTTGCGCGACTCCTGCTGGTTGTTCAGGTTGGCCAGGGCGATTTTTTCCCGCAGTTGCGCACCGCGCAGCTGACCGTAGGCGTCCACCAGTTCGGCAATCATGGTGACTTGCAGTTGGTACAGATCCGCTTCGGCCGCTTGCTGTTCGGCGTCGCTGGATTCCAGGTTGCGCTGGATGCGACCAAACAGGTCCAGTTCCCAGGCCATGTCCAGACCCAGGTCATAGCGTTCGCTATTGACCCGTTTGGTGGTCTCGCCCGGAATCTGGCCTTTGCCCAGATCACTGCTGACGCGGCTGGTGATGGTCGGCATGGCGTCATTGCTGACGTCGTCGCGGATCGCCCGGGCCGCCTTCCAGCGAGCGAAGGCGACGCGCAAGTCACGGTTGCCTTGCAGCGATTGCGTCACCAACTGGTTGAGGGTCGGGTCTTCAAACTGCTGCCACCAGATGCCTTCGAAACGTGAGCGGTCGAAGTTTTTCTGACCCGCAGCGCCATCGGTGGCGGTGGTGATGTTGGCCGGTTCAGTGGCCGGGGTCTTGTAGTCCGGGCCGACGGCACAGGCACTCAGGGCCAGTACCAGCAGGCTCGGCAGGAAGGCTTTCAGGCTCATTGTTGCGCCTCCAGTTTCAGGGCTTTGGCCGCTTTGCGCTGCTCGCCGCGTTCCACGAAATTACGGATCAACACGTAGAACACTGGCGTCAGCAACAGGCCGAAGAAAGTCACCCCGAGCATCCCGGAGAACACCGCCACACCCATGGCGTGACGCATCTCGGCACCGGCACCGCTGGAGAACACCAGTGGCACCACACCCATGATGAACGCGAAGGAGGTCATCAGGATCGGCCGCAGACGCAGGCGGCAGGCTTCAAGCACCGCAGCCAGCGGGTTCATGCCTTCTTCCTGTTTGTCCTTGGCAAACTCGACGATCAGAATCGCGTTCTTGCAGGCAAGCCCCACCAGAACGATCAAGCCGATCTGAGTGAAGATGTTGTTGTCGCCTCCCGAAGCAATCACACCGGTGATGGCCGACAGCAGGGTCATCGGTACGATCAGGATCACCGCCAGTGGCAGGCTCCAGCTTTCGTACTGCGCCGCGAGTACCAGGAACGCCAGCAATACGCAGAGCGGGAACACGAACAGTGCGGTGTTGCCGGACAGAATCTGCTGGTAAGTCAGGTCGGTCCATTCGTAGGTCATGCCGTTCGGAAGTTCTTCCTTGAGCAGTTTCTCGATGGCTTTTTCGGCCTGGCCGGAGCTGTAGCCTGGGGCTGCCGCACCGTTGATTTCAGCGGTGATAAAGCCGTTGTAGTGCATGACGCGGTCCGGGCCCGAGGTGTCGCTGACCTTGATGAAGGTCGCCAGCGGGATCATCTCGCCTTTGTTGTTACGCACTTTCAGCTGACCGATCTGGTCCGGTTCGAGGCGGAACTGCTGCTCGGCCTGGACGTTGACCTGATAGGTACGGCCGAAGCGGTTGAAGTCGTTGGCATACAGCGAACCCAGGTAAATCTGCAGGGTGTCGAAGATGTCGCTGACGGCCACGCCGTGAGTCTTGGCTTTTTCCCGGTCGATGGCGGCATCGACTTGCGGCACGTTCACCGTGTAGCTGGTGAACAGGCCTGCCAGTTCCGGCACACCGTGGCTCTTGGTAATGATGTTCATGGTTTCTTTGTACAGCTCGTCGTAGCCCAGGTTGCCCCGGTCTTCGATCTGCAGGCGGAAACCACCGATGGTGCCCAGGCCTTGTACCGGCGGCGGCGGGAAGATTGCCATGTAGGCTTCCTGAATCCCGGCGAACTGGCCGTTCAATGCACCGGCAATCGCACCGGCGGACATGCTCGGGTCTTTACGCTCGTCGAACGGTTTCAGGGTCACGAACACGATGCCGGCGTTAGGGCTGTTGGTGAAACCGTTGATGGACAGGCCCGGGAACGCTACCGCACTTTCCACGCCAGGCTGTTTCAGTGCCAGGTCGGACATGCGTTTGATCACGTCTTCGGTACGGTCCAGGCTGGAAGCGTCCGGCAGTTGCGCGAAAGCCACCAGGTATTGCTTGTCCTGGCCAGGTACGAAACCGGTCGGGGTGTGGGCGAAACCGAAGAAGGTCAGCACCATCAGGCCTGCGTACAACAGCAGGGCAATACCGCTGCTGCGGATAACCCGGGCTACGGTGCCGACATAGCCATGGCTGGCGCGTTCGAAGAACCGGTTGAACGGACGGAACAGCCAGCCGCCCAATAGTTTATCGAGCACTTTGGTAAAGCGATCTTTCGGCGCACTGTGGCTCTTGAGCAGCACGGCGGCCAGGGCAGGGGACAGTGTCAGCGAGTTGAACGCCGAGATCACGGTCGAGATGGCAATGGTCAGGGCAAACTGTTTGTAGAACTGGCCGGTGAGTCCGGAAATGAACGCCGCCGGGATAAATACCGCACACAGCACCAGCGCCGTCGCGATGATCGGCCCGGTCACCTCTCGCATGGCTTTCTTAGTGGCTTCTACGGGCGTTTCTCCCAGCTCGATGTGCCTTTCCACGTTCTCCACCACCACGATGGCGTCGTCCACCACGATACCGATGGCCAATACCAGGCCGAACAGTGACAAGGCGTTCAGCGAGAAGCCGAACAAGTGCATCACCGCAAACGTACCGATCAACGAAACCGGAACCGCCACCAACGGAATGATCGAGGCACGCCAGGTTTGCAGGAACAGGATCACGACCAGAACCACGAGGATCAGTGCTTCGAAGAGGGTGTGAACCACCGCTTCGATGGAACCGCGCACGAAGATCGTCGGGTCATAGACGATGCTGAAGTCCATGCCTTCCGGGAAGCTCTTCTTCAGCTCCGCCATCTTGTCGCGCACTTCGTTGGAGATTTCGATCGCGTTGGAACCAGGACGCTGGAAGATCGGGATCGCCACCGCCGGCTGGTTGTTCAGCAAGGAACGCAGGGCGTATTGGCTGGAACCCAGCTCGACGCGCGCGATGTCTTTCAGTCGGGTGATTTCACCGTTGTCGCCGGAGCGAATGATGATGTTCTCGAACTCTTCTTCGGAAACCAGGCGACCCTGAGTGTTGACCGACAGCTGGAACGCGGTGGCATTCGGCGCAGGCGGGGCACCCAAGGCACCGGCAGCGACTTGACGGTTTTGTTCGCGGATCGCGGTTACCACGTCGGTCGCGGTCAGATTGCGCGAAGCGGTTTTGTTCGGATCGAGCCATACCCGCAACGAGTAGTCGCCCATACCAAACAGCTGCACATCACCGACACCGCCCAGGCGCGCCAGCTCATCCTTGATGTTGAGCAAGGCGTAGTTGGACAGGTAGAGCATGTCGTAGCGTTTGTCCGGCGAGGTCAAGTGCACGACCATGGTCAGGTCGGGCGATGCCTTGTCCACGGTGATACCGATGCGTGTCACTTCTTCTGGAAGCTTCGGCTCGGTCCGGGTCACGCGGTTCTGCACCTGCACCTGGGCGTTGTCCAGGTCGGTGCCCAGCGCGAAGGTGATGGTCAGGGTGATCTTGCCGTCAGCGGTGGACTGCGAGGACATGTACAACATGTTCTCGACGCCGGTGATGGCTTGCTCCAGAGGAGCAGCCACGGTTTCACCGATGACTTTTGGGTTGGCACCCGGGAAGTTGGCACGGACCACAACGGTCGGTGGCACGACTTCCGGGTATTCGCTGATCGGCAACTGGAACAGCGAGATGGCACCGGCGATCAGGATCAGCAGCGACAGCACCGCTGCAAAGATCGGCCGTGAAATGAAGAATTGGGAAAAATTCATCGGAGTCGTTATCCCTTAACCGCGTGGGGTTGCAGCAGCCAGTTTCACAACCGAACCCGGCGCGACCTTGGCAGGTGCGACTTGGGGCAGGTTGCTGGCTTCCAGCGCTTGTCGTTGTTGTGCGAGTGCCGCGAGGGTTTGTTCGCTGGCCATCGGGATCACTTCAGGGGTGACTGGCGAACCGGGACGTACCCGTTGCAGGCCCTTGACGATGATCGTGTCGTCCTTATTCAGGCCGTTGCGCACGATGCGCAGCCCTTCGATTTTCGGACCCAGCTCGACCGCGCGGTAGGCGGTTTTGTTATCCGCATCCATCACCAGCACGAACTTTTTACCGAGGTCGGTACCGACCGCTTCATCGTTGATCAACACGGCGGAGTAGGTGCCGCTGCCGACCAGTTTCAGACGCGCATAAAGGCCCGGGGTGTAAGCGCCGTCGCTGTTGTCGAACACGGCGCGGCCACGGATGGTGCCGGTTTTCGGGTTGACCTGGTTGTCGACGAAGTTCATCACGCCCTGGTGCGGGTTGCCGTCTTCGTTGGACAGGCCGAGGTAAACCGGAGTGGTTGCACCACGTTTGCCCTGGCGAGCGAGTTGGGTGTATTTGAGGAACACACGCTCGTCAGCGTCGAAGTAGGCGTAGACCTTGTCGGTGGACACGACGCTGGTCAGCGCGGTGGTATCGGCGGTCACCAGGTTGCCGGCGGTGATTTCGGCACGGCTGACACGGCCGCTGATCGGTGCGGTGACGCGGGTGAAACTCAGGTTCAGTTTCGCCAGGTCCAGTTGTGCCTGAAGGGCACCGACTGCAGCGCGGGCTTCTTGTGCAGCACTCGTGCGCGAATCGGCCAGCTCGGCGGAAATCGCATTGCTGGTACGCAGACGCTCACCGCGCTGGGCTTCGTTTTCGCTGCGGGTCGCATTGGCGCGCGACTGAGCGACCAGCGCTTCGAGACGGCGGACCTCGGCCTGGAAGGGACGCGGGTCGATCTGGAACAGCAAGTCGCCTTTCTTGACCAGCGCGCCTTCGGTGAAGGCAACGTCATCGATCTGACCGGAGACCCGTGGACGAATCTCTACCGTTTCCGGCGCTTCAAGGCGCCCGGTGAATTCGTCCCACTCATTGACCGGTTGTTCCAGCACCTTGGCGACGCTGACTTTCGCCGCAGGCATGGTCGCGGCAGACTCCGGAGCCTTGCCGCAAGCGCTCATCACCACTACGGCCAGCAGGGCCAACGGGAAGCGCAAATGTTTGAGTGACTGTTCCATGGATGCATCCGCCAATGTATTGAGATGGGCGGATGATGCTCGGCGGGGGTGGTATCGCACGAATCGAATGAAGCGAAGGTAACTATCATTCGGAATGATATAAGAATCAGGTTAGCTCTCTAGCCTGCGCCTTTCCCAAGGCTTCGATCAATGGGGTTGAAGGAAAATCTGTCTTTCCATGGTGGTAAAAGTCTGGCTTGGGACCGAGTCGTTTCCCTCGCGAGCAATCTCGCTCCCACAATGATTGCTCTTACGGGTGTGCCCACAGGGCAGTTGATTGATTGCCGTCATTCAATCGGTTGACGAAAACCCTGTCCATCGCGCTTCGAAACGCTTCTAGCGCCGGGCGAGGCGTGGTTTCTGGCTCGGCGTCGAGTGTCTTCTCCATCCGTACCCAGCCCGCCAAGGTGGGGTAGTTGCGCTTGAGGCTTTGCTTGCCGACCACTTTACTGAGCAGCTCGCTGCATAGGTGTTGACCTTGGGGTGTGAGGCCGTGATAGGTAACGAATTCATACCGGTTGGTTTCCATCCGCATGAAACGAACGTGTTCGTCGTAGTTGTGGAAGCGGGGATGAAAGAACGTCATTGTCTCCACGGCGGGGTAGCGCCGATGGGGGGCGGCGAACTTTCCCCAATCAGCTTTGCTTTTTATCGAGTTGCAGTCGACGCATATGATCGCCAGATTGCGTGTGCGCAAGACGAACTCCGGATAGACATGACGAGGCAGAACATGCTCGATTGGTGCGGCATGGGCATTATTGAGCAGCCATCGCTTGCAGTAGCAACAGCGCGGCTCCTGGCGATTCATCAGGCTTTTGCGTAAAAGTTTCTTGAGATCGCTGTGTTTAGCGTCCTCAATGTCTCCCAAACGAGTCCACACCTCCTTATCACCCGCTTTGGCTGCTCGCCGCAACTCATGCAGCAACGTCATGCGCTCACGGCGTTCGGGCTTCTTTTTTTTGACAGCGCGAAGTTTAAGCTCAACTGGCTGCGGGGGCTGGCTGGTCATACCGATAGCTCCTGATGCGCCAAGGTAAAGGTTTCGACAATGGCGTGACGCGCCTGATCGATCAGTTGCATATCCTGCTGGTATCGCTTGTCGTTGTCGTCACCGGAGCTCTCCATGATATCGGCCATACGTACAAGAGAAGTCAGCAGTGCTTGCTGCAGCTCGGGGTGGTTACCACGCTCGCCTCGATTCGTCACCCGGATAGCTTCGGTTACCAAGGCGGCACAGCGCTCCGCGATTTCGCGATTGTGTGGCGTGTAGGTCTCGAAGCCACCCATCAGGATGGTTTCGACCGAATGACGTTGATCAGGCGCAATAATTGTCAGTTGCTGATCCTTGGCGAGGAAACAATGGCTCAGGTCGTCTTGGGCATTGGCGATCAAAGTGGGGGAGTGGGTAGCAATCACCAGCCGGCATCGCAATTGCCCGGCTGTGAGGCTGAACAAGGTTGGCAACAATTGTTGCCAACTTACATGCAGGCTGATTTCCGGCTCGTCGATCAGCAATACCTTATCGGGTCCTGCGCTGGCGATGATCTTCGCGAACAGTAATAGGACTTGCTGTTCGCCGGAACTGAGGTCGCTGAATTTCAAAAGTTGTGAGCTTTCATGCTTGATGAGTGCGAGGTAGAGCCCCTTGAGCGGGACGGCTTCTCGCACTGCATCGGCCAGTGGCTTTACTTGGTCGACGAGGTCGAGGGGTTGCAACAGCTCACTGAAGACCCCTTTTGGCGCGAGATAGAGTCGCTGTTTGAAGCCCAACTGATTCAGCACTTCTTCCAGCAATTGCGCACGATCAGGCAGCGTGAAGATTTCGGCCAGGAGGCCGATAAGCCCGAGCTCAATGGCTCGCGATAGATATCCTTTGCCTGTCCTGTCGCCCAGGTAGCGATAGTCGGGGTTTTTCTTGCGGTCGGTTAAAGGAAAGCGGTCGTTGGGGCCACTCACAATAGCCACGCTGGCAATTCGTTGTTCCTGCAGGTGGCCGACCAATGAAGCCAGCAACAGACTTTTGCCTGTGCCGTTGTTGCCGATGATGTAGGCGCAGACAGACGATTGATGAGTTACGAAGAGCAAATGCTCAAGTGGGCGACGGTCGAGCAGTGACACTTCGCGGCTGATAGAAGGGGGTGGCACTCGCTTCGCAGCGATAGAGGACTTCAGCACATCTAATAACGGTAGTACTTTGCAGACACCATCGATATCGCGGTAACCGCCATCAAACCACTGAGCGAAAAGACCTTTCAGCGGACCAAGGAACTGTGACAGGGGGTACTGGCTAAAGCGCAATTCAACAGGCGAAGCCCATACTTCGCAGATCGCTGCGGCAAACCACGCGAGTTGCTGTGTGCTAACGACGTGAGCAGTGTCCATCAAATAGCGTGTATCGATACATAGTGTTTGTCGACGATGCTGTTTGCGGCTGTTCAACAGCCAGGCACACCAGCGGGTTGCATTGGCGTTGCCGTTATAGCTGGTGAAGTCGAAGACTGCCTCGAGCAGGTCGTCGTCGTACAGTTTTCGCCTGAGGTTTTCCAGAACGATGCGCTCTGAACCGGGTGTTGGTTTGAAAAACACCAGCATTCGCTCCGTCAGGTTTTGCTGTTCGAGGCGTTTGTGCAGGTAGTCGAGGGGGCCCAAGTTCGCCGGGTTGTCCAGCAGGATGAGGCAATCGTCGTCGAGGTCTTCGGTTTCATCGGTATCGTCCGACGGGACATCGTTCAACGCCACCTCGATGTCCCACACGATCAACCTCAGGCGGGTCAAGTCCAGCATTGTGTAGCCGGTTTTGGCGAGCTTGTATTTGAACCTGTCCCGGTGCAGCTCAAAGTGCCTTACGAATGGCTCTCCACTGTAAGCGAACAAGTCTGACAATCCTTGCTTGCGCGCCAGGCCGCAGGCAAATGCGGCAATGTTTTCAGCATGGCGGCGATCGAAGCGATACTTGGAGATGGTGTGGTAGAAAAGCGCGTCGAACAGTTTTGGCCAATCGCTTTCATGGAGGTCATCGAGCACGGCATCCAGCAGCAACTCCAGTCGTTCGTAAGTATCAACTTGTAAGCTGGCGAACTTGGTGGCGCGACCGCAACACTCCATCAGCATTTGTGCACGGGCTTCAAGGGAATCGTGGAATGCCCAATACCGCTTCTCGCGCTCTGCAAGCCATCTGAGGCTGTTCCAGTCGATGATTCGTGCAGCAAGGGCGTAAATCAGCAAAGACTGGAAATCGTCCTGCGTCATATTGCCTTGAACCTGTAGATCGTGTGTTTGCTTCAGAAGGCTGCTCAGCCAAATACTGCTTTCATCCATGAGCGTCGACCTGATTTAAATCGATAAAGGGCTGAGGGACACGTCCACGGTGTGAGACGATTCTGGGGTTTGCGCCGGTTGTTTATTTCAAAGGCTATCCGGATCCCCAAAGAACATCTGAATCCGCGACCTCAACCAACGCTCGCCCGGGTCATTGTCCTGCGACCCGCGCCACGCCATGTGCAATTCAAAGCTGCGCACCGGCAACGGCGGATCTTCCGCCCGCACACCGCCTGCTGCCGTCAATGCGTCAGCCGTGTAATCCGGCACCGTCGCGACGATATCCGTCCCGCTGAGGAGCGTGCTGAGTCCGTTGAATTGCGGCACCGCGAGTACCACGTGACGTTTGCGCCCGAGTTTTTCCAGTTCTTCATCTATAAAGCCGCTCAAGTCACCGGCGAACGACACCAGCGCATGGGGGCGGGCGCAGAAATCATCCAGGCTCAACGGGCCCGGCACTGTATCGGCACGCAACAGTTTGGGCATGCTGCGGCGCAGCACTTTACGCTTGGCGTTGGCCGGCAGGTCGGCGGTGTAGCTGACGCCGATTGAAATCTCGCCCGAGGCCAGCAGGCTCGGCATCAGGATGTAGTTGGCCCGCCGGACCACCAGCACAATCCCGGGCGACTCGGCACGCAGGCGCTTGAGCAGCATCGGCAACAAAGCGAACTCGACATCGTCCGACAGGCCGATGCGGAACACCGCCGTACTGGTCGCCGGGTCGAATTCTGCTGCGCGGCTGACAGCCGTGGAAATCGAGTCCAGGGCCGGGGAGAGCAGGGCGAAGATCTCCACCGCCCGCGCGGACGGTTCCATGCTGCGCCCGGTTCGCACGAACAATGGATCATCGAACAGCCCGCGCAGGCGCGAGAGCGCAGCACTGATCGCCGGCTGGCCGAGGAACAATTTCTCCGCAGCGCGGGTCACACTGCGTTCGTGCATCAGTGTTTCGAAAACGATCAACAGGTTCAGGTCGACACGACGCAGGTCATTACGATTCATCTGGAGTCCTGGCAGAGTCATCAAGCTTGACGGGAGCAGCCATATGAGAACAATGGCCGGCATGAATATTACGGGGAAAGGCTGCTACTCTGCACCGAGTAATTCAGTTTTCCTACAAAGGCTGCTTCGGTTTCTTACGACATTTGAAGATGTCGCCGGCGCTGCGGAATCAATGACAGGCATGTCGACTATTAATAGCCACTGATAGTCTTGGGTAGAAAGCCCAGATAGAGTTCAGGGCATTAGAGGTTTCTTTGACGAGGTTTGCGATGTCCCGCACGATCCGTTTTCACAAGTTTGGTCCAGCCGAGGTGCTCAAATGCGAAGAGCATGCGGCCGCTCTCCCTGCACCGGGCGAAGTGCAGGTGCGCGTCGAGGCGATTGGCATCAGCTGGTACGACATACTCTGGCGCCAGAACCTGGCGTCCTCCCATGCTCGCTTGCCTTCAGGCCTTGGCCATGAAATGTCCGGCGTCGTGACGGCGGTTGGCGATGGCGTTGATGACCTGGCGGTTGGCGACAAGGTCGCCAGTTTCCCGGCTGAAAGTCCGAACGACTATCCCGTCTATGGCGAGCAAATCGTTCTGCCGCGCTCGGCACTGACCCGTTATCCGGACGTGCTGAGCCCGATTGAAGCGGCGGTGCATTACACGCCGCTGTTGATTGCTTACTTTGGTTATGCCGATCTGGCACGGGTCAAGCCTGGGCAATTTGCCCTGGTGACTGACGCGAGCCACTGCGCCGGGCCTTCATTCGTCCAATTGGGTAAAGCCTTGGGTGTACGGGTGATTGCCGCCACGAAAACGGCCGAAGAGCGTGAATACCTGCTGTCGCTGGGTGCCGAGAAAGTCATCGTCACCGAGGAAGAAGATCTGCTTATGCGGATCAACAAGATCACCGATAACCGCGGTGTCGATGTGGTGTTCGATGGCCTGGGCGGCCCGCAGATGTCGCTGCTCGGCGATGTGCTCGCGCCTCGCGGCAGCCTGGTGCTGTATGGCCTGCAAGGGGGTAACCAGACGCCATTCCCGGCCTGTGCAGCGTTCCAGAAGAACATTCAGTTCTTTGTACACTGCATCGGCAATTTCACCGGCAAGCCGGAGTTGGGCATCATTCAGGACCAGGTCGCACTGCAACGGGCCTTGCGCGACATCAACCAGATGACCGCCGATCGCGTACTGCTGCCGCTCAAGACTCGGGTCTTCCCGTTTTCCGAGTTTGTCGAAGCACATCGCTACATGGACGAATGCCCATGCCGCGAGCGGGTCGCCCTTCAGGTCGAACCTGCGTAACAGCCCCTGAAAAAGTCCGTGCCTGCACGGACTTTTTTATTGCCCCTCGCAAAACATTGGGACGTCTCATCGATCTGTCGATGGGTCAGTTCAGCAACTGAACTGGTTTTTGCTCTCGATCTGTATCTTCTAATCAGCATCTAAGCCTTGATAATTGAATGATTACTTTCATCTCAAGGAATGAGTCATGTCTGGGTGTCAGGCTGATACTTTTCAACGCACATTGTTAATAGATATCCGACCAGCAGTAATTCTTTGCGCAGCTTTCAAAAAGACATGTGCGGCTTCTATCTTTATTTCTTGTACTACCTATATGTGGGACGTTGTCGGACATTTCCTAGGATGTTCTGTTAAGTCGCCAGATGCCGGTGGTACGGGGCTTTTGTGCCATCCGGCTTCGACGGATACAGCGTCGGCGATCAACTATTTCAAATAATTACCAAAAGTATAAGTGCTAGCCTTTGACAATAATATCCAGCACTTCATCCGTGTCAGACAATCCGCTGTGCAGTGCATATCGCTGTTTATGCAGTACTGAACTTACGAGCATCAGGTAAATAAAGATGACCCATATCCATGATCAGGCGATGAACTATGTCTATCAGCAAATGCTGCAACGCTTGCTGAGTTTTTTCTCTCGGGCCGAACGCACGGCATTGCAACTGATGATCCAGCGTCTGGTGGTCGCCGCGGGGGGCATGGAGCGCATTGGCGATTACAAGGTGCTGGCGATCCAGTCCGGCTCGCGGGACAGTTGCTACACCCTGGCGCTGCTGCGCGCCGCACAACTGAGCATTGCCGGCCGGGCGCCCGCCACGTTCCAGTTGCGCGTGGCCTCCCTGCGAATGAACGGTGCCAGCTCGATGGCCCAGGAAAACATCCATCGCAGCTACAGTTCGTTGTTTCTCTACGACGATCCACGGGTCGAAGTGCTGATGGTGGATAACCGCGAAGTGTTGCCGTTCAGCCACCCGGCACCGATCTCCGACGCCGGTCGAGAAGCCAATCGGCTAAATGTGCTGATGGTGGGCCACCGTCGAACCTGGAACGGGCCAATCGATCTGTGGGACGACGGCTATCTGGCGACCGGCGAGTTCTATGGGCAGATCGCGCGTTGGGACGGTGGCGTCGATGCCTTGGTCAGCAGTGACACGTCACGTCAGCAAAAGCAGTTTCTCGAAGGCTTGAAGCGGGCGGCGGCCAAGGCCGGGCTCAAGACCTCAAGTCCGGTTGAAACAGGCTTTGATGAACTGTTCGCCTTGCTCGATGAGATCGGCAGTGACTGCTATCGCGCGTTTTATGCCGGACAGGGGCAGGCGGCATGGCGGCCGGCCGAGCGCTTCGAGGCCTGTCGCCGTACCACGTTCATCGACATTCAAGACATGCTGGTCAGCAACCTCGAAGAGCGCTGGCCGCTGCTCACCGAGTTTCTCGGTTTTCAACCTGACGAACTGGCGGCTCAGATCAGCGACAACGAATTCGTCAGCCTTTCGATATCCGCACACGTGCGAGGGCTGCAAGCGTGCTTTGTGCACGGTCGCAGCTATGAGGCGGGTGTCGCCGAATACTTGCAACGGGCGTTGGTGATGATGCGCCGCAAGCGCCTCCCGGAGCGTTTGTGCGAGCAGGCAGTGGCGGTCTTCGGTAATCCGGCGAGGCTGTCCGAACAACGTGGGCTGGCCGCGGCCGAGGCGCAAAAAAACCTCGGTTTGACCGAGGCTCAGCTGGTGTGCCTGCTCTTCGCACCCTTTGTCGAAAACGGTGCTGCCCTTGAGCGCTTTCTGCGTCAGTGTCATCCCGGAATGCTGGTGGCGATGCCTGATCTGCACCGGGCAATGCAGGGCAATCCGGTGTCGGAGCAGATTCTGCAATGGATGGTCGACGTCAGCGGGCTGCCCGTCGGCCTGCTCGGCACACTTTACCGGATGGGGCCTGTGCCGGGAGCCGAGGGCAGGGTGGTTGACCCGGATGCTGATGGTGTGGACCTGCCATCTGAAGCCGCTGACTTTGGCGATGATGCCGCGGTGGCGGGTGAAGGGTCAGCGGGACATTGAAAGGACCACGCGAGACCGACTTTGCTTATCAGGCGGTGTACCGATACCTGACGCACCTGATCAATGAACCGGTCAGCGACACGCGTGTGCGCCTGCCGTCGTTGCGTCAGTTGGCGGATCGTTTGAGCGTGTCGATTTCGACGATTCAGTACGCGTATTCGTTGCTGGAGAAAGAAGGGCGCGTGTATTCGGTCGCCAAATCCGGCTATTACGCGTTGCCGGTGTCCGCCATCAATGCGCCCGGCAATGGCAATGACTTGCTCGAAAGCGTTTATTTCAGTGCCAGGTGCCCAGGCATGCTGGTGTTGAGCGCTGATGAGCCGGCATTGTTGCAACCCCTCGACAGTCCGTTACTGCTGCTGGAACGGGAACTGCTGCGCCAGTATCCGCGCCAGCCGCAACCGCCTTCGCAGCCCTGCGGGGAACTGGAACTGCGTGCTGCCCTGGCAGCGCGCTACACCACAACGCCGGTACGCTGCTGGCATGCCGATGACGTTTACATTGGCGCCGACTTGCGCGGCGTCCTGGAAATACTGATCGCCGTGTTGAGCCTCAAAGACGCCGCGGTAGTCCTTGAGTCTCCGTGTGACTGGGCGATTCTGCGCTTGCTCCAGGCCGCCGATGTCCAGGTGATCGAATTGCCGCTGCAAACCGATGGCGGGCTAGACGTCGAACAGCTCAAGAAGCTGCTGGAGACCCACCCGGTGCGGTTGGTCGTGCTGTCATCCGCTTTGAACATGCCGCAAGGCAGCCTCGCAGATGACGACAACCGACGAGCCATTGCGCAGCTCCTCGAACGGCATGGCAGCTGGGCGCTGGAAAACGATTGCTACGGCGAACTCGAATTCGAACCGGGCGGCTTGCGGTTTCGCGATCTGCTCGACCCTGAGCGGCTGATCGTGTTTTCCACGTTCGAGAAAATCATCGGCCCGGAAGCGCCCTACGGCTTTCTGTTGTCACGGCATTTCAGCGCCGAATTGCAGCGGCACTTTTTACTGCGTGCCTTTCGCCTGTCGCCGATTCGCCAGAAAGCCATTGCCCGTTTGTACGGTAACGGACGGATCGACCAGCACCTTCATGTGCTGCGCAGGTTGCTCAAGGACCGCAAGGTGCAGATGACGCAGTTGTTGCAGGAGCGCCTGGGCGATGCCTTGCATTTTGTCGAGCCTCAGGGTGGGGCAACGATTTGGGTGCGCTCCCTGCGACAGGTTGATGTGCGGCGGGTGTTTCAGCGCCTGCTCAAGCATCAGGTGGTGATTGCGCCGGGCGAGCTGTTCAGTTTGCAGGGCCTGCACACGCAACACTTTCGCCTCAGTCATAGCTTTGGCGGTGATCATGATCTGGCCGCTGCACTGAGCCTGCTCGGCGATGCCCTGCGCCTGGAATCGGTAGACTGAGCATGTTCGCAAAACATCCTTTGCGTCCGTGGATCGATCCCATCGCGTTGCGGTCAAACTGCCAGTAAACTGCGTCCCTATTCCTGAACCACTCTATTCAGAGGTTTTGCATGACACTCAGTCCTTTTGCGGGCAAACCGGCACCGGCAGAGTTGTTGGTCGACATCCCGCGACTGGTAACGGCTTATTACACCGGCCAGCCCGATGCCGCGATCTCCACCCAGCGTGTCGCTTTCGGCACGTCCGGGCACCGAGGTAGCTCGTTCGACTTGAGTTTCAACGAATGGCACGTTCTGGCGATCAGCCAGGCGATCTGCCTGTACCGCGAAGCCCAGGGCATCGATGGTCCGCTGTTCGTCGGCATCGACACCCACGCGCTGTCCACCCCGGCGGGCGCCAGCGCCCTTGAAGTGCTGGCCGCCAACGGCGTGACGGTGATGATTGCCGAGGGTGACGAGTACACCCCGACACCAGCGATTTCCCACGCGATTCTCTGCTACAACCGTGGCCGCACCTCGGGCCTGGCGGACGGCATCGTCATCACGCCGTCCCATAACCCGCCGCAAAGCGGTGGCTACAAATACAACCCCACCAACGGTGGCCCGGCCGATACCCACATCACCAAGTGGATCGAAGCCAAGGCCAACGAGCTGCTGGGCAACAAGCTCGCCGGCGTCAAGCGCATCAGCTACGAGCAGGCGCTGAAGGCCAGCACCACGCATCGTCACGATTACCTCAACACCTATGTCGCCGACCTGATCAACGTGATCGACTTTGACGCCATCCGCGACGCCAAACTGCGTCTGGGCGTCGATCCGCTGGGCGGAGCAGGGGTGCGGTACTGGTCGGCGATTGCCGAGCATTACAAGCTGGATCTGGACGTGGTGAATACGCAGGTCGATCCGACCTTCCGCTTCATGACGGTCGACTGGGATGGCCAGATCCGCATGGACCCTTCGTCCAGCCACGCCATGCAAGGCCTGATCGGCCTGAAAGAGCGTTTTGACGTCGCGTTCGCCTGCGACCCGGATCACGATCGCCATGGTATCGTGACGCCGTCCGGTGGTTTGCTCGCGCCGAACAGCTACCTGGCAGTGTCCATCGACTACCTGTTCCAGAACCGCCCGCAATGGCGCGCCGATGCAGCCGTGGGTAAAACCGTGGTCAGCAGTGGCTTGATCGATCGCGTGGCCAAGCGTTTGGGCCGTCGTTTGTACGAAGTGCCGGTCGGTTTCAAATGGTTTGCGGACGGTCTGTTCGACGGCTCGCTGGGTTTTGGCGGCGAAGAAAGCGCCGGCGCCTCGTTCCTGCGCAAGGACGGTGGTGTGTGGAGCACTGACAAGGACGGCTTGATCCCGGCCCTGTTGGCTGCGGAAATGACCGCCCGCACCGGTCGCGACCCGAGCCAGGCGTATCGCGCGTTGACCGATGAACTGGGCGAACCGTTCTCGGTGCGGGTCGATGCCAAGGCCAATCCGCAACAGAAAGCCTTGCTGAGCAAGTTGTCACCGGAGCAGGTCACCTCGACCCAGCTTGCGGGCGAAGCAATCCAGAGCATCCTCAGCCACGCGCCGGGTAATGACCAGGCGATCGGCGGTTTGAAAGTCATGACCGAAAACGGCTGGTTCGCGGCGCGTCCGTCGGGTACCGAAGACATCTACAAGATCTACGCCGAGAGTTTCGTCAGTGACGAGCATCTGAAGCAGTTGGTTGCCGAAGCTCAAACATTGGTGGATGGCGCTATCTCTGCGAAATAGTTGAGGGCCCCATCGCTGGCAAGCCAGCTCCTACAAAGGATTGCGCTGGCCCTGTAGGAGCCGGCTTGCCGGCGATGGCGGCATCAGACACGCCGCAAATCCCGAAGCAAAAAAAAGGGCGACTATGACAGTCGCCCCTTTTTTTGCCCGGCATTTACCCAATCAAGCCAGGTCCACCAAAACAATCTCACTGTCTTCAATGGCCGTCACGCGCAACACCTGCTCATCAGCCACCGCAACACCATCTCGAGCTTGTGCTCGCAAGCCATTGACTTCAATCGCACCCGTCGCCGGAACCAGGTAAGCACGGCGGCCATTGTCCAGACGATACTCCGCAGACTCGCCAGCCTTCAGGTTCGCCGCAACCAGGCGCGCATCCGCACGGATCCGCAGGCTTTGATCGTCGCCGGCCTTGCCGCTGGCCAGGGTCACGAAGCCTTCGCGCTGGCCTTTAGGGAATGGTTTCGCACCCCAGGACGGTGCCAGGCCTGTTTCGTTCGGGATGATCCAGATCTGGAAGATCCTGGTTTCAGTCGCTTCCAGGTTGTACTCACTGTGAGCGATCCCGGTGCCGGCGCTCATGACCTGCACGTCACCTGCTTCGGTGCGGCCCTTGTTGCCGAGGTTGTCCTCGTGGGTAATCGCACCTTCACGGACATATGTGATGATTTCCATGTCCCGATGCGGGTGTTTCGGGAAACCGGTACCCGAGGCGATTACGTCGTCGTTCCACACCCGAAGGTTGCCCCAGTTCATGCGTTTAGGGTCGTAGTATTCGGCGAACGAAAAGTGGTGATGAGCATCCAGCCAGCCATGGTGGGCGCCGCCCAGGGAGTTGAAGGGTCTGAGTTCGAGCATGATCGTCTCCTGTAAGGGGTGGTGAATGGCGAGCATCATCTATCAGGCACTGATCGATAAAAAGCGTAAAAAATGCCTCAATACAATCGAATAAATTGATATCAAATCACCTCGAAACATTCTCACCCAGCCTTCACTTCATCGCATAAGCCAATGACCTGTAAGCATTTCACTAGAACTGAACGGCAAATGCAGACACCATAGCCCTCAACAGCCTCACACCCTGGAGTCAGCCCGCGTGCCGCAACACACCCCCGATCTTCCTCCTGAACTTCGTCCCTTGGCCGAGATGCCGCTGCTCAAGCGCCTGGCCGCCCGATTCTTTGGCCACGGGCTGACGCGTCTGCGTGCACAACATCGGGCGTCATGGCTGCATGGCCAGGCCGACGGTTTTCGCAGCGGTCACAGCGCCGGGGTGGATTACGGCTATAAGGAAGGCAAGCTCGAAGGTCTGGAGGAAGGTCGGCAGGTGTTGCTGATTCGTGACTCGCGCTCCACCGAACACCGGCCCCCCAACGTCGATGACAACCTGTTCGACGACTGGCGCCTGCCATTGAGCGCAGAGCTGAAGAAGCGCATGAAGGCCGATGTCGCTCGTTTGCTCGCGCCGCACGCTCAACCTAGCACCGCGCAGTGGAAAATGATCTTCAGCGATACGCCATCGACGTCGGTCATTGCCGGCGCGGGGGCGGGCAAGTCGACTACCCTGGTGCTGCGTATTTTGCTGCTGACCCACTATCTGGGCTTCGAGCTGAGCTCAATGACCGTCGTGACCTTTACACGGGAGTCACGCAAGGACTTCATCAACAAACTGATCGAGATGTTTGCGCTCTGGGGGCGGCCGCTCGGTTTCAAGGAGGCGCGGGACCTGGTGCGCACCTTCCATTCGCGGATCCTGCCCATGGTGCGCAGCCTGCCGGGCTTCGAGCGGCTACAAGCGTTCGAAAACCTCAGCAACCGTGTGCAAGGTGCTGATGATGAGGCCGATAGCAATCCTTTCGATTTGCGCATCAACGACGCCCAGCGTCAGCAGCTCAACGCCTGCTATCACAACCTGCACACGCGTGATGAGCGCTTTCGCGAACTGATCAAGCCGTTGTCGCGCCATGCCTTGCAGCTCAAGGAGCTGGAGCGCGATCACCCGGACGTGCAAAAACGCATGGCCGTGACCGAACTGGCCGCCAAGCGTGATGAAGAACTGTGCGACTTGATTGAAGATTTGTGGTTTCGCGCGGGTGCCTGGCCCATCAAAGGCATCGAGCCCAATCGCCAGTCGTTTGATATCAACGGCTCGACCTTTCATTGCCATGGCTACATTCCGAGCCTGGACGCGTGGGTCGTGCTGGGTTTCGATCCTCGGGAAAACCCGCAGGTCAGCCGCCCGAATGCCAAGCTCAGCGTCCGTGCGGAATGGGCGGTAAAGCGAACCCTGTTTCAAGCTTTCTGCCGTAAGCCTTTGATATGGTTAGATAGTTATGAAGCTTCAAAGCGTGTTTTGGCCTCCCTTGCGGGCGATGCCAGCGCCGGGCCGGGGTTCGATTACAAGGTCAAGGGCGAGCTCGGTTCCGCGCCGTTGCTGGACTGTTTTGTCGCGGCGGCCGGGTTTATCGAAAACCTTGGCCTGGATGTTCCGAATGCCGTGGGCCAGATGAGCTTCGCCAAGGACGACCCGGACCGGTTTTTCTTCGAGGCCTTGAGCCTGTTCTGGCGAGCCCTGGAAGATCATCTGCTGGATCAGAAGCCGCCGGTGATGACCTACAACCGCATGTTCGCCTTGTTCAGCGAGCATTCCCCGGAAAACCAGAAGCTGTTGAGCGATGAACTGCTGCGACCGTTGTCGCACCTGATGATCGACGAGTTTCAGGACGTATCGCCGCAGATTGTTTCCTGGATTCGCGCCAGCCTCGCCGAGATTCGCAGTCGCGGCCCGGCCATGCACGTGGGACGCGGCGCTCAGCGTTCGTCGCTGCTGTGCGTGGGTGATGACTGGCAGTCCATTTATGGATGGCGCGGCAGTTCGCCGACGTATTTCATGGAGTTCAACAAGGAGTTCCCGTCGCCGAGCACGACCAAGGTCATGCTCAGCGACAACTATCGCAGCCATCAACACATCATCGATGCCGCCGA
Organism: Pseudomonas sp. FW300-N2A2; assembly: GCF_017351735.1. Classification (NCBI taxonomy): domain Bacteria; kingdom Pseudomonadati; phylum Pseudomonadota; class Gammaproteobacteria; order Pseudomonadales; family Pseudomonadaceae; genus Pseudomonas; species Pseudomonas sp. FW300-N2A2. The sequence goes on along the minus strand of NZ_JACNDU010000001.1, from coordinate 281,627 downwards.
ACACATCGTACGCGCCGCACCGGCCATCGCCGGCAAGAAGGCCAAGGCCAGTGGCGAGTCGAAGGCATTGCTGCCAGTCAACGTGCTCGATCGGGATGATCAAGGCTTGGCCAGGCGGTTGATGGAACACTACAGGCAGGGCGATACAATCTTGATGCTTTATCGAAAAAGCAGCGATAAGTCATTGATAGAAGAGCATATTCAGCCTGTAGTTAATGTTGATTCTAGCTTGCCGTACGAGTCGCGACGACTGAAGCAGTTGACCTATCACAGTGCCAAGGGTCTTCAGGCCGACGCTGTGTTTTTGCTGGGAGATTGCCAGCACCTGACCAGTTCGCCCTACAAGAATCAGGTCTACCGCATGGCGGGTCTGGGCAAGGCTGGCGACAACGAAGCTTACGATAACGCGCAAAAAGACGAGATTCTGCGACTGGCCTATGTGGGCATCACCCGGGCGGTCAGCCATTGCTACTGGTATGTCGATGGCCAGGACACCCAAGCGGCGAACATGCCCAAGGCTTCCGACCGGATCGGCAAGGGCAAGGCGTTTTTTGCCGATCACCGGGGCAAGACATCGGCGTAAACCCGTACTCACAAAAAAGCCCACAAGATGTGGGCTTTTTTTATGGCAGCTGCGCTTCAACCTTCAGGCATAACTCTTGAGGGCCACCGGAGGAATGAAAGACTCAAGCTCATCCTCCACCGCTTCGATGATTCGTTCTACGTCCGCTGCGTTCATGACAGTGGCGCATGGAATGCCGGCAATGGCGATCATGGTCTCGCCCGTGGCACGGTCAAAAAGACGGGCAATCATGCTGCCCGGTGCGTCCATGCTCGCCTCAAAACCCATGGGATGAAAATGCCAGCGCATCAGCTGGCAGGCGTTTGGAAAGGTGACTTTACTGAACCCTTTATTCATATGTTGCCCGCCTGATTCATCGAGCGCTTCCGTTAGCTCATGTTAGGAGGGAAGAGCCTTCATTGGCTCAACCGTTGACTGTCTTTAAAAGTAGCACCCGCATGTGAAAATAATGTGGATTTTTCAGGCCGATTGGCAATTGGTTGCTTTTTTTTGATTCGGCTCCCAGCGCTGTGACCTTTCAGCAAAAGGCCGGTACTGCTTGCTCATTGAAGCCGGTGCGGAATTTCGGCAAGCTCGCCTTTTTCTCGTCGAGTCCTTTATGCATGCCGATGATGATGGTCCGCTGCAAACCCAGGCCACGAGCGAGACGGTCATGCGCTATCACCTGCGCTGGAAGCACCGCGACCTGGACGGTGTCATGGCGTTGTATCACCCGGACATCCAGTACAGCGACTTCTTCCAGAACCGCGTGATGGGGCTGGACGAGTTGCGCGAGTACGTGCGCAGCAGCATGCCGCGCGATCCGGATGAAGCGCTGGAGCACTCGGATCGCATCCGTCTGGACGGCAACACCGCGTTCATTCAGTACCGCATTACCCTGCGCGGTGGTGAAGGGTTGGTGTCATTTCGGGCCAGCGAGGCGATTACCGTCCGCGACGGTCTGATCTGGCGAGTCAACGAATACGCCTCGTTGGTGCATGAGCAGCCCGTCAGCAAAACCGCAAACAGTGCACGCCCGGCCGTCAGCCGGCTCGGGTTGTCGCCGCGTCAATTGAGTTTCATGGCGCAGGACCTGCAACAGTACTTCCAGCACCAGCAACCCTATCTGGCCCCGGAGCTCGATTTGCAACGGGTGGCGAAGGCGTGCGGGTACAGCCGCAATCAGATGTCCTATCTGCTCAACCAGGTGCTGGGCCAGAGTTTCTACCGCTACGTTAACCAGGCGCGCTTGCAACATGTGCTCGCCGCGCTGGAGAACGCCGCGCCGCCACTGCGTATCGACGATCTGGCATTTGCCGCCGGCTTCAATTCGCTCTCGGCGTTCTACAGCTGTTTTCGCCAGCACACCGGTCTGTCGCCCAAGGCCTACGTCAAACAAATTTCTTTGCGTGCACGCGCGCAAGACAGCCTCTGAGCCCACGCACTAGGATCAACGCCATCGAAGTTTGAGTGGCGGAGTCTTGCATGCCGGCGTGGCGCACTATCAGTTTGTGGATGGATCAACTCGACGAGCCGTTGTTGGCGCGTCCGGCGCTGGAACACGATCTTGACGTCGACGTCGCCATCATCGGCGCGGGGTACACCGGGCTCTGGACTGCGTACTACCTCAAGCGCCTGGCGCCGGGCCTGAACATTGCCATCGTTGAAGCGCAGACCGCCGGTTTTGGCGCCTCCGGGCGTAATGGCGGCTGGTTGATGGGCAACCTCCTGGGGGAAGACCGCTTGCTCGCCGATTTACCGGCCGGGCAGCGGCGGGCGTCGTATGACCTGCTGCATAGCATTCCCGATGAAGTTGAAGTTGTCCTCGAACGAGAAGGCATCGCGTGCGATTACCGTAAAGGCGGGGCGCTGTATTGCGCGGCGCGGTATCCGGAACAGGAAACCAGCCTGCGACAGTATCTGGACAAACTGTATGGCCAGGGCCTGACGGAAAGCCATTACCGCTGGCTCAGCCCCGAGCAGTTGGCGCAACAGATCAGAATCGCCAAGCCTTATGGCGGTATCTATGCACCGCACGTGGCGACCCTGCACCCGGCAAAGTTGGTGCGAGGTCTGGCCCGGACGGTCGAACGCATGGGCGTCAGGATTTACGAAAACAGTCCGGTCACCCACTGGCAATCGGGCAGCCTGCGCACGGCGAAGGCTATGGTGAGCAGCCGCTGGATCGTTCCGGCGGTAGAAGGGTACGCGACCACGCTGCCTCCGCTGGGGCGTTATCAGTTGCCGGTGCAAAGCCTGATCGTCGCCACCGAACCGCTGTCCGCCGCCACTTGGGACGAAATCGGCCTGAGCCACGGGCAGGCGTTCGGCGAAAGCAGTCGCCAGGTGACTTACGGTCAGCGTACGGCGGACAACCGCCTGGTGTTCGGCGCGCGGGGTGGCTATCAGTTTGCCGGCAAGCTGCGCCATGACTTCGACCTGACCGCCAGTGAAGTCGACTTGCGGCGTTACCTGTTCGGCGAACTTTTCCCGCAACTCAAGAACGTACGTATTACCCATGGCTGGGGCGGCAACCTCGGCATGTCCCGGCGGTTCAAGCCGCACATGCTGTGCGATCAAGCGAGCGGCATTGCGATTTCCGGCGGTTATGGCGGGGAGGGCGTTGGTGCCAGCAACCTGGGTGGACGGACCTTGGCTGACTTGATCCTGCAACGCGATACCGAGCTGGTTCGCCAGCCGTGGGTCATCCCTCAGGGCGGTCTCGATGCACTGAAACCCTGGGAACCGGAACCCTGCCGCTGGCTCGGCTACAACGCGATCATCCGCAGCTTCGTCCATGAAGACCAGACCCTGGCCAACCCGGCTACCGCGCCTTGGCGACGCAAACTGGCCAGCGGGGTCGCCGGGATCATGGAAGGTTTCATGCAGTAATCGGCGCTTTCTCCATAGACAGGTACTCCCATGGGCATCACGCAGTTCAAGAACACCGCAACCCTGAAACTGGACGAATCAAACCCGGTCGCCGTGCCGTTGGGAACTCCCGTGGCGGTGGCGTCCACCACCAGCGTCGAACGCGACGACGGTGTCGAGACCGGCGTCTGGGAATGCACCCCCGGCCGTTGGCGTCGGCAGATCGTGGCCCAGGAATTCTGTCATTTCATCCAGGGGCGCTGCACCTTCACTCCGGATGACGGTGAAACCCTCCACATAGAAGCCGGTGACGCACTGATGTTGCCAGCCAACAGCCTCGGTATCTGGGACATCCAGGAAACCGTGCGCAAGACCTACGTTTTGATTTTTTGATCCTCTGATTGCCTGCCAACAAAAACTCACACAGGAATCCACTCATGATCCGAAAGATACTGGCACTCGCTCCCTTGGCGCTCTTCGTGAGCCTCAGTCACGCCGCCGACACCGTGAAGATCTACAACTGGTCGGACTACATCGCCCCGGACACCACGAAAGACTTTCAGAAAGAAACCGGCATCGGCTTCAGCTATGACGTGTACGACAGCAACGAAACCCTCGACGGCAAGTTGATGACCGGCAAATCCGGTTACGACGTGGTGTTCCCGTCCAACCACTTCATGGCGCGGCAGATCGAGGGCGGGGCGCTGAAGAAGCTCGACAAGAGCCAGTTGCCGAACTGGAAAAACCTCAACCCGGTACTGCTCAAAGCCCTGCAAACCAACGACCCGGGCAACGAGCACGGCTTCCCGTACCTGTGGGGCAGCACTGGCATCGGCTACAACATTGCCAAGGTCAAAGCGGTGTTGGGCGAAAACGCGCCGGTGGATTCCTGGGACCTGATCTTCAAACCCGAAAACATGGCAAAACTGCAGAAGTGCGGCGTGGCCATCCTCGACAACGGGCCAGAACTGCTGCCGGCCGCGCTGAACTACCTGGGCTTGCCGCATCACAGCAAGAACCCGGAAGACTACAAGAAGGCTGAAGCGCTGCTGATGAAAGTCCGGCCTTACGTCAGCTATTTCCACTCGTCCAAGTACACCAGCGACCTCGCGAACGGCGACATCTGCGTGGCGGTCGGTTTCTCCGGCGACATCCTGCAGGCCGAAAACCGCGCCAGGGAAGCCAAGAACGGCGTGGACATCGGCTATGCGATTCCCAAGGAAGGCGCCGCCATCTGGTTCGACATGGTCGCCATGCCCGCCGACGCCCCGGACGAAAAAGCCGGCTACGCCTTCATGGACTACCTGTTGCGCCCGGCCGTCATGGCCAGCATCAGCAACTACGTGCACTACGCCAATGGCAACGAACAGGCTGACAGCCTGATCGACCCGGCAATCAAGAACGACACCAAGGTTTATCCGAGCCCGGAAATGATGGGGAAACTGTTCGCGCTGGAAGCGATGCCGCTGAATATCGACCGGATTCGGACGCGGGTGTGGAACAAGATTCGCACGGGCAGCTGACAGGTTGCACCAACGCATCGGGACAGGATGTCCCGTTGCGCAATCAGCCGACCGGCTCGACCGTGCAACTCATTTGCCCCGAGCCGGGTATCTGGAACAAGGCATCGCTGCCGTTCTGCAAGAAGCTGTAGCTCCCCCGGTAATCCTTGCCGTTGAATTGGGTAGCGGAATCATTTGGTACCTGGATAAGGGTGGCAGAGGTATTCGCCCATTTCAGGTACACGACACGCGGCTCGACATTGAAGTAAGTGACGGCGATCAGCGCGTTGAGCCCGGTGCAACGAAAGGCTACCGGGCCGTCGGTGAGCCTGCTCGGGTCCTTGGTTCGTGCAATCACCGAGCCTTGGCGAAGCTGATGCGCACGCTCGGCATAACTGCGGATCGTGCAGGCCTTGGGCTCCGCCTCGGCAGAGCAGCGATTGCGGGCGTCCACCCAGAACCGTTGTTCGATCTCGACTTTGTCAGGCCGCGGCACTGAATGATCGTCTGTGAGCGCGAGGCGATAAAGGCGCGTCAGTTCAATGTCCATCTGCTTCAGTTGTGGGGTGCGGCAGATCAGCTTCTCGATGGCAGCGCTGGCCCTGGCGCAGTCGAAGCTGGTTGCCAGGACCGTAGAAGTCCCGGCATTCGCGCACAGGCTCGTTGCCGCACACGCACTGGCGGTAATGAGTGCGACCCACAAGGGCGTGACCCTTTTCATCTCGACTTCACCCGGATCATTTCATGAGGTCCGCGAAGAAAGTTAACCCGGTATTCAGTGTGGTCTCATTCTTCGAAAAGTCTAATTTTTACCCATGGAAGTGCGCGAATCAAAACGCCAATAGTCGGACGATTTTGATCTCGGCAACTTACTTTTATTTAATATTTAAATTGTAGATTGTCCGACAATAACGCTGGCTCACTATTTTAAATACGCCGACTTCTAATCGCGCCTATTGTTTTCGGGCATATTCTGAAGTGCGCAAACTTGACGCCAAAAAAGTAGTGGACGATTGATTTCAAATTGTGTCAGTTTTCTTTCGCCTTCATTGGGCGAGTGATAGGACGATCTCGCCAGAGATTGTTGCTATCTAAAAAAACTGTTCCATAGCAAAACAAGGAAGTGTGTTTATGTCGAAAGTAAAAGACAGCGCTATTGATTCCGCTGAACAGGCATTCCAGCCATTTCAAGCCTTGGCGGCTCCCAGTTCTGCGTTCAACCAGATCAATAGTTTCAGCCATCAGTATGACCGTGGCGGCAATCTGACAGTCAATGGCAAACCCTCGTTTTCCGTCGATCAGGCAGCCACCCAATTGCTGCGCGACGGAGCTGCCTACCAGGACAAGGACGGCAGCGGCAAAATCGAACTGACCTACACGTTCCTGACCTCGGCCTCGTCGAGCACCATGAACAAGCACGGGATTACCGGGTTCAGTCAGTTCAGTGCCCAGCAGAAAGGCCAGACCGTGCTCGCCCTGCAATCCTGGGCCGACGTCGCCAATGTCACCTTCACGGAAAAGGCCACCGGCGGCGACGGTCACATGACCTTCGGCAACTACAGCGGCGGCCAGGACGGCGCAGCGGCATTCGCTTATTTGCCTGGCACGGGCGCAGGTTACGACGGGACTTCCTGGTACCTGATCAACAGCAGCTACACGCCCAACAAGACCCCGGACCTGAACAACTACGGCCGGCAAACCCTGACCCACGAAATCGGGCACACCCTTGGTCTGGCTCACCCCGGCGACTACAACGCCGGTGAAGGCGCACCGACCTACAATGACGCGTCCTACGGGCAAGACACCCGCGGCTACAGCGTCATGAGTTACTGGAGTGAAAGCAACACCAGCCAGAACTTCAGCAAGGGTGGCGTCGAAGCTTATGCGTCGGGCCCGTTGATCGACGATATCGCGGCCATCCAGAAACTCTACGGCGCCAACACTACCACCCGCACCGGTGACACCACTTACGGCTTCAACTCCAACACCGGTCGCGATTTCCTGAGCGCGTCTTCGTCGGCGGACAAGGTCGTGTTTTCGGTGTGGGATGCGGGCGGCAAGGACACCCTGGATTTCTCCGGGTTTACCCAAAACCAGAAGATCAACCTCAATGAGACCTCGTTCTCCGACGTTGGCGGCCTGGTGGGTAACGTGTCCATCGCCAAGGGCGTCACCGTCGAAAACGCCATTGGCGGTTCGGGCAATGATTTGCTGATCGGTAACGGTGTCTCCAACGAGCTGAAGGGCGGTGCCGGCAACGACATCCTTTACGGCGCGGGCGGTGCGGACAAGTTGTGGGGCGGCGCCGGTTCGGACACCTTCGTGTTCGCCGCCAGCAGCGACTCCAAACCGGGTGCAGTCGACCAGATCCTCGATTTTGTCAGCGGCCTCGACAAGATCGACCTGACCGGCATCACCAACGGTGCAGGCCTGCATTTCGTTAGCGCATTCACGGGGGCGGCGGGCGATGCCGTGCTGACGACCTCTGGTGGTAACAGCTTGTTGTCGGTGGACTTCTCCGGGCATGGCGTGGCGGACTTCCTGGTCAGCACCGTCGGCCAGGCGGCGTACTCGGACATCGTGGCCTGATTCAAGGCAGAAGGAGGGCGGCGCCGATGCGCCGCCCTTTGTCACTTGAGCCACGACCCTGAGTGAAACGCCTATGATTTGTAACGCTTTTACCTGCAAAACAAACGTGTGGCTGTTAGCCGCGCTCATGATGTTTTTTGGAGATGTAGCCATGGCAAGCAGCCTGAAGTTGGCAGACCCGTCGGAGCTGGCGGGAAAATGGCGGGTGACGCAGCAAGACAACCCGTCGATCGTTTGCCCCCTCGAATTCAAAGCCAACCAGACGTTGGGCGACGGCACAGAGTGCCTCGTCGAATGGCTGGAGGAGCAACCGGTCGGCTGGTTCCCTGAGCCCGACGGCATCGCGCTCACCGGCAAGGAAGGGTCGAAGATTGTGTTTTTCAGTCGTCAGCGCGACGGGCTGTATCGAGGCACTTCAAAGTCCGGGCTGATCATAATACTTGAGCACCCGCTTGATTAATCGAGAGGCGCCAAGTTGTTATTAAAGTGTAAGTAACGACCTCGCCAGGCAGGCGCGGGACAACACCTCAGGAAGAGCCCATGAAGATGGCGAATAACCCGGTTTCCACGCCGTTAATAAGGGCGCTGGGTGATTACAAGAGCATTCTGATCAGCGTCGGTTGTTTTACGGCGCTAATCAACATTCTGATGTTAGTGCCTTCTATTTATATGCTCCAGGTCTATGACCGGGTGCTGTCATCGCAAAATGAAACCACGCTGGCCATGTTGTCGCTGATGGTCGTGGGGTTCTTTGCGTTTATCGGCTTGCTGGAGATTATTCGCAGTTTTATCGTCATTCGTATCGGCAGCCAACTGGAGCGCCGCTTCAACCTGCGGGTTTACCAGGCCGCTTTCGAGCGCAATTTGTTCAGGGGCGAAGGCAACGCCGGGCAGTCGCTGGGGGATTTGACTCACATTCGCCAGTTCGTGACCGGCCCGGCGCTGTTCGCCTTCTTCGATGCCCCCTGGTTCCCGGTGTACCTGCTCGTGATCTATCTGTTCAATGTCTGGCTCGGCGTGTTTGCCACGGCGGGCGCGGTAGTGCTGATCGGGCTGGCGTGCCTCAATGAGGCCATGACCAAAAAGCCTTTGGGAGACGCGGCGGTTTTCTCCCAGAAGTCCAGCCAGATGGCCACCAGTCACCTGCATAACGCTGAAACCATTCAAGCCATGGGCATGCTCGGCGCCTTGCGTCATCGCTGGTTCCAGGTGCATTCGCGTTTCCTCGGCCAGCAGAACAAGGCCAGCGACACCGGCGCGGTCATCAGTTCCCTGAGCAAAACCTTGCGTCTGTGCCTGCAATCCCTCGTATTGGGTCTGGGCGCGCTGCTGGTGATCAAGGGCGACATGACTGCCGGGATGATGATTGCCGGTTCGATCCTGATGGGCCGCGTCCTGAGCCCCATCGATCAATTGATCGCGGTCTGGAAACAGTGGAGCGGCGCCAAGCTCGCTTACCGCCGTCTCGATGCTTTGCTGCAAGCCTTCCCGCCGGGCGACGACGTCATGGCGCTGCCGGCACCGAAGGGCCACATCCGTTTTGAACAGGTCAGCGCCGGTCCTCCGGGGCAGCGTGGTGCGACGTTGCACCTGGTCAATTTCAGCCTCGATGCCGGCGAAGTGCTCGGCGTGCTGGGCGCTTCCGGTTCCGGCAAATCGACCCTGGCCCGAGTGCTGGTCGGCGTCTGGCCGACCCTTGGTGGCACGGTGCGCCTCGACGGTGCCGATATTCATCGCTGGAATCGCGACGAGCTCGGTCCCTACATCGGTTATCTGCCGCAAGACATCGAACTGTTCAGCGGCAGCATCGCGCAAAACATCGCCCGGTTCCGTGAGGCCGATCCGCAAACCGTCGTCGCAGCTGCGCAACAGGCGGGTGTGCATGAACTGATCCTGCGCATGCCTCAGGGTTACGACACGCTGCTCGGCGAGGACGGCAGTGGTTTGTCCGGCGGTCAGAAGCAGCGCGTGGCACTGGCACGTGCCTTGTACGGCAAGCCGAGCCTGGTGGTGCTGGACGAACCGAACTCCAACCTCGACACCGTCGGCGAAGCAGCATTGGCCAGTGCCATTGCGCAGATGAAAGCCCAGGGCACCAGCGTGATCCTGGTGACTCACCGCTCTTCGGCGCTGGCCCAGGCCGACAAGTTGCTGGTGCTCAACGACGGTCGTTTGCAAGCGTTCGGCCCGAGCCAGGACGTGCTCAAGGCGCTTTCCGGCGCCCAGGAACAAAAGCCTGCGCAGGCACCGGGTGGGTTGAGCATGAGCCGGCAGTATCAGCCCTCGACAAGGAGTTCGGGTGTATGAGCAACCTCAACGAAGCCAGCATGGAACACGACTACATCGCCGAACGCCCCGAGCGCGATGCTCGGTTTTTTGCGCGCATGGGCTGGATTCTGGCCATCGTCGGCGCCGGCAGTTTCTTCACTTGGGCCAGCCTGGCGCCGCTCGACCAAGGTATTCCGGTGCAAGGCACCGTGGTGGTCTCGGGCAAGCGCAAAGCGGTGCAATCGATGAGCAGCGGGGTGGTCAGCCGGATTCTGGTGCGCGAAGGTCAAGCGGTGAAGCAGGGTCAGCCGCTGTTTCAACTCGACCAGACCCAAGTCGCCGCCGACGTGCAATCCCTGCAAGCGCAATACCGCATGGCCTGGGCCAGCCTGGCGCGTTGGCAAAGCGAACGGGACAACCTCAATCAGGTGAGTTTCCCCGCCGAACTGAGCAACGATCCCGACCCGCGTCTGGCATTGGTACTGGAAGGCCAGCGGCAGTTGTTCAGCAGCCGCCGTGAAGCGTTTTCCCGCGAGCAGGCTGCCTTGCGCGCCAGCATCGAAGGCGCTGGCGCGCAACTGGCCGGGATGCGCCGCGCACGCTCGGACTTGACCGCCCAGGCCAGTTCCCTGCAACAGCAACTGAGCAACCTTCAGCCGCTGGCGGACAACGGCTACATCCCGCGAAATCGGCTGATGGAGTACCAGCGCCAACTGTCGCAGGTGCAACAACAATTAGCAGAAAACACCGGCGAAAGCGGCCGGGTGGAGCAGGGCATCCTCGAATCGCGGCTGAAACTGCAACAACACATCGAGGAATACCAGAAAGAAGTTCGCACCCAGCTGGCCGACGCGCAGCTCAAAAGCGTGACGCTGGAGGAGCAACTGACCTCCGCCGGTTTCGACTTGCAGCACAGCGAAATCATCGCCACCGCCGACGGCATCGCGGTCAACCTCGGGGTGCATACCGAAGGTGCGGTGGTGCGCCAGGGCGAAACCCTGCTGGAAATCGTTCCGCAGGGCACTCGCCTGGAAGTGGAAGGGCATCTGCCGATCAACCTGATCGACAAGGTCGGTACGCACTTGCCGGTGGACATTTTGTTCACCGCGTTCAACCAGAGCCGCACGCCACGGGTTCCCGGCGAAGTCAGCCTGATTTCCGCCGACCAGATGGTCGATGAGAAAACCGGTGCTCCGTATTACGTACTGCGCAGCAGCGTCAGCGAACACGCCATGGAAAAACTCAATGGCCTGGTGATCAAGCCCGGCATGCCCGCGGAAATGTTTGTGCGCACCGGTGAACGTTCGCTCCTCAACTATCTGTTCAAGCCGCTGCTCGACCGGGCAGGTTCCGCGTTGACCGAGGAATAAGGATGTTGCGCTGTATGAATAAGCTGTCTGTGTTTGCGGCGAGCCTTGTGCTGCTGACCTGTAACCCGACCATGGCCATGGGACCGTTCGACCTTTACGAGCAAGCGTTGCGCAATGATCCGGTGTTCCTCGGCGCGATCAAGGAGCGCGACGCCGGCCTTGAAAACCGCGCGATCGGCCGCGCCGGGCTGCTGCCGAAACTGGGTTACAACTACAACAAGGGCCGCAACACCTCCAAGGTCACTTACCTCAACGAGCGCGGGCAAAACCAGAGCGATGACCGCAACTACAGCAGTTACGGTTCGTCGTTGACCCTGCAACAACCGCTGCTGGACTACGAGGCCTACGCGACGTACCGCAAAGGCGTGGCGCAGTCGCTGTTCGCCGATGAGAACTTTCGCGGCAAGAGCCAGCAATTGCTGGTGCGGGTGCTGGAGAACTACACCCAGGCGCTGTTCGCCCAGGACCAGATCGACATCGCCCAGGCCAGGAAGAAAGCCTTCGAGCAACAGTTCCGGCAGAACGAGCAATTGTTCCGTCAGGGCGAGGGCACGCGCACCGACATCCTCGAAGCCGAGTCACGCTACGAGCTGGCAATCGCCGAAGAAATCGAAGCCCGCAACGAACAGGACGCGTCCCTGCGAGAACTGGGCGCGCTGATCGGCGTGCCGGCCGTCGACATCAGCGATCTCGCGCCGCTGGATCAGCAGTTCCAGACTTTCACCCTGCAACCGGCCAATTACGACACCTGGCATGAGATGGCGGTCGCCAACAATCCGGGCCTGGCCTCGCAACGTCAGGCGCTGGAAGTGGCGCGCTACGAGGTGGAGCGCAATCGCGCCGGGCACCTGCCCAAAGTCAGCGCCTACGCAACGGTGCGCCAGAACGAATCGGAAAGCGGCAACACCTACAACCAGCGCTACGACACCAACACCATCGGCATCGAAGTCAACGTCCCGCTGTACGCCGGTGGCGGTGTCTCGGCGTCGACCCGTCAGGCCAGCCGCGCCATGGAGCAGGCCGAATACGAACTGGACGGCAAGACACGGGAAACCCTGATCGAGTTACGCCGCCAGTTCAGCGCGTGCCTGTCGGGGGTGAACAAGCTGCGGGCCTATCAGAAAGCGCTGACGTCCGCCGAAGCGCTGGTGGTGTCGACCCGGCAGAGCATTCTCGGCGGTGAGCGGGTCAACCTCGACGCGCTGAACGCCGAACAACAGCTCTACACCACACGCCGCGATCTGGCGCAGAGCCGCTACGACTATTTGATGGCATGGACCAAGTTGCATTACTACGCCGGCACCTTGAACGAGCAAGACCTGGCCAAGGTTGACGAAGCATTTGGGCAAGGCCCGAAGGAACGCCGGAAAGATCTCTGACAATTCCAACAAAAGAGAGGCTTTACCATGGGTGTATACGACTACAAAAACTTCGGCACAGCAGATTCAAAGGCGTTGTTCACCGACGCCATGGCAATCACGCTGTACTCCTATCACAACCTCGATAACGGCTTTGCCACCGGTTATCAGCACAATGGCTTCGGCCTGGGTTTGCCGGCGACGCTGGTGACCGCGTTGATTGGCGGTACTGACTCCCAGGGCGTGATTCCCGGCGTGCCGTGGAACCCGGATTCGGAAAAAGCCGCGCTGGCGGCGGTGCAGAAAGCCGGCTGGACGCCGATCACCGCTGCGCAGCTGGGTTACGACGGCAAGGTTGATGCACGCGGAACGTTCTTCGGCGAAAAGGCCGGGTACACCAGCGCCCAAGTGGAGATCCTCGGCAAGTACGATGCGCAGGGCCATCTCAGCGAAATCGGCGTGGCCTTTCGCGGCACCAGTGGACCTCGGGAAAGCCTGATCAGCGATTCGATCGCCGACGTGATCAACGACGTGCTGGCAGCGTTGGGCCCCAAGGATTACGCGAAAAACTACGTGGGCGAGGCCTTCGGCGACTTGCTTGCGGATGTTGCCGCGTTTGCCCGGGCCAATGGCTTGTCGGGCAAGGACGTGCTGGTCAGTGGTCACAGCCTTGGCGGGCTGGCGGTCAATAGCCTGGCGGACCTGAGCAACGACAAGTGGGCCGGGTTCTACAAGGATGCCAACTACATTGCCTACGCCTCACCGACGCAAAGCAGCACCGATAAAGTGCTGAACGTCGGTTATGAGAATGACCCGGTGTTCCGCGCGCTCGACGGCTCGTCCTTCAACCTGTCGTCGCTGGGCGTGCACGATGCGCATCAGGACTCGGCGACCAACAACATTGTCAGCTTCAACGATCATTACGCCTCGACGGCGTGGAATGTGCTGCCGTATTCCATCCTCAATATTCCGACCTGGATTTCCCACCTGCCCACGGGGTATGGCGATGGCATGACGCGGGTGCTGGAGTCGAAGTTCTACGACCTCACCAGCAAGGACTCGACCGTCATCGTTGCCAACCTCTCTGACCCGGCGCGCAGCAGCACCTGGGTTCAGGACCTCAATCGCAACGCCGAAACCCACAAGGGCAGCACCTTCATCATTGGCAGCGACGGCAACGACCTGATCCAGGGCGGCAAGGGTAATGATTACCTGGAAGGCCGCGACGGCAACGACACCTTCCGCGACGGCGGCGGCTACAACATCGTGCTGGGTGGCAAGGGCAGTAACGTGCTGGATCTGCAGCAGTCAGTGAAAAACTTCGATTTCGCCAATGACGGCGCGGGGAACCTGTACATCCGCGATGCGCAGGGCGGCATCAGCATCACCCGCGACATCGGCAGCATTGTCACGAAGGAGCCGGGGTTCCTCTGGGGGCTGTTCAAGGATGACGTGACCCACAAGGTCACCGCCAACGGCCTTGCGGTGGGCAACGACCTGACGCAGTACGCGTCCACGCTGAAGGGCGGAGCGGGGGCCGATACGTTGAAGGCGCATCCCGGTGGTGATTGGTTGTTTGGTCTGGATGGCAACGACCATCTGGTGGGCGGTCAAGGCAACGACGTGTTGGTGGGCGGGGCAGGAAATGACCTGATGGAGGCGGGTGGCGGGATCGATACGTTCCTGTTCAGTGGCGCGTTTGGCCAGGATCGGATCGTGGGTTATCAGGCGAACGACAAACTGGTGTTTCTCGGGGTTCAGGGGGTGGCGCCGAATGATGACGTACGCGCCCATGCCACGGTTGTGGGGCAAGACACGGTGCTGACGTTTGGCAGTGATTCGGTAACGTTGGTCGGGGTTGGGCTGGATAGCCTGGCCAATGTCGTCATCGCCTGAAGGTGATGTGGCGCCTGTAAGGGCCTCTTCGCGAGCAAGCCCGCTCCTACAAGATTCCTGTAGGAGCCGGCTTGCCGGCGATGAACGATAACGCGGTCTTCAGTCTTCCTTGCGAACCGTGGCCACGTCATTAACCTTGACCTTCACTTTCGCCCCGGAAATATCTTCGAACTCGTAAAAGCCTTCTTTGGTATTGGCTTTTGGCATGTCCTTGGTCAAATATTGAGTGCCGTTCTGCAGTGTCACCACCGTTGGCGTCGAGCAACCGGCCAGGGCCAGAAGGGCTGCCGCTACCAGTGGCAAACCCAGTGTCTTGATATTCATAACCACCTCTCATCCTCCAAAAATCAGCGCGACTGCTTCAAATCCTTCAATCGCCGCTGCACTTCTACCGCCGTTGGTGCGACGGATCCCCAGAAAGTTCGATGGGCCACCCAAAAAAAACCGGATCGCGCCGCCGCTTATCCTTTTCCGTTTGCACCGGACGGGTCGTAGCTGGTATCTGTACGCATAACCAGTACTCGTACGCCGCGGCCCTGTTTCCCTGTGACCACAAATCCCCTCGACGATCCGTTCTATTACTTGAACAACTTCATGCAAGTGCTTGATTGGCTTGAACATCGTTATGCCGATGTATTGAGTGTCGAGGAGCAATGCTTCATCCGTGAGTTCAATCGACTGCCCCGGGAACCCCGTGCGCTCCTGGTCCGGATGGTCATGCGCAAGGGCGTTCACTTCAGGGCGAGCAAACTGCATTACGTCGAGATCGGCGACATTGCCATGGCCGCTGAGCCGCTGCTGGCCCAGGGCTGGATCGATGAGCAGTCGCCGCTGCCGCTCGACGAGGTGTTCGAGGCGTTGCTCAAGGCCGAAATCCTTCAATGTTTCGGTGCCGCCATCGATCAGCCCAAAGGGAAAAAGTCCGACTGGCTGCCTGCATTGAGCGAACGGTTTCCCGAGGTTCAACCCTTCAATCAGTGGTGCGCGCCACTGGATGATCGGTTGTTCAGCCTGACTATCATGGGCTTGTGCGATCGCCTGCGCCTGATGTTTTTCGGCAACCTTTACCAGGACTGGTCGGAATTCGTGCTTGCCGACCTCGGTATCTTTACCTATGAAAAAGTCGAGTTCTGCGCCGAATCACGCGGCTTGCGCAGTCGCGAGGACGTGGACGCCTGCCTGTTTCTCCATGACTGTCAGCAGCAGTTCGAGGCCGGTGAAGCGGTGGCGACGGTTGTCGAGCAGATCAACGGGCTGGCGCTGAGCAATCCCTGGCTGCAAAAGCGGCGCAGCAAATTGCTGTTCCAGATCGGTCAGCACTGCGAACGCGTGGCGGATTTCGCCAATGCCTTGGGCATATACCGCGAGTGCGCCTGGCCTGGCGCACGGTCGCGGTTGATTCGTGTGCTGGAGCGCTGCGGCGAGTATCAGTTGGCCATGGACCTGGCCGTTGCAGCCGGGCAATCGCCGGAAAGCGCCGCCGAACAACAGCAATTACTGCGAGTGGTGCCCAGGCTGCGGCGCAAACTCGGCGGGCCGGCAGTGAAACGATCCTCTCCACGGGAAATGCAGCGTCTCGATCTGCAACTGCCCAGAACCGACCCGACGCTGTCGGTGGAGTTTTACGTTCAAGCGCATCTGGCGGAGGAATCGGCGCCGGTGCATTACGTCGAAAACAGCCTGATCAACTCGTTGTTCGGGTTGCTGTGCTGGCCGGCAATCTTTGCGCCGTTACCGGGGGCGTTTTTCCACCCGTTCCAGCGCGGGCCGGCGGACTTGCTCAATGAAGACTTCCAGGCGCGCCGGGCCGACCTGTTTCAGGCCTGCCTCGCCGAGCTGGATGACGGACGTTACCGCCAGACCATCCGTGAGCGCTACGCCGCCAAGTGGGGCGTGCAGTCGCCTTTCGTGTTCTGGGGCGCGTTGAGCGAACCACTGCTTGAACAGGCCCTCGATTGCCTGCCCGCCGAGCACCTCAAACACTGGTTCAACCGCCTGCTGCTGGACATCAAGGCCAATCGCGCCGGCATGCCGGACCTGATTCAGTTCTGGCCGCAGCACAAGACCTACCGCATGATCGAAGTCAAAGGCCCGGGTGATCGCCTGCAGGACAACCAGTTGCGCTGGCTCGAGTTCTGCCATGAACACCAGATGCCGATTGCTGTTTGCTACGTGCAGTGGGCGGAGCAGGGCGCTTGAGCTACAGCATCGCGGTGCGGGCGTTGTGTGAATTCACCGCCAAGGTCGGGGACCTCGACCTGCGCTTCACGCCCTCGCCGACGGCACTGGAGGGGATCGTCGGCCACCGTACGGTGGCGTCCCGGCGTAGCGAGGGTTACCAGAGTGAGGTCGCGCTTGAAGGTCTGTACCAGACGTTGAAGGTCAAGGGCAGGGCGGACGGCTACGACCCGGCGCAAAACTGCCTGGAAGAAGTCAAAACCTATCGCGGGGACTTGAGCAAACAGCCGGCTAACCATCGTCAACTGCATTGGGCGCAGGCCAAGGTCTATGGCTGGTTGATGTGCCAGAAACTGGGCCTGGCACAGATCAACCTGGCGCTGGTGTATTTCGACATCGTCAGCGAAAAGGAAACCTGTCTGGTCGAGGCCTTCAGCGCTGGAGAATTGCAGGAGTTCTTCGAGCAGCATTGCCGACTGTTCCTGCATTGGGCCGAACAGGAAATGGCCCATCGCGAGGCGCGCAACGGCGCGGCGCAGCAACTGGCGTTTCCCCACGCAGGCTTTCGTCCGGGCCAACGGCATTTGGCCGAGTCGGTGTTCAAGGCGGTCAGCATCGGCCGGTGCCTGATGGCGCAGGCGCCGACCGGCATCGGCAAGACGCTTGGGACGCTGTTTCCGATGCTCAAGGCGCTGGCGCCGCAGCAACTGGACAAGGTGTTCTTTCTTACGGCAAAAACGCCGGGGCGCAAACTGGCGCTCGATGCTGCGCAGGTGATCCTCGACAGCGCGGATGCGCCGCCGCTGCGGGTTCTGGAGATGATCGCCCGGGACAAGGCCTGCGAACATCCGGACAAAGCCTGCCACGGCGAATCCTGCCCATTGGCCCAAGGCTTCTATGATCGCTTGCCGGCCGCGCGCCAGGCCGCCAGCGAGCTGTCACTGTTGAACCAGAATGCCTTGCGCGAGGTGGCCGTGAAACATGCGGTGTGCCCGTATTACCTGAGCCAGGAAATGGCACGCTGGTCAGACGTGGTGGTCGCCGACTACAACTATTATTTCGATTTCAGTGCGCTGCTGTTCGGGCTGGCCCAGGCCAATAACTGGAAAGTTGCGGTGCTGGTGGACGAAGCCCACAACCTTGTGGAGCGCGGCCGGCAGATGTACAGCGCCAGTCTCGACCAGTCGGCCCTCAACGGCGTGCGTAAAACCGCGCCCGAGCCGTTGAAAAAATCCCTGCAACGGGTCAATCGTGAGTGGAACGCCCTGCATAACCTGCAACTTGGTGCGTATCAGGCCTACGATAAGCCTCCGGAAAAATTGCTTCAGGCGCTGTCCTCGTGCAGTGCGAGCATTGGCGATTACCTCAATGATCACCCGCAGGGCCTGGACAGTGCATTGCAGACGTTTTATTTCGACATGCTGCAATTCTGCCGCGTTGCCGAACTCTTCGATGAACAGTTTCTGTTCGACATCAGCAAGCGGGACCTCGAGCGCAAAAAGTCGCTCTCGCAACTGTGCCTGCGCAACGTGGTGCCTGCCGGTTTCATCCGCCCGCGCCTGACGGCCGCACGCAGTACCGTGCTGTTTTCCGCGACGTTGAGCCCGCGTCATTACTATGGGGATCTCCTCGGGACGCCGGCGAACACGGTGTGGATCGATGTCGAATCACCGTTTCACGCTGACCAGTTGAAGGTCCATATCGTCAATCAGATATCCACGCGGTTCGTTCATCGGCAATCGTCCCTGGCGCCGATCGTCGAGCTGATTGCCCGGCAGTTCAGTCAACGCCCCGGCAACTACCTGGCGTTTTTCAGCAGCTTCGATTACTTGCAGCAAGTGGCGCAGTTGCTGGCCGAAAAACACCCGCACATCACTGTGTGGGCGCAATCGCGGGGCATGGGAGAAGCCCGGCGACAGGATTTTCTCGATCAATTCACCGCAGACAGCCAGGGAGTCGGCTTCGCTGTGCTGGGCGGGGCATTTGGCGAAGGCATCGACTTGCCCGGCGCGCGGCTGATCGGTGCATTTATCGCCACCTTGGGCCTGGCGCAACTCAACCCGGTCAATGAACAGTTGAAACATCGCATGGCCGCGATTTTCGGTGCCGGTTACGACTACACCTACCTGTTTCCCGGCGTGCAGAAAGTGGTGCAGGCTGCGGGGCGAGTGATACGCACCCAACAGGATGAGGGGGTGGTGATGTTGATTGATGACCGGTTTGGCGACAGCAAGGTCAAGCAACTGCTGCCGCGCTGGTGGTCGGTTGCTCCGGCGATTTCGCTCTCGGCGGAGTAGGATTTTTTACCTTAAAAAACATCGACATACCTTGAAAAACACAGACATTTGAACAAGTGGCGAATGCCCGCTTTATTCATAGAGGCAATCATCACTTTCAAGCCAGTCTTTGATAAGGAAATCAAGGTATGTCAGCAGCACCGAACTATACGTACACCCAAGAGCAGGTCACGGCCGCATTCGATGAAATAAAAGCGACGCTGTTCAGCGGCATTACGGCCGAGGCAACCCCGAAAATGCTGATCGTTGCCGGCCTGCAGGGATCTGGCAAAACGTATCTGCTTGAAAAAAGTCTTCTGCCTTCGGGCCGCTACAAAAACTACGTGCGCCTGTACCTGCCCGAATACCGGAAAAAACACCCTCACTACACCGAGATGATCAAGCTTGGCGTTCTGCATGCGTATGAGCATACAGAGGCGTTTGTACGTGAGGTCAGCGCGATGATCTTTACGCAGGCATTTGTCGGCAAATACAACATCGTCATGGAGTGCGCATTCGACAGCCTCGATTTCGCGTCTTTTCCGCCGACGGCAACTGCCGCCGGTTATCAATTCGAGACTCATATCGTTGGCTGCACCCAAGAGTTCGCTCATGTGTCGAGCATCAAGAGAGCACTCAACAGCCTCGAAAACCAGGAAATGGAAAGATTTCTGACGGGATCAACACTGGCTGCCAGCATGGGGTATGCACAAGCGATCATCCTGGCCATCGAGACCGCTTCAAAAGCGATCAGCGGTTCACAAATCACCGTGTACGAACGCGGATTCGGCGTGTTGAAAGAGCGGGCGATACGGGCTCAGAGCACTTACACCCTGGATGCCGACGGCACGCTGACCAAAACGACAACCCTGAGGCATTTTGAGCACATCGTTTACTCGCGGATTATTGATAACCCTGTATTTGCGGTGAATGGTCACCACGAAATTATCAAGGAGTGCCATCTGGCGCTGCTCAAGATCGCGGGTCATACCCAGCATGTTCCGAGTTTCGTATACAACGATTTGTATGCCTGCATTGTCAGATACGTAAACCGATAAGACTTTGCGTCGATCGGTGCATTTCGGCTTTCCAAACCCCAAGCTTGTCGCATACTCCTCAAAAAACAATCACGACGTGAGGGCTCAATGAACGAAGATCGAGGCAAAGCCAGCACCATCGAGGACGGGCGCTTTCGCCTGTTGATCGATGCGGTGATTGACTATGCGATCTACATGATTGATCCCGACGGCATCATCACCAGTTGGAATGCCGGCGCTCGACGCTTCAAAGGGTATGAAGAAGCGGAAATCCTCGGTCAGCATTTTTCGCGTTTCTACACCGAGGAGGACCGTCTCAAGGGGATGCCCCAACGAGCCCTGGATACCGCCATTCGCGAAGGGCGATTCGAGGGGGAAGGCTGGCGGGTGCGCAAGGACGGTACGCATTTCTGGTGCCATGTGGTGATCGATCCGATCCTCGATTCGACGGGCAAGTTGCTGGGGTTTGCCAAGATCACCCGGGACCTGACCGACCGCAAAATGGCTGAAGAAGTGCTCAAGCAAAGCGAACAGCAGTTCCGGCTGCTGGTGCAAAGTGTCACGGACTACGCCATCTACATGCTCGACGCTGACGGACGGCTGACCAACTGGAACCCTGGTGCCCAGCGCATCAAGGGTTACTTGCCCGAAGAAGTGATCGGTCAGCATTTTTCGATGTTTTACACCCCGGAAGACCGCGCAGCCGGCGAACCGAAGCGCACGCTGGACATTGCCATCCGTGAGGGGCGATTCGAGAACAAAGGCTGGCGAGTGCGCAAGGACGGCACGCGGTTCCTGGCGCATGTCGTGGTCGATCCGATCTGGGGCGATACCGGGACGTTGCTCGGTTTCGCCAAGATCACCCGGGATATCACTGAAGCGACCCGCGCTCAGCAGGCGCTCGAACAAACCCGTGAGGCGCTTTTCCAAGCGCAGAAAATGCAAGCCATCGGGCAATTGAGCGGGGGGATTGCCCATGACTTCAACAATTTGTTGACGGTGATCCTTGGCAATCTGGAAATCGTGCGCAAGCGCATCGGGGACGATTCGAAGATCACCCGATTGCTGGACAACGCCACTCAAGGTGCCTTGCGCGGAGTGGCGCTGACCCAGCGCATGCTGGCCTTTGCCAGGCGACAGGAACTGAAGACCGAGTCCGTCGAGATACCGACGCTGGTGGAGGGCATCACCGGCCTGTTGCGCAGTTCCCTCGGGCCTTCCGTAGTCCTCGAAACCCGTTTTACGGAAACGATCGAGCCTGTTTGGGCCGACAAAAACCAGCTCGAACTGGCAGTCCTGAACCTGGCGACCAATGCCCGCGACGCCATGCCCCATGGTGGCAAGCTCCTGATCAGCGCCCGGTCTGAAGACGCCGGCGATCACCCCTCGCTCAGGCCAATGACAGGTCGTTATGTTTGCCTGAGCATCAATGACACCGGGGAGGGCATGGACGACGCCACACTCGCCGTGGCGATGGACCCGTTCTTCACCACCAAAGGGGTCGGCAAAGGTACGGGGCTGGGATTGTCGATGGTGCATGGCTTCATCGAACAATTGGGCGGGCGATTCATTCTAAAAAGCCAGAAGGGCAAGGGCACCACGGCCGAACTGTGGATTCCCGTCGCCACGCAAGGTTCGATCGCCAAGCCTGCCCAGGAGGAAGCCGCACCGCCGGTGCCTCGGCTGTGCGTGCTGGTGGTGGATGACGACAGCCTGGTGCTGACCAGTACCTGTCTGTTGCTCGAAGATTTGGGCCATCAGGTGATCAGTGCGGTATCCGGGGCTCAAGCGCTGACAGTGCTCGACAGCGAACAGGTCATCGACCTGGTCATTACCGACATGGCCATGCCGCAAATGAACGGTGCGCAACTGGCGCAGGCGATCCGAAGCATCAGGCCCGACCTGCCGATCATCCTCGCCACGGGTTACGCCGAGCGGCTGGAAGGCTTTGCGACCAAGCTCCCACGCCTGTCCAAACCATTCACGCAACTCAACCTGGTGGAAATCATCGCCTCGACATTACGGTAATAAACCGCCCGGCTCTTCAAGCGTACGCGCTTATTCTCCCGCGCCCGTAGGAGCCGGCTTGCATGGATGTGTGCCGGAATAAATTCCTGTAGGAGCCGGCTTGCCGGCGATTGGCCCTTGAGCCTTGCGCTGACCTTGCCGGCGATTGGTCCCTGAGTCCTGCGCTGACCTTGCGGACGTCATCGCTAGCAAGCCAGCTCCTACAAGGTACGAGGTGGCTGGCATGGATGTGTGTCGCGACAAATTCCTGTAGGAGCCGGCTTGCCGGCGATTGGCCCCTGAGCCCTGCGCTGACCTTTCGGACGTCATCGCCGGCAAGCCAGCTCCTACAAGGTGCGAGGTGGCTGGCAGGGATGTGTGCCGCGACAAATTCCTGTAGGAGCCGGCTTGCCGGCGATTGGCCCCTGAGCCCTGCGCTGACCTTGCGGACGTCATCGCCGGCAAGCCGGCTCCTACAAGGTGCGAGGTGGCTGGCAGGGATGTTTGCCGCAACAAATTCCTGTAGGAGCCGGCTTGCCGGCGATTGGCCCCTGAGTCCTGCGCTGACCTTGCGGACGTCATCGCTAGCAAGCCAGCTCCTACAAGGTACGAGGTGACTGGCAGTGATTTGTGTCGCGACAAATTCCTGTAGGAGCCGGCTTGCCGGCGATTGGCCCCTGAGTCCTGCGCTGACCTTGCGGACGTCATCGCTAGCAAGCCAGCTCCTACAAGGTACGAGGTGGCTGGCATGGATGTGTGCCGCAACAAATCCCTGTAGGAGCCGGCTTGCCGGCGATTGGCCCTTGAACCCTGCGGTGACCTTGCGGATGTCATCGCCGGCAAGGGGGGCTTGTTAGCGGTCGCGCAAACTGCGCTCCATCCGTGCGATGCCTTCCTCCAGCAACGCGCGCGGGCAGCCGAAGTTCAGGCGCACGAACTGTTGGCTGTCATCGCCGAAATCCAGGCCAGGGCTAAGCCCGACCTTCGCCTTTTCAAGGAAGAACTGCTGCGGGTTCTCCAACCCCAGCGCCGAGCAGTCGAGCCAGGCCAGGTAGGTACTCTGAGGCACATTCATGCTGATGCCGGGCAAGCGCGTGCGAACGGCATCCACCAGATAATCGCGGTTTCTTTGCAGGTAGTCCTTGAGCGCGGCCAGCCACGGCGCACCTTCGGTGTAAGCAACACGTGTCGCTTCCATGCCCAGCGGATTGACGCTGTCGACCATGCCGCAGCGCGCATGGTTGACGCGCTCGCGCAGGGCGCGGTCCTGAATGATCATGAACGAAGTCTTCAGGCCAGCGATGTTGTAGGCCTTGCTCGCCGACATCAGCGTGATGGTGCGCCGGGCGATTTCCGGGCTCAACGAGGCGGTTGGAATGTGTTGGCGGCCATCGAAGCACAGTTCGGCATGGATTTCGTCGGAAATGATCCAGGCGCCCTGCGCCACGCAGATATCGGCCACCGCTTGCAGCTCTTCCCTTGGGAACGCCTTGCCCAACGGGTTGTGCGGGTTGCTCAGCAGCAACGCACCGCCGCCTTCCAGCGACTGGCGCAAGGCCTGAAGCGGCGTGGCGTACGTGCCATCAGCCATCGCCTCGAAATTCAGTTCAACCTTGTTCAGCCCCCAATGCCCCGGTGCATGACGCAGCGGTGGGTAGTTGGGCGTTTGCACCACGACATTCTGTTGCGGCTGGACCAGCGCATTCAGGGCCATGTTAAAACCCGATTCCACGCCCGGCAGGAAAACCAGCTCCTGCGGCTCGACGCGCCAGGCGTACTTGTTCCAGAGGTCGGTCACGATGGCATTGCGCAAGTCATCCTGCGCCACGCTGTAGCCGAGCAACGGGTGTTCCAGACGTTTTTGCAGGGCCTGGATGATCACCGGTGGCGCGGCAAAATCCATGTCGGCAACCCACATCGGCAATACGTCGGCCGGGTAGCGGCTCCACTTGGTACTGCCGGTGTTGTGGCGGTCGAACACCTGATCAAAATCGAAGGTCATGCTCATTCTCATACAAGGCAGGGTTGTTTTCGGCGGTCATGATAAACGCCAACCCCTGTGGGAGCGAGCCTGCTTGAGAGTGCGAGCACGCCGGCTGACCATTATCAGAAACGGCCGAAACTCAGCGGGTACTCGATAACGACATAAACCCTGTCGATATCATCGCCCGCCTGGGCGCTGTTGGCCCGGTGCGAGACATGGGACAGTTGCAGCGACAAGCCCTTGGCCGATCCAGACTGCACGATGTAACGCAAGTCGATGTCTCGCTCCCAATGCCGTCCATCATTACCTTGCAGCGGCCTGTACGCACCGACCGACTCATCGAGCGGGTTGTAGGCGCCGCCCTTGGGGGCGTGCGTACCGTCGATCTGGCTGCCTGTGACATAACGGGTCATGAATTTCAGCCCGGGAATGCCATAGAGGCCCAGATCAAGGTCGTAGCGAGCTTGCCAGGACTGCTCGTGGGCACCGTTGAAGTCGGCGTATTTGATCGAGTTGGCGAGGTAAATCGAGTCGCCACCGACGAAATCGAACGGGGTATCGCCGTTGACCTTTTGATAGGCCAACGTGAAGGCGTGGGCATCGACGGTGTATTTGCCTGACAGGCTGAACGCTGTGTTGTCGATAGCTCCGGCCAACGCCTGGCCTGTGTCCTGCGTGCGATAGAGATTGGCGTCGAGGAACCAGCCGGACTGTTTCAGGTGCAGATTGCCGTAGTACTGATGCCAGGTGTCGGTCAGCTCTGAAGCATAGAGGGCCGCGCCGAACGGACTTTGCGTAAACAGGTCGGCACCCAGAATAGAAATGCCGCCCGCTTCAGTGTTGGCGCCGTAGCCGTAAAAGTTGTCCTTGCCCGAAGCACCGTCCTGATTCTTGAACGCCGTGAAGTGGCCGGCGACCAGATTCATTCCCTCAATCTCGTGGCTGTTCACCAGAAAACCGCTGGCGTACTCGGGTTGCAGGCGTTTATCCGCGGTGTCGAACACCGGGGTTTCGACCATCATTTCACCGAAGGCTAACGTGGTTTTCGAGGCCTTGATTTTCAACGCGCCGCCAGCACTGGAATAGTTGTCTTCGCTACGACCGTCGCTGTCCAGCGGCAATAACCCTGTCCCGGAATGGCCCTTGCCACCGTCCAGTTTCAATCCTAGAAACCCGTGGGCATCGAGTCCGAATCCGAGGGTGCCGGGGGTGAAACCGGATTCAAAAGAGCTGATAAAGCCCTGAGCCCACTCAGCTTTGTAGCTTTTGCCTGCCGGCGTCGGGGATCGATAGTCGTTGTTGAGATAGAAATTTCGGCTCAGCACTTCAAGCTTCGCGCCGGCCAGCAAGCCCTGCGATTCATCTGCCAGGACCATGCCTGATAACAGCGCCGGCAGACACAGGCACAACCCGCGACTGAGGTCTCGTGAGGAAAACGTCATCAATCAGTCCACCGCGAAGGGAAGCGGCTCCGGAACCCCGGAGCCGCGTTGTTACTTAATGACCTTCGGAGGCGCCGAACATGGTCTTGGCGTAGATCAGGCCCAGACCGTAAGAACCGCCGTTGGCGATCGAGGTTTTCACGGTTTCGTCGTAGGTCTCGGTACGTGCCCAGTCGCGCTGCAATTCAAGCAGGTATTGCAACGAAGTCATCGGCCGCGCGCCGATCTGGATCATGCGCTGCATCGCCATTTCATGGGCTTCGGTGGTGACGTCGCCACAGGCGTCGGCAATCACGTACACCTCAAAACCCTGGTCGATGGCCGACAGCGCCGGGCCGACGATGCACACGGAGGTCCACAGGCCGGCGAGGACGATTTTCTGTTTGCCGAACTTATTCACTTCAACGGCAATGCGCTCGTCTTCCCAGGTGTTCATGCTGGTGCGGTCAATGACGTTGTGTTCCGGGAACACCGATTTGATTTCGTCGAAGATCGGGCCGGAGAAGCTTTTTTCGGCAACGGTGGTGAGGATGGTCGAGACCTTGAAGCCGCGCGCCGCCTTGGCCACCAGCGCGGCATTGTTGCGCAGGGTCACGGCGTCGATCGATTTGGTCGCAAAGGACATTTGCGACTGGTGATCGATCATGATCAGCGTGTGGTCGGTTGGGGTCAGCAGGGTTTTGCCGGGTACTGCTTTTGCGATAGCCATGGCGATGTCCTTACGGGGTGAGTGAGGAGGCCATGGTGGCGTAGAGTCGGACGGGGATATTGAACCGATGTGCTGTGTTTTGACTTTCTTGCGGGGGAGGCTAGCCAGTTCCTACAGGATCGGGGTGTACGCCCCCCCCCTGTAGGAGCCGGCTTGCTGGCGAATCGATGGTGGCCGTTATGCCGCCTTACCAGATCGGCAACGTGTAACTGACGATCAAACGGTTTTCATCCAGATCACTGCCAAAATTTGTCGAGCGCACTGTCGCATTGCGCCATTTCACTCCGACGTTTTTCAGCGGCCCGCTCTGCACGACATACCCGATATCGGTATCGCGCTCCCATTCCTTGCCTTCAGGGCGGTTGTTACCCAGGTCTATATCGGTACCGTTGATGTAGCGGGTCATGAACGTCAGGCCGGGAATGCCGAGGGCGGCAAAGTTGTAGTCGTAACGGGCCTGCCAGGATTTTTCGTCCTTGCTGGCAAAGTCGCCGATCTGTACGAAGTTCACCAGGAACGCATCGGTGCCATTGATGTAGGCATACCCGGTGTCGCCGCTCATGCCTTGATAGCCCAGGCCGAACGCATGCCCACCGAAGTTGTAGGTGAACATGGCGCCAATTGCCTTGTTGTCGACATTACTGCCGCCATCATCGATGGAGCGTGCGAATCGCAGATCAGTCTTCAACGATTGACCGACGGTGACCGGCAACACGTAGGTCAGGTTGACCAGGTGCTGGCTGTAGAAATTGTCAAGGTGGCCGTAGCTGTAACCAGTGGCGAGGTTACTGGTCCATTTGTAGTTCAGACTGGCGAAATCGAAGCTGTCGCTGTCCAAATGGCGGCTGGTGATGCTCTTGGCGCCGGTTCGGGTGATGCCCATGTCCTCATAGTCCGAGGAGTCGCGCTGGTTGACCTGCGTCAGCCGTCCGGTATCCACGGTCAGGCCTTCGACTTCCAGCGAAGTCAGCTGGCCGCCCTTGAAGGTTTGCGGCAACAGCCGTGAATCGTTGGCCAATACCGTCGGCAGCTTGGGCAGCAATGTGCCCAGTTTCAATGTGCTTTTGGACGCACGCAGTTTGGCGGTCAGGCCCAGTTCACCGTATTCGTCCTGCGCGCCTTTGCGCGTGTCGCGATGGCGCTGGAGCACGCCGGAGCCGGCGCGATCCGGGCTGGAGTCGAGTTTGACGCCTACCAGGCCGATCGCGTCGAAACCGACCCCGATCAGCCCCTCGGTAAAGCCGGATTCGTAGCGCAACAGGAAGCCCTGCGCCCATTCCTCCTGTTTCGATTGCGCCGCGTTGGTCTGACGATAGTCACGGTTGAAGTAGAAGTTGCGTAGCTCAAGGCTGGCCTTGCTGTCCTTGATAAAGTCAGCAGCGGCGGGGGCCGAGAGGCTGATGACGCCGCCGGCCAGCAACAGTCGGGTAGCGAGAGTGCGGGTGTTGCGATCCATGTGAAGCCCCTTTGTTTTTATTATGAAATGACGGCTTGCGCGACCCTCGCCAACCGGGCGAGGGCTTACCAAGAAAAAACGCGAGCGCCGAAAAGAGAGGAGCGTGGCGCCGCGTGCGGTTCAATCGTTAGAACTGCTCGGCGCTCAGACCGAACAACGAGGCACTGCCGGCGCGAATCGATTGTTCGAGGCTCAAAATGCGCGGCAGCAGGCGATGGAAGTAGAAGTCGGCGGTGGCGATCTTCGCACCGTAAAAGCCTTCGTCGTCGCTTAGCTTTTGCCGGGCAACCTGCGCCATGCGCGCCCACAACCAGGCGTAGGCCACATACCCGAACAGGTGCAAATACTCCACGGAAGCGGCGCCGACTTCGTTGCGGTTGGTCGCTGCCCGGTCCTGCAACCAGTCGCTCAGGTCTTCCAGGCGCTGCACGGCATCGAACAATTGCGCGCTGTGGGGCGCGTCGGGCTGGTGGGCGAAATACCGAATCTGGCCGGTGAACTGACGCAACGCGAAACCGTTATCGGCCAGCACTTTGCGCCCGAGCAGGTCCAGCGCCTGAATACCGTTGGTGCCTTCGTAGATCTGCGCGATGCGCACGTCGCGGACCAATTGTTCCTGGCCCCATTCGCGGATGTAGCCATGGCCGCCGAACACTTGCTGGCCGTTGATGCAGCTCTCCAGACCGGTGTCGGTGAAGAAGGCCTTGGCAATCGGCGTCAGCAGCGCGACCAGGCTCTGGGCGCTCTCGCGTTCTTGCGCATCGTCGGAGAACTTCGCCAGATCGAGCTGCTGTCCGACATAACTGGCGAACGCGCGGCCACCTTCAGTCATGGCTTTCATGCTGAGCAGCATGCGGCGCACATCGGGGTGGACGATGATCGGATCGGCGACTTTGTCCGCGGCCACGGTGCCGGTCGGGGCGCGGCTCTGAATGCGTTCACGGGCGTAGGCCACCGCACTCTGATAGGACGCTTCGGCGCAGCCAATGCCCTGAATACCGATGGACAGGCGTTCGTAGTTCATCATGGTGAACATCGCTGCGAGGCCTTTGTTGGCTTCGCCCACCAGCCAGCCGCTGGCACCGTCGAAATTCATCACACAGGTGGCCGAGGCCTTGATGCCCATCTTGTGTTCGATCGAACCGCAACTTACGGCGTTGGCCTCGCCAAGGGAACCGTCGGCATTGACCAGCACTTTGGGCACAACAAACAGCGAGATGCCTCTTGGTCCGGCCGGCGCGTCGGGCAGTTTTGCCAACACCAGATGGACGATGTTTTCGGTCAGGTCCTGATCGCCGCCGGTGATGAATATCTTGCTGCCGGTGATGCTGAAACTGCCATCCGCCCGAGGTTCTGCGCGGGTGCGGATGATCCCCAGATCGGTGCCGGCATGGGCTTCGGTCAGGCACATGGAGCCGGCCCAGCGACCTTCATACATCGGCGGCAGGTACAGGTTTTTCAAGGTCTCGCTGGCGTGGGCATCCAGCGCCAGGCACGCACCGGAACTCAATGCCGAATACAGTGCGAAACTGGAATTGGCGCCGTAGAGCATTTCTTCAAACTGCACGGCGAGCATTTTCGGCATGCCCATGCCGCCGTACTCGGGATTACCGGACAGGCCGACCCAGCCACCCTCGATGTACGTGGCATAAGCCTGTTTGAAGCCGATGGGCGTGGTCACCTGACCTTCATGCCACTGTGCGCCTTCTTCGTCGCCGCTGCGGTTCAAGGGTGCGATCAGGTGCGCGGTGACTTTCCCCGCTTCCTCAAGGATCGCGTCGGCGATGGCGGCATCGATGTTGTCAGCCAGGGCGGGCAGGCGTGCCCACAGGGCCGGGGCGTCGAACACCTCATGCAGGACGAAGCGCAGATCGCGCAGGGGGGCTTTGAATTCGGGCATAACGTGAACCTCGACAGGACGGTTGTGCACGGCGCCGCAACCGGGCGCCGTGCCTTTCAATCAATGACTGGAAGCGCTGGCAGCACCGAGACCGGTCTGGGCGCGCACGAACTGGTCGGCGTAGGCGTCACGTTCCTTGTCGGCCCGCACACTGCGGTCGAGTCGGGACACGACGACAATCACCAGGAACGCCAGCGGCATGGAAAACAGTGCCGGGTGGTCGTACGGGAAGATGGCGTGAGCATGACCGAGCACGGTCACCCACACGGCCGGGGACAGGATCACTAGCACCAGCGCGCAGATCAGGCCGGCAAAACCGCCGATGATCGCGCCTTTGGTGGTCAGGCCTTTCCAGTACATGGCCATGATCAGTACCGGGAAGTTGGTCGAGGCGGCGATGCCGAAGGTCAGGCCGACCAGGAACGCGACGTTCATCTTCTCGAACAGGATGCCCAGCAGAATCGCGATGATGCCCAGGCCCACGGTGGCCATGCGGGTGACGCGCATTTCCTGTTTCTGGGTGGCTTGGCCTTTCTTGAATACGGTGGCGTAGAGGTCGTGGGAAATCGCCGACGCACCGGCCAGGGCCAGCCCGGAGACCACCGCAAGGATGGTGGCGAACGCCACGGCCGAGAGGAACCCGAGGAACAGGTTGCCGCCTACCGCTTTGGCCAAGTGCATCGCGACCATGTTGCCGCCGCCAATCAAGGCGCCGCCCACTTCACCGTTGACGTAGTACTGCGGATCGGTGCCGATGATCACCATCGCGGCGAAGCCCAGGGTGCAGACCACGAGGAAGAAGAAACCGATGAAACCGGTGGCGTAGAACACCGATTTACGCGCTTCCCTGGCGTTGGGTACGGTGAAGAAGCGCATCAGAATGTGCGGCAGACCGGCAATGCCGAATACCAGGCCGAGAGACATTGACGCGGTGTTGATCGGGTCGGCGAGCATTGAACCGGGGCCCATGATATTCCAGCCGCTGGCATGCGCTTCGACCGCTTTGGTGGCCAGGGTTTCGTAGCTGAAACCGAACTGCGACATGGCCATGCCCGCGAGAGTCGTGCCGCCGGCCAGCAGCAACACAGCCTTGATGATTTGCACCCAGGTCGTTGCGATCATGCCGCCGAAGATCACATAAACCAGCATCAACGCGCCGACGATCACCACCGCTACCGGGTAGTCGAGGCCGAACAGCAATTTGATCAACTGGCCGGCACCGACCATCTGCACGATCAGGTAGCAACACACCACCGTCAACGAACCGAACGCAGCGAAGATCCGCACTTTGTTCTGGTCCAGTCGGTAGGAGACGATGTCGGCAAAGGTGTAGCGCCCCAGATTGCGCAGCCGCTCGGCCATCAGGAAGGTGATGATCGGCCAACCGACAAAGAAGCCGATGGTGTAGATGAAACCGTCGTACCCCTTGGCGAACACCAGGCTGGACAGCCCCAGCAGCGTAGCGGCGGACATGTAGTCGCCGGCAATCGCCAAGCCGTTCTGAAACCCGGTGATGCCACCGCCGGCGGTGTAGAAGTCCGAGGTGGATTTGGTCTGGCGCGCGGCCCACCAGGTGATGGCCAATGTGCCGAGAACGAACACGAAGAACATGCCGATCGCATGCAGGTTCAGCGGTTGTTTTTCGATGGTTCCCAACGCGGGTGCAGCGAATACAACGGAGGCCGGCAACAGGCAGGCTGCGGCGAGGATGAGTTT
This sequence comes from Pseudomonas sp. FW300-N2A2, assembly GCF_017351735.1. Classification (NCBI taxonomy): domain Bacteria; kingdom Pseudomonadati; phylum Pseudomonadota; class Gammaproteobacteria; order Pseudomonadales; family Pseudomonadaceae; genus Pseudomonas; species Pseudomonas sp. FW300-N2A2. The sequence continues at coordinate 250,506 of NZ_JACNDU010000001.1, read as the reverse complement.
ACGCATCACTTGCTCTCCTCAAGAATGGCCGCACCCAGCGCATCGAAGCGCGTGTTGGCGCTGTAGACGTACCAACCGGTCAGCAACCAGGAAAAAACAATGATCGCCGCGCCGACCGGCATCCCCAGGGTCAACATCCGGTTCTCGCCGAGCGGCGCGTGCAGCCATTGCGGGGCAAACGCCACCACGAACATGAACAGGTAATAAGTGCCCAGCACCGCAGCACTCAACGACCAGGCCAGGCGCGAGCGACTGCTGACCAGTTGCAGGAATTTCGGGTTGGTCCGAATACGTTCACAGCGTTGGGTATCGGTTGCATGGATGTCGATCATGATGCGCTCCACATTGTTGTTGTTATCGGTGTGTGGGGGCAGGGCAGGCCGAATTCGGCCTGCACGAGCCCGAGGCGGCAGGTAAGACACCTGCCGCCTGATAGGTGAAACGTCGGTGAGGGTTAGAGGGCCTTGGCCCTGTCGCGCAGTACGTACTTCTGGATCTTGCCGGTGGATGTCTTCGGCAGGAGGGTGAAAATCACCGTGCGCGGGACTTTGAAACCGGCCAGATGCTCGCGGCAGAAGCTGATGATGTCGGCCTCGCGAACGTCCTGGTGATCAGCCTTCAAGGTGATGAAGGCGCAGGGCGTTTCGCCCCATTTTTCATCGGGGCGGGCGACCACGGCGGCTTCCATCACCCCCGGATGGCGATAGAGCACGCCTTCGAGTTCGATGGTGGAAATGTTCTCGCCACCGGAAATGATGATGTCTTTGAGGCGGTCTTTGATCTCGACATAACCGTCGGGGTGACACACCGCCAGGTCGCCAGTGTGAAACCAGCCACCCTCGAATGCTTCGGCGGTGGCCGTCGGGTTTTTCAGGTAGCCCTTCATCACGGTGTTGCCGCGCATGAACACTTCACCGATGGTCTGGCCATCGCGCGGGGTCGGTTCCAGCGTCTTCGAATCGCCGACCATCACACCTTCGAGCGTCGGGTAGCGCACGCCCTGACGGGATTTGATCTGCGCCCGTTCTTCCAGCGGCAGTTCGTCCCATTCGGCATGCCAGGCGCAGAGGGTCACCGGACCATAGGTTTCCGTCAGGCCGTAGACGTGGGTGACCTTGATGCCCATTTCCTCCACGGCGCCGATGACTTTGGCCGGCGGGGCAGCACCGGCGACCATGGCGTTGACCGGGTGATCGATGGCCGCCTTCGCCGATTCCGGCATGTTGACCAGCGCGTTGAGCACGATCGGCGCGCCGCACAGGTGCGTGACCTGATGTTCGCGAATCAGCGTGAGGATTTTCTGCGGATCGACCCGGCGCAGGAACACGTGAACGCCGGCGAGCGCGGTGATGGTCCACGGGTAGCACCAGCCGTTGCAATGGAACATCGGCAGGGTCCAGAGGTACACCGGATGGTTGCCCATGGCCCAGGTCATCTGGTTGCCCAAGGCATTCAAATAAGCGCCGCGATGGTGATAGACCACGCCTTTCGGGTTGCCGGTGGTGCCGGAGGTGTAGTTCAGCGAGATGGCTTGCCACTCGTCGGCTGGCCATTGCCAGGCGAACGCAGGGTCGCCTTCGGCCAGCAGCGCTTCATAGTCCAGATCGCTGACGGCCTGGCCTTCACCGTATTCCGGGTCATTGACGTCGATGACCAGAGGCGGGTGATCAAGCATGCCGATAGCGGCGTGAATCACGTCATGGAACTCGCGGTCGGTGATCAGCACCTTGGCCTCGCCATGCTGGAGCATGAATGCAATGGCTTCAGCATCCAGGCGCACGTTGAGCGGGTTGAGCACGGCGCCGATCATCGGCACGCCAAAATGCACCTCCAGCATTTCCGGGATATTGGGCAGCATCACCGCCACGGTGTCGTCTTTGCCGATGCCGCGACCAGCCAGCGCCGAGGCCAGGCGTCGGCAACGGGTGTAGGTCTGCGCCCAGGTACGGCGAATCGAGCCGTGGATGACGGCGGGGTAGTCGGGGTAAACATTGGCCGTGCGCTCAAGGAAGCTGAGCGGAGACAAGGCGATGTGATTGACAGCCGAAGGGACTAGCCCTTGTTCATAGATCGACATGTGCGGTACTCGGTGGCTGATTGTTAGCTCTATCGGTGGCCTTTCAGCGTCGCCGCTGAGGTCACCTTTATATGTCCGGTGTGCTTTATATAACAATCCTCCATCGATATGGAAGTACAACCTATGGCGTATGGTATATCTACTATATTTGATTCGTGCTGAACTAAATGACTACCGTTAAATCGCCAAGGCCGGTATATCCTTGGCTTCCCCAACGAAGCGGACCCGTGATGACCCTGACTCCCGTTCGATTGCACAGCTGGTTGCGCCTGCAGCGTGAGGCCGTGCCTCTGGCCGCCCGGGCCGATGCGTTGTGCCGGGCCTTGCAGGATTGCCCTGAGGTGCGTCGCGCGGTTTACCTGAGCTGGCAACCCCAGGCGCGAATCTACAGCCATGAAGGTGCCGCCCAGCATTTTCCCCCGGGCCAGGGCGATCCTTCGCTGGCCAGCGATCAGTTGCTGTTCGAGCGTTTGCTGGAAGCCGGGCGCCTCGACCTGGCGCAAGTGCGGCAACTGGATTGCTGGTTGGCCGGTCGACTGCGCCGCGCCGCCATCAGCCATGGCCAAGTGTTCGATCTGGCGTTGACGCCTGGGCAAGCCGGGTTGTTGCTGGTGGAAGTCTGCGAAGGCGTGAGTTTCGATTGGCTGGGGTGGGTGCAGGATTTGCTCACGACTTTGCTCAGCAGCGTCAACGGCATGCTGCGTGGCTCGCCACTGTTGGGCCACGATCCGCAACCGAGCCTGTTGCTCGATGCGCAGGGACGGCCGCAGGAATTCAACGCGGCGTTGCTGGCGTTGCTGGCGGAAAAGCCGCTGAGCGACGTATTCGGTTTTCTGCCGGTCAACCATCGGGTACTGGTGCGCGCTTGCCTGGACCAGCAGCGCGCCATTGAAGGGGTCGAAGCCCAGCTCGAAACGCAGATTCTGATCTGGACATTCATTCCCGATCCCCAGGACAACCGTGTGCTCGCCCGTTGCCGCGACGCCACCGCGCAAGTGCTGGCCGAGCGCGAAGCGGCCCAGGCGCGGCGGTTGTACCGGCTGATCATCGAGAACACCACCGACTTGATTTCCCGTCACACACCCGACGGCTGTTTTCTCGATGCCTCCCCCGCGTCATGGACGTTGCTCGGCTATTGGCCGGAAGAACTGCGCGGGCAAATGGCCCAGGGCCTGTTCCATGGCCAGGACCTGGCAAGCCTGGTGCAGCGTGCCCGCGATGCGCTGGAGCAGGACGGTTATCACACCATGACCTATCGCATTCGCCATCGGAACGGGCATTACCTGTGGTTCGAAACCGCCAGTCGGGCGATTCGTGAAACCTATACCGGCACGGTGGTCGAGGTGGTCAGCGTCTCCCGGGACATTACTGCCAGAGTGCAGGCCGAAGAGAACAAGCGGCGCCTGGCCGAAGTCGTCGAGGTCAACACCGATCCGGTGCTGTTTATCGACCCCGAGGGGCAAGTCACTTACCTCAACCCGGCGGCACGCCGCATCCTCGGCATAGGCGAGCAACAGCCGATGCCGGTCCTGGCACAACTGTTCGCCAGCGCAGACCTGACGCGTCTGCAACGTGACGGCTGGAGCGGCGCCGAGCGCGACGGCGTCTGGAGCACCGATGCGCGCTTGCATCCACCGGGCGGTGGCGCGTCGGTGCCGGTGTCGCTGGTGCTGTTGGCGCATCGTTCGGCCGGTGGCGAGCGCTACTATTCACTGGTGGCGCGGGACATGACCGAACGTGAACTGCGCGAAGTGCAGCAGCGCCGCCATCAGGATGAACTGGCGCACACCGCGCGCCTGGTCACCCTCGGTGAACTGGCCTCGGGCATCGCCCACGAAATCAATCAGCCGCTGGCCGCGGTGGTCAATTACGCCAACGCCAGCCAGCGCTATTTGCAGACCGTGGATTCCAACCCCCAGGCGGCCGCCCGGGTTGCGCAAGGGCTGGAACGCATCACCCATCACGCCACGCACGCCTCGGAAGTGATCCGCCGTTTGCGCGCGTTTCTGCGCAAAGGCCAGCGCCGCATGCAGGCGCTGAACGTCACCGATGTCGCCCGCGAAGCCGTGCGTTTGTGCGCCTGGGAAGCGAGTAATTGCCAAGTGACAATCGAGGATCGTCTGCCGGATAATCTGCCGCCCGTTTATGCCGATCGAGTGTTGCTGGAACAAGTCCTGCTCAATTTGTTGCGCAATGCCATCGATGCCAACCGCGAACAACATCCCGGCCAGCCCTCGCTGATTATGATGACCGCCGGGCAGGGCAATGCCGCCACCGTGGACATCACGGTGCAGGACCAGGGGCCCGGCGTGAGCGAGCCCGAACTGGAGCAGATTTTTACCCCGTTCTATACCAGCAAGGCCGATGGCCTGGGGCTCGGTTTGTCCATGAGCCGCAGCATCATCGAAGGTTTCGGCGGCGAATTGCAGGCCCGCCGCCAACCGGTCGGGCTGCTGATGTGCTGTCGCTTGCCGCTTGCCGGTCCAACAAAACAACAACAGGAATAATGCAATGGCGGGTGTGACGGAGCACGTGGTGTATGTGGTCGATGACGATCAAGGCATGCTCGATTCAACGGTCTGGTTACTGGAATCAGTCGGCCTCAAGGCGTTGCCGTTTACCAGCGGTGTTGAGTTCCTCAATGCCTGCGATGCCAGCCTGGCAGCCTGTGTGCTGCTGGATGTACGCATGCCCGGCATGGGCGGCTTGAACGTGCAGGAAGAAATGCGATTGCGCGAACTGAACCTGCCAATCATCTTCGTCAGCGGTCACGCCGATGTGCCGATCGTGGTGCGTGCGTTCAAGGCCGGCGCTCACGACTTCATTGAAAAGCCCTACAACGAACAACTGCTGCTGGACAGCGTGCAACAGGCCCTGAGCACTTGCGCGACCCACCGTTCGGGTAATCAGGGGCATGAAGCGTTGCAGGCGCGTTTGCTCACGCTGACCCCACGGGAACGCGACGTCTTGTTGCCGCTGGTGCAGGGTTACACCACCCGCGAAATCGCCGAGCAACTGGGGGTGAGCGCAAAAACTGTCGACCTCTACCGCTCACGCGTGATGAAACGCATGCAGGCCAATACCCTGCCGGACCTGGTCGGCATGGCCATTGCCGCCGGACTGGTTGATCCATTGAAGTTGCGTTGAATCCACGCGTTTTCCGCCGAACGACTATGCTGGGCTAACCGATCCCGTACCGTTGCAGTGATCAGGAGGCCTCCATGGAGCCCACTTCGTTCTCCGAAAAAACGCTGACGCGCACGCTGCTCGATGTCCTTATCCGGGCTGGGTTGATCGCGGTTCTGGTGCTGTTCTGCTTTGAAATCTTCAGCCCGTTCCGTGACCTGATGCTGTGGTCGCTGATCCTGGCGATTACCCTTTACCCGTTGCAGGCGCGTCTGAAAGGGCCCTTGGGGCAGAATGACGGGCGCATTGCGACGCTGATTATCCTGATCGCCATCGTCATCCTGGTGTTGCCGATTTACTTTCTGGGCACCTCGATAGCCGACTCGGTCGACCGTGTGATGGAAGTGGTCAAGGGCGGCGACTTTCACCTGCCACCCCCCGCCGAATCCATTGCCAGTTGGCCATTGGTGGGGCAGCCGCTGTTTGACTTGTGGCTCGAGGCTTCAACCAATCTCCCCGACCTGACCGCCAAATACCTCCCGCAGATCAAGCACTTCAGCCTGTCCCTTTTGAGCAAATTGGCCGGCGTCGGCATGGGCTTCCTGACCTTCATTTTCGCCTTGATCATCGCCGGTATTTTCATGGCCTATGGCGAGAGCGGCAGTCGCAGCGCGGTGCAGATTGCCTCGCGGGTCAGCGACCCGGCCAAAGGACCGAAAATTGCCGCGCTGTGCACCGCAACGATCCGTGCGGTCGCGCTGGGCGTGGTCGGGATCGCGTTCATCCAGATGCTGCTGGTGGGGCTCGGGTTTGTCTTCAAGGGCATTCCCGGCGCCGGTTTGCTGGCCCTTGGGGTGCTGTTGCTCGGCATCATGCAATTGCCGGCGACGCTGATCACGGTTCCGGTGATTGCCTTTGTGTTCGCCACCGAAGGCGCCAACACTGTGACGATCGTGTTTGCCATCTTCGTCTTCGTTGCCGGCCTGGTGGACAACGTGCTCAAACCGCTGCTGCTGGGGCGCGGTGTTGATGTGCCGATGCCGGTGGTGCTGATCGGCGCGCTTGGCGGGATGGTCACCAGCGGCATCATCGGGTTGTTCATCGGTCCGGTGGTGCTGGCGGTCGGGTATCAATTATTCTGGCAATGGGTTCGGGATCAGCCTTCGGAGGGAGGAGGGCCGCCACTATGAATGCACCGGGTGATGAACTGCTCAATAGCGTACTGATCGCCCATGGTGGTCTGGAGCGCTGGAGCAGTTTCAACCAGGTACGCGCCACTATCGTGACCGGGGGCTCGCTCTGGGCCATGAAAGGGCTGACCCAGGACAGCGCGCCACGGCAGATGACCGTCTGGCTGCATGAGCAGCGGGCCTCGGTGACGCCCTTTGGTGGGGCCGACCAATTCACCGCCTACACCCCGAATCGAATCGCCATCGAAAATACCGCCGGCAAGGTAATCGCCGAGCGATCGAAACCCAGAGAATCCTTTCGCGACCATGGGGAAAACAGTCCCTGGGATCCCCTGCACCGAGCGTACTTCAACGGTTACGCGCTTTGGTCGTACCTGACAATGCCTTTCCAGTTCACCTGGCCGGGTGTCGTGACCGAGGAAGTCGAGCCCTGGCACGAGGGCTCGGAGCGCTGGCGTCGTTTGCGGGTGACCTTCCCCGAGACAATCGCCACGCACTGCGCGGTGCAGGATTTCTACTTCGGTGCAGACTTTCTGTTACGTCGTCACGACTACAACGTGGATGTCAGCGGTGGCCTGACTGCCGCGCAGTACGTTCATGGCTATGTTGAAACCGACGGCTTGCGCATGCCTGGCAAGCGGCGCGCCTATCGACGCAAGGCCGACGGCCAGGCGGATGAGCACGCCTTGCTGGTGGCGATCGATCTCAGCGACATCGGCTATTCGTAATGCACTGCGGAGGAATGAATCATGACCCTGCATGCCTGGGAAAAACTCTACCTCGATGACCTGAGTCTGGGTCAGGAGTTTGAAAGCGACCCTGTTCGCGTCCATCAAGAAGCGATGTTGGCGTTTGCTCGCGAATACGACCCGCAACCTTTCCATTTGAGTGCCGAAGAGGCCGAGTTGAGTCTGTTCGGCGGTCTGGCGGCCAGCGGCTGGAACACTGCGGCCCTGACCATGAAGATGCTGGTGGCCAGCGTCCCCCTGGCGGACGGCATCATTGGCCTGGGCATCGAGCTGAGCTGGCCGACACCGACTTATCCGGATGACGTGTTACGCCTGTTCAGCAAGGTGCAGGCCATCGAACCGTCAGCCTCCAAACCGGATCGGGGCGTGGTGACGCTGTTCATGGAAACGCTGAATCAGAATGACAAGGTGGTGCAGCGTGCAACCGGGAAGCTGCTGGTGTTCAGAAAACCCCCAGAGGATTGAAGCGCTGCCGGCGTTCGCCATTTCTCGACGTCGCTGACGACAGATCCCCAAACAAGCTGCCCGGGGGCCGCGGTCCGGCGAAGAAACCGCGGCGACCGATCAATCAGGCGGCAGGCAGCAGGCCTTTCTGTTTGGCGACATGAGTCGCCATTGCGTCCATCAAATCCGGGGACAGGCAGTCATAGGGTTCCAGGCCGATAGAGCGCAGGCGCTCACGGATGGCTTTCATTTGCGCTGGCGGTGTGCCGGTTTCGATGATGGAGGACACGAACGCCGCGAAGCCTGGTGCAGCCCAGCCTCGTTGGGGAGATAGCTCGGTGTGGACGAAGTCCAGGCCATAAAACGGATGGTCCTTGTTCTCGATGCGCCCAAAGAGATGGGCGTGGCACTGCTTGCAGGCATGGCGCTGGATGGTGGCTTTTTCGTCGACAATGGCCAGTTTTTCGCCGTGGGCAGTGACGCTGACCTTGTCCCGAGGCACCACGGCAATGACGGCGAATATCGCGTTTTGCGGTTTCCAGCATTTGCTGCAGCCGCACGCGTGGTTATGCAGGGTTTGCGCGTCGATCCGGACCTCGACTTTGTCGGTCGCACACAGGCATTGCAGGGTGCCACCGGTGAAATTCGCGTCGGCGGGTTGGATACCATTGTCCAGGGCAGGATGAAGTTTCAAGGTACTCACGTTGGCGTCTCCCTTTGAGTGGGCCAGACAAAAGTGCCTGGGCCGTACCCAGGCCGGTCGTTCACATAAATCCTAGACTAACTTCGGCAACCGGGTGCAGCCCTTGAAACCTTCAAACGCCGGGACCTACGAGATGAGGTCGACGACTGTCTATAGGGAAAACTTTCTAGAGCAGCAAGGAAATGGCTTGTGCGGGCTTGCTTGCAAAATTCAGTATGATTGCTACCGATATAGTTTGAGGCAGGGAATAGCTATATTCGACAAACTCGAAATAAATAAGCGTGGGCCCTTGTATTTACAACGACCCCCCCAATGTCAATCGACTCAAAATGATGATTTGGAGCTTGTCACGTAATGGAAAACAACTTCTATTTTACAGATCACTTTTCCGACACCTTGCGAGCATGGGGCAGGGAAGAAATAAAAAATGCATTCCGCAAGTGTTGCGCGCAGTTTGAAGTTGACTCAGATACCCATAAAATGCCTAGGGTAGATATCTCGCCAGGCTACGGTGGAAGCGCACACTACGACTTTCTCAAGCTTTCTATTTCCCCGAATCTTGAGATCAATCCGGGGAATGAAAACGAAAGCAGATCGCTAAAAGTTGCTCAACAACTCATTCACCATGAAATGGTGCATATTTTCCAACAGCAGTTGCTCGGGCAGCAAAACCTGTACGCCTTGCAAACTTGGTTCTCCGAAGGAATGGCGGTTGCATTGTCCGGGCAGCCGGTCATCTGGGAGGGTAACGACTTTTTAAAAGAACTTGATGCTTTCGAAGCGCTGCCGGACGCAGAGTCATATTTGATAATGTCAAATCACCTGGCGTTCGATATGAGCAAGTCGCCTTTCGACTCGTTGTATGCGATCTGGGGTTTGATGTTTTTGTATTCAATATCCGATGGTGAAAGTTTGCATCCCGACTACAAAGCGGACGATGGCCCGCACCTTACGGCGACAGAGTTGAAGCGCGCGGTGGCTATAGTGCGAGATACTCCTGATTTAGGGTTTGAAACTGCACTGCAGTTGCATTCCAACAAAGCGTCTCTAACGGCCTCCAGCATCAAGAATGAAGTCTGCTCTTTCATTGGTTAGTATCCCTTTTGTCAAAACCGCCCGTTGATGCATGGAAGTTAGATATGACCAAGAGCGTTACAAAATCTGATAGTGCCATAGCTGATTTTTCAGCAAGCTTCATTGAGAAGGCCTGGGAGCTTCGGTGGGGGGTTCAGTTGACTTACGTGGTGCTTTTCCTGGATGCAGCGCTAGCGTTCTGTGCAGGGAAAAACCTCTTGAGCTTGTCACTGTCGACGGAGGAAATGTGGAAGCACGCGGGATTAATCCTTGTGGGTGTGGCTGCTTTTTGTCTGACTGTCTCACTGTTAATTCCATTCTGTGGGAACTTGTTCAGAGCTATTGGCGTGTTCGCTCCATGGGGGATATTTGATTCCAATGATGTTTCTTCAAGCCGACCATTCGGGTATGTCTTGATGTCTGAATTGAAGGAGCATGCCTTCAAAGAGAACGATGATTATGCTTGGGAGCTGTACAAATCCAAATGTGAAATCGTGAAAAAGGATGATGAACTTAAACACGAACTTGGCGTATTGATCTTTGGGTTGGGGGCTCTGTTTTGCTTGGATGCCTGGGTGGGGAATGCACATGGAGTAGCCACTCTTGGAGTGATGTTCGGAGAGACTGTTGGATATTCAGGCTGGGTGGCAGCTTTTATTTCCTTGATCGTAGTGCTCCGAATGACCTGGTGGGCACCCTGGAAAACACGCTGGGTACACTATCCGCCCTTGTATCATCAGGTAGCGCGGATGAAGCAAATATAGAACCTCGGAGCTAAGGTGTGAAAAATGCTCAGTACCGCCCCCGTCAGCCGTTGACTGGTTTGACGGGGGCCAGGCCTTTTAGAAGCTGAACCGCTGCAGCATGATGCCCAGCCCATCGGACATCGCCTTGAGTTCCTGGGTTGTGCGCACGATCCCGCTTTGGGCGGTGGCGTTCTCTTCCACACTTTGCGCTACTTTCTCGACGTTGCAGGCGACCTGTTCACTGGCGGCGCGTTGTTCCTGGAGCGACACCGAAATGAAACTGACGGCCGCAAGGGATTCGTCCAGCACACCCTTGATCCTGCCCATGGAATGGCCCGCGCTTTCGACCAGTTTCTGACCATGAGTCACGCGCTCGCAGCCGGCGGCCATGCTGTCTTTGGCTTTGATCATGCCGCTTTGTATGGCATTGACCAAGGCAACGATTTCCGTGGTGGATTGGGCTGTGCGGGCGGCCAGGCTGCGCACTTCATCGGCGACCACGGCGAAGCCGCGACCTTGCTCGCCCGCGCGTGCCGCTTCAATGGCGGCATTGAGGGCCAGGAGATTGGTCTGTTCGGCGATGCCCCGAATCACACCGACAATCAGGCTGATGTCGTTGGACTGAATCGCCAGTTGATCGATGTCCGATGAGCTTTGTGTCACCAGATCGGCAATCTGGCCCATTTCCTGGATGGAGGCCTGCATGACCTCCATGCCTTCGCTGGTGATTTCGCCTGCTTTCTGTGCGGTGCTCTGGGCCTGTCGAGCATTGTCGGCGATGTGAGTGATGCTGACGGAAAGCTCTTCTACCGTGGCCGCCATGGAGGAGGCTGTCTCGCTTTGCAGTGCGGCGCTGCTCAATCCTTGTTCGGAGGACGCAGACAATTGCAGCGTGGCACCTTCTATCTGCCCGGAGGCCTGGCTGATCTTGCCGATCATCTCGCTCAGGCTGTGGCGCATCGCCTGGACGGAGTGCAGCACCCCCGTCGACTGTTGCTGATCAAACTGTGTAGCGGCGAGTTTCCCTTGGGCGATGTTCGAACTGATGGCCGCCAGTTCTGCCGGTTCGGCACCGAGCTGGCGGCTCAACAGGCGGGAGAACAAGACCGTGTAGGCCACGCCCGCGATCAGGGCCAATGCCAGAATCAACAGGCTGAGCTGGAGACTGGAGGTATAGGCGCTCTGGTTTTGCTCGAACTGGTTCTTGGCCTCCACCAGTTGAACTTCGATCAACTCGGAAAACTTGGCTGACAAGGGATCGATCAGTGGATACAGCTGATCTGTCGCGAAACGCGCGAGACCGGCGGCGTCGCTTTGGCGCAGCAGGCCCTGCAAGTTTTGCAATGGACCGTGGGTCGCTTCCATCAGCGGGTCGATTTGCGCGATCAAACGGGTTTCTGCAGGGATCAGCTCTGTTGATTTGTATGCGCGCCACGTCTGATCGATTTCCCTCTGCGCTTGCTCTATCCGGGTCAATGATTCAGCGTTGGTGAAGTTGCCATTGCGTGCCTTGTGGGTGGCATCGACGATGTCCACGGCGTACAGGTCGGCGATTTTTTTCAAGTCCCGCAACGGCACGACCCGATCGAGGTACACGGTCTCCAGACTGCGTACCGCAGATTGCATTCCCAAGAGTCCAAGCCCGCCGACACACAACAAACCCAGGAGCAAAGTGCTGGTAAGCACTAGCAGATGAGTCCTGATTTTCCAGCTTCCCATAGTCCGTAATTCCTGAGTCAGCTAATAGATGGCGATCAAGAGGTCAGCGTAAGGTGCAATAAAGGCACATTGGCATCATTGGCTGAGACCCAGGAGAAAAAACATCGTGTGATCGGCGAGAATTTATGAATTTGCGACACTGGGAGGCACGCTATTGGAGTCGGTGCGGTCGACGATGAGTGTGCAGGTTGCCTGGTCCATCTTTGAATTTTTCACTCACTACTGAGCAAGATCGCAGACTTGACCCAGAATGAATCTACTGCACGCTGTTTGTTATCTCTGAGGGCTAAAGTCCCATGAGCGATTCGGATGCTCCGCCACCCGTTCCCGAACCGGGCCGGATTACGCACAGGCATACTGGCGATCAAACCGGCTTGAGCCGTTGGCTGCCGGGGCTGCGGACGTTGAGCCGCTACAAGATGACATGGTTGCGGCGCGACATTGTGGCCGGACTCGTGCTCACCACCATGCTGGTGCCCGTCGGCATCGCCTACGCGGTGGCGTCGGGGGTGCCCGGCATTTATGGCCTTTACGCGACCATCGTTCCATTGCTCGCTTATGCGTTGTTCGGCCCCAGCCGAATCCTGGTGCTGGGGCCGGATTCCTCATTGGCAGCCATCATTCTCGCCGTAGTCTTGCCGCTGTCCGGCGGTGACCCGCATCGGGCGATCGCCCTTGCCGGCATGATGGCGATCGTCTCGGGGGTGGTGTGCATCCTGGCGGGTGTCGCGCGGCTGGGTTTTGTCACCGAGCTGCTATCCAAACCGATCCGCTATGGCTACATGAACGGCATCGCGCTGACGGTATTGATCAGTCAGCTACCCAAGTTTTTCGGCTTTTCGATTGAATCCGACGGACCGCTGCGCAACCTGTGGGCCATTGCCACCTCGGTGATGGATGGAAAAACCAACTGGACCACCTTCATGATCGGTGCAGCCACCGTGGCGGTCATCTTGTTGCTCAAGGACAAAAAGCGCGTGCCGGGGATTCTGATCGCCGTGGCAGGCGCCACCGTCGCCGTTGGCGTGCTTGACCTTACAACCCACAATGTCGCGGTCCTCGGTTTGCTGCCCCAAGGCTTGCCGGCGTTTGCCATCCCTTGGATCAGCCGTGCCGATATCGTTCCTGTAGTGATCGGAGGTTGCGCCGTTGCGCTTGTCTCGTTCGCCGACACCAGTGTGCTCTCGCGCGTTTATGCGGCGCGGACCAAGACCTATGTCGACCCAAACCAGGAGATGGTAGGGCTCGGCGTCGCCAACCTTGCCGGCGGTTTGTTCCAGGGGTTTCCAATCAGCAGCAGCTCGTCACGCACACCTGTGGCCGAGGCGGCGGGGGCCCAAACCCAACTTGCCGGCGTGGTTGGAGCGCTGTCTGTTGCCTTATTGCTGGTGTATGCCCCGGATTTGCTGAAAAACCTGCCCACCAGCGCACTGGCGGCGGTGGTCATCGCTTCGGCTATCGGCCTGATCGAGGTCGCCGATCTGCGACGGATCTATCGTATCCAGCGCTGGGAATTCTGGTTATCGATCGTTTGTACGCTCGGTGTGGCCGTATTCGGCGCCATCGAGGGCATTGGCCTGGCCATCGTTGTCGCGGTGATCGAGTTTCTATGGGATGGCTGGCGGCCGTATTCTGCGGTGTTGGGTCGCGCCAAAGGCGTCCAGGGCTATCACGACATCACGCGTTATCCGGATGCGCGCCTTATTCCCGGCCTGGTGCTGTTTCGCTGGGATGCGCCGTTGTTTTTTGCCAACGCAGAACTGTTCCATGACCGAGTGCTGGACGCCGTGGCGACATCACCCACGCCGGTTCGTTGGCTGGTGGTAGCAGCCGAACCGGTCACCAGCGTGGATGTGACTTCCGCCGACATGCTGGCTGAACTGGACCAAACCTTGAACGAGGCTGGCATCACGTTGTGCGTGGCCGAGATGAAGGACCCTGTCAAAGACAAGTTGAAGCGCTTCGGACTATTCGAGCGGTTTGGCGAAGCTGCGTTTTTTCCGACTTTAGGCGTCGCCGTCAGCAGCTATCTCAAGGTCCATCCCGAGGAATGGAGGGAAGGGCAGGATGAGGATCGCGATTAGACAATAGTGTCGGCACACTATCGGGGTCGGCGCGGTAGCCGACCCCGATCCCGGTTACTTGCGCACGTTCTGGTACAACATCAACCTGGACGTTTCATGCATGCCGCGGGTCAGTTGCACCAGGCGCTTGAACTCTTCAGGGTTTTGCCCGGCCACGTTGTCCAGCGGCGTCGCGGAGGCCAGGTCGTGCAGCGTCGGCGAACTGCCGTCGTGCTCCATCTGCACCATGTAGTGTTGAGTGACGCCCGCAATCAACGGGAACGTGCCTTCACGCAATACCAACGGCACTACGCGTTCACCCTCGGGCGCAGGCTGCTGGATGTCACGCCCCAGGCCGCTGTTGCGAAACTCAAGGCCGGCCATGCCCGCCACGGTTGGCAGCAAGTCCACCAGGCCGACCGCTTCCTTGACGGTCCGCGTGCCGAGCAGGCCCGGTGCATGGATGATCATGGGCACCGCGTTACTTTCCAGACCCAGTTGCTCATAAGCCGGTGCCAGGAAAGGGATCTGGGCGATACGGGTGTTGTGGTCGCCAAACAGCACGAAAATGGTGTTGTCGTAGTAACCACCCGCTTTGGCAATTTCCATCAAGCGTCCGATGTTGAAGTCCAGCAGGCGCACGGCGTTGTACTGCTCGACACTGCGCGATCCCGCCGCCTGAACTTCGGCGAGGGTAGGGTGCTTGACCTCGAATCCGTCATTGCTCTTGGGAATCGTGAAGGGACGATGGTTACCGGCCGTCTGCACATAGGCAAAGAACGGTTTGTCCTTGGGCAGCGCTTGCAGGATCTTGTCGGTTTCCTTGAACAGATCCAGATCTGAAATCCCCCAGACATCCACCACCGGGGATTTCCAGTCCCGCTCTTCGAACAAACGAACCCCGTCGATACTTTGCCGGATCAAGGCATTCATGTTGGCCCAACCGGAGTTGCCGCCAATGGTGTAGATCTTCTCGTAACCGGTGAAGGCATTGATCAATGTGTGCTGTTTGGTGATCAGCGGATTACGCGTCGCGGTTTCCTGTCGAGTGACGTCTGGAACCCCGCTAATGCTGGCCCAAACGGTTTTTGCGGTCCCGGTGACCGGAACATAGAAGTGCTCGAAGAACCAGCTCTGTGTGGCCAGTCGATCGATGTTGGGTGTCGGATTGATCGGGTTGCCATAGGCGCCGACGGCACTGGTACCCAGCGACTCGAGCATGACAAACATCACGTTCGGCGCCCGTGTGCTCGACACTTTGTAGGGTTGTGGCGCCTGGTGACGGACGAAGTTCAGGGTTTGCGGATCGGGCTGGTCCACGCCCAGGTACTTGGCAATCACGGCATAGTGTTCGCGCACTTGCGCTTCGTCATAACGCGACTGGCCGACCTTGACCGTGTCGTAGAGGAAAATCACCGGGTTCAAGCCCAGCGCAGCGACCTGGTTATTGCCGGAGAAGAACGCATCGCTCCAGCGCAACGGGACAGGGTTTTCCAGGTTCATGTTCTCGACACGGCCCAAAATACCCAACAGCACCAACACGACCATCAACGCGCTACCCCATGTAACGGAGAGCGGGTGAATGGCTTTACGGGGGCGGTCCAGCGTCACGCGCTCCAGGCGCACCAGGGCCAGCGTCACCAGGGCGACCGTTGCCAGCCACCCCAGCGATATCCAGATAACCGGGTAGGTTTGCCAAACCATGTCACGGGATATTTGCGCGTCGTCTATGAAGCGCAGCACGGTGGCATTGATCCGTACGCCCAGATAGGCGTAATGGCCAAAATCGACGATATAGATCAGCAGCAGGGCGCCCAGGGCGACTGACAGATACACGCGTGCCAATCGGCGAAGCAGGCGGCTGCTGACAAGATTCCAACGAGGAATCCAGGCCAGCAACGCCAGTGGCAACATCACCAGGATGGCCAAACGCAGATCGAAACGAAAGCCGATGCCCAGGGTTTCCAGGACGGTATGATCGTCGCTCAATGCTCGGGCGTCGAAACCGGAGAAGCCGAAAAAGAACACCACCCGCAGCAATGCAAACAGCACAAACACAATCGCTGTCGCGCCTAGCCAATAATGCAAACGTCTCGATTGCAGCCAACCCATCCCTGTACCCCTGTTAAAAATGTCGTTGAATCTCAAATGGATCCGGAGTCTTTCACTGCGCCACGCCGTGTGTTCAGCCAGCCGTACGTCCAGCGCGCCGCGAGCATCAGCAATGCCGCGCAGCAATACAGCCCCAGCAGCGGATCAACCAGGTAATCCCAATAGTTATGCGAAGGTTTTACCCCGGCGATGAAGGCCAGGGTCGCACTGGCCAGCATCACGACGGCCAGGTAGCTGCGCAGGTAAAACAGACCTGCCGTGAGCAGAGCGAAGAAGATCAGCATCGGGCGCGGGCTGAAGCCAAACCGGTAAGGGTCCAGATGACTCAACCCCAGTGTTGCCGGATACAACGCCAGTGCCAGCGCAGCGAAGATAATCAACACGCGGGTTTTATCCTGCTGAGCAGCCGGCAGGAAACCCAGTCGACGCAAACAGCCCCACACCATGAACACCAAGGTCGTCATCGCAAGGTCATCAATGTGGCTGCGCAGGTAAGCCGCCAAGGACAAGTCGTCCAGCGGTATAAAGCTGGCGGCCAGCAATGCAACCAGCAGCACGATCTGCGCGGCTCGCTTTAAGCCGAAAGAAGGCAGCAACAGAAAGATGATCATTGTGAAACTGAGATGCGCTTGCCAAAGGTTGATCATTTGGCACGCTCCGACAGCCATGCATCGTTGAAGGTGACGTGCTTGATGAAGGTGTTGTTCCAGGAATAAACCAGGTGATACATACCGTCGGGACTGCGGATGAAGTACGGGTATTCATATTCGAAACTGCAGGCTTGTTCCTTGCAGACCCGGCTGTCCAGGTTGTTCAGGAACTGCGCTTCCAGCGGTTGGCGAAGTGCGCCACTGGATCCGCGAAACTCTCTGCCGATGATTTCCTTGTAGGCCTCGGGTGAAAACGTATCGCCCTCTGGATCAGGCGATTTGTCGAGGTCGCGCAGCGAGCGCCAATCGTCCATTTTTGCGTCGGTGCCATAAAGACTCAGTTTGAAGCGCCCCTCTTGCAGGTCATTGAGTGCCACCAGCAGCCCATGTTCGGGCGTCGCTATGGCCGCCAACGAAGAATTGGGGTTCGAGGGATCGAGCGGATAAGGCTCGCTCCAGGTTTGCCCGGCGTCTTCAGTGCGGGTCGCCAGTACTCGATGGTGGGTGTTGCCGGCATAGCGCAGCAAGGCGATGCCGCGCTGTCCATCCAGCGGAACGACCGTGGGTTGCAATGAGTTATTGCCATGGCTGATGCGGAATTTATCGATCACCTCACCGTCTGCGCTCAAGTACAGGTACTCGGAAAACTTGCCCAGAAATTCGTGGTAGACCGGTAAGCCGATGGAACCGTCGGCGTGAAACACCGGGGCCGACCGTACCAGGGTGCTGATATTCAAGAAGGGCGAGGTGATCAATTGGCGCGGCGCCGACCATTGGCGTCCATAGTCTTCAGAGACCATTACATTGACCGCACTACCGGCCCAGCCCCCCATGGACACGGACACGTAGAACAACCAGAGCCGGTTATCCGGTGCGAGTGCAACGACCGGGTTACCCAGTTTTCGAATGTATTTACCAGTGCCCAGTTGGGTCGACTGTCGAGTCGCCAATACCTGTTCCGCACCCCATTCGCCGGTTTGCGCGTCGAAGCGGGCAGAGCGCACCTGCACATCGGCTGCGCCTTCACGCGTACCCGCGAACCAGACGGTCATCAGGCTACCGTCAGGCAAGGCGGTTACCGCCGAGGAATGCACGAAGTCCACCAGCCCGGACGAGGCAAAACGGCTGGTATAAATGGGTTTGGCTACTTGCTCAGCCACAGCTCTCACCGGGTTCATCAGGGCAAAGGAAGAATGCACAGGGGCAGGGTGGGTGAACCATGCGGCCGCAAACAGGCAGGAAAGTGCAACATAAGCCAAGAAGGCAGGGAGGGAGGGTAGGTGGATGCGCATAATCGAGGCTGTGCATCTTATGGCCGATTCAGGCAGCTCAACCTATCACTTGTAGTAGCAGACTCGGGCTTTAGCGAGCTGCTGCTTTGTAAGCAAATGTTTATAGCGCGATATTCGGGCCTTGAAATTATAAAAACATATTATTTATCAATAGCTTAAAGATGTTTGTAGGCGCCAGGCCGTTAATCGAAAAACTGCTCTCGAAGGCGGAAGAATAGACTGAAATTCACAAAAACCCATTCAGCGAGCCGAGCGTCGCGGCCTGTTCGGCCGCCAACGCTGCCGTCGTGCACTAAAAGCGGATCCGTTATTGATCTACCTGCGCCTTAATTGCCAAAACATTGCAGGGCACCTTATACAACACGTGCTCTGTAGTACTGCCAATCAGCTTGTGCAGCCCTTTACGGTGCGTATCGCCCATGATCATCACATCGGCTCGGGTGTGGGCCGCGAAGTCGGACATCACTTTGGTGGGCGGCCCTTCAATGAAGTGTTGTCGTTCAGAGGGCACGCGGTAGTTTTCAGCCAGCGTAATGAAGGATTTGTTCAGTGACCGGCGTACATCGGTGCTGAAGCCCGGCATCGTCACGGCGCCGGCACCGGCGTCAGAGATATGTGTCAGCGATGGGTCGAAGGCGTGCAGCAGGTGCAGCTCTGCATCGCACTGCATGGCCATCCGCTGCGCAGCCACGATGATCCGGTCATTGAGGTCGTTGATCTGGTGCTCTGGATGCGACAAATCCACTGCCGCCACTATCACCCGCGGAAGTGGGCACCTGACTTCGCTGACCAGATGAACAGCAACCGGGCAATCGCGCAGCAGATGCCAATCCAGAGGCGTGACGAATACGCGTTTGAGTGCTGATTCGTGGTGTACGTCCTTGATAACCAGGTCCGGTTGCAAGTCTTTCACATGCTGAAGGATTTCTTGAAGTACGTCCCGAGCCAATACAACTTCGGTGGTCACCGCAATGCCATTGCCACGTATCAGTTGGGCTTCATCTTGCAGCCACTTCTGGTTCTCTTGCTGACAGATCTCGCGAAATTGCTCATTCCCGCTCATCAACCCCAAGATGTCGACGTCTTCAATGAACACCGCGATATGCAGCACTGCGTCAGTGGCTTTGGCAAGTGCGACTGCCCGCTCCATCGCCGGCGTGTGACGCATGGTTGGACCGACAATCAGAAAGAGGCGTTGATATTGGCTCATGTCGCACCTCCAGCATTCCGGGTTATCCGTTGGTTTTTGCCAGCACTCTCATCCTCTACACCATTGGCGACCCCTACGGCCTCAACTTCCTGGATCGCCAATACCAATATACGCCTGCATTCAGTGAGCGCGCGCGGGACGAGTTGCCCTATGCACTTATTAAAGCAGGCAGGACGAGAGGGGTCATTGCTCCCACTGTTCCAGCAGTATCGAGACGAATTTTTCCGCTGCCGGAGAGAGTGAGGCGCCTCTTCGGTAAACCAGTCCCAGCGATCGGTTCACGACAGGCTCTATCAAGGGGACGCTCACCAAGGTTGGATGATCCACCGCCGGCATTGCGAGGCTCGGCATTGCCGAAACGCCTAATCCAGCTTCTACCAGGCCCAGCGATGTAGACAGGTGTTGCACCTCATAGAACCACTGTGGACGCCAGCTCAAGCCCGACAAAGCGTGGTCCAGCAACATGCGGTTGCCGCTCAGGCGACCGACCCCGATAAGGCGGTAATTGCTCAGTTCAGACCAGGTGACCGAACTGCGCCCGGCCAGCTCATGATCGCGTCGACACGCCAAAACAAAAGGCTCGTTGACCAACGGCACAAACTCAATGTCCGGGTGCTGGCCGCTCATCATGTTGATGCCAAAGTCGGCTTCGCCACGCAGAACAGCCTCCAGTCCTTCGTTCGCACTGAGATCAAGCAAACGAATGCGGATTTGCGGATAGCGCTCGTTGTAGAGGCGGATGACCGAAGGGAGGAAGTAGAAGGCTGCGGTGGGGATGCAGGCGAGGGTGACACGGCCGCTCTGCCGCTCCGCCAGCTCGCGGATGTTTAGTATCGAGTCGTCGAAGTCATCCAGTAGGCGTCGTGCCTTGGGCAGGAAGTCTCGCCCAACGCTGGTGAGGCTGACCCTTCTTGTCGTGCGATCAAGAAGCGCTGTTCCCAATCCCTCTTCAAGCTTTTTCATTCTCCGACTCAACGCAGGTTGAGAGAGATGCAATGCATCGGCAGCCTCGTGGAAGCTTCCAAGTTCCGCGATCTTCACGAAAGATCGGATGTCATTGAGCTCATAATTCACTTTTTTTCTCTCGGCAGACGAGCGTTATTCAGCCAGTTCATCCTAGATTCATCATGCGTCAAACGCAATAATCAGGCTGATATTTGCATTGGAAACAATTTTTAAAGCCTGCGACTCTTGCTCACAAGACATCAATAACCCCCATTGATCAACAAGAGTCAGTATTCATGCAACGAATTCCCTGTGTGCTAATGCGCGGTGGTACTTCCAAGGGCCCGGTATTTCTCGCCTGGGATCTACCTGTTGCGATCGAAGACCGTGATGAGCTGCTGCTCAACCTTATGGGTTCTGGCCATGAGCTGGAAATTGACGGCATCGGTGGCGGTAGTCCACAAACCAGCAAGGTGGCGATCGTCAGCCCGTCGCTGCATCCTGACGCGGATGTCGACTACCTGTTCGTTCAAGTCATGGTCTCCCAGCGTCGAGTCGACACTGCGCCCAATTGCGGCAACATGCTTTGCGCCGTTGGCCCGTTCGCCATCGAGCAGGGGTTGGTAAAAGGCACTAAAGACCTGACCCGTGTGCGTATTCGCAACCTCAACACGGGGACGTTTGTGAACGCCGAGGTACAGACCCCGGGTGGCAAGGTCAGCTATGAAGGCGACACCGCCATCGATGGTGTGCCGGGTACTGCCGCTCCTGTACAACTGACCTTCCTGGATGCGGCGGGCAGCAAGACGGGCAAGCTTTTCCCGACTGGGCAAACGCAGGATCTGATCGACGGTATTGCAGTGACCTGCATCGACATGGCGATGCCGATGATGATCGTCGAAGCCGGCCAGCTGGGTAAGCGCGGTGATGAAAGTCCTGCTGAGCTGGATTCCGACAAAGAATTTCTGCGCCACCTGGAGGCCTTGCGACTGCAAGCTGGCCTGGCAATGGGCTTGGGTGATGTCAGCGACAAAGTGATCCCCAAGCCTGTACTGGTTTCACCGGCCAAGGCTGGCGGCACGATCCAGGTGCGCTACTTCATGCCACACAATTGCCACCGGGCCTTGGCGATCACCGGTTCCATCGGCCTGGCCACTGCTTGTGTCACTGAAGGCAGTGTGGTCGCGCAATTGCTCGGCGGGGTTAGCGAGCCGCGCTTGCAGCAAGTACGCATTGAACACCCTAGTGGTGGAATAGATGTCGTATTGTCCTACACCGGCGCTCAGGGTGAGACCATTCGTGCTTCGGTAGTGCGTACATCGCGCAGGCTGTTCTCCGGTTTTGTCTACGCCGCGGCTTCCCAACGACTCGCCGGATAACGTCCCCTAGTCATTGCCGTTTTTGCATCAGCACAATTCTAAAAATGGGTGATGCCATGAAAGTTGTAAAATCGCTCTACTTTCAGATTCTCTGCGCCGTGCTGTTGGGCGTACTGGTCGGACATTTTTGGTCGCAACAGGCCATCGCCTTGAAGCCGCTGGGTGATGCCTTCATCAAACTGATCAAGATGATGATCGCTCCGGTGGTGTTCTGCACCATCGTCACGGGTATCGCGGGTATGAGCGATAAACGCTCCCTCGGACGCCTGTTGAGCAAGACCATGCTGCTGTTCCTGGCGTTGACCGTGATCAGCCTGATTATTGGCCTGGTGTCGGTCTACCTGTTCAAACCCGGTGTGGGCATGAACATCGACCCCACCCAGTTGAGCACCAAGGGCTTGTCGCAGTACACCGATTCGGCCGCGAAGCTGGGAGTGGTCGAGTTTTTCATGCACATCATCCCCGACACGTTCATCGGTGCCTTCAATAAAGGTGAAGTACTGCCGGTGTTGTTCATCGCGGTGCTTTGCGGTTTCGCGCTGTCGGCCATAGGCGAGCGTGGCAAGCCGGTGCTGGATGTACTGGAATCCGCCTCGCACATGGTGTTCAAGATCTTCTCCTACCTGATGCGCTTCGCTCCGATCGGTGCCTTTGGCGCCTTGGCGTTCACCGTGGGCCAGTACGGTATTACATCGCTGGGCTCGTTGGCCAAGCTGATCATGACGCTGTACGTCGCCTGCGCCTTCTTCGTCTTTGTGGTGCTGGGGAGCATTTGCCGGGCGAATGGCTTCAGTCTGTGGAAGTTGCTGCGCTACTTCCGCGAAGAATTCCTGGTGGTGCTCGGGACTTCCTCCACCGAGCCGGTGATGCCGCGGATGCTGGAAAAGCTGCAAGCCCTGGGTTGCAAGAAAGGCGTGGTAGGGCTGGTGCTGCCAACGGGTTATTCGTTCAACCTCGACGGTACGGCCATCTACCTCTCGCTGGCAGCGGTATTCATTGCTCAGGCCTGCAACATCGAACTGAGCCTGACACAGACCGTGACCATGCTGGCAATCATGCTGTTGTCCTCCAAGGGTGCAGCGGGCGTCACCGGTGCCGGTTTTGTCGCGCTGGCTTCGACGCTGACAGTGATCCATGACATTCCCTTGGCCGGCCTTGCCTTGCTGATCGGTATCGACCGTTTCATGTCGGAAGCCCGGGCTTTGACCAGCCTGGCAAGCAACGCCGTGGCTACCGTGGTGATGTCCATCTCGGAGAACGCCTGTGATCGCGAAACACTGATGCGGACTCTGGACGGCAAACCTTCGCCTGCCGCACCCCCAGCCCAAGTCCAGAACCCCGACTGGGATGGCCTGAAGGTCACCGAACACGCTTGACCGCTCAAGGCTGAATCCAGCCCCTTAAATACCTCAATGAATAACTCCCGCCAGGCACCGTTGATCGTGCCGTCTGGCGGGGACGGGGTCGCGCGCCTGTGCGTCGGCCACGCTACTCATAAGAACAAGAGAACTGACCTATGCTCGCATTGCTTGGATTGGCCATGGTGGTGGTCTTCACCGTCCTGATAATGACCAAACGGTTATCGCCGATTGTCGCGCTGACGGTGGTGCCGATTGTGTTTGCCGTCATTGGCGGTTTCGGTGGCACTACCGGCAAGATGATGCTCGACGGCTTGAAAATGGTCGCTCCTTCGGCCGCGCTCCTGCTGTTCGCGATCTTGTTTTTCGGCTTGATGATCGACGCCGGTCTGTTTGACCCGCTGATTCGCAAGATCCTCAAACGCGTCAACGGCGACCCGATGAAAATCGCTGTCGGCACAGCGTTGCTGTCGCTGCTGGTGGCCCTGGACGGTGATGGCACCACCACCTACATGATCACCTGTGCGGCAATGCTGCCCCTGTACAAACGTATCGGGATGAACCCGATGATTCTGGCGACCATCGCCATGCTTTCTCTGAGCATCATGAGTGGCATGACGCCTTGGGGAGGGCCGGCGACCCGAGCGATCGCGGCGCTGGGCCTGGATGCCGGTGAATACTTCGTACCGTTGCTGCCGACCATGATTGGCGGCGCCATGTGGGTGGTGTTCACCGCGTTTCTGCTGGGCCGTGCCGAGCGCAAACGGATCGGCAATATCCAGTTGGAAAGCGGCGGGGGAGATTGCTACATCAAGGCGATTCTTGAAGACACTCCGCACAAGCGACCGAAACTGGCCTACGTCAATCTGCTGTTGGTGATCGCGGTGATGGTCGCACTGGTGATGGGGATCATGCATTCCGCGATCCTGTTCCTGATCGGCTTTGTACTGGCGCTGATGATCAACTATCCGCAACTGGATATTCAGAAGGAACGCATCCTCGCCCATTCGGGCAACGCCATGACCGTCGTACTGTTGGTGTTTGCCGCCGGCATCTTTGCCGGGATTTTCTCCGGCACCAAGATGGTCGACTCCCTGGCGCAAACCCTGGTTGACTGGATTCCGCCGTCCTGGGGGCATCTGTTCCCGCTGGTGGTGGCGATTACCAGCATGCCGCTGACATTCGTTCTGTCCAACGATGCTTATTACTTTGGCGTGGTGCCCATTCTGGCGAATGCCGCTGCGGCGTATGGCATTGATCCGGTGGAAATCGCCCGCGCGTCGATTCTCGGGCAGCCAGTACACCTGATGAGTCCGCTGGTCGCCTCAACCCTGTTGCTGGTGGGGATGGTCGATCGCGATATCGGCGACTTCCAGAAAGCCACCGTCAAATGGGCGGTGCTCACTTCACTGGTCATCACCGCGCTAGCCCTGCTGACCGGGGCGATCAGTCTCTTCACCTGATTCACCCAAGCCACCTGTTTTCTCCCAAGGCGCCTCGCCAGCGAGGCGCGCGCTGTTCTGCACCCCAAATAACAACAATGAGTAGTTTTCCATGACCACTTTGCATACCCAACGGGCGCTGTTTTCACTTCTTGGTTTGTTGCCGCTAGCCAGTGCCAGCGCAGAAGGATTTATCGATGACAGCAAGCTCAAACTGCAATTGCGCAACGTCTATTTCAATGAAAACTTCCGCGACGAGCATGGCTTGAGTGCCAAGTCGGCAAGGACGGCGAAGAGCGAACGAACCGAATGGGCCCAGGGATTTCTGTTGGATTACCAGTCGGGATTTACCCCCGGCACCCTCGGGTTTGGTGTTGATGCCCTTGGCCTGGTCGGGGTCAAGCTCGACTCCGGCCGTGGCCGCAGCGGTACGGGTTTGCTGCCCGTCCATGATGACGGTCGTGCGGCAGACGAGTTTGCAAGCCTGGGGATGACTGCCAAGGCCCAACTGGCCAAGACCACAGTCAAATACGGCACCTTGTTACCCAAGACTCCGGTGCTGATCTACAACGATGCGCGTCTGTTGCCGCAAACGTACCAAGGCACACAGATCAGTAGCATCGACATCGAAAACCTCACCCTCACCGGGGGCTACCTGGATCGATTCAAACTGCGCGATTCCACCGACAGCATGCCGATTGTGCCCGACGGTTACGGTGGAGATAAATCAGGGGACTTCAGCTATGCAGGGGCCGAATACAAGCTGGGGAAGAGCGTTCGTTTGAGTTACTTCTACGGTGAGCTGGAAAACTTTTACCGTCAGAATTTTGCAGGTGTCCAGCACGATCTACCCTTGGGCGGCGGCGTGCTGACCAGTGACTTGCGCTACTTCAACAGTGTCGATACCGGCTCGGCCTACGGTGGCAAGATCGACAACAACATGCTGAGCGGGCAACTGTCCTACGCCATTTCCGGCCATACATTCGGCGGCGGCTACCAGACCCTCAACGGTGATGCAGGGTTGCCCTTTATCAGCGGCGCAACGGTGTACTCGTTCAGCAACGCCGGGATAGGCAAGTTCATCGAGGAGGATGAAAAAACCTGGATGCTTAATTACGGCTATAACTTTGCCGCCGTCGGCGTGCCGGGCCTGACGTTCTCTACTCGCTATCTGAGCGGCAACGACGGTAAGTCCAACACCACGGTAAAAGAGTGGGAACGTGACGCCGAACTGGCTTATGTCGTGCAACAAGGCACCTTCAAGGGCTTGGGTGTGCGGTTGCGCAACTATGTTTATCGCTCTGATTATTCCCGTGGCCGAGACAGCAACCGGATCTACTTTACCTACGACATCGCGCTCTGGTGATTCCCTGATCGCGGCCTCGCGATGTTCGCAGGCCGCCTTTTAAGCCTCGGCCTCACAGGATTGGGTGAAGGATTTCAACGATGTCGTTTAAAACCAAAATACTGTTGCTGACCTTGTTTCCGGTAATGCTGTTTGCCCTGGTTTCAGGTTTGAGCACCCGTGGCACTTTGCAGTCCCAGGCCGAGCAAGAAGTCGCTCAGACCCGCGAGCGACTGCTTGAGGAGAGCCGCACTCGGCTCAAGGATTACGCGAGCATTGCTCGCACTTCCATAGCCGGACTTTATGATCAGGCTGCTGCCGGGGATCCGTCCAGCCGAGCCTTGGCGATCAGCCGCCTGTCGAAAACGAAGTATGGCGATGACGGCTATTTCATCGGTTATGACAGCCAGGTTGTACGCCTGTTTCGCGGTGACAGCAGCGAAGGCGTCGGTACCAACATGAGTGATCGCAAAGACATCAACGGGAAATACTTGAACCGCGAAATGGTCGCTGCGGCAAAAAATGAGACTCACTTCGTCACCTATTCAGGTGGGCTGGTCAACACCGATAAGGTGGTGGCGAAGCTCGCGTACAGTTTTTATTTGCCCAAGTGGGACATGGTCGTGGTCACGGCGATCAATCTGGACAGTATCGACGTTCAGGTCGCCAAGGTGCGGGCTGATGTTGATGCGCGGGTGCACAGCTTGATGTTCAGCATCGCCATCATTGCTTGTGTGCTGGTTGGCATTATCGGTGTGTTGGCTTTACTGCTGGTCAAGCGCAGTTTGCGTCCCTTGACCCTGATCCGGGCCCACCTTGATGAAATCGCTGCGGGCGAGGGCGATCTGACGCGGCGTCTGCCGGTGGTCAGTCGAGATGAGCTTGGGCAACTTGCCGGTTCGTTCAATGCGTTTATCGATCAGATTCACAGCCTCGTCAGCCAGATCGTCGCCATGAGCGAGCAGTTGAATGGATCTGTGAGCCATGTGGCCGAGCAGAGCAGGCATATTGACCGTGCCATGGATAAGCAGCGCCAGGAAACCGACCAGGTGGCCGCGGCGATCAATGAGATGTCATCGGCGGCACAGGAAGTATCGGCCAGCGCACAAAACGCTGCCGACGCAGCCGTCGAAACTGACAGGCAGTCCCGACATGCGAGGCAAATAGTCAATGGCAGCATGACTCGAATTCAGGCACTCACCGTGGAGCTTGATGAGAGTGGTATCTCCATGAAGAGCCTTCAAAGCGATGTGACTTCTATCGTCACCGTGCTGGATGTGATCCGCTCGATTGCCGAGCAGACCAATCTCCTGGCACTCAATGCGGCTATCGAAGCCGCTCGTGCCGGTGCTGCCGGGCGAGGGTTTGCGGTGGTTGCCGATGAAGTACGCGCGTTGGCCAGTCGTACTCAGCGCAGCACCCAGGAAATCCAGGCGATGGTTGAGCGGCTCAAGGGCACGACTGATGGCGTGGTCAGTGCAATGCATCAATCCACCAAAGCGGCTCAAGGCGCTAACGCTCAGGCCGATCAGGCGGGTGAGTTCCTGGGCAACACTGTCGAACTGATCGCGACCATCAACGCGATGAACGCACAAATCGCGAGCGCTGCGGAGGAACAGACTTCGGTGGCTGAAGAGATCAACCGCGGGGTGCATCAGATCGCGCGGGCCATTGATTCCGTTGCCAACCAGACCAAGAGCGGGGTCAAGACCGTCGATGAGCTGTATATGATTGGCAATCGTCTGCAAAGCTTGCTCGGACAGTTCAAAATTTGATGCCGAGGGAGCAGGGCGGTTAGACAGGGCGACAGGTCATTCACATCACTCAATGCTCATGGGCATGCGAATGGAGGGTCAAGGCGCCCGGTACCTTGGTGCGCTCGAGCCCCCCACGTTCCAGCCACCGAAGAGTCTGCACATAGGCACGCTGCAGCAAAGACTCGGTCTGGTCAAAGTTGAACACCGAGACATCCACAGGGCACAAGGGCGGGACGATGTGCAAGCTGGTGACAGCGCGGAAGTGTTCGATGTCGCTCACCAGTTGACGCATGCTCATCAGGTTGACGGTGTGCAGGGCCAAGGCGACCAGGCCCCGGGGCGGTTGTGTCAGGGCGCAACTCACGCCGGTGGGGATTACCACGACGTTGGTGGCTCCCAAGGCTACGGCCGTCGAAATGGGTGTATTGCTTGCCACGCCGCCATCAACCAGGAACTGATCGGCGATTTGCACGCAGGGGAACACCAGCGGGATGGCAGCGCTGGCCAGCAACGCCTGCTCAAGGTCGCCACTGGACAGAACCGTCTCGGCACCACTGAGCAGGTCGGTGGTGACGATGTGCAGAGGCAGCGTCGCTTCTTCGATGCGATGAATGGGAAGTGCCTGCCCCAACAATCGGTGTAACGCCGCCGGCTGCAATAAAAAGCCACGCCGCTTGATCAGTCCTTTGCAGGTGTCGATCCAGGAGAGGGGAAAGATGTCAGTTTTACTCAGCCCACGCCAGAATCCGGCGAGCGCCTCTACGCCCTCGGAATCGGGCCTTGCGGCAAAGTAGGCACCGTTGATAGCGCCAACCGAAGCGCCGACGACCATGTCGAATCGAACATCGGCCTCGACCAAGGCCCGCAACATTCCCACCTGCACCGCACCCAAACTGCCGCCGCCAGCGAATACGATTGCGGTTTTGGTGACCATGGTCGAAGTCTCTGTGCGGAGATGTATCGAATGAGTGTAGCTGACGAGGTGGCGCTGAATTCCGTGAAGGCAGACTACGGAGTCA
The DNA here is from genome assembly GCF_017351735.1 of Pseudomonas sp. FW300-N2A2. NCBI lineage: Bacteria > Pseudomonadati > Pseudomonadota > Gammaproteobacteria > Pseudomonadales > Pseudomonadaceae > Pseudomonas > Pseudomonas sp. FW300-N2A2. The sequence continues at coordinate 222,106 of NZ_JACNDU010000001.1, read as the reverse complement.
TCCTCTCCAACCGATGCGCCTGCACCGGTTGGATGGAACGTGCCTATAGAAGAGGGATCAGCTGTTGGCTACCTTCGTCGAGGTAGTAAACCGGTAATGGATTGTCACGCTGGCGCATGTCGATATCAGACTCACAGGTGGCGCGCTCGGGCTACTTGCGTTGAAGACTGAACGCGTAAGGTGACGCGTCATTTAATGGCTGTGCAGTCACGATGACTGATGGGAAATGCTCAGAAGCGTTGAGGTTCGCCGCTTTCGATAAGGGGCAACAGGAAGAAATGATGATCGCCTGACCCTCAGTCAGCACGCTCTAACGTCGATCACCAGAGAACAAAAAAAAACAATGAATAGCCTGAACTCTAAAGATTCGAACGGTCAGTTGGCACAGGGTTTCAAGCCGCGCCACGTCACTATGCTTTCCATCGCGGGGATTATCGGAGCAGGTTTGTTTGTCGGGTCGGGACATGCCATTGCTGCTGCCGGTCCGGCGGTATTGCTGGCGTATCTGTTCTCCGGCCTTTTAGTCGTTCTGGTCATGCGCATGCTGGGCGAAATGGCGGTTGCCAACCCGGACACCGGATCCTTTTCCACCTATGCAGACCAGGCCATCGGGCGTTGGGCTGGCTTCACCATCGGCTGGCTGTATTGGTGGTTCTGGGTGCTGGTGATCCCCATCGAGGCGCTCGCGGCCGGGCATGTATTGAACCAATGGTTCCCACAGATCGATACCTGGTTGTTTGCCTTGCTGTCGATCATCCTGCTGGTCGTGACCAATCTCTTCAGCGTGTCCAAATACGGCGAGTTCGAATTCTGGTTTGCGATGGCCAAGGTCGTGGCGATCATCGGGTTTATCGGCCTTGGTTTTGCGGTGCTCATGGGGTGGATTCCCGAGCGGGAAGCCAGCGGGTTGAGTCGACTCATGGACGAATATGGCGGGTTTGCGCCCAACGGTTTGTCAGCGGTCGTCGGCGCATTCATCACCATCATGTTCAGCTTCATCGGTACGGAAGCGGTGACCATTGCGGCCGCCGAATCCAGCAACCCTGCGCAGAACATCGCCAAAGCCACACGCTCGGTGATCTGGCGCATCGGGGTGTTCTACTTGCTGTCCATTTTCGTGGTCATTTCCGTGGTGCCCTGGAATGATCCGTTGTTGGCGTCTGTCGGCTCTTACCAGCGGGCACTGGAGCTGATGAACATTCCCCATGCCAAGTTGCTGGTGGATGTGGTGGTGTTGATTGCCGTGGCCAGCTGCATGAACTCGTCGATCTATATTTCCTCGCGCATGTTGTTTTCGCTGGGTAAGCGCGGTGATGCACCGAAACCATTGAAGGTGACGTCGTCGGCGGGTGTGCCGAGGGCTGCGGTAATCGCCAGCACTGTGCTGGGTGCCGGGGTGACCTTGTTCAGCTACTTCATGCCTGCCGGTTTATTCCAGTTTCTGCTCGCCAGCTCTGGCGCCATTGCGTTGCTGGTGTACCTGGTTATCGCCGTGTCGCAATTGCGCATGCGCAGGATTCTGCGTCGGCAGAACGTCACGCTGACCTTCAAGATGTGGTTGTTTCCCTGGCTGACCTGGTTCGTTATCGCCTTCATCAGCGCAGCGTTGGCGGTGATGATGGTGACGCCCGAGCACCGTATGGAGGTTTCTTCGACCATCGTCCTGGCGCTGGTGATTTCCTTTATCGGCCTTGTGACCACGCGTCACCACGGGCAGCCGCAGAGGGTGGTGGCGGCAGAAAGTGCATAGCCGCTTCAGCGTAAACCTGCTTGCGATCTTATAAGTACGCGAGCAGTGGCGGGGCGGTAAAACCGCCCGTGCCACGGGCCATTACCGCTCACTGGGAGAATAATCTTCGATGGCATATGACACCCCCAGGGCCGTTTCTCCCCAAACCATTGGTTTTTTGCTGCTGGACCAATTCACTTTGATTTCTCTGGCCTCTGCTGTAGAGCCGCTACGAATGGCCAACCAGCTGACCGGTCAAGAGCTGTATCGTTGGCACACTTTCAGTTTGGGAGGCGAGCAGGTGTGGGCAAGCGACGGCATGCCGATCACTCCGGATGCGTCGATCAATAACGCACCGATGCTTGATACCGTGATTGTCTGCGGAGGCATCGGCATTCAAAGCGCCGTGACCCGGGAGCACGTTGCCTGGTTGCGAGCCCAGGCGCGACGCTCGAAGCGGATCGGGGGCGTATGCACAGGCAGTTGGGCCTTGGCCCAGGCAGGCTTGCTCGACGGGTTCGATTGCAGCGTGCACTGGGAATTTCTGGCCGCCATGCAGGAAGCTTTTCCGCGAGTGAACCTCAGCTCCAGTTTATTCACCCTCGACCGGGACCGCTTCACCAGCTCCGGTGGAACCGCGCCAATGGACATGATGCTGCACCTGATCAGTCGCGATCATGGTCATGAACTGTCAGCGGCCATTTCCGAGATGTTCGTCTACGAGCGAATCCGCACCGAGCAGGATCACCAACGAGTGCCCCTCAAGCACATGCTCGGCACCCATCAACCGAAGTTGCAGGAAATCGTCGCCTTGATGGAGGCCAATCTGGAAGAGCCGATCGAGCTCGACGAACTGGCGAGTTATGTTGGCTTGTCCCGTCGACAGCTCGAGCGGTTGTTTCAGAAATATCTACATTCCTCGCCGTCGCGGTATTACCTCAAATTGCGCCTGATACGCGCACGTCAGTTGCTCAAGCAAACGCCGATCTCCATCGTAGAGTTGTCGGTGGTGTGCGGCTTTGTGTCCACCCCCCATTTCTCAAAGTGCTATCGCGAGTGTTTCGGCATTCCACCCAGCGATGAGCGACTGGTGGCGCAACCGCAAGTGGCAGCAAGTCCGACTCTGCAAATATTTCCGCCGGCAAGGCCGATGAATTTGCTGGATCAGGCGCGTGATGAGTCAACGTTCGCAAGTATCAAGATTATGAAACCCTGAACAAGCGAGCTGGCGTCATTCCAGACACCCGCAAATTAAATACCTCCCATTTCCTTAAGCACAGTGGGGCGGGCTGTGGAGCATCGTACTTTGTATGGTGCTGTACACGGGCGTCACCGGGTTGCTCGGAGCCAATTGCACGGCAAGCCTGATGAGCATGTTCCCGAGGCAGGCGGGGGCGAGTGTCGCCCTGGGTACTTCGGTGCAATTCGCCACCGGGGCGCTGGCCAGTCTGTGGGTCAGTCACCTGGCTGATGGCACTTCATGGCCCATGTGCCTGGTGGTGGGAAGCTGCGGGGTTGGCTGCCTGATTGCGTATGGCATCTCGATCCACGCGCCTGTCAATCAGGACGCCCATGCCGACACGCTAGAACAACATTAGAGAACAAATTCTGGCTGCCTTCTTCATGTATAGGCGTTTTTCCAACGCCTATACATGAACCCGAGAAACCGGTTACTGAAGGGTATTGCTGATGGCGTCAAAGGCGACCATGTCGTCGATAACCTCACCACCGGTGGGTTTGGTCTGTGCTTGCCACACTACAATCACCACATTTTTGGTCGGGTTGATGTAGAGGTACTGACCAAAAGTGCCTGCAGCAGTAAAGGCTTTATCGGCCTTGGATGCATCGGTCCAGCCTGGCCACCACATGTTGGCAAAGTCACCGTAGGCCGCATCTGTGCCAGTGGTCGCGCTGGCGAAGCTCATCCAGTCTTCAGGCAGCACTTGCTGTGCACCGGCCTTGCCGCCGCTGAGTAAAAACTGGCCAAAACGCCCGTAATCTTCAAGGGTTGCACTGATGCCGCTACCGCCCACTTCGTTGCCATTGGGGCCGTCGAGCCACCATTTGGCATCGGTTTGCATGCCATAGGGAGCCCAGATTTTTTCGCTCAGGTATTGCGTCAGTGGCTTGCCCACGGCGGCGCTGACCAGTTGTCCCAAGACTTGCGTTTCACCGGTGCTGTAGTTGGTGCGAGTGCCAGGAGGTGCTGCGGTGGGCAGGCTTGCCATGAACTTGAGGAGCGATCCAGGCACTTGTTCGATTCGCAGCTTGATCAACTGTCGTTCGTCTGATGTTGGATCAGTGTATTTCTCGTTCCATTTGATTCCGGAGCGCATGGACAGAATTTGACGTACGGTGACCTGGTCGTATCCGCTACCGGCCAGCGCGGGTAAATAGTGGGTGACTTTGTCATCAAGGCTTTTGATGGCGCCGTCCTGCAATGCAGCGCCCACGAGGGTAGAGGTGATAGATTTCGCCACCGACATCGACATCCAGCGGGTGTCGGTGGTATTACCTTTTTCGTATCGCTCAGTCACGATTTTACCGTCCTTGAGCACCAACAGGCCTGTTACCCGATTCAGCGCAACGTAGTCATCGAGACTGTAGCGCTTGCCTTTATAGTCAAAGGCAACCGGGCCGAGTGGCGTGCCGCTGCGCGGTAGCGGGAAAGGGTGGCTGCCCGCCTTGATGGCCCGCACAGGAAACAAACGATCAGTATTGCGAAAGGTAGTGACGGCCAAGTCCTCGCTGAGATTGCCGTCATAAATGGCCTGGACTTCGCCAATCGGCTCCAGCGCAGGTTGTTGGTAGGACTTCGTGGGACCAGGAGTGGCCGCCCAGGCGGTCAACGATAGCGCGAGTGTCGAAACACACACCACCACTTGAAGATGGCTGCGCTTAACGAGCGATGGATGGCGAGGGAGCATTGGCATAAACACCTTCCTATTGTTTCTTGTTGTTTTGTCAGGGGGAAGTTTGCAAGGCGGAAATTTTTTGGGCGCGTGGGATCGGGCCTGATCACGCGCAGAATCGGGCCATGGATAAGAGGCAAGCGTCGACATTGGCTCCCAGGCCGCAGTCGCGCTGAGGAATGTGCCACCTCAACGCGAGAGCTTTCATGGTTGATTGATTGGCCTGGTGAGAAAGCGCTCTAACGCACTGCCGCCACCAGTTCCAACTCCAGCAATCCGCTGCCTGGAAGCCCGGCGACGCCCAGTGCAGAGCGCGCGTGTTGCCCGCGCTCGCCAAACAACTCGATCAGCAAACGCGAAGCTTCGTCGAGAATTTTTGAGTATTCCTGGTAACCGTCCTCGGCATAGACAAATCCGCGTACGAACAGAATCCGCTCGACGCATTCCAGATCACCGATCGCTTGCTCAAGCGCACTCAAAGCCCGCAACACACAGGTGCGAGCAGCCAGGATCAAGGTTTCTGCAGGCATGTCTGCCCGAGCCGGACCTTTGATTACACTGTCGGCCAGTCGACACACCTGCCCGCTGACATAGGCCACACCACTGTGGATCACCACCGGCACGTAGTCACCTTTGGGGGCAGGGGCATCGGGCAATTGCAGGCCCAACAGCGTCAGTCTCTCTCGAATGCTCATGGGTTCACCTGCGCAAAACTCACCGGCCCGCCGAGCCACAATCCCTGGATCTGCTCCTGAGCATCCCGGCGAAAGCGCAACGATATCTCCGAAGGGCGGCCCATAGCCCGGCCCTGACGAACACGCACCGGGCGCTCATCAGCACTCACCAGGCCGTTTTCCAGCAACCCGAAGGCCAAGGCAGCGGCCGCAATACCGGTGGCCGCATCTTCGGGATAGCCGGAGGATTTTGGAAACTGTCGTGCGTCGAATTGGCGAGTGGCGAGGTCCAGTGCTGCGTAGGGGTACAAACCGGTTGAGCCGATGCGCTCGCACAATTGCTCAACCCGTCGGAAGTCGGGTTTCAGTCCATCCAGCACCGCTACGCTCTTGAGCGGGATCAGGGTTTTCACCCGGCTGGTGGCCGCGTTCTGGATGGGCAACGGAGCCAACTCATTGGAGCTGATGCCCAGCACCGAGAGGATTTCCGCTTCGATGTCCGGGGACGAGAGCGTTTCGACCTGACCTATGGGCTGGGTGATTTCGATCTGTACGCCACCATCCCCATCGCGCATGACTCGCGCGTCCACGCGTCCACTCAAGGTCCAGATCGACAGTTGATCCTTAGGCAACATCCCCAGTCGGTCCAGCAGCCAGACGGCGCCGACCGAGGCATGTCCACACATCTCCATTTCGTGGTTCGGCACCCAGAAACGGAAGCTGAAGTCATAGTCGGTTCCAGCCGGTGGCGAACAGACGAAGCCGCATTCATGCCCGTAAGCCTGGGCCACAGCCTGCATGTCTGCAGCGCTCATGCCGTCGGCGCGAGCGACGGTTGGTGCCGGGTTGCCGCCGTTTTCCGCAGCAGGGAATACATTGATCAGATGAACTTGCGGGGTCATTTCTGCGCTCCTTGAGCGTCCGATAAAACGGGTGCAACTGCATCGACGATGGCATTGGTAAATACTGTGTGCGGATCAAGGCTGACCGGTTCCGCTTCAACAGCGTTCATGAAACTGATGTTCTTCTGGACGCCCGACAACTCGACCCTCGGTGTGGCCGGGTAAGAGGGCAGCGACGCTGTCCATGCCGAATCGAAAATCGGCGCGGCGGTGTGAGCGAAGTACGGCCGCACGGCTTCCCGAGCCTTGTCCGGATCGGTGGCGATCAGTTGCTCGGCGCGCCACAGGGCCTTCACCATTTTTCGTGCGGTGTCGGTGTTACTGGCCAGCCAGTCTTCCCGGGCAATCATCGCTGTAAAGAGGAAACCGTTGAGCGGCGGATATTCACCCTTGGCCAGGTCCATCAGCACAAATCCCCCTTGCTGTTCGGCGGTGGTGATAGTCGGTGGTGACAGCGAAAAACCATTGATGCTGCCCTGGGAAAACGCCGCCAGCATGTTCGGCGCGCCGCCAATCGGCATGATGGTCAGGTCTTTGTCCGGGCTCAGGCCTGCGTCCTTGGCCAGATAGCGAACCAGCATATCGGTGGTGCTGCCGGGACCGGTGACACCGATTTTCAATCCTTTCAAGGCTTGTGCCCGGGCAGTCAGCGGTGACGCCGCGGATACGCCCGCATTCTTGGCAGATGCCGCATCGATCACCACCGTGCTGCCGAACTGGGTTTGCACTGAGGCGAATGCCTGGACATTCTGGCCCTTGGTGCGGGCACGAATCGCCACGGCAGGCAGGCCGACATAGGCGTCGGCATCACGTCCGAGCACAGCGGTAAGCGCCGCAGAACCGCCTTTTTGGAAGACGATGACTTCGATGTCGAGCCCTTCTTCGGCGAAATAGCCGAGCTTCTGCGCGACATAGATCGGCACATACAAGAAGCCTTCACTGGGAAACGCCAGTTTGACCTTGGTCAACTCGGCGGCCTGAGTCGCGAACCCACAGAGCAATACGCTGGCGAACGCGGTCGCCGTTACTAGACGTTTGAACATGATGGAACTCCGGATAATCAAATCGTAGGTGTGCTCAAACCGCCACTTCACGTTCGGCGTCGTTGGCTTTCCACGGCATCAAACGGCGTTCGGCCAGCTTGACCGCGGTATTGAGGATCAGCGCCAGGGCAATGATGCCCACCAGCGCGGCGAACACACCGGCGGTGTCAAACTGCGAAGCCGCGTCGGAGAGCAAGTAGCCGAGCCCGCGATTGGCAGCGATGATTTCACCCACCAGTGCGCCGATCAGTGCGTACGGCACCGACAGGCGCAATCCGGTAAACACCCAGGTGAACGCGGAGGGGATGACCACCATGCTCAACAAATCACGTTCGCGGGCGCCCATCAGGCGCAGGATGGTCAACTGCTCGCGGGACACGTTGCGCACACCGCTGTAGGTATTGAGGAACACCAGGAAGAACACCACTGCCGCGGTCAGAATGACTTTCATCGGCAAGCCGATGCCGAACCAGAGGATAAATAATGGCGCGAGAGCGACCTTCGGCAAGCTGTAGAACGCGGTGAGGAAGGGGTCGAGGATGTCGGCCAGGACTTTGGCCCGTCCTAACAGCAGACCAGCAGCGAGACCGGCGACCGAGCCGAAGAAGAATCCGAGTACGGCTTCCAGCGTGGTAATCCCTGCGTGGTAGAAAAACACACCGTTGAGCAGGATCTTCCACAAACTGGCCGCCACGGCAGAAGGCCGGCTGATGAAAAACTCGACGCCGAACCAACGGGAAATGCCTTCCCACAGCACCAGCAGAAACACCAGGAACAGCAAGCGATAGACCTGAATCATAGGGCCTCCAGAGAGTGAGCCAGCGAGGAAGGATCGGCGGCACCGGCGATGTCTGGGGCCAGGCGCTGCCAAAGGGCGGCGCAGAGTTCGACGTAGTGCGGATCGGAACGCAGTTGCACCAGATTGCGTGGCTGCGCCAGCGACACCTCAAGGATGTGATCGATGGTGCCGGGACGTCCGGCAAAGACCACGCAGCGATCGGCGAGGGCGATGGCTTCGTCAACATCGTGGGTGACGAACAGCACGGTTTTTTTCAGTTTCTTGCACAGTCGCAACAGTTCGGTTTGCAGCGTGAGGCGCATCTGCGCGTCGAGGGCTCCAAACGGTTCGTCCATCAGCAAGGTCTCAGGATCGCTGGCCAGCAATCGGGCCATCGCAGCACGTTTTCGCATGCCACCGGACAGTTGGTTCGGGTAGCTGGCACCGAAACCGGTCAGCCCGACCAGCGCCAACAGTTCCTCGACGCGCACGTCGATTTCACGCTTGCCCAGGCGCCGGATCTGCAACGGTACGGCGATATTGCCGGCGACTGTGCGCCACGGCAGCAAGTGGTCAGCCTGGGTCATGTAGCCGACGCGGGTGTTGACGCCTTTGACTTCGGCGCCGTCGTAATGAACCCGACCTTCGGTAGGGCCGAACAGCCCCGCGGTCATGTTCAACAACGTCGATTTGCCGCACCCGGACGGGCCGACCAACGTAATGATTTCGCCGCGCTGGATCTCAAGCGATACATTGCGCACGGCCACAAACTGGCGCCCGTCGACCTTAAAACTCTTCTGCACATCAGCGAAACTGATAAAGGGTTCTTGCCTCACGGCCCCATCCTCTTGTTGTTTTATCAGGGCTCAGGATGCAGGGCGGAGGAATTCCGGGCGCACGGGATCGGGCCTCATCATGCGCGAGATCGGGCCATGGATAATCGGGATGGTTTACCGGTTGGTGTTACGGCGAAACTCGTCAGGCGAGCAGCCCTGCGCGCGTCGGAAAACCTGGGCCAGGTGGGAAGGGGACTCGTAGCCGACACTGTTGGCAATCTCCAGCACCGACATGCGCGTGTGCTGCAGCAGGTTCTTCACTCGCTCCAGGCGCATGCGCTGAACGCAGGCCAACACGGATTCGCCAGTGTGTTGGGCAAACAAGCGGGTGAGGTGGCGTCGTGAAACATGAAAGGCTTCAGCGATCTCGTCCAGTCCCGGAGACTGTTCAAGGTTGCCATCCAGATAGCGCTGAACATCACGCACCAATGCCGCACCATGACGTTCGGTCGAAGAACGTTGCAGGCTTGGCTGGCTCAGGGAAATCGCCAGGCATTCCAGGAGCAGCAAGTGGTCGGTCTGGGTGATTTGCCGACGCCGATCCACGTAGCGATCCGGTTGACTGAAGGCCTTTTTCGCCAGCAACAGATGATGAAACGGTGCCGAGGCGTGCCAGATACCCAACGTCGGGACTCGCAACAAACGATTGGCATCACCGGACAGATCACGCAGGGCATAGCTCATGTAATCCGGGTCGACATAGAACGCAACGTGCCCCTGGCTCACTGTCATTGACGATGAGGAATGGCTCCACTGGGGTGGGACCAATACGAACTGTCGGTCAACTATCGACGTCGAACGGCCGCTTTGTTCGTCCTTGAATCGCAACAAACCATGTTCCGGCACCATGATCATGAATTCATCATGCTCATGGGCAGCGGTTTCATAGGCTCCATTGGAGTTGAAGACGCTGTAGATTTCACGCATTGGCCGCACCGGATCGCGTCAGTCAGGTGCAAATACTAATACGCTGCGGAGGGAGAAATCTCAAGATTGGATAAAACCAGCAATTACTACCCGCTCGTCTCAGAAGGATTTGCGATCCCCTGCAACGAAGAGGTCGCGGTCTTCCATGCTTTCTCACTCGTGGCGCTGTGCAACATCCCCGCCCGTCACCCCCAACAACCCGGCCCGCACTAACCCGAGGTTGCGTTGTCAGTATTTCACGCCTAGCGACGAGGATCGTCTCTGATTAGCGGCACGTCAGACTACGTCTATTTTTTTCCAATGCCTGAGGGCAAAAAGCTCGCGATGGATTGCGTCTTGGACCGACTATTCCTTTTGCGGGCGACACTCTATGGGTTTGCTTCTCGATCCACGGCATGACATTGATGCCGCGTTATTAAGCTATCGCCGTGTGTTCTGGTCGTTGGCGCTGTTCAGTGGTGTGATCAACCTGCTGGTGCTGGTGCCGTCGCTCTACATGATGCAGGTGTACGACCGGGTCCTGACCAGTCGCAACGAAACCACCTTATTCATGCTCACCTTGATCGCCCTGGGACTGTTCATGTTCAGCGCCCTGATCGAGTGGGCACGCGGCGAGGTGATGATTCGCATGAGCGCCGGGCTGGACGAAGCCCTGGGCGAGCGGATTTTCGATGCCGCCTTCGCCCGCAGCCTGCGTGAGCACAACGCGAACCCGGCGCAGGTGCTCACCGATCTGGCGACGCTACGGCAGTTAATCACCGGCCAGGGCCTGATCGCCTTGCTGGATGCACCGTGGTTGCCCATCTTCGTGCTGGTGGCGTTCATCTTTCATCCTTGGTTCGGCGTGCTGACGCTGGTTCTCGCGCTGGTACTGATCGGCCTGGCGCTGTGGGGCGAGTTAGCGACTCGCACACGCCTGGACGAAGCCAATCGCCTGGGCGTGCAGTCGTCGATCTATGTAAACAGCACGCTACAAAATGCCGAAGTCATCCGGGCTCTGGGCATGCTCGGGCCGTTGCGCCAGCGCTGGAGCCTGCTGCAGCAACGCATCATTGCCGCCCAGTCCCATGCCAGCGACCGCGGCGCGCGTATCACCGCGACGACCCGCTTCGTGCGCATCTCCGGACAGTCGCTGGCCCTGGGCCTGGGGGCGCTGCTGGTGCTGGAAGGCCAATTGTCTGCGGGCATGATGATTGCGATGTCGCTGCTGCTGGGGCGTGCCCTGGCTCCCGTGGAAATCGCCATTGGTTCGTGGAAGCAATTCAACTCTGGACGCCAGAGTTACCAGCGCCTGAGCCAACTGCTTGCTCAGCAACCGCGCGAGCGCCTGCGCATGCCGTTGCCACCGCCCACCGGCGCGCTGCGCCTGGATCAGGTGTATGTCGGCCCGCCCGGCGCCTCGCAACCGATCCTGAGGGGCATCAATTTCAGCCTGACCAAAGGTGATGTGCTCGCCGTCGTTGGCCCCAGCGCCAGTGGTAAATCAACGCTGGCCAAAGCGCTGGTCGGGGTATGGCCGGCCATGGGCGGGTCGGTGCGCCTGGACGACGCCGAGATCAGTCAATGGTCCCACGACGCCCTGGGCCCGCACCTTGGATACCTGCCGCAGGACATCGAGCTGTTCGACGGCAGTGTGGCCGACAACATTGCCCGCTTCGGCGAGCAGGACGCCGACAAGATCATCGCCGCAGGGTGTCACGCCGGCATTCACGAGATGATCCTCAAATTCCCCAAGGGTTACGATACGCCGCTGGGCCCCGGAGGGCTTGGCTTGTCCGGTGGACAAAAGCAACGCCTCGGCCTGGCTCGCGCGCTCTATGGGCACCCTTCGCTGATCGTGCTCGATGAACCCAACTCCAATCTCGATGAAGCCGGAGAGGTGGCGCTGGTGCAGGCCATCAATGCGCTCAAGGCTACTGGCAGCACCGTGGTGCTGATTACCCACCGGCCGAATGTGCTGGCAGTGGTTGATCACATCCTGGTGCTCAAGGACGGTACTCAACATGCATTCGGTCCAAGGGATCGGTTGCTCAAGGCATTGAGACCGGGGCCAAGACCGGCCGCGGTCAGGGAGGCTGGCGGAGATGCGTGATCTGACCCCTGAGGCACAAACGTACAGCGAGCATGGGCTGAGTGCGCGCGGCACCACAGTGCAGCCACGCGCCAGCACCGACGCCGGGGGCGCGGCACGCTATGGTGTGGGTTTCCTGGTCCTGACACTGGGCGGTTTCCTGCTCTGGGCCTGTCTGGCGCCACTCGACCAGGGTGTCGTGGGCAGCGGCACCGTGGTGGTGGCGGGCGAACGCAAGGCTGTGCAGTCGTTGGTCGGTGGGGTGGTAGAAAAGCTGCTGGTCAGCGATGGCGAGCGCGTCACCCAGGGACAGTTGCTGGTCCAGCTCAATACGGTGCAGGCGCAGGCGCAACGGGACGTGACTTTGGGCAAGTTGCTCAATGATCGTAGCGTCGAGGCGCGGTTGATCGCCGAGCGCCTGGGTTCAGCCGAGATCCAATGGCCCGTTGAACTGCTGGAGCGTGCCGACGAGCCGCGGGTCAAGGCCGCCATGGCCTTACAGAGCCAGCTGTTTCTGACCCGCCGTGCAGAACTGGGCAGCCGTTTGCAGATCATCGAACACGAAGCCGCGGCCTTGCAGCAGCAATTGCTCGGCTACGAGGGCGTCAAGCGCAACTACGACGCGCAGATGCACTTCCAGCAACAGGAGCTGGAAGGCCTGCGCAATCTTGCCCGTGAAGGTTACATTCCGCGTAACAAACTGCTCGAGGCCGAGCGCAATGCAGCCCAATTGGCTGGACAGATTTCCTCCGGAGTGGGCGATGTCGGCAGGACCCGCCAGGCGATCAGCGAAAGCCGGCTCAAGGCCTTGCAGGCGCAGCAGGAATTTCGCCGCGATGCCGAAACGCAGCTCAGCGAAGTCTCTGCCGAGGCGGCCGGTTATGCCGATCAGATTCATGCCTTGCAGTTTGAAGTCGACAACGGCGCGATCCGTGCGCCGGTATCCGGACAGGTCATGGACGTGAGCATTCACACGGTCGGGGGCGTTGCGCAGGCTGGCCAAACCCTGATGCAGGTGGTACCGCTGGATGCGCCGATGGCGATCACCGCGCGTTTCGAGCCGCTGATGGCCAATAAGCTACGCCCGGGTTTGCCGGTGCATGTGCATTTCACTGCCCTGCAACGGGTGGATACGCCGACGGTCACCGGCACTGTGACTACGGTGTCGGCGGACCAGTTGATCAATGAACAGACGCACCAGCCGTACTTTTCCGCCAAGGTTGAAATTCCCGCCGACACCGTCGCCTCGCTGCAGGCCGCTGGTCTGCTGGTGCGCCCCGGCATGCTCGCCGATGTCACGGTGGTGACGGGGGAACGCACCTTGATGAATTACCTGATGAAACCTTTGCGTGAGCGCTTGCTTGCGGCCTTCAAAGAGGAATGAGCGTGAAGCCAGTCCTGCGCTGGCAGCGCGACTGGCCGTGGTGAATTGTGGCGAGGGGATAAATCCCCTCGCCACATCAGTCTGTGTTGGTCTTTGATTTTCAGGCACCGAAAAAAACCTGCGGGTGCGAGCCTGCTCGCGATGACGGCGGTACGTTCAGCATGGAAGCTGATTGACCGACCGCTATCGCGAGCAGGCTCCCTCACATCAGGTCAGGCTGTGAAATCGCTGGCCTGCAGCTCCTTGACGCCCACCATCTCGAATTCGAACTCGGGGGTGACGTCGGCGTTGACGCTGCCGGAGAGGATGCCGTCGGCAAAGCGTAGTTGGCCAGTGGCGTTGGTGGGGTCGAAGGCGTTGCTGCCAATGAACATGAATGCGTCGACGGTGGCGGTCAGCGGGTTGGCGTCCAGGCTGGTGAAATCCAGATGATCACCCTCAGTGGTCTTGAAACCGCTAATCACATCGCGTAAAGCCCCGACGCCCATGTCCGACAGCGCTCCAAACGCGTAGGTGTCCGCGCCAGTGCCGCCGGTGAGGTTGTCGGTGCCTGCGCCGCCGATCAGTCGGTCATCGCCCGAACCACCCACCAGGGTGTCGTTACCGGCACCACCGTTCAGGATATTCGCGGTGCTGTTGCCCGACAGACTGTCGGCGTTGGCGCTTCCCGTCACGTTTTCGAGGAATTTCAAGGTGTCGAGCCCCGACCCCGCGGTGTTTTGTTGTGCGGACGTCGACAGGTTTACAGTAACGCCCGCCAGGGCCCGCTCGAAGGACACTGTGTCGTTGCCATCGCGTCCGTCCAGCACATTGTTGCCGGCACCGGCGAACAGCGTGTTGTCCAGCGCATTGCCTGTCCCATTGGCGGCTCCAGCGCTATCGACATACAGATTCTCGACGTTGCTGCCGAGGGTATAGGCCGCCAGGCTGCTGTGCACGTTGTCGACTCCTCCAGGCACCGCATTGCTGTTGGTCTCGATCGCGGTGTCGTCGACATTGTCGACATAGTAGGTGTCGTCACCATCGCCACCGCTCATGCTGTCGGCCCCTGCGGCACCATCGAGCACGTTGTCGGCAGCATTGCCGGTGATGAAGTTACGCCGCTCATTGCCGGTGCCGTCGATTTCCGACACGCCGGTGAGCACCAGATTCTCGAGATTGGCGCCCAGCGTCCAGCTGACCGAGGCCTGCACGGTATCAATCTGCGCGGTCGAGGTGTTGGTTTCCTCCACACTGTCGAACGCGTTATCGACCACGTAGATGTCGTTGCCATCGCCACCGGTCATTGTGTCGGCGCCCAAGTCGCCATCCAGTGTGTCGTTGCCCGAGCTGCCCACCAAGGTATCCGCTTGATCAGTGCCGGCAATCATCCCGCCCTGGTTCTGAGCGTTGTCGAAAATGGCCTGCACGCTGTTGTTGTCGGTGGGATTGCCCTGGAAGCCCAGGTCATTGGCAATGTAATCGGCCAGGCGTTGGCCAACGATTTCCGCTGATTCCTCGTGCAGGTGCCAGACGTCATCGGGATAGACCAGCGGATCGACTTCGTAGCGCAAGGGCAGGTCGGTGTAGTCCACCGCAAGCTTGACGTCGGCGCGCTCGGCGGCGATGGCCTCCTGGGTGGCGCGGACATAGCCAACCCCCGCAACGATTGAGGCAATCTTCTCTTCCGAATAACCACGGGCACGCGCAGCGTCCTGCTCGTAGTGACCGGTTTCCATCATGTACACGCTGAAGTTGCCGAACTGGGCATGCAGGTAATCAAACACATTCAGGGTCGCGGCCTTGTAGGCCGATGCTGCTGCGGCTTTGTCCGTGGAGCGGCCAATCTCCTGAGCGGCTTCCTCGCCCTGGCCCCAGATGATGCCCATGGTGACGTTATCGATGGATTTGAGTTCGGTGAGCTGGTCCTGCAGCAACGCCACGGCACGCAACAGTGCAGGCCCGGGTTGGTTAGTGTCGGTCAGCCACCAGCACAACTTGAGTTCCTCGGCGCCCAAGGTCGACAGGCCATTGACCGTGCTGCCACCCACCGCGATGTCGATGCCATTGCCATCGGCGTCGGTGAACTGGCTGCGCACGTCATAGGGGGTGTAGCGGTCCAGGTCTTTTACCAGCATCGAGGTGCCGGATTGATCGTCGTCCTCCGTCATGCGCAAAAGGCGCGCATTGGATTGGCCGAGTGTGGGCAGGTAGAGGATGTCTTGCTGGGCGCGCTCGCCAAACACGAAATCACTGGCGGTCAGGGTGTCGAGGTAGTTGCCGTTGAGGGCGATTTCAAAGCGATTGCCATCGACGTCGGCCTCGGCGGATTTGATGTAGGTCTTGTCGCCGGCCGCGTTGAGAGTCATGTACAGCGTGCCATTGCTGCCATCGCCGAGGCCGAGAATACCCAGCGCTGAAACGTCGATCTTGTCGACGCCCGCGGTGAAGTCGTAGACCGTGTCGGTCGCCGTGACCCCCCCGGTGTCGTAGTCGCGGTAACTGTCGAGTACGTCGGTGTAGCGGAAGGCGTCGGCCCCGTCGCCGCCGTACAGCGAATCGCGTCCGCCGCCGCCGTCGACGATGTCCGCGCCAGTGCCGGCCTTGATGGTGTCGTTGCCACCGAGGCCGAGGATCAGGTCGGCGCCCGCCGTGCCGTTGAGGCTTTCGGCGTTGTTGCTGCCAGTGATGGTGTTGGCGGGCGCATCGGCCACCACCAGGGCGAAGCTGTCGCTGACCGACGCACCAGAAGGATCGGTGGCCTTGACCAGGACGTTGTAATTGCCCGACGCCGTGCTGATCGGCGTGCCGGAGAACGCCAGGCTGGTGGCGTTGAAACTCAGCCAAGCGGGCAGGGCGCTGCCGTCGGCGAGGGTCGCAGTGTAGGTCAGCACATCCTGGTTGGCGTCAGTGAAACTGTCGTGGGTTACGGTGTAGTTGAACGGCGAACTTTCGGTGGCGTTCTGGTCGAGAAGGGGGATGGCCACCACCGGCGCAACATTGCTGGGAGTGTTCTGGTCCGCGAAGACAAAATGATTGGCCGTCAGGCTGTTCACCAGGTTGCCCGCCAGCGACACTTCGAAACGGTTGCCATTGGCGTCGGCGGTGAGATCCTTGAGGTAGGTGCGGTTGCTCGAAGCGCTGTAGGTCAGTTGCAGCGTGCCGTTCAGGCCATTGCCCAAGGCCGTGTAGCCGAGCGCCGAGACATCGATTTTGTCGGCGGTCACGTCGAAATCGAGGATCTGGTCACTGGCGCTGGTGGAAGCGGTGCGGTAGCTGTCGAGTTTTGAGGTGTAGCGGAATACATCGGCGCCCGCGCCGCCGGTGAGTTTGTCCGCGCCGGTGCCGCCGACCAGGATATCGTTGCCGGCGCCGCCATTAAGGGTGTCGTTACCAGCGCCACCGAACAGTTGTTCGTTGGCAGCGGTGCCCGTCAGCGTGTCGTTGTTCGGTGTGCCATTAATCACAGTGGGTGCGGTGGGTACGTCCTGTACAGCCAACGTAAAACTGTCGCTGACGGTTGCGTTGCTGCCATCGGATGCAGTGACCTTGATGGAGTAATTGCCCGATGCCGTGTCGTTGGGCGTGCCGCTGAAACTACGGGTAGCGGTGTCGAAGGTCAGCCAACCGGGCAGGGCGCTGCCATCGGCCAGTTGGGCGGTGTAGCTGAGGCTGTCGTTATCCGCATCGGTAAAACTGGTGGCCGGCACGACGTAGCTGAACGGGGTGTTTTCGGTGGCGCTCTGATCCAGCAACGCCGTTGCCACCACCGGCGCGTGGTTGACCGTTGGCGAAGTGGCAAAGACAAAATTGGCGCTGGTCAGCTTGTCGAGATAATTGCCGTCCAGCGCTACCTCGAAACGGTTGCCATTGGCGTCGGCGGTCAGGGTTTTGATGTAAGTCTTGGTACCGGCAGTGTTGAGCACCAGGTACACGGTGTTGTTTTTGCCGTCACCCAGGCCGGTGAAACCCATGGCCGAGAGATCGATCTTATCGGCGGCGATATTGAAGTCAGTGATCAGGTCTCCAAGGTTGGCGCCGCCGGTGTTGTAGTTGCGGTAACTGTCCAGGCGGTTGGAGAACACAAAGGTGTCCGCCCCGGCGCCACCGGTAAGGGTATCCATGCCGGCGCCGCCGTCAATTTTGTCGTCGCCTGCACCGCCGCTGAGGCTGTCGTTGCCCGCCAGACCGAGCAGGGTGTCGGCCGAATCGCTACCCAACAGCGAATCGCTGCCGCTAGTGCCGGTGACCACCCGATTGAAAATGAAGTTGCTGGCGGTAAGGGTGCTCGCCAGGTTGCCCGACAGAATCAACTCGAAGCGATTGCCGCTGACGTCGGCATCGTAGTCCTTGATGTAGGTGCGGTCGTTGCCAGCGCTGTAGCTGACCTGCAAGGTGCCACCACGGCCATTGCCCAGGCCGGTGAAACCGAGGCCGGCGAGGTCGATCTTGTCCTGGGTGACGTCGAAGTCGGTGATGGTGTCATCGAAGCTTGCGGTTGCGTTGCGGTAACTGTCGGACTGGGCGACGAAACGAAACGTATCGGCACCCGTGCCGCCGGTGAGTTTGTCGATGCCCGCACCGCCCACTAGAATGTCGCCACCGGCCCCGCCATTGATAGTGTCGTTGCCTGCTGCACCATAGAAAATTTCGCTGGCCGCGCTGCCCAGCAGAGTGTCGTTGCCAGCCGTGCCTTGCACGGTAGTCATGGGCACCGTGGCGTTTACGTAACTGCCGTCACCATAGACCAGTGTGGCGCCTTTGCTGGTATGGCTGATGGTGTTGCCGATGATGGCGTTGCGATCGGTGCCGTCTTCATTGCGCTCTGCAACACCGTAGGTCGACAGGTTGCTGCCGCTGATGATGTTGCCCTGGATTGTGTTGTCGCTGCCGTTGAAGTACTTGCCGGACACGCCCAGCGTGTCGTCGTAGGACTGGATGATGATTTCCGGTACGGGGGCGCCCAGAGAGTTGTTGTTGAGTGTGTTGTCGATGATCTCGACATGGTTACTGCCGTAGATGCGGATCCCGGCGCTGGCGTTGTCGTGAATATCGACACCACTGACGGTTACATCGCTGGACAGCTTGACCAGCACGCCTTCAGCGCCGTTGCCGTACACCTCACCACCGGTGATGGTGATGTTGCTGGGGGAGGGGATGTCCTCGCTGCCGCGCTGCACCACGATGCCACTTCCGCCATTGTTGTAGGCAACGTTGTTGCTGAGGGTAAAGTCGTGGGTGCTGGTGACGACGTTGAAACCGTGGCGGTCATTGTCGTAGGCGACGTTGTTTTCGAAGGTGCTGTCGCTGAGAAAGTCCGCAACGAAGCCGTCCAGGCCATTGCCGTGGGACACACTGTTCTTGATGACCATGTTGACGGTCTGCTCGTGGGGGTCGAAACCGTACCCGGAGCAATCCTTGATCTCGACGCTGTCGAGGGTGACGTTGGAGTCGTAACCTTCCTGACCGGGAATGTAGCCATTGAACCAGCCGTCGATCTTGTCGGTGGTGTTGTCGCGGTTACCGTCGATAGTGAGGTTGCTGACGCCAAAGTCATGGGTTTCTTCGCCATAGGCCGAGCGGATGACCCCCGTGATTTTGGTGTCGGAGCCGTCAGCCACCTTAACGGTCGTATCGCCCATGCCGTCGCCGTACAGATAGACGTTGCTCTTGAGCATCAGGCAGCCGTCGGAGGGCTCCTCACCTCCAGAAACAATATATGTCCCGGTCGGCATATACACCTGCCCACCGCCTGCAGCGGCCGCCGCATCAATCGCACTTTGTATCGCTGCCGTGTCGTCTGTGATGCCATCTCCTTTGGCGCCATAATTTTGCACATTGAAAATCATTAGCTTATCTCCGTATCGGGTAAGAACCTCGCTAGACGCCAATATTCCATCGACGACCACCGTGTTAGGACCCAGCGGAGTGCAAAAGTTGTGACCGCATATCGGGAGAGTGTCAAAAATCAGGTTTTACTGATCTACGGTTGTGAAGTGTTTCAAAAAAGTAACGCTTTGTTGACGCTTGCACAGATTGCGAGCGATGCCTTTTGGGAGCGACTTGCTTGCGGTGTTCATAAGCGGCTGGCCCCCTGGATTCTGAGACCCGTTAGCCGGAAACCGGGTTAAAGTGTTCATCAATCTCTGTTCATAAGAACCCTCCACTCGATTTGCGTAGTCGCGCCAAGCGGTTCCAGCGAACGAACCGGGCCAAAAAACCGTATATCAATCGTTATGTGAAGAATGAATCGTTCGCTGTTTATATCTCTGGATGGGCCCAAGGGGACCGGCAAAACCACGCTGTTGGAGGCCGTTACGAAAGTACTGAGGGCAGACAACAAGAAGGTGATCCGACTTTGCGAGAAAAAAAGCGATCCCTTTAGGGGGGAAACAATGGCCCTTGTTAACAAGCTCGTCAGAAATCCCACCCGGGATTTGGAGTTGGCGGTTTGTGAGCGCTTTGCTGATAGCCGTACCTGGATTTCCCGGCACGTGCTGACTAAACAGCCACCAGGCAGCATCATCTTGATCGATCGCTGGTACCCGTCTGAAGCCGCGTTTCGCCGGACAGTCCCGTTTGCAGAAATTCTACAGTTGAACATTGATCGAAACGTGCAAGTGCCAGACCTGCATGTCGGGGTTGTCACCGCGCCTGATATTTCATGGGCGAGAGCAGCGGCACGACAGCGTGGGCTGAGCAGTACTGTGATCCATAAGCTGGAAGAACATGTCGCTTGTACCAAATCGTTCGAGCGAGCAATTGCAGATCACGGCTGGGTTTTATGCCGTAATGAAGGAACGATCGAAGACGCAACGATGCAGGTAGTTTCTGAGATCTATAGAGTCCTTCGATGCCCGTAGGCGAAGTTCGCTGAGAAGCCCTTGGAAGAAGTTCCATCCAGACACATCATTTAACATAATATACATTACACGTAACAATATGTTTCGGGATCAGCCCGGTTGCACGCAGATTTTGAAGCGCTGATTCCCCCTCGATCCTCAATCTCTCGTCAGTTGCTCAATCAGCCCTCCATGCTCTGGAAATTCTTCACTGAGCTTTTTCCTGTCGCCCATTTCCATGTCCGCAAAATGAAACTCTGGTGTTACCGCTTCACTGATCAAACCGAATCCCGTCGATCCCTTCATCAACCGCGAAGCTTTCCAGATGCCACCTGGTACATGCAGCTGCAAACATTCTCCGGCCAAAACGTCGCTGCCCATCACGACAGTTTTTAATGTGCCGTCCGGGAAAATCAGGCTGTACTCAATGGCGTCGCCCAGGTGGTAGTAATGCATGATGTCGGATCGGTTCAGGTGAAACTGGCCGACGGGCGAATCTGTGGTCAACAGGTAATAGATGGAGCTCATCGTGTAACGTGGACCACCAATCGTCTCGACCATAGGCTGTTGATCAGCCTGATAGGTTCTTCGGTAGTAACCACCCTCGACATGCGGTTCAAGGTTAAGCGCGGTCACGAGTGCTTCACTGTTTAGCTGCAATGGCTGCTCCGAATGCCATGATGGCAAATAGCTATACTAAATAGCCCTTTAGTTAAGTTAATCAATAATCACACTGCACTGGTGTTCACCACTCGCGCGGTTCGAATGAACAATGCGCGCACTTTTTCCCAGAAGTTGCCCCCCAGTACGAAAAAGCTGCCGATCAACATCAAGTCGCCCAACGCCTGGAGCTGCCAGATGTTTGGCCTGAGTCCAGGCCAGATACTGTCGACATAGGGTTCCAGAAATGCCGAAATCAGCGGCAGACAAAACATCACGACACCGATCCAATGACGCCATGGCCCAACTTCGGTGTCGGTTGCCGGTGCCAGTTTAGACACGTAACCAAATACAGTGCTTTTAAGCTGCTGAAACCCCGCCTTGCCCATGACAGCAATGACGATAATCAACAGCACTTTGTTACTGATAAACAGGACGCCGGTCAGCGCGGCGATCTTGGAACCCGGCATGTCGGTTGCCGCCATGATCGGCACCAACAGCCAGGAGCCGAGCATCAGACAAATGATCGCGATGCCCAGTTTGAATCGCCATCCAGCGGTATGGGGTGCATTCATGGCTGTCGTACCTGTTAAAAGGGTCAGATGTTTGGACAGCTTAGCAGTCAGTTGATCATTTGGACGTCTATGCTCCTGTGAACTTCCTTGGCTGGAAAACATGCATGCATCTGACGCGATCGGGACAACTGTTGCTGCTGGGTGTGCTCGGCTTGAGTGGCTGCGTACGTCTGGGGCCGGATTTTCAGTCGCCGAAGCCCACGTGGATCGAGCACTGGAGCTCCCCTGCCCTTGAGCAATCCAGTCAACGCAGCCTGAACCCGGATTTGCGTCAGTGGTGGCAAGTCTTCGGTGATCCCGTCCTCGATCGTCTGATTGCCGAAGCGGATACGAACAATTCGGATCTGAAAATCGCTGGTCTACGGGTCATGGAGGCTCGTGCGCAATTGGGGATTGCCCAGAGCGGACGCTATCCGCAACTGCAGCAAGCCAGCGCCGACAGTCTGTACTTCAACCGCCGACAATCCGGCGGGAACAATCCTCAGGACAGCCATTTCTGGCAGCACAGTGCCGGGTTCGACATTGGCTGGGAGCTGGACTTCTGGGGGCGTTTCAGCCGAGCGATCGAGTCGGCCGATGCCAGTTACTTCGCCGCCCATGCCAACTATGAAGACGTGCTCGTGCTGCTGCGCGCGCAGCTGGCGGATACGTACTTCTTGTTGCGCACCACCGAGGCACGCTTGCGGGTTGCAAGGGAAAACGCCAAACAGCAAAAGCGTAATTTCGAGATCACCGAAAAGCTGTTCAACAGCGGCCAACAAGCCGAACTCGACTTGCAGCAAGCCAGGACACAATACCTGGGCACCCTGAGCACCATCCCCAGCTTCGAGGACCAGTTGCTGCGCACGCGTAATGCGTTGGCGGTGTTGATTGGCCAGCCGCCCGGTGCACTACCGCAACTCATCGACAATGAAGGATTGATCCCGCTGGTCGACCGCGCCGTGCTTCAGGACGTCCCGGCCAATTTGCTGCTGCGACGCCCCGATGTGCGCGCTGCTGAACTGAATGTCGCGGCCCAGTCGGCCTTGATCGGTGTGGCCGAAAGCGATTTCTACCCGTCGCTGACCTTATTGGGCAGCATCGTCTGGTCGGCCGACACGCTCAATGGCACCTCGAGAAGTCTGGACCTGATCGGTGGCCCCAGCCTGCGCTGGAACCTGTTCGACCATGGCCAGATAAGCAACAACGTGCGCGTGCAGGATGCGCGGTTGCAGCAGTTGATTGAGGCTTACCGCGACAAGGTTCGCCAGGCGGCTCGCGAGGCAGATGATGCCGCCAATGGGCTGATCAAATCCCTGGAGCGCGAAAGCATCCTGCGTGAGGCTGAAGTCGCCGCCAAACGTTCGTTGGTGCTGGCGAGCGCCCAGTATCGCGAAGGCTATTCCGACTTTCAGCGGGTGCTGGACGCGCAACGCGCATTGCTGGAGCAACAGGACAATTACCTGGTCAGCCGCAGCAATGCCGTGAGCAATGTGATCGCGCTGTATAAGGCGCTGGGCGGAGGTTGGTACAGCGCCCAGCCGATCGTTGATCCGGCCACCCGCCAGGACATGAAAAAACGCACGGACTGGGGCGATTTACTGGATGAGCCCGCAGCCGCCAAAAAAGGTAACGGACCATGAGTGATGTCGCGCAACCCTCCCCTGAGGCGCCCTCCTCCAAGGCGCCGGAACCGCCTGCCGACCCGGCGAAAAAAGGGCTCAAGTGGGTGCTGCTGTTGATCCTCCTGAGCCTGGCCTGGTATCTGTTGGCCGACCGCTACACGCCTTATACGCAACAAGCTCGGGTCGGTGCCTTTGTCATTCCGGTGGCCGCGGAAGTGGCCGGTCGGGTCATTCGCGTCAACGTGCGCAACAATCAGGACGTGAAGGCGGGAGACGTGCTGTTCGAGGTCGATCCTCAGCCTTATCAGATCGCCGTCGACCGTGCGCGCGCAGACCTTGAGTCGACACGTCGCCAGATTGGCGCCAGTACCGCCGGCATTGCCTCGGCCCAGGCCAATTTACGCGCCGCGCAAGCCAACGAACTCAAGGCTCGCCAAGACAATCAGCGCCTTGAGGGTTTGTACCGCGACGACCCCGGGACCATTTCCGTGCGCCTGCTGGAAGTGTCGCGCGCGAACCGCGAACAAGCGGTCAGCCAGGTCGCCGCTGCGCGTGCCGAAGTACAGCGCGCGCGTGAGCAGGAAGGTGGCAGCGAGGAAGAGAACGCCTTGCTGCGCAGCGCCGCCACCGCGTTGTCGAAAGCCGAACTGGATCTGGCCAATACGCAGATTCGTGCGCGTTCGGCCGGTTTGATTACCGACTTGCGCACTGACGCCGGGCAGTTTGCAGCTGTAGGCAGTCCGGTGATGACACTGATCGCGATCCACGATGTCTGGATCAGCGCGGACATGACCGAAAACAACCTCGGTCGGGTCCGGGTCGATACGCCGGTGGCAATCGTTCTGGATGCGCTGCCGGGCGAGGTATTCGAGGGGCGCGTGCGCAGTGTCGGTTTCGGCGTCAGTGTCGGTCAGACGCCGCCACCCGGTACGTTGCCCACTGTGCAGAACAGCCGTGACTGGCTGCGCCCGGCCCAACGCTTTCCAGTGATCATCGAATTTTCCAAAGACTCGATGGCCAAACTGCAAGACAGTCAAGCCATTCGTGCCGGCGGTCAGGCTGAAGTCATGGCGTTCCCCACCGAGGGCAATCCGTTGAATCCACTCGGCCGCTTGTTTGTGGGCCTGATGAGCTGGCTGTCGTATGCCTACTGAGCGCACGCCCCGGGAGCAGCGCGCATTGCGCCTGGCCAGCGGCACCGCGATGTGCCTGGCGGCCAGTTTCGGTTTGGGATTGCCGATTCCGTTCATCGCGCCGGTGCTGGCGTTGTTGTTGCTCGCCAGCGTCAATCGTGCGCTGCCGTTTAAGGCTGGACTGGCGCTCGCGCTGATCGCAATGTTGACCACTGGTGTCGGCCTGTTGCTGATTCCGATCCTGCGTTATTACCCGGTCAGCGGCGTACTGTTGATCGGCGTGTGCCTGTTTCTGGTGTTTCGTTTTGGACTGCGCGGCGGCAACAATTTGATCGTCACTTTTCTGGTGATCGGCCTGACCATGATTTCCTCGGCCGGCGTTGCCGAGTTCGACCTCGCGGCGACGGTTATCGGGGCGCTGGTCAAAGGATTGCTGCTGGCCGTGATGGTGGTCGGGCTGAGTCATTGGCTGTTTCCTGAGCCTGCCAACGCACCGTCGCCGCCAGTCGCGCCGCCGATGCCAGCCGAAGAAGTCAGCCGCGTGGCGCTGCGTGCAACCCTGATTGTGCTGCCGGCGTTTTTACTGGCATTGATCGATCCGGCAAGCTATCTGCCGATCATCCTGAAGGCGGTCGGCCTGGGTCAGCAGAGTTCCACCACGGCCCGCAACGCCGGTCGCGAACTGGTCGGTTCGACCCTGCTCGCCGGTGTGCTGGCGGTGCTGTTCTGGAGTGCACTCAGCCTGTTTGTGCACCTCTGGATGTTTTTCCTGTGGATGCTGCTGTTCGGTCTGATCATTGCGCGCAAGCTCTACGCGCTGAGCCCGACAAGTTTAACCCCGGGGTTCTGGCTCAACAGCCTGATCACGATGATCATTCTGCTGGGCCAGTCAGTGCAGGACAGCATCGCAGGCAAGGACGTCTACACCGCGTTCGCCGTGCGCATGGGACTGTTCATTCTGGTGACGCTGTATGCCTGCCTGATGGTGTATATGCTGGATCAGCGGCCGCCAAAACACGCTCAGGGATTGACCTGATACCCCTTTCCTTGCAGGCAACTGGTATAGGCCGTCGAGCTGGTCGAAGCGGCGGTTTTCTGCTGCGCCCGGCGCTCTTGGCGTTGACGCGAGCCACCGACCACCGCGCCTGCCGCTGCCGTCTCTTTGGCGCGATTCTGCCGATAATCCTGCTTTACATCGTCATCGACGCGGTCATAAAACTCGTCGTGCTGGCGCCCGCGAACCTGAGCTCCAGCGGCTCCTGCAGCGGCACCGACCGCCGCGCCTTTCAGGCGGCCACCGGATGTTGGCTGCGTCGATGAACTCTGACTGGCGGCCACGTTGTGGCACTCATTGATGTCCAGCTGTGTCTGTTGCGAGTTCTGCCCTTTCATCGGCACAACCGTTTCTGCCCGACTCTGAGTAGCGACAACCGACAGCGCTAGACACAGGCCAATGCAAGACAACCTGTTCATGAAAACCTCCTGGCATTTTTCTCAGCCATCAAGAGTGTAGATCACCCCCGCTCCCCCTCCTCCGACGGGTGACTGACGGCCCTCACTACACAGCGGTTTCGGAGTCATGCACGCCGAGAATTTGTGCGCCCCGCACTGATATGTTTATTTTCACATGGTTGCAATATGAAATAAAACGTGTCAATTATAGCTGCACACATTTCAGGGACTGCGACATCGCCAGATCGGACGGCTTCTACCCGAACCACCCAAACGCCCCTTCAAGGAGTCAACAAAATGAACAAAAGAGCACTTCTAGGCGCCATGGCACTGTGCGCAACAAGCTTCCTGGCGCATGCCGACGAAGACAGCCTGCGTATCGGTATCGAAGCCGCTTACCCTCCCTTCTCCTTCAAGACACCGGAGGGCAACGTCAGCGGTTTCGACTACGACATCGGCAATGCCCTGTGCGAAGAAATGAAGATCAAATGCGAGTGGGTCATCCAGGAGTTCGACGGCATGATCCCGTCACTCAAAGTGCGCAAGATCGACGCCGTGCTGTCGTCGATGTCGATTACCGAAGACCGGATGAAGTCGGTCGACTTCAGCAAAAAGTACTACCACACGCCGGGCAAGTTCGCGATGAAGGCCGGCAACGTGATCAACGACCCGCTGATTGATCTCAAAGGCAAGAAAGTCGGTGTGCAACGCGCCTCGACTTACGACCGTTTCGCCACCGAACAGCTGGCGGAACGCGGGATCGAAGTGGTGCGCTATTCCTCGCAGAATGAGGCGTTCCTGGACCTGGCGTCAGGCCGTCTGGACGCGACGCTGGCCGACATCGTCAACACCAACGAAAGCTTTATCAAAACCGCGGCGGGCAAGGATTTCGCCCTGGTGGGGCCGGACATCAACGACCCGAAATATTTCGGTCGGGGCGCCGGGATCGCGGTGCGTAAAGGTGACAGTGCCAACGTTGCCCGCCTGAGTGCCGCCATTGACGCCATCCGCGAAAATGGCAAGTACCAGCAAGTGATGAGCAAGTACTTCGCGTTCGATATCTACGGCGAATAAGCCTTCACCCGCCACTCTGGCGCCGGCCCCCGGGCAGGCGTCGCTTTGGGCTTGTTTGCGCGCCTCACCGCGCTCGCTTGAGGAACTTCATCATGCTTCACGGCTACGGATCGAGCATTCTCGATGGCGCCTGGCTGACCGTTAA
Organism: Pseudomonas sp. FW300-N2A2; assembly: GCF_017351735.1. NCBI lineage: Bacteria > Pseudomonadati > Pseudomonadota > Gammaproteobacteria > Pseudomonadales > Pseudomonadaceae > Pseudomonas > Pseudomonas sp. FW300-N2A2. The sequence continues at coordinate 195,386 of NZ_JACNDU010000001.1, read as the reverse complement.
CCTGGCCCTGACTTCCATGGCCATGGCGATAGCATTGGGTCTGCTGGGAGCGGCCTTTCGTTTGTCGCCACTGAAATGGCTGGCGATGCTGGGCGAAAGTTATACCACCCTGATTCGGGGCATTCCCGACCTGGTGTTGATCCTGCTGATTTTCTACGGCGGCCAGGATCTGGTGAACCGCATCGCTCTTGCGCTCGGTTACACCCGCTATATCGATATCAATCCCTTTATCGCCGGTGTCTGCACCATGGGTTTCATTTTTGGTGCCTACCTGTCGGAGACCTTTCGCGGCGCCTTTATGGCGATCCCTAAAGGTCAGGCCGAGGCTGGTGCCGCTTATGGCATGAGGGGCGCGCAGGTGTTCTGGCGAATTCTGGTGCCGCAGATGATTCGTTTCGCCCTTCCCGGCTTCACCAACAACTGGCTGGTGCTGACCAAATCCACCGCGCTGATATCGGTCATCGGCTTGCAGGACATGATGTTCAAAGCCAAGAACGCTGCGGACGCCACCCACCAGCCGTTTACCTTTTTTCTCGCGGTAGCGGCGCTTTATCTGATGCTGACCAGCCTGTCATTGCTGGTGCTGCGCTATCTGGAAAAACACTACTCGGTCGGCATCAAAGCCGCCGAACTGTGATGGGGAGCAACCAATGATGCTCGACTACAACCTGATCTGGGAAAACCTGCCGCTGTATTTCAACGGCATCCTGGTGACGCTGAAAGTGCTGCTGATTTCCCTGGCCTTCGGCCTGGTCCTGGCCGTTCCGCTGGCGTTGATGCGGGTGTCTCGATCGCCGCTGATCAACTTTCCGGCCTGGCTTTACACCTACGTGATCCGCGGCACGCCCATGCTGGTGCAGTTGTTCCTGATCTATTACGGCCTGGCGCAGTTCGAATCGGTACGCCAAAGCGCGCTCTGGCCCTACCTGTCCAGTGCCACCTTTTGCGCGTGCCTAGCCTTCGCGATCAACACCAGTGCCTACAGCGCAGAGTTACTGGCCGGCAGTTTGAAGGCCACGGCACATGGCGAGATCGAAGCGGCCAAAGCCATGGGCATGTCGCGCGTGACGTTGTACCGCCGCATTCTGCTGCCGTCGGCCTTGCGCCGGGCGCTGCCGCAGTACAGCAACGAAGTGCTGATGATGCTGCAAACCACCAGCCTGGCGTCGATCGTCACGCTGGTGGATATCACCGGGGCCGCGCGAACAGTCAGTTCGCGGTTCTACCTGCCGTTCGAGGCGTTCATCACTGCCGGCCTTATCTACCTGGCCCTGACCTTCATCCTGGTTCGTCTGTTCAAGTTGGCCGAGCGCCGATGGCTGGCATACCTGGCACCGCGCAAGCATTAAGGAGCTGTTATGGAGCACATTGAATACCTGTTGCCGTGGAGTGCTTCGGGCACCGAGCGGCGCCTGTCACTGTTTCGCTTTGGCAGCGGGCCGCGCAAGGCTTACATCCAGGCCTCCCTGCATGCCGACGAGTTGCCGGGGATGCGCGTGGCGGTGGAACTCAAACGTCGTCTGCGAGTACTGGAAGAGCAAGGTCGCCTGAACGGGGTCGTCGAGTTGGTGCCGATGTCCAACCCCATCGGCATCGCCCAGATGTTCCAGGCGACCCATCAAGGTCGCTTCGAGTTCTCCAGCGGCAAGAATTTCAATCGTGATTTTCCCGAGTTGACCGAAGCCGTGGCCGCATTGGTGAAAGGCCAACTGGGCGCCGACGCCGACGTCAACACCGCGCTGATCCGTCGTGCCATGGCCGATGTCCTCGCCGACATACCGCCAGCCACTTCGGAACTCGATGGCCTGCGTCGCCTGCTGTTGCGGCATGCGTGTGACGCCGACGTGGTGTTGGACCTGCACTGCGACTTCGAATCAATCATGCTGCTTTATGCCATGCCACAACACTGGCCACGCTTGCGCTCATTGGCCGCACGCCTGGGCGCCGGTGCCGCCCTGCTGGCCGAAGATGCTGGCGGCAGTGCCTTCGATGAAGCCTGTGCGATCCCTTGGTTACGCTTGGCCGAACTGTTTCCCGAAGCCGCTATCCCGATGGCGTGTGTCGCCACGACCATCGAATTGCGTGGCATGGCCGACACCGAGCGCGAGCAATGTGTCGACAGCGCCGAGGCCATTCTCGGCTATCTCGCCGAACAAGGCCTGATCAGCGGTGACTGGCCCCAGGCCCCGATATCCGCTTGTGAAGCAACGCCATTCGCCGGGACGCAATATGCCTACGCGCCGCACCCTGGTGTGGTGAGTTTCCTGCAACCGCTGGGCGCCCGGGTCAAGGTTGGCGATCCACTGTTTGAAGTGCTTGACCCGCTGAACGATCGCCACAGCATCGTGCGCGCCAGCACCGACGGCATCCTTTATGCCCGCGAACGTCTGCGTTTTGCCCAACCCGGTTTGTGGCTGGCCAAAGTCGCCGGCACCCGCCTGATTCGCCAGGGCCGCTTACTCAGCGACTGACACCAGAGAGTGAACAGAATGTACAAACTTGAAATCCAGAATCTGCACAAAAGTTACGGCGCCCACGAAGTGCTCAAGGGCGTATCCCTGGAAGCGAAAGCGGGCGACGTCATCAGCATCATCGGTTCCAGCGGCTCAGGCAAAAGCACCTTCCTGCGCTGCATCAACCTGCTGGAACAGCCGAACGCGGGCAACATCGTGCTCAATGGCGAGCAGCTCAAACTGGTGAACAACAAACTCGGCGGCCTGAAGGCTGCCGAACCCCGGCAGTTGCAGCGCATGCGTTCGCGACTGTCGATGGTGTTTCAGCACTTCAATCTCTGGTCGCACATGAGTGCCCTTGAAAACGTCATGGAAGCCCCGGTGCATGTGCAGGGGCTGGGCAAGAAAGAAGCGCGGGAAAAGGCCGAGCATTACTTGAACAAAGTCGGCGTGGCGCACCGCATGAACGCGTGGCCGGCGCATATGTCGGGTGGCGAGCAGCAGCGCGTGGCGATAGCGCGTGCGTTGGCCATGGAACCGGAAGTGATGCTGTTTGATGAACCGACGTCGGCACTCGACCCCGAGCTGGTCGGCGAAGTGCTGAAGGTCATGCAGGACCTCGCTCAGGAAGGACGCACCATGGTGGTGGTGACCCACGAAATGGGTTTTGCCCGGGAAGTCTCCAATCAACTGGTGTTCCTGCATAAGGGCTTGGTCGAAGAGCGCGGTGATCCGCGTGAGGTGCTGGTAAAACCACAGTCCGAACGGCTGCAACAGTTTTTGGCCGGCAGCTTGAAGTAATCCGCGCGTTTGCGTCACCGACCCTCGCCCTTGCGCTGCACGTCGAGGGTCGGCTTCGGATACACTCGCGCCAACCTCATGCCAGGCCTTCTCTAATTCTCAGGAAATGTTGAGCCGGATATGCCGACCCCATCGAAAGACACCACGGTCTATGCCGCGCCGGTCATGCGCAAACTGGCGGAAACCGTTTCCGAGTTGCCGCCGTCACTGCGCAAGGTGGCCGACTTCATTTTGCGCCACCCGCTGAAGGCGGCGACGCTGACCATTGAAGAGATGGCTCACGTCACGTCCACCTCACCCGCAGCGGTAAACCGCCTGGCCAAAGCCCTGAACCTCGGCGGCTACACCGGCATGAAGGCCGAGCTGGTGGCGACGTTGCAGCAAATGGTCTCGCCCGTCGACAAGCTGCGCAACGAACTGGCGCATCGCCCCGACGGCGCGTTTGGGCTGCAGGAACAAATCCAGAGCGCCACCAGTAACCTGGCGACGGCGGCGACCAACAACCATGAAGACACGTTTGAAGCGTTCGTCACCAGCCTGATCAACGCACGCAAAATCTACATTCTGGGGTTTGGCAACAGCGTCTATTTTGCCGGCCTCGCCGCCTCGACGCTGATGCCGTTCTGTGCGGACGCCACCGCTATCAGCATGGAGGGCGGTAACGAAAACGCCGCTTACCGTCTGGCCGCGATTACCGACCAGGACGTCTTGCTGGCGATTGCCCTGCCGCGTTACTCGCTCGACACCCTGCAACTTGCCCGTTTCGCCCATGAACGCGGGGCCAAGGTGCTGGCAATCACCGATTCGCCTGCGTCGCCGCTGACCAGCGTTGCCGATCACGTTCTGTTCGCCCCGGCCGATCACCCGGTCATGACCAGTTCCAACATCGCCGTACTTGCCTTGATCGAAGGGTTGGTCGCTGGGGTGATGGCGCGCAACAAGGAAGCCGTCAAACTGGCGACCGAATTGACCGAAAGCGTCATGGCTTACCTGCACATCCCCGGCAGCACTAAATCACCCAAAGCAACCAAGCCACGCTGAGCAGTGATCGGCTCAGCGGCTTGATGCCCGGCCGGTTTTACGCGCGAGGGTCTGACTGGGAAGCTCTTTGAACAACGCTCGGTAGCTGCTGGAAAACCGCCCCAAATGCCAGAACGACCACTGCATCGCCACTTCGGCCACGGTGGTTTCCATGGGTGAGCGATTGAGCAGTTCGCGGTGCGCGCTGTTGAGTCGGCGCAGACGCAGCCAATGAGTCGGCGTCATGCCGGTGTACGCCTTGAACGCGTGCTGCAACTGACGCAATGAAACCCCGGCAACCCGGGAAAGCTCCAGCAGGTTCAGGGTTTCTTCCGGGGAATCGGCCGCCCATTCACCAATGCGCTTCATCACCGCCCGCTCTTCAGCGCGGCGCTGCAAACCGCCGCGATCCAGGCAGACCGAGGCGTTGTCGAGGATGTACAGACAGTCTTCCAGCAACTGCTGGGTCAAGGCCTCTTTGCTCGGCGGATCAAGGGTTTGCGCCAACCGGGTCAACGTCCCGCTCAGCCAGCGACTGAACAGCGCGTTCTGCCCCGAATTCAGCGGTGCCATGAACAATCCTTCGAGCCTGGCGACATTCAGACCGTGACGCCGAACGAACTCCGGCCCGAACACCACGGCGATTTCCTGGTAGTTCTCCGGCGTGATCCAGATGTTGCGGCTTTCTTCATTCAGCACGTACAGCGCGTTGTCACTGCGATCGAAACAGAACGCCAGTGCACCTTCGGGCGCGCTGAAATTCTGCTCGACCCGGGTGTTCATGTGTTCTTCGTAAATCTCTACGCCCTGCAGGTCAAGGTAACGCACCCGCCCGGCGAAATGCCCCGGCGACATCTGCTGGTAATGCTGGACCCAACCGGGTGTGGCGCGGATTTGCTCGGCGACATCGGCGGTATCGAACGCTTGGACCTGTAATGGATTGCACGCTGTCATGGGTGACCTTACGCACTCGTTTGGTGCGTTTTGGTGCTGCTGAAAGTGGATAGATGGAACGTCAAGGCTCGCCCAAGATAGTCGTCAACGCGTCCCAGGGGAAGTGTGTGGCGGATGAAACCACCCTCCCCGGCGTTAATAAAACCAATAACGAGGTCTTTATGAATGTCCCTTTCGATCAGCTGCTCACGTGGCTGAAAGATCACAAGATTACCGAAGTCGAGTGTGTCGTCAGCGACCTGACCGGCATTGCACGCGGCAAAATTGCGCCCACCAACAAGTTCCTGCATGAGCGAGGCATGCGCCTGCCGGAAAGTGTGTTGTTGCAAACGGTAACCGGGGACTTTGTCGACGACGACATCTACTACGACCTGCTCGACCCGGCCGACATCGACATGGTGTGCAAGCCGGTTTCCGATGCGGTGTACGTGATCCCGTGGGCCATCGAGCCCACCGCAATCGTGATCCACGACACCTTCGACAAGTTCGGCAACCCGATTGAACTGTCGCCGCGCAACGTGCTGAAGAAAGTCTTGCAGTTGTACACCGACAAAGGCTGGAAGCCGATTGTCGCGCCGGAAATGGAGTTTTACCTGACCCAGCGCTGCGAAGACCCGGACTTGCCGCTCAAGGCGCCGATGGGCCGTTCGGGCCGCGCGGAAAGTGGGCGTCAGTCGTTTTCCATCGACGCTGCCAACGAATTCGACCCGCTGTTTGAAGACGTTTACGACTGGTGCGAATTGCAAGGCCTGGACCTCGACACGCTGATCCACGAAGACGGCCCGGCGCAGATGGAAATCAACTTCCGTCATGGCGACGCGCTGGACCTGGCCGACCAGATCACGGTGTTCAAACGCACCATGCGCGAGGCAGCGCTCAAGCATAACGTCGCGGCGACGTTCATGGCCAAGCCGATTGGTGACGAGCCGGGCAGCGCCATGCACATTCACCAGAGTGTGGTGGACATCGCCACCGGCCAGCCGATCTTCGCCAATGCCGACGGGCAGATGAGCGAGCTGTTCCTGCATTACATCGGCGGCCTGCAGAAATACATCCCCAAAGTGCTGCCGATGTTTGCGCCCAACGTGAACTCGTTCCGCCGTTTCCTGCCGGACACCTCGGCGCCGGTGAACGTCGAGTGGGGTGAGGAAAACCGCACCGTGGGCCTGCGTGTGCCGACCTCCAGTCCCGAGGCGATGCGCGTGGAAAACCGCTTGCCCGGCGCCGATGCCAACCCGTATCTGGCCATCGCCGCCAGCCTGTTGTGCGGTTACCTCGGCATGGTCGAGCGCATCGAGCCGAGCGCTGCGGTACAGGGCCGAGCCTACGAACGACGCAACCTGCGCCTGCCGATCACCATCGAAGACGCGCTGACGCAGATGGAAGAATGCGAAACCATCGAGCGTTATCTGGGCAGCAAGTTTGTCCGCGGTTATGTCGCGGTCAAGCGAGCGGAGCACGAGAACTTCAAGCGCGTGATCAGCTCGTGGGAGCGGGAGTTTTTGTTGCTCAGCGTCTGAGTCCTACACACATCCCCTGTGGGAGTGAGCCTGCTCGCGATGGCGTCAGCACAGCCAACCTCTGTATCGATTGGCCCACCGCTATCGCCAGCAGGCTGGCTCCCACAGGAATAGCGAAACACCTGAATAACCCGATAAATCCAAGAGGTGTCGATATGCGTCTATTGAAATCCGCGGTCCCGGTCGCGCTGGCCCTGCTGTTCAGCGCTGTTGCCCAGGCTCAACCACAGGTCAGCGTCTACAACTGGACCGATTACATCGGCGAAACCACCCTCGCCGACTTCCAGGCCAAATCCGGAATCAAGGTGATCTACGACGTTTTCGATTCCAACGAAACCCTGGAGGGCAAACTGCTCGCCGGTCGTACCGGGTATGACGTGGTGGTGCCGTCCAACCACTTCCTCGCGCGCCAGGTGAAGGCCGGCGCGTTCCTCAAGCTGGATCGCGCACAGCTGCCGAACTTCAAGAACCTCGACCCGAAACTGCTGGCGCTACTGGAGAAAAACGATCCGGGTAACGAGCATTCGGTGCCTTACCTGTGGGGCACCAATGGCATCGGCTACAACGTCGACAAGGTCAAGCAAGTGCTGGGCATCGATCACATCGACTCCTGGGCCGTGCTGTTCGAACCGGAAAATATCAAGAAGCTCAGCCAGTGTGGCGTGTCGATGATGGACTCGGCGGATGAAGTCTTCCCCGCGATCCTCAATTACATGGGCATGGACCCACGCAGCGAAAATCCCGAGGACTACAAGAAGGCCGAAGCCAAGCTGCTGAGCATCCGGCCTTACATCACTTACTTCCACTCATCCAAGTACGTGTCGGACCTGGCCAACGGCGATATCTGCGTGGCGTTCGGTTATTCCGGCGACGTGTTCCAGGCTGCCAACCGCGCCAAGGAAGCCAAGAACGGCGTGAACATCGCCTATGCGATTCCGAAGGAAGGCAGCAACCTGTGGTTCGATTTGCTGGCGATTCCTGCCGACGCCAGCAACACGAAAGAGGCGCACGCCTTCATCAACTACCTGCTCGACCCACAAGTGATCGCCAAGGTCAGCGCCTCGGTCGGTTACGCCAACCCCAACCCGGCCGCCAAGCAATTCATGGACCCTGAGTTGGTGAACAATCCCGAGGTTTACCCGCCTCAGGAAGTGCTCGACAAGCTCTACATCTCGACCACCCCGCCCCAGGCGATCATGCGGCTGATGACCCGTTCCTGGAGCAAAGTGAAGTCCAACAAATGAATCAGTACAACCACGAACATGCGCGCTCCTATTACGCGGCATCGGCCCATACGCTGACGCCCTTCCCTGCGCTGGAAGAGGACCTTGTCGCCGATGTCTGCGTGATCGGCGGCGGGTTTACCGGGGTCAACACGGCTATCGAACTGGCTCAGCGCGGGCTCTCGGTTATTTTGCTGGAAGCCCGGCGGATCGGCTGGGGCGCCAGCGGGCGCAACGGTGGCCAGTTGATCCGCGGCATTGGCCATGACGTCAGCGGTTTCGCCCGGCACATCGGTGTAGAAGGCGTGCGTTACCTGGAGCGCGCGGGGACCGAATCGGTCGAGCTGGTGGGCAAGCGCATCCGCGAGCACGGCATCGATTGCGACCTGCGCTGGGGTTTTTGCGAACTGGCCAACACCAAGGCACAGTTCGCGGCGTTCAAGGCTGAGCAGGAAGGCCTTGTCGAGTCGGGTTACGCCCATGAAACGCGATTGGTCGGGCCGGAGCAGATCCGTGAACACGTAGTGAATTCAGGCGTGTATGCCGGTGGCCTGGTGGACATGGGTTCGGGGCATTTGCACCCGCTCAATCTGGTGCTCGGCGAAGCGCGACTGGCGCGATCGCTGGGGGTGCAGATCTTCGAACAGAGCCCGGTGCTGGAGTTGATTCATGGCAATACCGTGCAGGTGCGTTGTGCCGGGGGCACGGTGCGCGCCGGCAGCCTGGTGCTGGCGTGTAACGCGCATCTGGACGAACTCGAACCGAAGCTTAGCGGCAAGGTGCTTCCGGCGGGCAGCTACATCATCGCCACCGAGCCGTTGGCGCCTGACGTCGCAACGCAGTTGATCCCGCGGAACCTGGCACTGTGCGACCAGAAAGTCGGCCTGGATTACTACCGGCTTTCGGCGGACCGGCGTTTGCTGTTCGGCGGTGCCTGCCATTATTCCGGGCGTGATCCGGCAGACATCGCCGCCTACATGCGCCCGCAAATGCTCAAGGTGTTCCCGCAACTGGCCGATGTGCGCATTGATTATCAATGGGGCGGCAAGATTGGTATCACCGCCAATCGCTTCCCGCAGGTCGGGCGCTTGAGCCAGCATCCGAACGTGTTCTACGCACAGGGTTATTCCGGTCACGGCCTGAACGTGACCCACTGGTGCGCCAAACTGCTGGGCGAAGCGATTCATGCCGGGCACAGCCAAGGCTTTGACGTATTCAGCGCCGTGCCCCACATGACCTTCCCCGGCGGCCCGAAGCTGCGCTCACCGTTGCTGGCCCTCGGCATGTTCTGGTATCGCCTGCGCGAAATCCTCGGCTAAAACACCCACCCCTTGCTGGCGATGGCGCCCTCAAGATAACCGCAAGCCTCAAGACCCGATCGCCGGCAAGCCGGCTCCTACAATGGCCGTGCGCAGCCGATCCACCGGGTAAACACCAAACCCTGTAGGAGCCAGCTTGCTGGCGATGGCGTCCTCAAGATAATCGCAAGCCTCAAGGCCCAATCGCCGGCAAGCCGGCTCCTACAATGGCCGTGCGCAGCCAATCAACGGGGTGAACACAAAACCCTGTAGGAGCCAGCTTGCTGGCGATGGCGCCCTCAATATAACCGCAAGCCTCAAGGCCCAATCGCCAGCAAGCCGGCTCCTACAATGGCCGTGCGCAGCCGATCCACCGGGTAAACACCCACCCCTTGCTGGCGATGGCGCCCTCAAGATAACCGCAAACCTCAAGGCCCAATCAACGGCAAGCCGGCTCCTACAATGGCCGTGCGCAGCCAATCAACGGGGTGAACACAAAACCCTGTAGGAGCCAGCTTGCTGGCGATGGCGCCCTCAACATAACCGCAAGCCTCAAGGCCCAATCGCCAGCAAGCCGGCTCCTACAATATCCATGCGCAGCCGATCCACCGGGCAAACACTAAACCCTGTAGGAGCCGGCTTGCTGGCGATGGCGGCCGCAAGATCAGTGCAGGACTCGAGGCCCGATCACCAGCAAGTCAGCTTTAAGTCCGCCTTTTAATTTGCTCAATCGCAAGGCACTTCTATATTGAGGATGTGCTCTGACTTTCCTGCCTCCTGGCGAGTGCGGCCTATGGCTACGACTGACCAACTGATCATCTGCGAGCACTGCGACTGCGTGTATCAAAAAGTCACGCTCGCCAAACATCAGAAAACCCTCTGTACGCGCTGCGGCGGCGTGCTTCAGCGCTATAACGGCCTGACGGTGGAGCAGCGGCTGGCGCTGACCGTCACCGCGCTGATGCTGTGGATTTTCGCCAATTTCTACCCGGTCATGAGCATCAGCCTGCAAGGCCTGAAAAACAGCGCGACGCTGTGGGATTCGGTACAGGCCCTGAGTCTGGGCCCGATTACCTTCATCGCGATGGTGGCGGCAATCGCCATGATCATCGCGCCGATTTTCCAGTTGCTGCTGCTGATCTGGGTCCTGAGTTTTGCCCTCGCCTCCCGTCGTTCGCCGGGTTTCAGATTCTGTATGCGCTGGCTGGAAACCCTGCGGCCCTGGAGCATGCTGGAAGTCTGCCTGCTGGGGGCGATGGTCGCGGTGATCAAGCTCGCCGGGTTGCTCGACGTCCTGCCTGGTATCGGCCTGTTCGCCCTGGCCATTCTCAGCCTGATGATGATCCGCATCGCCGGGCGCGATGTCCGTGAACTGTGGGATGTCTTATGACTACGCCACCAGTCGCCAGCGAACTCAACCTGTGTCTCTGCCACAGCTGCGGCCTGGCCTGTGACATGACCGGCGAACCCCACGAATGCGAACGCTGCGGTGCGCCGCTGCATCGGCGCAAAACCAACGCCCTGACCCGAACCTGGGCCTACTTGATCACATCGTTGGTGTTTTACATCCCGGCCAATGTGTTGCCGGTGATGAACACCAAAATGGTCGGCAGCGGCGCGGACAGCACAATCATGGGCGGTGTGCTGGATTTCTGGCAGCACGGCGCCTGGGACATCGCCCTGATCATTTTCATTGCCAGCATCGCGGTGCCGGGCATCAAGTTCGTCGCCCTGTCGTTATTGCTGGTGACCGTTCAGCGCGACAGTGATTGGGCGCGCAAGGAGCGCTCAAAAATGTACCGTTTCGTCGAGCTCATCGGTTATTGGTCGATGCTCGACGTGATCGTGGTCGCCCTGGTGGCTTCGTTGGTGAAGTTCCAGGCGCTGGCCGATATCGAACCGCGCGCGGGCATTCTGTTTTTTGGTCTGGTGGTGGTGTTCACCATGCTGTCGGCGATGAGTTTCGACCCACGTCTGATCTGGGATCAGCAACATTCCGAAAACGAGGAGGTCATGGATGAAGTCTCAAGCCGCTGACGGGCCGCAAGCTCCCGGGCAGGCCCCCATCAAGACCCGCCGCTACAGCGTTTCATTGGTGTGGATCGTGCCGATTGTCGCGGTGCTGGTGGGTATTTCGCTGGTGGTTCACAGCATTTTGCAGGAAGGACCGACCATCACCGTCACGTTCAAGACCGGTAGCGGCCTGACCGCCAACAAGACCGAAGTCAAATACCGCAATGTGGTGATCGGGCATGTCTCCGACGTGGAATTGAGCGGCGACCAGAAAAGCGTCAACGCCACCATCAAACTGTCCAAGCAGGCGGAAAGTTTCACCCGCGAAGACTCGCAATTCTGGGTGGTGCGGCCCCGTATCGGTGCTGGCGGCGTGTCGGGCATCGATACACTGCTGTCCGGGGACTACATTGGCGCCGACATCGGCCAGGCCAATGCCCGGGCGAAGAATTTCACCGGGCTGGAAAATCCGCCCCCCATTACCTATGGCGAACCCGGAAAGCGCTTTACGCTGCACACCCAGGACCTGGGCTCGCTCGACATTGGCTCCCCCGTCTACTACCGCAAAATTCCGGTCGGCCAAGTGGTCGCCTATGCCCTGGATGCCGACGGCAAAGGGGTGAACCTCGAAGTCTTCATCCATTCGCCCAACGATGCCTTCGTCACCGATAACACCCGGTTCTGGAATGCCAGCGGCATTGATGTCAACGTCGGCGCCAACGGTTTTTCGGTGAAGACCGAGTCGCTCTCGTCCATATTGGTGGGCGGCATCGCGTTCAGGGCGCCGGAATACAGCCCCAACGATAAACCGGCGCTGGAGGACAAAGGCTTCGAGCTGTTCGAAGACCAGCAAACCGCCCTCGCCCCACCCAGCGGCAAGGCGCAGTTCCTGAGTTTGCGTTTCGACCAGGCATTGCGCGGGCTGAAGGTCGGTGCGCCGGTGGAATTCCTCGGCATCGAGTTCGGCAGGGTTGTGTCGGTCAATCTGGATTTCGACCCGAAAAAACGCAGCTTTCCGGTCAACGTCGGCATCGTGATCTACCCACAACGGCTCGGCCAGGCCCACGCCAGAATGCTTGAAGCGTTGAAGCATGACCCCAATGACGAAGCCGCCGGCGTACGGTTGATGGGCAGCTTCATCGAAAACGGCCTGCGGGCCCAGGCCCGCAGCGGCAATCTGTTAACCGGCCAGTTGTACATCGCACTCGACTTCTACCCCAAAGCGGAGAAAGTCGTGTTCGACCCGACCGCCCGCCCTGTCAGCATTCCCACCATTCCTGGCAGCCTCGAACAGTTGCAGGAAAAACTCGAAGGCATGGTCACCAAGATCAACCAACTGCCCATCGAGCGCATCGCCGGCAACCTCGACAGCAACCTCGTAGAGCTGCGCAAGGGCCTCGCGCAATTCAACGCCAAGACCCTGCCTGGCGTGCAAACCACCCTGGCAGACGTCAGCAAAACCCTGCAATCGGCCAGCTCGACCCTTGCCGAAGACTCGCCGCAACGCGAGCAATTGACCCAGACCCTGGAAGAACTCGGGCGCATGTCGCGCTCCCTGCGTGAGCTCTCGGATTACCTGGGCCGGCATCCAGAGTCGCTGATTCGCGGTCGTCCCAATAACGCAGCACCGACGGACCTACAGGGCCCACCGCGCAACTGACCACAGGAGCAACACCCATGGCTTTTCCGCTGAAGATTACCTTGGTCACTGCGTGTCTACTGCTCGCCGCCTGCCGCAGTGACCCGATTCAGTTCCACACCCTGACCCCGGCACAATTGAGCGGCACCGCACGAGGCAACGGTGGGGAAATCCAGATCGAAAGCCTCAGCGTACCGGCCCAGGTCGATCGTCCGCAGATCGTCATTCGTCAGGGCAACAGCGGCGTGGCAATTCTCGAAACCCAATGGTGGGCTGCGAGTCTGGTGGACGAGTTGCGCAGTGCTCTGGTGGATCAACTGGCCAGCAGCAGTCCGAAGCGAAGAGTGTCAGTACGCCTGGAGGTGCAACGCTTCGACTCGATTCCCGGGCAGTACGGTTTGATCGACGTCAAATGGCGCCTGCGCAATCCTGGCGAAGGAGATAACACGCTGATTACCTGCCGCAGCACCTTGCAGACGCCTTCAGGCCCCTCCATTGATGACTTGGTGGTGGCCCAGCAAAACAACGTCAAACGCCTGGCCGCGTTGATCAGCCAGGCGGCAACCACTGCGCAGCGAGGCTGTCCGTCTGCCAACTGACACCGATACAGAACGCCCGATATGGTTTTCCCTCGATGGCAAAGCACGTAGGATGCCGGCCAACCACCGAGGCTGACCGATGTTCCATTCAGGCACTTTTCAGGGTTCCAGCGTCAGAATCCTGATTTATCTTCTGTTCACGATCCAGCTCATCTCCATGGGTGCGATGGAAATGAGCGGCCCGTTCTGGCCGGTCTACCTGCGCGGGCTGACCACGTCGGAATCGCTGTTCAGTTTCGCCAGCATCGCCGTGTACGTCGGCCCGATGCTGGGCATCATGCTGACCAGTGCCTTCTGGGGCCAGATCGGCGACCGTTATGGCCACAAGTTGATGATGATTCGTGCCTTGGCCGGTTTGTCGTTGACTCAGTTGGGGTTGGCACTGTGCAGCGATATCTGGGTGATTCTGCTGCTGCGCTTCCTGCAAGGCGCCTTTGCCGGGTATATCGCGCCAGCCCAGGCTTACGGGGTCAGTATCGAGGCGCCCTCACGGCGGGCCCGCCTGTTTGCGATCCTGCAAATCTCCACCAACGTCGGCTCGTTGCTCGGCGCAGTGGTCGGCGGTCTGATTCTCGATTACGCGACTTTTTTCTGGATCAATCTCATCGCTTCGGCGCTCTGCGCGGTGTGCACCGTGGTGGCGGCCGTGACGTTGCCGGATGTGCCTCCCGTGAAAAAAACGCCGGTGGTGGATGCTGCGCCGCAGCCGGGTCGGGCACGCGGCGTGTGGCAGGGCTCGCCCCTGATGTCGCTGTTGGGCGTCATGGGCATTCTGCTGTTGGCGCGGATGCTGCCGCAGACATCGTTTTCGTTGTACGTCAGCTCGGTGTTTGAGGTCGGCAATTCGGTCACGGGCCTGTGTTACGGCTTGCTGGCACTGGGCTTCATCCTTTCGGCGACACGCTGGGCGCGCTACTTCGAACACCGGACGCAACAGCAAACCCTGCAGCGAATGTCCTGGGTTGTCATTGGCTGCATCGGCCTGACCGGCGTCGCCGGCCTGACCCGAAACCCGGCCGTGTTTGTCATGGCCTACTTCCTGTGGGGCGTGCTGCTGGGCGCCACGACGCCGGTGCTGATGGCGCTGATTTCCAAGACGGTCGACAGTTCGCAACAGGGTTACGTACTGGGAGTGGCTCAGAGCACGGCGCAACTGGCCTCCATCGCAGGTATTTCCCTGGGCGGTTTGCTCAGCCAGGTCTACGGCCTGCAATACACCTATCTGATCGTTTGCCTCGCCTACGCAATGGCCTTGGTGCTCATTGTCGCCTTGCGTTATCGATCAGTACTGTTGCAACCGGACGAAGCGCCACGCTGCGACTGATCAGCCTCCCCCTTGCGCCGCAGGGGTGCAGTCACTTAGGATTGGGAATACTTCTCAATCGCTAAAAATTATCATCCATGAGCGATACCCTGCCCGCGACTCATCACAATCACCTGCGCGCGATCGAGGCTCTCTATACCGGCCATCACGGCTGGTTGTACGCCACGCTGCGCAAAAAACTGGGCAACGCCATGGATGCGGCGGACCTGGCGCAAGACACCTTCACACGCATATTGGCTTCCAGGGTCGCGGTCATTGAACAGCCCCGCGCCTACCTTAGCTGTGTGGCCAAGGGCATTCTGGTCAATTGGTATCAGCGCAAGGCGCTTGAACGCGCCTATCTGGATGCCCTGGCGCTGTTGCCTGCCCCTGAAGCGCCCTCCCCCGAATTGCGTTTCCTCGTGCTGGAAACCCTGCATGAAATCGACGCGATGCTCGACGCCCTGCCGCCGCTGGTCAAACGCGCATTCCTGCTGTCGCAGATCAGCGGGCTGAAATACGACGACATCGCCACGCAACTGGACGTGTCGCTGATCACCGTGAAGCGCTACATGAAACAGGCCTTCGTTCAATGCCTGATGCTGGTGGAATGAATGTCGACCTACGCCACGCCCACTCAGATTGATCCACAAGTACTCGATGAAGCGGCCGAGTGGCTGATGCGCATCAGCGAAGGCGACCTTGACGATACCGAGCGCGCCGAGTGGGAATGCTGGCGCGTCAGCAGCCCTGAACGCAGCCGCGCCTGGGGCCGGGCACAACTGCTGCAAAGCAAACTGGGCGGCCTGCCCCCGTCATTGGCGATGTCGGCGCTGGATCGCCCGAGCAATCCCGAGCGCCGCGTGGCCCTCGGCAAACTGGCGATAATGCTGGCCGTGTTACCCGCCGGTTGGGGCAGTTGGAAGCTGGTTGAATCCCAGCAATGGTCGGCCGACTACCGGACTGCCGTGGGCCAGCAACGCGAGTTGACGCTGGCCGATGGCTCGCGCATTACACTCAACACCGATTCGGCGATCGATGTGCTGTTCGACGCCCGTCAACGGCTGATCAATTTGCGTGAAGGTGAAATCCTGGTGCAGACCGCGCCGGATGTAGCCCCCCAGTCCCGACCGTTTCTGGTGACCACCCGTCAGGGGCGAATGCAGGCATTGGGCACGCGGTTCACGGTGCGCGAACTGCAAACCCGCACTCAGCTCGCGGTACTGGACGGCGCTGTCAGGGTTGAACTGCCCGGTGGCAACGGCGTAACGCCCTTGATCGTCAATGCCGGGCAACGCACCGACTTTTCATCGCAGGCTTTCGGCCTGTTGAACCCGGTGGACCGCTCCGTCAGCGCCTGGACCCAAGGCATGCTGATGGCCGACAACATGCGTCTGGCCGACTTCATCGCGGAACTGGCGCGTTATCGCAAAGGCTTCGTGCGTTGTGATCCGGCGATTGCCGATCTGCGCATTTCTGGCGCGTTCCCCATCAGCGATACCCAACGCACCTTGAACATGCTGGTGCAAACCTACCCGGTGCTCGCAACCGGCCACTTGAGCGGTTATTGGGTGACGCTCTCCCCCGCCTGAACCTCGCGCAAAAAAAAATGGCTGAGCGGGTGATACTTTTTTTGATCTCGACTGGCAAGGAAAGGAAGAACTTCTCAACCTCGTCGAAAGGGTCATCACTCCATGTTCGTTGCACGCCCTCTGCGTTCGGATCGCTCACTCAAGCTGGCTATCCGCAGCGCGTTGCTAAGCCTTGCCCTGACCGGCGTCGCCTGCCCCGTTGCCCTTGCCGCGCCAGCGTCACTGGATGCCACTGCGACCCGCGCCTACAGCATTGCCCCCGGCCCGCTGGGGGCAACCTTGTCGAAGTTCGCGGTGGACGCCGGCATTGCGCTGTCATTCCAGCCATCAATGACCGAGGGCCTGATGAGTCCGGGGCTTTCCGGCACTTACTCGACCCAGGAAGCGATCACCCGACTGTTGTCCGGCAGCGGCCTGCAAATAGTGCCGCGCACTGATGGCAGCTACACCCTGGCGCCGATCCCGGCCAACAGCGAGGGGGATCTGACCCTTGCCGAAACCACGATCAACGGCACCGACGGTCGCAAGGGCAGCTTGCCGCCAGCCTACCCGGGCGGTCAGGTCGCCCGTGGCGGGCGTCTCGGCATGCTGGGCAACAAGGACGTGATGGACGCGCCGTTCAGCGTCAGCAACTACACCTCGACATTAATGAAAGATCAGCAGGCCGTGACAGTGGCCGATGTGCTGGAGCGCGACTCCTCGGTACGCTCCACTGGCCAGACCGGCGGCATTGTCGATTCCTTCTTCATTCGCGGCTTCCCGGTGGGCGAAGGCAACCTTGGCGAACTGGCGTTCGACGGTGTATACGGCGTTGCGCCCAACTACCGGGTCTTCACCGAATACGCCGAGCGCATCGAAGTGATCAAGGGCCCAGGCGCCCTGCTGTACGGCATGTCGCCGAACAGCGGTGTCGGTGGCGTGATCAACGTAGTCCCCAAGCGTTCCCTCGATGAGGACCTGACCCGTTTCACCGCCAGCTACGCCATGGATTCGCAGATCGGCGGCCACGTCGATGTCAGCCGGCGCTTCGGCGAAGAGCGTCGCTTCGGTGTGCGCGTCAACGGCAGCACCCAGCAAGGCGACACGGCCATCGACGATCAATCCCGGGACGTCGACATCGGCGCCATCTCCCTGGATTATCAGGGTGATCGCCTGCGAACCACCCTGGACCTGATCAGCCAGAAAGAACAATTCGACGCCGCGTCCCGTCCGTTTCTCATCGCCTCGGGTGTGGAGATTCCCTCCGCCGCCAACGGCCGCACCAACGTGAGCCAGGACTGGGGATGGGCCGAAACCCGCGATAAATCGGCCCTGCTCGGTGCCGAGTACGACCTCAACGACGCCTTGACCGTGTTCGCCCACGCCGGTGGCGGCCGGTCGGACGTGAAGCGGATGTCTGATCAGACCCCGACCATTCTCAACAACGCGGGTGACACCTCTTCAATCCCGGGCTACTACAAATTCGAAGTCGAGCGCTACACCGTCGACGCCGGTGCCCGCCTGCGCTTCGACACCGGCCCGATCAGCCACAGCACCACGTTGCAGGTCACCCGTTATCGCGACGAACTGAAACGCGGCATCATTTCCGGCCCGGCCGTGCTGTCGAACATGTACCACCCGATCGACCGTCCGAAACCGTCCATTGCCGAACCGGATGCCCTCAAAGTCTCCGAGACAGAACTGTCGGGCGTGGCGTTGGCCGACACCCTTTCGGTACTGGATGAGCGCTTGCAGGTCACTGTCGGCCTGCGCAAGCAGAACATCGAATCCGATAACTTCAACGCGGCCGGCGCCGTCACCACGTCTTACGACGAAAGCGAAACCACGCCGCTGTTCGGGGTGGTGGTCAAGCCCTGGGACCACGTGTCGTTCTACTACAACTACATCGAAGGCTTGAGCAAGGGCGACATCGCGCCGGCCACCGCGTCGAACTCCGGCGAGATCTTCGCGCCTTACATTTCCCGCCAGCAGGAAGTCGGGGTCAAGGTCGACTACGGCACCTTCACCTCCACGCTCAGCCTGTTCCAGATCAAGAAACCCAGCGGCGAGCTGGCCTCCGGTGTGTTCTCGGTACAAGGTGAACAGCGCAACCGGGGCGTGGAGTTGAACGTGTTTGGCGAGATCGCCCAAGGCACTCGCCTGCTCGGTGGCGTCACCGTCCTCGACGCTGAACTGACCAAGACCGGAACCGTTGCCAATCGCGGCAACAAACCGGTGGGCGTGCCCGAGGTCCAGGCCAACTTGTGGGCCGAGTGGGATACGCCGTGGATCGAAGGTTTGACGCTGACCAGCGGCGCGATCTACACCGGCAGCCAATACGTCAACCAGGCCAACACCCAGGAACTCGACCCCTGGACCCGCTTCGATGTTGGCGCACGTTACGCCACGCGCATCGCGGAGCGTCCGACCACATTCCGGGCCACGGTGCAGAACGTTTTCGACCGTGAGTACTGGTCCGGTGTCGCGTCCTATGGCGCCTTCTCACAAGGTTCGCCGCGCACCCTGCAACTGTCGGCCACCGTCGACTTCTGAAACGTTCAGCCCCGGGCAACGGCCTGAGCCGTTGCCCGGTCTGGCTACCTGTAAAGGTTTCAACCATGGCATCTGTTCATCCACGCCGCCACGCCTTCGCGGCCCTGCTATTGGCGGGACTGCTGGGCGTGGTGTGGTTTTCCCTGGCGCCGCGCACCGCGCTCGCGGCGAATCCGGATCCCGCCGCCGTCACGGTCACTGACCTGCTGGGCCGCAAGGTCAAGGTTCACCTCCCGGTCAGACGGGTGATTCTCGGCGAGGGGCGGCAGTTGTACCTGGTCGCCGCGCTGGATACGCAAAACCCCATCGAGCGCATCGTCGGTTGGCGCAAGGACTTGATTCAGTCCGACCCGGACACTTACGGTGCCTACCTGCGCAAGTTCCCCGACATCGCCAGGATTCCCACCTTCGGCGGCTTCGAGGACGGCACCTTCGACATCGAGCAAGCGATCTCGCAACAACCGGACGTCATCGTCCTGAACATCGAAGCGCAACACGCCACCGAAGATGCGCGCTACATCGAGAAGCTCGACGCGCTGGGGATCCCGGTGGTCTACGTCGATTTTCGCAACAACCCGATGCAAAACACCGAGCCGACCATGCGCCTGTTCGGCCAGTTGTTTGGCAAGGAAGAGCGCGCCGAGGCGTTTATCGACTTTCGCAAACAACAGATCCGTCGTGTCACCGACGTCATCGAGGCCAAACACCCTGCGCGGCCCACAGTGTTCATCGAGCGAATCGGTGGGTACACCGACGATTGTTGCCTGAGTTTCGGCAACGAGAATTTCGGCCTGTTTGTCGACATGGCCGGTGGCAACAACATCGCCAAAAGCATCATTGCGAACACCTTTGGCCAGTTGAACCCCGAACAGGTGATCGTCGCCAACCCGGACCAAGTGGTCGTCACCAGCGCCAACTGGCAAGCCTTTGCGCCCGGCGGTCGCTGGGTGGGTGTCGGACCGGGCGCGGACCTGACACAAGCGCGGCACAAACTGGCCTGGTACACCCAACGCCCGGCCTACGCCGGTATCAAGGCGCAGAACAATCAAGCGTTTCATGCCATCTGGCACCAGTTCTATAACAGCCCCTACCAGTTTGTGGCCATCCAGCAATTGGCCAAGTGGTTTCATCCGGCGCTGTTTGCCGATCTGGATCCCGACGCCGCGTTTCGCGAACTCCACGAGCGCTTCCTGCCCGTGCCCTACCAGCCGGGCTACTTCGTCAGCCTTGAGAAAACCGGGGGCAAGCCATGAGTTCGCTAGGTGAACTGCCTATTGCGCAGAGCGTGACGTACCGTCAACGAGTCCTGCGAAAACGGCTGATCCTGGTGGCGCTGGCGGTGTTGCTGGTGTTCAGCGTGCTGCTCGATCTGGCGCTGGGTCCGGCCAGTTACAGCCTGAAGGAGGTGCTTGGCGCCCTGTTTTCACCGGACACGGCGTCGGCGCAAGTGCGGGTGGTGATGTGGGACATCCGCTTGCCGGTCGCGCTGATGGCGGTTGCGGTCGGCGCGGCGCTGTCGCTGGCCGGTGCGCAGATGCAGACGATCCTCAACAACCCGCTGGCCAGTCCGTTCACCCTGGGCCTTTCTGCTGCCGCCAGTTTTGGCGCGGCAATGGGACTGGCTTTCGGGGTGGCGCTGTTCCCGCTGGCGGCGCAGTACATGGTGCCGCTGAACGCGTTCATCATGGCCATGCTTTGCGCGCTGCTGATCCACTTTCTGAGCATGCGTCGCGGCGTAACCGCCGAAACCATCGTGTTGCTCGGCATTGCCCTGGTGTTTACGTTTAACGCGTTGTTGGCACTGGTGCAGTTTTTTGCCACCGAGCAAGCGGTGGCGGCCGTGGTGTTCTGGACCATGGGCAGCCTGACCAAAGCCACCTGGCCAAAACTCGGGGTGATTTGCGCGGTGATTCTCATCACCCTGCCGATCTTCGCCAAGCGGGCCTGGGCCCTGACGGCCCTGCGCTTAGGCGATGACAAAGCCGCGAGTTTCGGGATCAACGTGCGCAGCCTGCGCTTCCAGACGCTGATCATGGTCAGCCTGCTCGCCTCGTTTCCGGTGGCCTTCGTCGGCACCATCGGTTTTATCGGGCTGGTCGGCCCGCACATTGCCCGGATGCTGATTGGTGAAGATCAACGGTTCTTTTTGCCGGCGTCATTGCTGACCGGTGCGCTGATTCTGTCCGCCAGTTCGGTGGTCAGCAAAACCCTGATCCCCGGCGCGATTTTCCCTATTGGCGTGGTCACTTCGCTGATCGGCGTGCCGTTCTTCATCTCTTTGATCCTTGGCGGGAAGAAAAACACATGGTGAAGCTCCAGCTTGAAAACCTTGGCGCCCGCTATGGCCAGCGCGAAATCATTAGCGGCGTGACTACGGCAACGTTTATCGGTGGCCAGGTGGTCGCGGTGGTCGGGCCCAATGCAGCGGGTAAATCCACCCTGTTCAAACGCATGGCCGGGCTGATCGACGGCCCGGGACAGGTCAACTTGCAGGGCTCGAAAAAGGGGCCGCAGGGCATCAGCTATATGCCTCAGGGCTTGAATGCCAGTGCCCGGCTGACCGTCTATGAGTCCGTGCTGCTGGCCCGCAAACAACTGACGCCGGGGTGGGTCGTTCACGACGACGAGCTGAAACTGGTGGACCAGATTCTCGACGCGCTTGGCATCACCGAACTATCCTTTCGCAACCTCGGCGAACTCAGTGGCGGGCAGCAGCAATTGGTATCGATCGCACAAACGCTGGTGCGCGAACCGGAAATCCTGCTGATGGACGAACCGACCAGCGCGCTGGACATGCATCGGCAGGTTCAAGTGCTGAACTTCATGCGCGCACTGGCACGCAAACGCGAAGTCATTGTATTTATTGCCATCCATGACCTGAATCAAGCGCTACGCTTTGCCGATCAGGTATTGGTGATTGCCAATGGAACGTCCCGGGGGAGCGGGCCCAGCGCTGAAGTGATCACCGAACAGATGCTGCGCGAGGTCTACGAGGTCGAAGCCAGAATCGAGATTTGCAGCCGTGGCCAGCGCCATATCCTGATCGACGACATCGTTTGAATCAGATCGACCGCGCAAGGGGCTGAGTCACTGCTAATCTGAATGAAAATGACATGTATTAACGGTTTATTTAACGTTTTTTTCTCATTGTACCCACTACATTCCAGCGATCCGAAACATGCAAATGATTCGCATTGGTTGAACCGCGAATTCCTGCGCATGACGCCCAAAAAAACAGGAGCTGCCCGAAGCATGAATCGCCATATCCCCTCTTTCCTGAAAAAAGCCCTGCTGGCCACTGCCCTGCTGAGCGCCGGCCACGTCTACGCCGCCGATGCCGACGGTATCGTGGTCTACAACGCCCAGCACGAAAGCCTGACCAAAGCCTGGGTCGAAGGTTTTACCAAGGAAACCGGGATCAAGGTCACGATACGCAATGGCGACGACACGGAAATGGGCAATCAGATCGTGCAGGAAGGCGCGGCCTCCCCGGCTGATGTGTTCCTGACCGAAAACTCCCCGGCCATGGTGCTGGTGGACAACGCCGGTCTGTTTGCGCCAGTGGCGCCGACCACCCTGGAACAGGTCGATGCAGCCTACCGTCCGGCCCATGGCAAATGGGTCGGGATCGCCGCGCGCTCCACGGTGTTTGTCTATAACCCGGGCAAACTGCCCGAAGCCGAATTGCCGAAGTCGCTGATGGATCTCGCCGACGCCAAGTGGAAAGGCCGTTGGGCGGCCTCCCCGGCTGGTGCCGACTTCCAGGCGATTGTCGCCGCCGTGCTGGAACTCAAGGGCGAAGCCGCAACACTTGAGTGGTTGAAGGGCATGAAAAACAACTTTACCGCGTACCGGGGCAACAGCTCGGTGCTCAAAGCGGTCAACGCCGGGCAAATTGACAGCGGCGTGATTTATCACTATTACCGCTTCGGTGATCAGGCCAAGACCGGCGAGAACAGCAAGAACACCGCCCTGCACTACTTCAAGCACAAAGACCCGGGCGCGTTTGTGAGTATTTCCGGTGGCGGTGTCCTGGCGTCCAGCCAACACAAGGATCAAGCCCAGGCGTTCCTGAAGTGGGTCACCGGCAAAGACGGCCAGGCGATCCTCAAGACCGGTAACTCCTATGAATACGCTGTAGGCAAGAACGCTGAATCCAACCCCAAACTGGTGCCGCTGCAGCAGCTCGACGCGCCGAAAGTCGACGCCTCGAAACTCGACAGTAAAAAAGCCGTGGAGCTGATGACTCAGGCCGGACTGCTCTAATTGATACCTGAAACATTACCGGCGGGCGTCGCTGAGGCGATTCCCGCACCTTTACGCCGCCGCTCCCGCGGATTGTTCGTGGGTCGCGGCGGTGCGTGGGTGATCGGTTTGTCGGTGCTGGTTTCTCTGCTCGCGCTGCTGCCCATCGCCTTTGTCATCGGCGTGTCCGTGCAAACTGGCTGGTCGACCTTGCTGGCACTGGTGTTCCGGCCACGGGTTGGCGAGCTGTTGATCAATACGGTGTTGCTGGTGTTGATCACGATCCCCTTGTGCATCGCGCTGGGCGTGACACTGGCCTGGCTGACCGAGCGCAGCGATCTGCCGGGGCGACGCTGGTGGTCGTTACTGGCGACCGCGCCGCTGGCGGTTCCGGCATTCGTCCACAGCTATGCCTGGGTCAGCCTGGTGCCGCCGATTCACGGGCTGTTTGCCGGGGTTCTGGTGTCGGTCATCGCCTACTTCCCCTTCCTCTACTTGCCGATCGCGGCGACCTTGCGTCGGCTCGATCCAGCCATTGAAGATGTCGCGCAATCGATGGGGCTCAAGCCCTGGGCCGTGTTTTTTCGCGTCGTGCTGCCGCAGTTGCGCCTGGCCATTTGCGGCGGCGCCTTGCTGGTGGGGCTGCACCTGCTGGCCGAATATGGCCTGTACGCGATGATCCGCTTCGACACCTTCACCACGGCGATCTTCGATCAGTTCAAATCCACCTTCAACGGACCTGCCGCGAACATGCTGGCCAGTGTTCTCGCGCTGTGCTGCCTGGCGATGCTTACCGTTGAATCGACAGCGCGTGGCAATGCGCGTTATGCCCGCGTGGGTTCCGGAAGCGCCCGGGAGCAGCAGCTCGTGCGCCTGAAAAAGGTGCCCACCGTGCTCGCGCTGACCTTGCAGATCGTGACCTGCGCCCTCGCGCTCGGGGTGCCGTTGATCACCTTGGGCAAGTGGCTGATCGCCGGTGGTGCGGACGTCTGGCAGATGGCCGACTTGATGCCGGCACTGCAACAGACGCTGCTGCTAGGGATTGCGGGTGCGGCCCTCACCACCTGCGCGGCGATCCCGATTGCCTGGCTGTCGATCCGCTCGCCGGGACGGCTGCAACGGGTCCTCGAAAGCTGCAACTACATCACCAGCTCATTGCCGGGCATTGTGGTCGCCCTGGCCTTGGTGACCGTCACGGTACATTTCGCCCGGCCGATTTATCAGACCACGATCACCGTGCTGCTGGCGTATCTGCTGATGTTTTTACCCCGTGCGCTGGTCAGCTTGCGGGCGGGTATCGCCCAGGCGCCGGTGGAGCTGGAGAACATCGCGCGCAGTCTCGGGCGCTCGCCCGGCCGCGCACTGTGGCTGATAACCCTGCGCCTCGCCGCGCCCGGTGCAGCCGCGGGTGCCGCGCTGGTGTTTCTGGCGATCACCAATGAATTGACCGCCACCTTGCTGCTCGCGCCGAACGGCACGCGCACGCTGGCGACCGGGTTCTGGGCGTTGACCAGCGAAATCGACTACGCCGCTGCCGCGCCTTATGCCTTGCTGATGATCCTGCTGTCACTTCCGTTGACCGGGCTCCTCTATCACCAATCCAAAAAAACGGCTGGCCGATGAACGCTCTTGAACTGCATTCGATCTGCAAATCCTATGGCTCGCAACGCGCCCTGGAAAACATCAGCCTGTCGGTGCCAACGGGCAGCCGCACGGTGATCGTCGGGCCTTCCGGTTCGGGCAAAACCACCTTGTTGCGCATGATCGCCGGTTTCGAGTTTCCGGACTGGGGGCGCCTGACACTCAACGGCCAGACGTTGGTGGACGACACCCACGAAGTCCCGGCGCACCAACGCCAGATAGGTTATGTCCCGCAGGACGGCGCCCTGTTCCCGCACATGACCGTGGCTGCCAATATCGGTTTCGGCCTGTCGACCAAGGGTGCGCAAAAACAGGAGCGTATCGCTGAGCTGATGGACAGCGTGGCACTGGATTCCAGCATGGCCAATCGTTGGCCCCACGAGCTTTCCGGCGGCCAGCAACAACGTGTGGCTCTGGCGCGGGCGCTGGCGCAACAGCCACGCCTGATGTTGCTTGATGAGCCGTTTTCCGCGCTCGACACCGGATTACGAGCGGCCATGCGCAAACTGGTCGCGCGGTTGCTGGCAGACGCCGGGGTCACCACCATCCTGGTGACCCATGACCAGAGTGAGGCGCTGTCGTTTGCCGATCAACTGGCGGTCATGCGCGATGGCCAACTGGTGCAGTCAGGTCATCCACTGGACCTCTACCGCTACCCCGGTGACGAACAAACCGCGCTGTTTCTCGGCGATGCGGTGGTCATGCCCGCCAGGATCGAGGCTGGCTGGGCGCATTGTGATCTGGGGCGGATTCCGGTCAACAACCATCGCAACAACCGTTGCGCGCAGATCATGCTGCGGCCCGAGCAGCTGCAAGTGGTCGGCATCGTGCCGAGCGCGGTGGAGGCCACTGGGTGCCGCGCGGTGGTGACCGAACGGGATTTCAGCGGCAATACCTGCACCTTGACCGTGGAACTGGAGTCGCCGCCATCCGCCGAACAGCCCGGTCGCACACTCATGGTGCGCAGTTCGGGCCTCTACGCGCCACCCACCGGCAGTGCGGTGCACGTCTCGACCATCGGTCATGCCCACGTGTTGAGCGAAGCTTAAAGGTCGAAACGATCCACGGCCCGTCGCCGCTCGTTGTCATCCCGCACGTCATAGTTGGCGGTTGTCTGGATGTTGCTGTGATGGGCGAGTTTCTGCGCGATCGACAGGTCATGTTCCTCGATCACCCGGGTAATGAACGAGCGGCGAAAATCGTGGGGCATGATCTTCACCCCGACCTGCGCGCCGCGCTGGCGGGCGATGTAATAGATCGCGTGCTTGGTGATGCGCTCACGGGTGATGTGGCTGCCACGGCGAATGCGATTGAACAGGAATGGATCATCCACTTCGCCTTCCTTGAGCTGCGAGCGGCGCAGCTCCAGCCAGGCATCCAGTTTGGCGAATGCCCAGGCCGGTGCGTATTTGATCAGTTGCTTGTTACCTTTGGCGGTCACCCGCAGGCTGCGCTCGGTGAAATCCACCTGATCGAGGTCCAGGTTCACCGATTCCGACTTGCGCATGCCCGAGCCATACAGAATCCCGATGATCGCCGCGTCTCGCAAGCCCTGTGGCCGTGGGTCCGCGGCACAGACCGCCATCATTTCCTGAATCAGCGAGCGTCGCAGGTTGCGCCCCTGGGACAGCCGCGTACCGGCAATCCCCTTGACCGAGCGCATTTTCAGCAAGTGTTCCTGGCTGATCAGGCTCATGCGCCACGCTTCGTTCATCACCCCGCGCACAGCGTTGACGTACAGCGACGACGTATTCGGCGCGTAGCCATCCTCACGCAGTGCCGCGACCAGCGCGATCACATCCTCGGGCTGAAGCTCGTGCCAGGGAATTTCCTCGACGTTCATGTCTTCGAAGCCCAGACGGTCGGCGGCATCCTGCAACACATAACGCATGGTCAGTTGGCTGGACGGCGCCAGTCGCGCCAGATACACGGTCATCGGGCTCTTTGCAGCAGTTGAATCAGCAACAGGTAAGTCAATCAAAACAAAACGGCCTTGAGTGGAAACAGATCATTAAAACAACTAAGGATTGAAACATCCTTCATATAAAGCGGAACACTTCTGTAGGACCTTTCTACTAAAAACGCGATGAACGGCAGTAGTCTGAACACGGGCTTAATAGCTGTCAGAAAAACGATTCGCCGACTGGTTTTTCATGTTCCTTTCACAAAAACGCGCCTAACCTCTTATGAATACGGTGAGCCGCAAGGGGCTCCCAACCTGCCGGTCCAGGCAGGAAAAGTCAATGAAAGCGGATTGTCAGCATGATGAGTCAACTCATTGATGCAGCTTTAGATTATTCGGCTACGCTTTTATTGGATCCAATAATTATCTAGAGCCACACCACTAAGCCAACAGCCTTGAGGTGCCCATGAGTCAGGCTTTTCTCCCCTTCTCCCGCCCCAGTATCGGCGATGAAGAAATGGCTGCCGTAGAGCAAGTATTGCGCTCCGGCTGGATCACTACCGGACCGAAAAACCAGCAACTGGAAGAACACTTCGCCAACTACGTGGGCTGCCGTCATGCCGTGGCACTTTCCTCGGCGACCGGTGCTATGCACGTCACATTACTGGCCTTGGGCATTGGTCCCGGCGATGAAGTGATCACCCCGTCCCAGACCTGGGTCTCCACCGCCAACATGATCTGCCTGCTGGGCGCGACACCGGTGTTCGTCGACGTTGACCGCGACACGCTGATGAGCAACATGGAGCACATTGAAGCGGCCATCACCCCGCGCACCAGGGCAATCATTCCGGTGCATTATGCCGGCGCCGCGTTCGATCTCGACCCGCTCTATGCGTTGGCCGACAAACACGGCATCCCCGTTATTGAAGACGCCGCCCACGCCGCCGGAACCCTCTACAGAAATCGTCACGTCGGCGCGAAAGGCACGGCGATCTTCTCGTTCCACGCGATCAAGAACATGACCTGCGCCGAGGGCGCGATGTTCGTCACGGATGATGAAGCGCTGGCCAGTCGAGTGCGCATGCTCAAGTTTCACGGCCTCGGCGTCGATGCCTACGACCGCCTGACCCACGGCCGCAAACCCCAGGCCCAAGTGATCGAGCCGGGGTTCAAATACAACCTGGCCGACATCAATGCCGCCATTGCTTTGGTGCAACTGGAGCGCCTGGACCAGATCAACGCCAAGCGCACCGAACTGGCCAAGACTTACCTGCAACGGCTGGAAGGCTCACCGGTGCAACCGCTGGCGATTCCGGCCTACCCGCAGCAGCACGCCTGGCACCTGTTCATCCTGCGCATCGATGCCGAACGCTGCGGGCTGGACCGTGAGGCGTTCATGAAAGCCCTGCTGGAACAAAACATCGGCACCGGCATTCACTTCATCGCCACTCACCTGCACACCTACTACCGCCGGCGATTCCCCAACATCTACCTGCCCAACACCGAATGGAACTCGGCGCGCCTGTGTTCGATCCCGTTGTTCCCCGACATGACCCACGACGACGTCGACCGTGTGGTCAGCGCCATCGAAAACACTGTGGACAGACGCCTGTGAAACCTTATCCGATCCGTTGTGTGTCAATTGTCATCCCGGTCTACAACGAACAGGACAGCCTGCCCGAACTGCTCAGGCGCACCGAGGCGGCGTGCCAGCAATTGCACCATGACTATGAAATCGTATTGGTCGACGACGGCAGCCGCGACCACTCGGCGCAGATACTTGAAGAAGCCGCCAGTCGCGAGTGCAGCCCGGTGGTGGCGGTCATTCTCAACCGTAATTACGGCCAGCACGCGGCAATCATGGCCGGTTTCGAGCAGTGCAAGGGCGATGTCGTCATCACCCTCGATGCCGATCTGCAAAACCCGCCCGAAGAGATTCCACGGTTGGTGGCTCAGGCCGAACTCGGCTATGACGTGGTCGCCACGGTGCGCAACAACCGCCAGGACTCGGCCCTGCGCCGTTGGCCGTCGAAACTGATCAACCTCGCCGTGCAGCGCTCCACGGGCGTCGCCATGAGCGACTACGGCTGCATGCTCCGGGCTTACCGCCGGACCATTGTCGACGCCATGCTCGCCTGCCGTGAACGCAGCACGTTCATTCCGATCCTGGCCAACAGCTTTGCCCGGCACACCACGGAAATCCTGGTGACCCACGCCGAGCGCGAACACGGCGAATCGAAGTACAGCCCCATGCGCCTGGTCAATCTGATGTTCGACCTGATCACGTGCATGACCACCACGCCGCTGCGGTTGCTGAGCATCGTCGGCTTCGCCATGGCCGGACTGGGCGTGGCATTCGCCATGGCGCTGATCGTCCTGCGGCTGGTGTTCGGCGCCAGTTGGGCCGGTGACGGTACGTTCGTGCTGTTCGCCGTGCTGTTCGTGTTCACCGGCGGGCAATTCATCGGCATGGGTCTTTTGGGTGAATACCTCGGGCGCATGTACAGCGACGTTCGCGCCCGTCCGCGGTTCTTCATCGAAAAAGTCCTGCGCGGCCAGCCGGCCACCCCGGCGCCTGTGGTCACCGTCGACGGCCTCACTTCCACCTCTTCAGATCAGGTTCTCTCATGAGCGCAAAAGCTGTTGTCTTCGCCTATCACGATATTGGCTGTGCCGGCATCGAAACCCTGCTCGCCAGCGGTTACGAGATTGCCGCCGTGTTCACCCATGCCGATGATCCGCAGGAAAACGCCTTCTACGGCTCGGTTGCGCAACTGTGCGCCCGTCAGGGGATCCCGGTGCACGCGCCGGAAGACGTCAATCATCCGCTGTGGATCGAACGCATCGCCAAGCTCAACCCCGATTACCTGTTCTCGTTTTACTACCGCCACCTGCTCAGCGAACCGCTGCTGGCCACGGCCACTAAGGGCGCGTTCAACCTGCACGGTTCGTTGCTGCCGCGCTATCGCGGTCGTGCGCCGGCCAACTGGGTGCTGGTCAATGGCGAAAGCGAAACCGGCGTGACCCTGCACCGCATGGTCAAACGGGCCGATGCCGGCGCGATTCTCGCCCAGAAAAAAGTTGCGATAGAGCGCAGCGACACCGCGCTGAGCCTGCACGGCAAGTTGCGCGTGGCCGCCACCGATCTGTTGCGCGACACGCTGCCGGCGTTGCTCGCCGGGAAAGTCAGCGAGACCCCGCAGGACGAATCGAAAGCCACGGTGTTTGGTCGCCGCACGCCTGCCGACGGCAAGTTGATGTGGCAAAAACCGGCCGAAGAACTGTTCAATCTGGTACGCGCCGTGACCCAGCCTTATCCCGGCGCTTTCTGCGCGGTGGGTGAGCACAAACTGATTGTGTGGAGCGCCGAAGTCGCCCAGGGCAACGAAGGCCAGGCACCGGGCCGGGTCATCAGCGTCGATCCGCTGCGCATTGCCTGCGGCGAAGACTCGCTGGTGATCACTGCCGGTCAACGCAACGACAACGGTTTGTACCTGAGCGGCCCGCAACTGGCCAACGAACTGGGGCTGGTCGACGGTTCGGTGCTGCGCGGTGCCGAATCAGGGCGCGCGCCACGTCGCACCCGCGTGCTGATCCTCGGCGTCAACGGCTTCATCGGCAATCACTTGTCCGAACGTTTGCTGCGTGACGACCGCTACGAGGTCTACGGGCTGGATATCGGCTCGGACGCCATCGAACGCTTGCGCAGTCATCCGCATTTCCACTTCGTCGAAGGCGACATCAGCATCCATTCCGAGTGGATCGAATACCACATCAAGAAGTGCGACGTGGTCCTGCCGCTGGTGGCGATCGCCACGCCGATCGAGTACACCCGCAACCCGCTGCGCGTGTTCGAACTGGACTTTGAAGAAAACCTGAAACTGGTGCGCTACTGCGTCAAATACAACAAGCGCGTGATCTTCCCCTCGACCTCGGAAGTCTACGGCATGTGCCAGGACGCCAAATTCGACGAAGACACCTCCAACCTCGTGGTCGGGCCGATCAACAAGCAGCGCTGGATCTACTCGACCTCCAAGCAATTGCTCGACCGCGTGATCTGGGCGTACGGCCAGAAAGGCCTGAACTTCACCCTGTTTCGCCCCTTCAACTGGATGGGCCCGCGCCTCGACCGACTGGACTCGGCACGCATCGGCAGCTCACGGGCCATCACGCAACTGATCCTCAATCTGGTGGAAGGCACGCCGATTCGCCTGTTCGATGGTGGTGAGCAAAAACGCTGCTTCACCGACATCGCCGACGGTGTCGAAGCGTTGGCGCGGATCATCGATAACGACAACGATGCCTGCAACGGCCAGATCATCAACATCGGCAACCCGGACAACGAAGCCAGCATCCGTCAGTTGGGCGAGGAACTGCTGCGCCAGTTCGAAGCGCACCCGCTGCGCGACAACTTCCCGCCGTTCGCCGGCTTCCGCGACGTCGAAAGCAAGGCGTTCTACGGCACCGGTTACCAGGACGTGTCCCACCGCAAACCGAGCATCGACAACGCCAAGCGCCTTTTGGACTGGGCGCCGACCGTGCAGATGAGCGAAACCATCGGCAATACCCTGGATTTCTTCTTGCGTGAAGCGATGCTCGAAATCGCGGACAAGCACTGATGCAGGCAGGCCTCCGGATTGATGTCGACACCTACCGGGGCACTCGGGAAGGAGTGCCCCGGCTGCTGGAGATGCTCGATGAAGCCCAGGTCAAAGCGACGTTTTTCTTCAGCGTCGGGCCGGACAACATGGGGCGCCACTTGTGGCGCCTGATCCGTCCGCAGTTCCTGTGGAAGATGCTGCGCTCCAACGCCGCCGGGCTGTACGGCTGGGACATCCTGCTGGCCGGCACCGCATGGCCGGGCAAACCCATTGGCCGTGACCTCGGGCACTTGATGCGCCAGGCCCGGGATGCAGGTCATGAAGTCGGCCTGCATGCCTGGGATCACCACGGCTGGCAGGCCAATGCCGGGCGCTGGAGCGACGCACAGTTGATCGAGCAGATTCGCCAGGGCGTGGACACGCTCGGCGACATCCTCGGGCAAAAAATCGAGTGTTCGGCAGCCGCCGGTTGGCGCGCGGACGAGCGCGTGATCGAGGCCAAGCAGGCTTTCGGCTTTCGCTACAACAGCGATTGCCGTGGCCACAGCCTGTTCCAGCCGACTCTGGCCGGGGGTGGTTTGGGGGCACCGCAAATTCCGGTGGACCTGCCGACCTTCGATGAAGTGGTTGGCCCAACGGTCGCGGCCAAGGACTTCAACGGGTTCATTCTCGATCGATTCTCCTCGGAACAACTCAACGTCTATACGATCCACGCCGAAGTAGAAGGGATTCTGATGGCCAACGATTTTCGTCAACTGCTGGCCGCTGCGCGCCAGCGAGGTATCCGTTTTCAACCCTTGGGCGACCTGCTGCCCAAGGCGCCAGGCACCTTGCCGACCGGTCGCGTACTGCGCGGCACGCTCGACGGCCGTGAAGGCTGGCTGGGAGTGCAAGGTGCATGAGTAAACGCTGGGTACTTCCGCTGCTGCTGGGACTTTTCCTGCTGGGCTACCTGCTGCCAATGGGCACCCACGGTCTGTGGATTCCCGATGAAACCCGTTACGCGCAGATCAGCCAGGACATGCTCTTGAGCGGCAATTGGATCTCGCCGCATTTCATGAGCCTGCGCTATTTCGAAAAACCGGTGGCCGGGTACTGGATGATCGCCCTTGGCCAGGCACTGTTTGGCGACAATCTGTTCGGGGTGCGGATTGCTTCGGCCATCAGTACCGGGCTCAGTGTGATGTTGTGTTACTTGATCGCTCGCCGGCTGTGGAACGAGCCACGCAAAAGCTTTGCCTGCGCGTTGCTGTACATGAGTTTCACCGTGGTCGCCGGGCAAGCCGGCTACGCCAATCTCGATCCGCAGTTCACTTTCTGGGTCAACCTGAGCCTGGTCGCCTTGTGGTTTGCGTTGGACAGCGCCACCCGCGCCCGACGCCTGATTGCCTGGGCAACACTGGGCCTGGCCTGTGGCATGGGCTTCTTGACCAAGGGCTTTCTGGCCTGGCTGCTGCCGGTGCTGATCGCCCTGCCCTGGATGCTCTGGCAAAAACGCTGGCGTGAACTGTTGATCTACGGCCCGCTGGCAATTGCCGTGGCCATCGCCGTGAGCCTGCCCTGGGCCTTGGCGGTGCACGCGCAGGAGCCCGATTACTGGCGGTTTTTCTTCTGGCACGAGCACATCCGTCGGTTCGCCAGTGAGGACGCGCAGCATGACGCGCCGTGGTGGTTTTATTTGCCGTTGCTGGTGGCGTTCAGTCTGCCGTGGGTGGTGCTGCTGCCGTCTGCACTTCGTCAGGCATGGCAAACCCGCAGGCAGGCAAACATCGCGTTCCTGCTGTTGTGGTTACTGATGCCGCTGCTGTTTTTCAGCCTGAGCAACGGCAAGCTGCCCACCTACATCATGCCGTGCCTGTTGCCACTGGCCTTGCTGCTGGGGCATGCGCTGGCGGATCGCTTGCGGCTGGAGCAAGGCCGGGTACTGGGCCTCAATGGTTTGCTCAATCTCATGCTGGGCCTGACCACCCTCTTCACGCTGGTGTACCTGCAACTGAAAAAACCGCTGTACGACCACGAGTTGCACAACCTGGTGCTGGTGTTCATCGGCCTGATCGGCTGGATCATGGCCAACCTGCTGCAAGCGTTCCGGCCCTTGCAATGCTGGGCGGCGCCGGCCTTCGGCAGCCTGCTGCTGGTCGGGGTCTTGCCGGCGGCCATACCCGAATCGGTAGTGGCGAACAAAATGCCCGACCAGTTTGTCCTTGAGCATGCCCGGGAACTCGGCGAGACCGCCAGTTTGTTGAGTAACGATCTGGGCGCCGCTTCGGCCCTGGCCTGGCGCCTGAAACGCCCGGACGTGGCGTTGTACAACACGATAGGCGAACTGAAATATGGCCTCGCTTATCCTGACGGCATGTCGCAACGCGTCGACCCTGATCGCGTGCAACAGTGGATGCACGACGCCCGTCAGCGTGGCTCGGTAGGCGTGCTGATGCGGGTCAAGGGTGAAGACGAGCTGCGTGAAATCGACCGCTTGCCCAAGGATGGCAAACGCTATGAACAAGGCAACCTTGTGATTTTGATATTCCCTCAGGGTGCGTCATGAGCCTGTTGCTGGTATTGGCGGCCTGCCTGCTGACCTGCCTGGGCCAGATCGCCCAGAAATACGCCGTGGAGAACTGGCGCGGCAAGACGTCGGGCTGGGGCGAAAAACTGCGCTCGCCATGGCTGTGGCTGGCCCTCGCCGCGCTGGGCGCGGGTTTGCTGGTGTGGCTGCTGGTGTTGCAGCGACTTGAAGTCGGCGTCGCCTATCCGATGTTGAGCCTCAATTTTGTGCTGATCACCCTGATCGCTCGCTTTGTCTTCCACGAAACCATCGACCGCCGCCACGGGTTGGGCGTAGCGCTGGTGATCGGCGGCGTGATTTTGCTGGGGTTGAACGCATGAGCCTGCGCCGGGGCATCGCCTTCGCTCTGGGCAGCGTGCTGCTCGGCAGTGCCGCGCAGTTGGGCATGCGCTGGAGCATGACGCGCCTGCCGTCACCGGAGCACTTGCTGACCGCCAGCCTCGACCCGAGCGCCGTTGCCGTGGTGCTGACCGCCATCCTCGCTTATGCCCTGTCGATGCTCAGCTGGCTCGTGGCCCTGCGCGATGTGCCGCTGGGCCGGGCTTACTCGCTGCTGAGCATCAGCTACGCGCTGGTGTACCTGCTGGCCGCCGTCCTGCCGGTGTTCAACGAAGACTTCAGCCTTTCCAAAAGCCTCGGGGTGGCCCTGGTCATTCTGGGCGTCATCACCATCAACGCTCGACCTGCTCACGCGTCCACACTCAGGAGTGACCTATGAAAATCAGTGTATTTGGTAGCGGTTACGTCGGCCTGGTGCAGGCCGCTGTCCTGGCTGAAGTCGGCCACGACGTGGTTTGCATGGACATCGACGAGAAAAAAGTCGAGTTGCTGCAGCAAGGCCACGTGAGCATTTTCGAGCCGGGGCTGGCCAGCCTCGTGCGCGAAAGCCTGGAGGCCAAGCGGTTGCAGTTCACCACTGATGAAAAATTCGCGGTGCAACACGGTCAGGTGTTGTTCATTGCGGTGGGCACGCCGTCCCGGGACGATGGTTCAGCGGATTTGCGCTACGTGCTGTCGGTGGGTGAAGCGGTGGCCCGTCACCGCGAGCAACCGGTGATTCTGGTGGAGAAATCCACCGTCCCCGTGGGCACCGGCGATACCTTGCGCACGCACATCGACAAGTGCCTGATCAAGGTCGGCCGGTTGCTGCAGTTCGATATCGTCTCCAATCCGGAGTTCTTGAAAGAAGGTTCGGCCGTCGCCGATTGTCGGCGCCCGGACCGTATCATCATCGGTTGCGAAAACGATGACGTGCGCGATGTCATGCGCGACCTCTACGCACCGTTCAACCGCAACCATGACCGGATCATGTTCATGGACCTGCGCAGTGCCGAGCTGACCAAGTACGCCGCCAACTGCATGCTGGCGACCAAGATCAGCTTCATCAACCAGATCGCCGAACTGGCCGAACACCTCGGCGCCGACATCGAATCGGTGCGGCTGGGCATCGGCGCCGATTCGCGCATCGGCTACCACTTCATCTACCCCGGCTGCGGTTATGGCGGCTCGTGTTTCCCCAAGGACATGCGCGCCCTGATCCACAGCGCCGAGGAAGCGCATTGCTCCAGCGACCTGCTGCAAGCGGTGGAAGCCATCAACCAGCGGCAGAAACACAAGCTGTTCGAGCGCATCAACGCGTTCTACAAAGGCGATTTGCGCGGCAAGACGTTTGCTGTGTGGGGCCTGGCGTTCAAGCCCAACACCGACGACATGCGCGACGCGCCGAGTCGGGTACTCCTGGAATCGCTGTGGGCCGCCGGTGCCAGCGTGCGGGCGTTCGACCCGGAGGCGATGCAGGAAACCCAGCATTTGTATCCAGACGAAGCGAAGCTGATGCTCATGGGCACCCCGGAATCGGTGCTGGCCGGCGCTGATGCGTTGATCATCTGCACCGAATGGCAGCAGTTCAAGGCGCCGGATTTCAATCTGATCCAGCAACGATTGAAAGCGCCGGTGATATTCGATGGACGCAATCTGTATGACGCAGACCGGTTGGCGCGCAGCGGGTTTATGTACTTTCCGATGGGGCGAGGCGACTCGCGCAAGTTACCGATTCCGCATCAACAATGGCCAGTGGCTTCAGTTGTTGCGTGATTGACAGAGGCCTACTCAAAACACTGTAGGAGCCGGCTTGCCGGCGATGAGGACCTTGGACTTTGTGGTGATCTTTTGATTGCTATCGCTGGCAAGCCAGCTCCTACAGTTTGATGGTGTCAGCAAAGTTTGATTAACAAACAGGCACCTTCAAATCAACGCCCAACGCCTGGGCAAACGCCTTCACCAACGGACTGCGCACGGTGTTGTGACGCAGGATCAGATTGAACGGTGTGCTGATGTGAATGAGGTCCGGCCGCACCGCGCGAAACTGCCCTTGGGCGACCATCGACGCGGCGTAATGCTGCGGTAGAAAACCCACGAAACGCCCGGTCTTGATCAGCAGCGCCACGGCTTCCACCTGGGTCGCCGAGGCGGAAAAACTGTCGTACCGGGCAAAATTCAGTTTGTCGCGATGGATCGCGTAGCGGTGGTTGATGCACTCGTAATCCTTGAGCACATTGCTGCCGATTTCTGCGTCCGGCACCGAGAACAACGGGTGGCCGATCGCGCAGTAAACCTCCGAGCGTTCTTCATACAGCGTGTAATAGTCGAACTCTTCGCGTTTCTGATAAACCGGCACGATACCGGCCACCAGGCGTCCCTCTACGACCCCTCTTTCAATTTCATCCAGTTGTGACGCCTGAAGTTGAAACCTTACTTTCGGCGACTCTTCATTTATCCGTCTAAGCGCTGCAACTAACGGTGAATTAAGATCGGAAATAGTGTTATCAATAACGCCCACACCCAAGTCACCAATAAGTTCGTTCTGCGCCGAACTAAGCCGGTCACGAAAGTTGTCAACCGAGGCAAATAGATCAATCGATGCCTGATACACCAGGCGGCCTTCTTCGGTCAGATGAAAGCCCTCGCGACCTCGGGTGCACAAGCGCATGCCGATACGAATTTCAAGGTCGGAGATCTGTTTGCTGATGGCCGCCAGCCCCACATTCAGCTCGTTCTGCGCCGCACTGAAACCACCGGCCTCGACTACGGCCTTGAACACTTTGAGCAGTTTGAAATCCAGCCCGCTGAGGGCCAGTGGCGCCCGATGCGCCGTTTTTGGCGCCGGGTTTCCGGAATTGGAAAGTGGGGTTTCCATAATGCTTATTTACCTCTGGCGCGCTATTCAACAACCTGTGCCCAACAACAAAAACATAGCTGGCCAATAATAATGAACACAGAAAACCAGGCTTGGCAACCGCTAATAATCCCCGTACTTCAGTGCCAACTCACTGATTTCGAACTACTAAAAGCTGACACTTCGATCAGCTCTCGCAACGCTGCAACTGCCCTCTTGAAAACTGCTTAGGCCGAACCACGCCCGAATTATTTCCGGCGGGTCTTCCCGGCTCTGCGCATCAATTTCAGTTCGCTTTACCGACGAGGAAAACAACAATGTCTCAAACCACCGACCGTCTCTGGGGTGCCCGCTTCAAAAGCGGCCCATCCGAAGCCCTGGCGGCCCTGTCCCGTTGCCCTGAGCGCTACTTTCGCCTGACCCCGTATGACCTCGCCGGTTCCAAGGCCCATGCCCGTGAACTGCAGCGCGCCGGGCTGTTGAGCGAGCAGGAAACCCACACCATGCTGGCCGCGCTGGAAGGTATCGGCGCTGACTTTAAAGCCGGCAGCATCGCGCCAACGCTGGATGACGAAGACGTCCACACCTTCATCGAACGCCTGCTGACCGAGCGCCTCGGCCCATTGGGCGGCAAGCTGCGCGCCGGCCGTTCGCGCAACGACCAGACCGCCAACGACCTGCGTCTGTTCCTGCGGGACCACGTGCGCACCCTGGCCGTCGAAGTGCTGGCCTTGCAGCAAGCGCTGGTCGACCAGGCCGAACAACACATCGAAAGCATCTGCCCCGGTTTCACTCACCTGCAACAGGCGCAACCGATCGTCTTTGCTCACCACTTGCTCGCTCACGCCCAATCGATGCTGCGTGACGTGCAACGGCTGGTGGACTGGGACATCCGCACCTCGCTGTCGCCACTTGGCGCCGCCGCCATGGCCGGTTCCGCCATCGCACGCCTGCCGCAACAGTCGGCCAAAGAAATGGGTTACAGCGGCGTCTGCGAAAACTCCATCGACGCCGTGGCCAGCCGCGATCACGTGGCCGAGTTCCTGTTTATCGCCAGCATGCTCGGAATCAACATTTCCCGCCTGGCGGAAGAATTCTGCCTGTGGTCGTCGCGGCAATTTCGCTGGGTCGCACTGGACGATGCCTACGCCACCGGCAGCTCGATCATGCCGCAGAAGAAAAACCCGGACATTGCCGAGCTGGCCCGGGGCAAGGCGGGTCGCCTGATCGGCAACCTCACCGGCCTGCTCTCCACCCTGAAATCCCTGCCGCTGTCGTATAACCGCGACTTGAGCGAAGACAAGAACGGCGTGCTCGACAGCGTCGACACCTTGCTGCTGGTGCTGCCCGCCATGGCCGGGATGGTCGCGACCATGAAGGTCAACGTTGAAGAGTTGCGCCGTCAGGCACCGCTCGGGTTCACCCTCGCGACCGAAGTGGCCGACTGGCTGGCAGTGCGCGGCGTGCCGTTCAAGGAAGCCCATGAAATCACCGGCGCGCTGGTTCAGGCCTGTGAGAAACACGACATCGAGTTGTGGGAAGCCTCGCCGGCACTGTTGGCCGAGATCGATTCGCGCCTGACCCCGGAAGTACGCGACAGCCTGACGCTGGAAGCCGCCATCGCCGCCCGTAGCGGTTGGGGTGGTACGGCGCCGCAGCAGGTACGCGAGCAGATCGGCCGGTTGAAGACCGCCCTCGCCGCGCAACACGAATGGACCGAGAACTATCAGGGCTTCCGCCTCTAACAGCCTCCACGCATAACCCTGTGGGAGCTAGCCTGCTAGCGATTTGGCTCTGTCTGACAACCATTCGCTGATTGACACACCGCAATCGCTAGCAGGCTAGCTCCCACAAGGATCTGTGTTGGATTTGAAAGAACAGTTCGGAGAAACAACATGAGCCAGACTCAGGCAGAACGACTCCAGGCGGAGCGCAAACTGGCGGAAAACCAGTTCGATATCACCCAGTACGATCACGTGCCACGGCGCTATTACGGGCGGATCTTTTTCGCCACGGTCATCGTCATCGCGATCATCGGCCTGGTGCGGGCCTTCGCCGAAGGCAAGATCGAATGGTCGTACATCGGCCAGTTCCTCACGTCCCAGGCGATCATGTGGGGCTTGCTCAATACCATCGTCATGGCCGTGCTGGCGATGGGGCTGGGCATTGTGTTCGGGGTGATCACGGCGATCATGCGCATGTCGGCCAACCCGATCCTGCGCTACGTGGCGGTGACCTACACCTGGCTGTTCCGTGGCACGCCGCTGATCCTGCAACTGCTGTTGTGGTTCAACCTGGCGCTGATCTTCCCCACCATCGGCATCCCCGGCGTGTTCGAAATGGACACCGTGAGCCTGATGACGCCGTTCGTGGCCGCCCTCCTCGGCTTGAGCATCAACCAGGGCGCCTACACCGCCGAAGTGGTGCGCGCCGGCCTGCTGTCGGTGGACACCGGGCAGTACGAAGCCGCCAAGTCGATCGGCATGCCACGCCTGCAAGCGCTGCGCCGGATCATCCTGCCGCAGGCCATGCGGATCATCATTCCACCGGTCGGCAACGAGTTTATCGGCATGGTGAAAATGACCTCGTTGGCGAGCGTCATCCAGTACTCGGAGCTGCTCTACAACGCTCAGAACATCTACTACGCCAACGCCCGAGTGATGGAGCTGCTGATCGTCGCGGGTATCTGGTACCTGGCCACAGTCACCGTGCTGTCCTTTGGTCAAAGCCGTCTGGAGCGTCGTTTCGCTCGCGGCGCCGGCAAGCGTTCTTGAGGAGTTGAACATGAGAAGCATCGTCAAGGCCGTGAGCCTGAACAAGTATTACGACCATTTCCACGCCCTCAAGGACATCAACATCGAAGTCGAGCAAGGCGAAGTGCTGTGCATCATCGGCCCGTCCGGCTCCGGCAAAAGCACCTTGCTGCGTTGCGTCAACCAGCTGGAAAAGATCGACAAGGGCGGCCTGTGGGTCGACGGCGAGCTGGTGGGTTACCGCATCGTCGGCAACAAACTGCACGAGCTCAACGAGTCGCAGATCGCCCGTCAACGCCTGGCCACCGGCATGGTGTTCCAGCGTTTCAACCTGTTTCCGCACATGACTGTGCTGCAAAACATCATCGAAGGGCCGTGCCAGGTACTCAAGCGTTCGCCCAAGGAGGCGCACGAAGAAGCCTTGGAACT
Organism: Pseudomonas sp. FW300-N2A2; assembly: GCF_017351735.1. NCBI lineage: Bacteria > Pseudomonadati > Pseudomonadota > Gammaproteobacteria > Pseudomonadales > Pseudomonadaceae > Pseudomonas > Pseudomonas sp. FW300-N2A2. Next base: position 155,123 of record NZ_JACNDU010000001.1, on the reverse strand, counting down.
GCTCGCCCGCGTCGGCCTGGCCGACAAGCGCAACAGCTACCCGATCGAGCTTTCGGGTGGTCAGCAACAACGTGTCGCCATTGCTCGCGCATTGGCCATGCGGCCCAAGCTGATGCTGTTCGATGAACCCACTTCGGCACTCGACCCGGAACTGGTCGGTGAGGTGCTGTCGGTGATGCGCGATCTCGCGCAATCCGGCATGACCATGATCGTCGTCACCCATGAACTGGGCTTCGCTCGCGAAGTATCCAACCGCATGGTGTTCATGGACGGCGGGCAGATCGTGGAGGCAGGAAGCCCCGAAGAAATACTAATAAGTCCGCAAAACCCGCGCACCCAAAGCTTCATTTCTGCCGTTCGAACCTAAGCGCCGGCTGGCGTAACAACACACATAAGAGAACGACCATGAAGAACATCGTAATCCCAGCAGTACTCGCAGGCCTGATGGCATCCAGCGTCAGCTTCGCCGCCGAATTGCCGGCCAGCATCAAGGAAAAAGGCGAGATCGTCGTCGCGATCATGCCGAACTACCCGCCGATGGATTTCAAGGACCCGGCCACCAATACCCTCACCGGTGTGGACGTTGATCTGGGCAACGCCCTGGCCGAACGTCTGGGCGTGAAGATCAAATGGCAGGAAACCGGCTTCGAGCAAATGATCAACGCCCTGACCACCGACCGCGTCGACATGGTGCTGTCGGGCATGACCGACACCAAAGAGCGTCAGGCCAGCGTGACCTTCGTCGACTACTTCACCAGCGGTCCGCAGTTCTACACCCTGCAGAAGAACAAGGACTTCAACGAAATCACCGACCTGTGCGGCAAGAAAGTCGGCACCAGCCGCCGGACCACGTTCCCGGCGGAAATCGCTGAATACAGCAAGGCCAACTGCGAAGCCGCCGGCAAACCGGCCATCGTGGTGATCGGCACCGAAGGCTCGGCGGATGCCCGTGCGCAACTGCGTCAGAGCCGTATCGATGCAGCGATGCAAGGCAGCGAGACCTTGTCGTACCTGAAGACTCAGGAAAAGGACATGTACAAAACGGTCGGCCAGCCGATTTCCGTGCAGTTCTCCGGCATGGGCCTGAGCAACAAAAAGCCTGAGCTGAGCGAAGCGGTGAAGGTTGCGTTGCAGAGCATGATCGATGACGGCAGCTATCAGACCATCCTGAAAAAATGGGACCTGGAGCTGGGCGCAATCAAGACGGCAACCATCAACGCCGGCAAGTAATGCTTGCCCTGTAGGAGCCAGCTTGCTGGCGATAGCGGTGGATCAGTCGCTATGAATGTTGACTGACACACCGCCATCGCCGGCAAGCCGGCTCCTACAGGTTTGGTTGCGTTTCGACTATTGAGAACGGAGCACCAACGATGTCGTCCTCCCCAACCTGGCCCGACCAGCACAAGGCCTGCCTTGCCCTGGCCTTCGACCTCGACGGCCCTACCGGCGATGCGATGCTCAACGGCTCGATCTGGCACAAGCCCGAGTACTTCGGTTTTGGTGGTTACGGCCCTTACCGGGCGCTGCCACGGATTCTCGACCTGCTCGACGAATTCCGCATCCCGACTACGTTTTTCGTTCCGGCCTGGGTCGTGGAGAACTGGCCGAAACAGTGCCAGGCGATTGTCGAGCGCGGGCATGAAGTGGCGTACCACGGCTACAAACACGAATCCTTTTACGCCCTGACGCTGGACCAGCAAAAGGACGTAATGAAGAAATCCCGCGAGGTGTTCTGGAAACACCTGAACATCCGCGCCGAAGGTTTCCGCACGCCGTCCGGCGACTGGCGCGCCGAGACCCCGGCGATGCTGGTGGAAGCCGGCGTGACCTACTCCAGCAGCATGCGCGGCGACGACCGGCCGTACCTGGTGAACGTGCCGGGGTTCGACACGCCACTGGTGGAAATCCCCGGTCGCTGGGAAATGGACGACTACGCCTCCCTCGCCTACACCCGCGCGCCGGACTTTCCTTCGGGACTGGACCGCACGGCCAGCTACGAGCTGACTCTGGACAACTGGTGCCGCGAGTACGACGGCGCCATGAATGAAGGGTTGTGCCTGACCACCCTGTTCCACCCCAAGATCACCGGCAAACCGGGACGCATCCTGTTGCTGGAAAAACTGTTCGAACACATGCGTCAGCGCGACGACGTGTGGTTTGCCACTTGCCGCGACGTCGCCCAGTGGTGGCTGAAGGAGCATCACCATGGCTGATTCCATCGTCTGGCCCGACGGCTATCGCTGCGCGGTGGTGCTGACCGTCGATTACAACGACATTCACGGGATTCTCACCCAGGCGCCGGAAGTCGCCGGGCGCGACAAGACACTCTCTGTATGGCGTTATGGCAGTCAGCGCGGCGTCGAGCGTCTGCTGGGTTTGTTCAAGGAGCTGGGGGTTCGCAGCAGCTGGTTTGTCCCCGGCATCGTCGCCGAAGAAAACCCCGAACACCTTCAGGCGATTCAGGCCGGTGGGCATGAAATTGCCTGCGCCGGGTATCGCCATCAAAACTACGACACCCTCGATCTGGCGCAGCAGAGCGCCGAAATTGCCGCCGGCTGCGAGGCTCTGCAAGCATTGACCGGCCAGCGCCCGACGGGGTTTCGCATCCCCGCCGGCAATGGCGCGCCGGGGTTCATCGAGGCGCTGAGGGATCAGGGCATTCATTGGTCATCCTCGTGGCGCGGCGATGATTTGCCGTTCGCGCATCCCACAGCGCCGCAGGTGATCGAACTGCCCTTGCACTACGAGCTGGAAGACGAACCCTACTTCGCGTTCAACCTGAGCCCGGCGGTGCCGCCGGCGCAATCGCGGATCGCCTCCTACAGCCACACCCTGGGCAACCTGCAAATGGACTTCGCCGGGTTTCACCGCTTCGGGCTGTGTTACGTGCTGCGTTTGCACCCGGAAATCATTGCCACGCCGGGACGGATCGGCGTGTTGCGCGAATTGCTGCAGGGCATTCAGCAACACAACGATGTGTGGATCGCCACCGGAGCCGAAGTCGCTCAGTGGTGGGCCGATTCCGCGACGCCTGTGACCGAGGATCACCCGGCATCAGTGTACGAACGGCATTATCGGGACTACCTCCTATGACCGAGCGTTTGCAACGACTGGCGCAGTTTTGCGTCGACACACGATTTGAAGACTTGCCCCCGGCACTGGTTGCACAAGCCAAACGGCACATTCTCGACACCTTTGGCGCGACGCTGGCCGGGGCTGATAGCGATGTGGCGAAACAGGCGCGCCTGGTGTTCGCGGGCGAAACCGGCGGCACGCTGGTCTGGGGCGCGGACCTGCGGGTCGGCGCCGCTCAGGCTGCAATGCTCAACGGCGTCGCCGCACATGCGCTGGAACTGGATGACACCGGTGGCTGTGACCATTCCGGCGCGGTGGTGCTGCCGGCGGTGATGGCCGCTGTTTCGATGTCCACGCGGCCGGTCAGTGGTCGCGAGTTCATCACGGCGGTGGTCATCGGTTACGAAGTCGGCCGCCGCGTGCTCGAAGCCTGTGGTGGTTATTCGGCGCACAACGGCGCCGGCTGGCATTCCACCGCTACCTGCGGCGTGTTTGGCGCGGCGGCGGCAAGTGCACGCATCCTGGGTTTGAACGCCGGACAAATGCTCTCGGCACTGGGCATTGCCGGCAGTTTCAGCGGCGGCTTGTGGGCCTTCATCCACGACGGCTCGCAGAGTAAAAAACTGCACAGCGGGCGCGCCGCCGAAGGTGGATTGCTGGCGGCACGGTTTGCACAGCAAGGCATCACCGGGCCGTCGAAGCTGTTCGATGATGTCTGGGGCGGTTTCCTGAAAACCCTGGCCGGGGCGTCTTCACAACCTGAAGCACTGGATGCCGACCTGGGCGTCGTGTGGAAGCTTGCCCGCTGTTCGATCAAGCCGTACGCCTCGTGCCGTGGCACGCATTCGGCCATCGACGCGTTGGGGTTGTTGCTGGATCAACTGCAGGTGGATGTCGATCAGGTTGAAGACCTTGAGGTTTCGCTGTGCGGGTTTCTGCAGGACATGTGCGGCGCTCAGGAAGTGAGCAGCCTCGCGGCGGCGCAGATGAGTTTGCCGTACGCCCTCGCCGCACGCCTGGTGCATGGGCATTGCCGGCTGGAGGCGTATGACGAGGAGCAACGGCGTGTTCCGAAGATTGCGCTGTGGATGTCGCGCATTCGTCTTGTAGTGGACCCGCAACTGTCAGAGGATGGCGAGCCCGTGGTGAGCGTGCGGACGGTGGACGGTCGGCAGGCGAGCCTGTGCGTCGACCCGCCACTGGGTGCGCCGGGTAATCCGTTGAGTGATGAAGCGTTGGAACAGAAGTTTTTCAGCCTGGCGGTGCGGGTGATGCCGAGGTCGCAGGCAGAGGAACTGATCGGGCAGTTGTGGCGGTTGGAACAGCTGGAATCGGTTGCTGTGCTGGATCGGTGGCTGACTTGAGTAATGCGGTGACTGATCTGACCCAATCGCGAGCAGGCTCGCTCCCACCTTTGAAATGCATTTCCCTGTGGGAGCGAGCCTGCTCGCGATTGGGCGCGACACGGTACACCGTCGAACACCCTGAAATCTGAATAAGGACATTTGCCCCACCGTGGCCACTTACTCGCTTGTTATCCGCCGGTTGATGATCGTATCGCTGACCATCGTCGTCAGCCGCGCCATCACCAGCCCGTTGCTCACGTTGTTCCTGAGCAACAAACTGGGCCTCAACCAACAGGACGTTGGCTTGCTGCTGGGCATCGCGGTGTTCATCGCCACCCTGCTCGCACTCTACGGCGGCTACATCATCGACCGCCTCGAAAAGCGCCGGTTGCTGATCCTCGCCATGCTCTCCAGCGCCATCGGTTTCGTGCTGCTGACCTTCGCCGAAAACCTCTACTTGACCACCCTGACCCTGGTGATCACCGAAACCGCTTCGGCGCTGTTCCTGATTGGCTCGAAGGCGATCCTCAGCGAAAACCTGCCCATGGGCCAGCGTGCCAAGGCCTTTTCCCTGCGCTACACCCTGACCAACATCGGTTACGCCACGGGGCCGATGCTCGGCGTGGTCATCGCCGGTGTCTACCCGATTGCGCCATTCCTGATTGCCGGCGGCATTGCGTTTTTCAGCATCTTTTTGATGAGCGGGATCCCGAAAGATTCGAGCCAGACACCGGCGATTGGGCAGCCGCAAAGCTTTCTGAAAACCCTGATCACCCTGAAAAACGACCGCACGCTGATCATGTTCACTTGCGGCTGTCTGCTCAGCACCGTGGTCCATGGGCGCTTCACCCTGTACCTGTCGCAATACCTGTTGGTGACCCAGGACTCCAAACGCGCCCTGGAAACCATGGCCGCCCTGCTCGCCTGCAACGCCATCAGCGTGATCCTGCTGCAATACCAGATCGGCCGTTTCCTCAAGCGTGAACAACTGCGCTACTGGATTGCCGGTGGCACCAGCCTGTTCATCCTCGGCCTGATCGGCTTCAGCCTGGCGGATAGCCTGGTGTCGTGGTGCATCGCGATGTTCATCTTCACCCTCGGCGAAATGATCATTTACCCCGCCGAATTCCTGTTCGTCGACACCCTGGCCCCGGAAGAGCTGCGCGGCAGTTACTACGGCGCACAAAACCTGGCGGCCCTGGGCGGTGCCCTGAGCCCGGTGATTTGCGGTTTCCTGTTGATGCACACCCCGGCGCCGACGATGTTTTATGCCCTGAGCGCGCTGACCGCCATGGGCGGTTTCCTGTGTTTCATGAGCGGACGCCGGGTGGCTTTACAGCAAAATTAATGCACTGAAACTGCATTAATATGAATTTGTCTCCGTCTGGAATGAGCGGCACACTGTGCCTCGTTCCTCCCCCAATAGTTGGAACGACTTCAAGGGCTTTCTGGGTATCCCAGCTAAGCCTTTTTTTTGCCTAGACTTTTGCAACGGACCGTTCACCTCATGTTTGCTCGCTGGTTCCCCGCCGCCATCAATACTCGACCTTCTGAATGGAGCCGCGCCGCCATCGGCATGGCCCTCGGTACGATGTTCAGCGTCTGGCTGTGCTCACAGGCTTTCGGCATCGAAGTGGCGCAGCACCTGATCGGTCCGCTGGGCGCCTCGGCAGTGCTGTTGTTCGCGGTGTCCTCCGGCGCATTGGCGCAACCCTGGTCGATTCTCGGCGGTTACTTGAGCGCAGGGGTGATCGCATTGTTGGTCGCCCACGTGCTCGGACGAACCCTTGGCAGTGCTTGCCTGGCCGCAGGCATGTCACTGATCCTGATGTGCTGGCTGCGTTGCCTGCATCCGCCGGCCGGAGCCTTGGCGTTGCTGCTGGTATTGGCAGACCCGGCGACCATAGCGCTGGACTGGAAAGCCCTCGGCCCGGTAATGCTCGGCGCCTCGACGATGTTGCTCAGCGCGCTGGCGTACAACAACCTGACGCGCATTCGTTACCCAAGACGCGCCAGTGAACCGGTGGCGATGGTGCCAGCCGATCACCCGCCCATAGACAGCCAGGCGATCACTGCCCAGGACCTGAAACGGGCGCTGGCGGACATGGAAGCTTTCTTTGACGTCACGCCGGAAGACCTTGAGCAGTTGATTCAAGCCAGTGAGTTGCATGCCAAACGGCGCAGTATCACTGAAGTCCTTAGCCGCAGAACCTGACACCCTACAGAACCCTTCAGGAGCGAGCAGTCTCGCTCCTGAAGGATCGAGTCAAGCCGCAGATAATTGCTTGGCCGGTACTGCCAGACTCACCGCCCGCACCGATGCACCGGCACTCAACCCCAGTGTTTTTGCGGTCTGCGCATCGACAATCAACGTGCCCGCCGCCACCCGCGCCGGTGCTGCGGTAATCCGGCACTCGGCAAACTGGCGGTTGTGAATCAGGTAAGTCGCCGCCTGTTCTCCGGGGGTGCCAATGCTCAATTGCAGTACCTGACTGTCACGCACCGCTCGGATGTCGGCGGTGGCGCATTCAATCAGCGGCCCGCCGTCGAAAATGTCGATGTAATCGCGGTGTTCGAATCCTTCCGCCTGAAGCATGCCCAGTGCAGGCTCGGTGTTGGGATGGACGCGGCCAATCACCGAGCGCGCTGCTTCCGGCAACAGGCAGGTCGGCAGCGGAAACTTGGGCATCAGTTCCGCGATGAAGGTCTTGTTGCCCAGGCCGGTAAGATAATCGGCATCGGCAAAGTCCATCTTGAAAAAGTGTCGCCCCAGTCCTTCCCAGAACGGTGAAATGCCCGCTTCGTCCGAGTAGCCGCGCATCTCTGCAATGACCTTGTCGCCGAAGTGCTGACGGAACTCTGCGAGAAACAAGAACCGCGCCTTCGACAACAAGCGCCCGTTCAGCCCGCTGCGATGATCGGCGTGCAGGAACAGTGAGCACAACTCCGATTGCCCGGTCATGTCGTTGCCCAGGAACAACGTCGGCAGTTGTTGATTGATCCCGAGGTTTTTCGACGCCGCGACAAACAAGCCCATTCGATAGTTGTACCAGGGCTCGCGCAGGCCGACGGCACCGGCCAGCGCACAAATACCGATCGCTTCTTGCTGGTCGTTTTCCAGCACAAACAGGTAGTCGGCATCGGCACGCTCGGCGTCGCCGGCAAAGGTTTTCGCGGCCCATTCCAGACGCTGGCGCAAACGCGGCGCATCGGCAGGCAAGGTGGTCAAACCGGTCCCGGCGCTATGGGCCAGGGCCAGGAGTGCCGGCAGGTCAGCCGGTGTGGCGGGACGGACGATCATCGCACTTGCTCCTTGGCAGTCAGGTGTTTGGGCAGGAATACTTCGGCCAACATGCAGCGGGCGCTGCCGCCGCCGATGCGTTCGATGGTGTCGATGTTCACTGGCAGCGGCGTGGTGTGGGCTTCGATCAACCGACGCTGGCGGGTGTCCAACGCTTGCCAGGCGGTACGTGACATCACCAGCACGGGGTCGCCCGCACTGCTTTGAACTTCCAGCATGTTGCCGGCAAAGGATTCCAACTGGCTCCAGTTCAGCGCGATGACTTGCTTGCCGCTGTCTTCCAGCCGCGAGCGCAGGGCCAGGCGTTCGCTCGGGTTCGTGACCGATGCCAGGCAGGCAATGGCCAGACGCGTACCGACGCTCATCATCACGTTAGTGTGGTAAATCGCGACGCCTTGACGGTCCTGCGCCGTGAACGCGCACAGCTCGTAACCCAGATGGTTGACCACCTCATCCAGCGCCCGGGCGTGGGTGCGGGTGGAATAGCCGGCGTAGCAAATCCGCTGCTGACGATCCAGCACCATGCTGCCGGTGCCTTCAAGGAAGACTTCTTGCTGTTCGAGGCTGGAAAGGTCCAGCAACTGCTCGACCCGGTATTCGTCGCGCAGCCAGTCGAGCACACCTTTATCCCGCTCCAGGCGCCGGTTGTGGCCCTGCATCGGGTACAGCACCAACGTGCCGTCGGGGTGGCTGCTCCACCAGTTGTTGGGAAAGATCGAGTCTGGCGTGTGCGGGGCCTCAAGGTCGTTGTGCACAAGGACCTCGACGCCTTGCCCGCGCAGTGCGGCAACGTAGCCGTCGAATTCTTGCAGGGCCTTGAGCTGAACGTCTTCGGACACGGCGGCCGGGCGTTGAAAACGGTTGTTCGCCGCCGTGTCCTGATTGAAAGAGAAACGTGTCGGGCGAATCATCAAAACGGTATTGGTGGTTTGCATGGGCACAGATTCAATGAGGGTTGAGAGAGGCTCATTGTCTGTTTCGGGAGCGGGAAAACCCGGTTGATAAGGGTTTTGAAGGTGATGGAAACGGCTGAAGATTCCGGCCCCTCCAGCCGATTCGGCAAACACCAAAAACCAAATGTGGGAGCGAGCCTGCTCGCGATTGCGGCGTACCAGTCGACATCAATGTCGGATGACACACCGCTATCGCCGGCAAGCCGGTCTCGCTCCCACAGCGAACCGGGGTGTTTATTACTCCATCGTGGTCTTGACCATCGCCAGTTCCGGGTGGCTGACCAGTTTGTCGATGTGCAGCTCCGGGTCGTCGAACCAGACTTCGGTCAGCACCCGGTAATGTTCCATGTCGCGGCAACGCATGCGCAGGCTGTAGTCGAACGCGCCGCTGATCAAGCGACACTCCAGCACCTGCGGGCAAGCACGGACCTTGGCTTCGAAGGCTTTTTGCGCCGCCCGCCCGCTCTGATTCGACAGCGCCACCAACACCAGCAAAGACAGCCCCGGTGTCAGTTTTTTCTCATCGAGGATCGCCCCGTAACCGCGAATGACCCCGAGCTGTTCAAGCTTGCGCACCCGTTCCAGGCATGGCCTGGGGGTCAGGTGCACGCGCTCCGAAAGCTTTTGGTAAGTGATGCGCCCTTCATGGCGCAGCACTTCAATGATTGCCTGATCGATACGATCAAGCACGATCGACAGATCGCGGATATCCGCCATGTACGTCTTGCCTCACTTCAAACGACCCGATAGGAATTGCTGCAAACGTTCACTGTTTGGCCGGTCGAGGATCGTCGCATCACCCTGCTCCTCGACCCGCCCCTGATGCAAGAACAACACCTGGCTCGACACCTGCCGGGCAAAGCCCATTTCGTGGGTCACCATCAACATGGTCCGGCCTTCTTCCGCCAGTGCCTGAATCACCTTGAGCACTTCGCCGACCAACTCCGGATCAAGGGCCGAGGTCGGCTCGTCGAACAGCAGAATTTCCGGCTCCACCGCCAGCGCCCGGGCAATCGCCACCCGTTGCTGCTGCCCACCGGACAGAAACGCCGGGTATTGATCGGCGACTCGCTGCGGCAAGCCGACCTTGTCCAGATAAGCCCGTGCACTTTCCTCAGCCGCCTTGCGGCTGATGCCCAGCACCCGGCACGGCGCCAGCACGATGTTCTCCAGAACGGTCAGGTGACTCCACAAGTTGAAATGCTGGAACACCATCGCCAGGCGCGTGCGCAAACGCTGCAACTGTGCCGGATGGGCGACGCGCATGCCACCCGCACCCGGGCGAGTGATGACCCGTTCGCCGTCGAGTTCGATGGCGCCCTCGTCCGCCCGTTCCAGAAAATTGATGCAACGCAGCATGGTGCTTTTGCCTGAACCGCTGGCACCGATCATGCTCACCACGTCCCCTGCCCGCGCATTCAACGAGACGCCCTTGAGCACTTCATTGTCACCAAAACGTTTATACAGATTTTCAACCGTGAGTTTGTACATGCAGACACCCCTGCAGCAGCGCCCGATTCGGCGCTGCTCTGGATAATTGGATTAATGAGTCGGCCCGAGAAAGCTCAGCCAGCGCTTTTCCGCGAGGCGAAATGCGCCGACCAGGCCAAACGACAACGCGAGGTACAGCAGGCCGGCAATGCCGAACGCCTGAAAGGTCATGAAGGTCGCGGCGTTGGCGTCGCGGGCGACTTTGAGAATGTCCGGAATGGTTGCGGTGAAGGCCACCGAAGTCGCGTGCAGCATCAGAATCACTTCGTTGCTGTAATACGGCAACGCACGGCGCAGCGCCGAGGGCAGGATCAGTCGCAGGTACAGGCGCCAGCCGCTCAAGCCATAAGCGTGGGCGGCCTCGATTTCACCGTAGGGAATGCTGCGGATCGCCCCGGCGAAAATTTCCACGGTATAGGCGCAAGTGTTGAGGGTGAACGCGAGCAGCGTGCAATTCATCGCGTCGCGAAAGAACGCTTCGAGCAGCGGCTGCGAGCGCACCACTGCGATGCCGTAGATCCCGCTGTAGCAAATCAGCAGCTGGATATACAGCGGCGTACCGCGAAACACGTAGGTAAACAGCTGAACCGGCCAGCGCAGCAAGCCCCAGCGCGAGGTGCGCAGGATCGCCAACGGCAACGACAGGACAAAACCCATTGCGATGCTCGCCACCAGCAACCACAGGGTCATCGCCAGGCCAGTGAGGGTTTCACCGTCGCTGAACAGAAAGGGTTTCCAGTATTCGGCAATCAACTCGATCATCGCGCCATCCCCCGTACGCCCTGGTTGTAACGTCGCTCCAACACACGCAAGGCATAGTTCGACGCGCTGGTGATCAGCAGATAAAGCGCCGCCGCCATCAGCAGGAAATCGAGCATGTTGAAGGTGCTTTTACCGGCCTCCTGCGCGACCTTGACCAGGTCCGACAGGCCGATGATCGACACCAGCGCCGTGGCCTTGAGCAACACCAGCCAGTTGTTGCCCAGGCTCGGCAAGGCAAAACGCATCATTTGCGGAAACACCACGAAGCGAAACCGCTGCCAGCGGTTCAAACCGAAACACGCCGCGGCTTCCTGCTGTCCACGCGGCACGCTGAGGATCGCCCCGCGAAAGGTCTCGGTGAAATACGCGCCATAGATAAACCCGAGGGTGATAATCCCGGCCACGAACGGGTCGATTTCCATGTACGGCCAGCCCATCGCTTCGGTCAGGCTGCTCAGCCAGCCTTGAAGGCTGTAGAAAATCAGCAGCATCAGTACCAGGTCCGGCACACCGCGAATCAAGGTGGTGTAGAAGGTTGCCGGCAGGTTCAACAGCTTCAGCGGCGACAGCTTTGCCGCCGCGCCGAGCAGCCCCAGCGCCATGCTAACCAGCAGCGAGAGCGCTGACAGTTTCAGCGTGACCCAGGTGCCGTGCAGCAACAATGGGCCATAGCCTTGCAGGGCCGAAACATCGAGCCCGATCAGATTCAGGAAGGAATTCACGCCAGTCACCTGTCTTGAGGCGCCCACGAAGGAACACTGCGCCGGTTCACGGCACAGTGTCTTGGGGCGCGAGGATCAGTTGTTGTAGAGGTCCAGATCGCCGAAATGCTTCTGCTGGATCTGTGCGTAGATGCCCTTGTCGTGCAGGGCCTTGATGGCGGCATTGAGCATGCCTTTGAGTTCTTCGTTGTCCTTGCGCACGCCGATGGCGATTTCCGACGGCACCAACGGGTCGCTGATGCCTTCGCTGTTCTGGAAGTCAGCCCCTTGTGGCGATGTGAGGAAGCTCATCTGCGCTTGCAGTTTGTCCTGGATCGACGCATCGAGACGGCCATAAACCAGGTCGGCGTACACCTGATCCTGATTCTGATAAGCCCGCAGCTTCACGCCGCCCGGCCCCAGTTTGGCCTTGGCGTAGGTTTCCTGAATCGTGCCCTGCATGTAACCGATGGTCTTGCCCCGCAGCGACTCGGCGGTGGGCAGCAGCCCGGAGTCCTTGCGGGTGACGATGGCGGTCGGCCCGGCGTACAGACGGTCGGTGAAGTCGATCTGCTTTTTGCGCGGCTCGGTCACGGTCATCGACGATTCGATGGCGTCGAACTTGCCGGCCTTGAGGGCTGGAATCAGCCCGTCGAAATCATTGCTGACCCACACGCAGGTCAATTTCAGCTCGGCACAGATCGCGTTGCCCAGGTCCACGCCAAAGCCCTGCACGCCGCCATCGGCGGTGGTTGACTCAAAAGGCGGGTAGCTTGGGTTGACGCCGAATCGCAGCTCTTTCCATTCCTTGGCATGGGCGCCGGTGGTGCAGCACAGCAGCGCGAGTGTCGGCAAAGTCAGCCATTTGATATTCATCTTCTTGAGTCCCGATTTGTTTGGAGTTATCGCGGCCTGGCGAACCGGACCGCCTTTATGGGCAGGAACAGAGAGTCGGTGCGGCGCGAGCCGCAACAGCGTTCTTATTGTTTTGTTCGAGGGGCCGCACGTTGCGGCCTCCAGCCTGAAACCCTCGGCACAGACGGCTTCAAAACCACGGCCAGAATGCCAACAGATAACCTGTTGCAGGTGTCGTAAGGGCCGCTCCAGACGCCCCGATTGCGCTGATAAGGCTGTTTTCACAGCCGATTCGGTCGTGAGCGCGGCCCGCGGTGGTCTTGAGAGGGAAATCCTTCAGCGCTATTACAAAAATGCACACGAGACCTGCACATATCCGGGTTGTACTAGGCAAATTTGCACTGTTACGATCCAGCATCGCTCGCGCGCGAGCTTCTCTATAAAGAACAATAAAAGCAGGGAGTTAGTGATGACTGCTCAGGTTTCATCGAAGTGGACTTCGTCCATGGATGCCACGCAAAACGACGTGCTGGCCGAGGTTCGCAACCATATCGGTCACCTGACCCTCAACCGCCCCGCCGGCCTCAATGCCATTACCCTCGACATGGTGCGCAATCTGCAGCGTCAGCTTGACGCCTGGGCGCAGGACTCGAACATTCACGCGGTGGTCTTGCGCGGTGCCGGCGAAAAAGCCTTTTGTGCCGGCGGCGACATCCGCTCGCTGTATGACAGCTTCAAAAACGGCGACACCCTGCACGAAGAATTCTTCGTCGAGGAATACGCCCTCGACCTCGCAATTCACCATTACCGCAAACCGGTTCTCGCCCTGATGGACGGCTTCGTCCTGGGTGGCGGCATGGGCCTGGTGCAAGGCGCCGATTTACGCGTGGTCACCGAGAAAAGCCGCCTGGCGATGCCGGAAGTGGCCATCGGTTATTTCCCAGACGTCGGTGGCAGCTACTTCCTGCCGCGCATCCCCGGTGAACTGGGGATCTACCTGGGCGTCAGCGGCGTGCAGATCCGTGCGGCGGATGCGCTCTATTGCGGCCTGGCCGACTGGTATCTGGACAGCAGCAAACTGGCCACGCTGGACGAAAAACTCGATCAGCTGGAATGGCACGACACGCCGCTCAAGGACCTGCAAGGCCTGCTGGCCCGACTCGCCGTGCAGCAACTGCCGGACGCGCCATTAGAAGCGCTGCGCCCGGCTATCGATCACTTCTTCGCCCTGCCCGATGTGCCGGGTATTGTTGAACAACTGCGCGACGTCACGGTTGCCGACAGCCATGAATGGGCGACCACCACCGCCGACCTGCTGCAAAGCCGTTCACCGCTGGCCATGGGCGTGACCCTGGAAATGCTGCGGCGCGGTCGGCACCTGAGTCTGGAAGACTGTTTTGCCCTGGAGCTGCACCTGGACCGTCAGTGGTTCGAGCGCGGCGACCTGATCGAAGGCGTGCGCGCCTTGCTGATCGACAAAGACAAGACCCCGCGCTGGAACCCGCCGACCTTGCAGGCGCTGGACGCCGCACATGTCGCGAGTTTTTTCACAGGGTTTGACCGGAGCGGGAGCTGAGCCATGCACGATATCGAATTGAGCGAAGAGCAAGTCATGATCCGCGACATGGCCCGGGACTTTGCCCGTGGCGAAATCGCGCCCCACGCGCAAGCCTGGGAAAAGGCCGGCTGGATCGACGACGGTCTGGTAGCGAAGATGGGCGAACTGGGGCTGCTTGGCATGGTGGTGCCCGAGGAATGGGGCGGCACTTATGTCGATTACGTCGCCTACGCCCTGGCGGTGGAAGAGATTTCCGCTGGAGACGGCGCCACGGGTGCACTGATGAGCATCCACAACTCCGTGGGTTGCGGGCCGGTCATGAACTACGGCACCGACGAACAGAAACAGACCTGGTTGCCGGATCTGGCCAGCGGCAAGGCCATCGGCTGCTTCTGCCTGACCGAGCCGCAAGCCGGTTCCGAGGCGCATAACCTGCGCACCCGCGCCGAACTGCGCGACGGCCAGTGGGTGATCAACGGCGCCAAGCAATTCGTCAGCAACGGTAAACGGGCGAAACTGGCGATTGTGTTTGCCGTGACCGATCCGGACCTGGGCAAGCGTGGTATCTCGGCGTTTCTGGTGCCGACCGATACCGCCGGTTTCATCGTTGATCGCACCGAACACAAGATGGGCATTCGCGCGTCCGATACCTGCGCAGTCACCCTGAGCAACTGCACCATCCCCGAAGCCAATCTGTTGGGTGAGCGCGGTAAAGGCCTGGCCATCGCCCTCTCCAACCTCGAAGGCGGACGCATCGGCATCGCCGCGCAGGCCTTGGGTATCGCGCGTGCCGCTTTCGAAGCGGCGCTGGCCTACTCCCGTGATCGCGTGCAGTTCGCCAAGCCGATCATCGAGCACCAGAGCATCGCCAACATGCTGGCCGACATGCACATGCAACTCAACGCTGCACGGTTGATGATCCTGCATGCCGCGCGGTTGCGCAGTGCCGGCAAGCCGTGTCTGTCGGAGGCTTCGCAGGCCAAGCTGTTTGCCTCGGAAATGGCTGAGAAGGTCTGCTCGTCAGCGATGCAGATCCATGGCGGGTACGGGTATCTGGAGGATTACCCGGTGGAGCGTTATTACCGGGATGCGCGGATCACGCAGATTTATGAAGGATCGAGCGAGATTCAGCGGATGGTAATTGCCCGAGAGTTGAAGAATTATCTGGTGTGAACCTTAAAAAGCTTCGCGGGCAAGCCTCGCTCCTACAGGTTATCGGTGTTCGCATGAACAACACATAACCCGTAGGAGCGAGGCTTGCCCGCGAAGACGTCCGTGAGAACGCTACATCACTTACCGACGAACTCCGCCTCACGCTTGGCAATAAACGCCGCCATCCCTTCCTTCTGATCCTGCGTCGCAAACGCCGCATGGAACACCCGACGCTCAAAGCGCACGCCTTCCGACAGGCTCACTTCGAAGGCGCGGTTGACGCTTTCCTTGACCATCATCGCAATCGGCAACGATTTCTTGGCGATCAACGCGGCGACTTTCAGCGCTTCTTCCAGCAATTCATCCGCCGGAACGATCCGCGCCACGATCCCGCAACGCTCCGCTTCAACCGCATCGATCAAACGCCCGCTCAGGCACATTTCCATCGCCTTGGCTTTACCGACCGCGCGAGTCAGGCGCTGGGTGCCGCCCATGCCCGGCAACACGCCGAGGTTGATTTCCGGTTGGCCGAACTTCGCGTTGTCCCCGGCGAGGATGAAGTCGCACATCAGCGCCAGTTCACAACCACCGCCCAGGGCAAAACCGTTCACAGCAGCGATGATCGGCTTGCGGCGGTTGGCCACGCGGTCGCTGTCGCTGAACAGATCGTCGAGGTAGATCTGCGGGTAGGTCAGCTCAGCCATTTCCTTGATGTCGGCACCGGCGGCGAAGGCTTTTTTCGAGCCGGTCAGCACGATGCAACCGATGTTCGAATCGGCTTCCAGGCCATCGAGGGCGTGGTTCAGTTCGCTGACGATCTGCGCGTTCAACGCGTTCAGCGCCTGCGGACGGTTCAGGGTGATCAGGCCAACACGGCCGTGGATTTCCAGCAAAATCGTTTCGTAACTCACAATGGACTCCTTCTTAAAGACTGCGCGAAATGACCATGCGCTGAATATCGCTGGTGCCTTCGTAGATCTGGCATACCCGCACGTCGCGGTAGATCCGCTCCAGCGGGAAGTCGTTCAGGTAACCGTAACCGCCGAGGGTTTGCAATGCAGCAGAGCAGACCTTTTCGGCCATTTCCGAGGCGAACAGTTTGGCCATGGACGCTTCGACCAACGCCGGTTTGCCGCTGTCTCGCAGGGCAGCGGCGTAATGCACCATTTGCCGGGCGACGGCGATCTGGGTCGCCATGTCCGCGAGGCGGAACGCGACGGCCTGATGCTCGATGATCGGTTTGCCGAAACTCTCGCGCTCACGGGCGTAATCCCGCGCCGCTTCAAACGCGGCTCGGGCCATGCCCACCGATTGCGAAGCGATACCGACGCGGCCGCCTTCGAGGTTGGCCAGGGCAATTCGATAGCCTTCACCCTCCTCGCCCAAGCGGTTGGCCACCGGCACTTTGACATCTTCGAACAGAATCTGGCAGGTGTCGGACGCATGCTGGCCGAGTTTGTCTTCGACGCGGGCGACTTTGTAGCCCGGTGAATCGGTCGGCACGATCAGCGCGGTGATCCCGCGTTTGCCGGCGCTCGGGTCCGTTACCGCAAACACGATCACCACGCCGGCGTTCTGCCCGGAGGTGATGAACTGTTTGCAACCGTTCAGGACGTAATGATCGCCTTCCAGGCGCGCACGGGTTTTCAGGCCACTGGCATCGGAGCCGGCCTGCGGTTCGGTCAGGGCGAAAGCGCCAAGCATTGCACCGCTGGCCAACGGTTTGAGAAAGCGTTCTTTCTGGTCGTCGTTGCCGTAGTTGAGGATCGGCACGCAGCCGACCGAGTTGTGCACGCTCATGATGGTCGAGCAGGCGCCGTCGCCGGCGGCGATTTCTTCCAGGGCCATGGCGTAGGCCAGGTAACCGGTGTCGCACCCGCCCCACTGTTCGGGCACCAGCATGCCGAAGAAGCCCAGTTCAGCCATTTCGCCGATGGCTTCCTTGGGAAAACGGTGCTCACGGTCCCATTCGGCGGCGAACGGTTTCAGCCGTTCCTGGGCAAACTGCCGGGCCGCTTCGCTGATCTGCAGTTGTTCGTCATTGGGAATCATGGCAAATCCTTAAAATCCGGGGTACGACACAGAACTCTGTGGGAGCCAGCCTGCTGGCGATGGCGTCGTGTCAGTCACTGTCTGCTTTTATGACATACCGCATCGCCAGCAGGCTGGCTCCCACAGGGGTGAGGTTGGCCTAGTACAGGCATTCCACGGCCATCGCCGTGGCTTCGCCGCCGCCGATGCAGATCGCCGCAACGCCGCGTTTCAGGCCTTTCTGGCGCAGGGCCGAGAGCAAGGTCACGAGGATCCGCGCGCCGGACGCACCGATCGGGTGGCCCAAGGCGCAAGCGCCGCCGTGCACGTTGAGTTTCTCGTGGGGGATTTCCAGATGGGTCATCGCTGCCATGCCGACCACGGCAAAGGCTTCGTTGACTTCCACCAAGTCCACGTCATTCAGCGACCAGCCGGTTTTCTTCATCAGCCGCTTGATTGCGCCAATCGGTGCCACCGGGAACAGGCCCGGCGTGTCGGCGAATGCCGCGTGGCCATGGATCACCGCCAGCGGTTTGAGGCCGCGCTTGTCCGCTTCGGAACGGCGCATCAGCACCAGCGCCGCCGCACCGTCGGAAATCGAACTGGAGTTGG
This sequence comes from Pseudomonas sp. FW300-N2A2, assembly GCF_017351735.1. Lineage (NCBI taxonomy): Bacteria > Pseudomonadati > Pseudomonadota > Gammaproteobacteria > Pseudomonadales > Pseudomonadaceae > Pseudomonas > Pseudomonas sp. FW300-N2A2. The sequence goes on along the minus strand of NZ_JACNDU010000001.1, from coordinate 137,286 downwards.
CCGCCGTCACCGTGCCGCCTTCGCGGAAGGCCGGTTTCAGCGAGGCAATCTTGTCCAGTTTGGCTTTTGGTGGCTGCTCGTCGTTACTGATGACGACTTGCTCTTTGCCGACGGTCACGGTCAGCGGCACGATCTCGTCCTTGAAGCTGCCGTCCTTGATCGCCTGCTGCGCGCGGGTGGTCGAAGCGATGGCAAACGCATCCTGGGCTTCGCGGCTGAAGCCGTTGGTTTCAGCGCAATCTTCCGCGAAAGTGCCCATCAGGCGGCCCTTGTCGTAGGCGTCTTCCAGACCGTCGAGGAACATGGAATCGAGCACACGGCCATGGCCCATGCGATAACCGCTGCGGGCGCGGTCCAGCAGGTATGGCGCGTTGGACATGCTTTCCATGCCGCCCGCCACCACCACATCGGCGCTGCCGGCGAGCAGCATGTCATGGGCCAGGATGGCCGCTTCCATACCGGAACCGCACATCTTGTTCAGGGTGGTGCAGCGGGTCGATTTATCCAGCCCGGCGCCCAGTGCAGCCTGGCGCGCCGGGGCCTGGCCGAGGCCGGCGGGCAGCACGCAGCCAAACAGCACTTCTTCAACCGCGTCCGGCGCAACACCGGCGCGTTCAACAGCGGCGCGAATCGCGGCGGCACCCAATTGCGGTGCAGTCAGGCTTTTCAGTTCGCCCTGGAAACCGCCCATCGGGGTACGGACGGCGCTGACGATAACGATTGGATCGTGGGAAAGGGTCATGACAAATCCTCCTTACTTGGCGGCCATGCGCAAGGCACCGTCGAGACGGATCACCTCGCCATTGAGCATGCTGTTATCAATGATATGCCTGACCAGCTGCGCGTACTCGGCCGGTTTGCCCAAACGTGGTGGAAACGGCACGCCAGCGGCAAGGGAATCGCGGACTTCCGGGGTCATGCCGGCCATCATCGGCGTCTCGAAAATCCCCGGAGCGATGGTCATCACACGGATACCGAAGCGCGCCAGTTCACGAGCCGCCGGCAAGGTCAGGCTGACAATCGCGCCTTTCGATGCCGCATAGGCCGCCTGGCCAATCTGGCCATCGTAGGCCGCCGCCGACGCCGTGTTGATGATCACACCGCGCTCGCCATCGGCATCCGGTTCGGTTTCGGCGATGGCCGCCGACGCCAGACGCAGCATGTTGAAGCTGCCGATCAGGTTGACGTTGATCACCTGGCTGAAACTGGCCAGTGCATGCGGACCGTTTTTGCCGAGGATCTTCTCGCCACGCACGATGCCGGCGCAGTTGACCAGACCGTTCAGGCCACCGAAGGCTTTGACCGTGGCCTGCACTGCCGCTTCCGCCGCCGCTTCATTGCTGATGTCCGCGACCACGCTTTGCGCGCCGAGACGTTCAGCCTGGGCCGCGACCGCTTCGGCGTTCATGTCCACCAGCATCACTTTGGCGCCGGCCGCGACCAGCATTTCAGCCGTGGCCGCGCCGAGCCCGGAGGCACCGCCGGTGACGAGAAAAACCTTGTTTTCGATCTGCATCATTGTTTCCTTGGATTCAAGCTGAAACGTTCTTCGCTGCGGCCTCTTGAGCCTTGGCGATTTCCTGGTTGCGCAAGATAAAGCGCTGCAATTTGCCGCTTGGGGTTTTCGGCAACTCGCTGACAAATTCGATTTCACGCGGGTAAGAGTGCGCGGCCAGACGTTTGCGTACATGTTGGCGCAGTTCTTCGGCCAACTCCGGCGCGGCGCGGTATTGCGCGCTGAGCACGACGAAAGCTTTGACCAGTTCGGTGCGTTCCGGATCGGGCTTGCCCACCACCGCGGCTTCGACGACGGCCGGGTGTTCGATCAATGCGCTTTCCACATCGAACGGGCCGACGCGATAGCCGGAAGTGGTGATCACGTCGTCACTGCGGCCGACGAAACTGATGCTGCCGTCCGGGTTCCACTCGACGGTGTCGCCGCTCAGGTAATAGTTGCCGACGAAGGCTTTGGTCGGTGCGCCTTCGTAGCCGTTGAACCAGCACATTGGCGACTGAGTGCGGTCGATGGCGAGGATGCCGGGTTGGCCGACACCCAGTTCCTTGTACTCCTCGTCCAGCACCACGATACGGTGGCCCGGCGAAGCAAAACCGGCGGCGCCCATGTGGATCGGATGATCGAGGCCGTGGTGGTTGCACAGGACCATGCCCAATTCGGTCTGGCCGTAATGGTCGTGAATGACCACGCCGAGGTTGTCGGCGAACCAGCGGATCACTTCCGGGTTCAACGGCTCGCCGGCGCTGCTGACGATGCGCAGTTTGCCTTTGATCGACTTAGCGAACTCATCGCCACCGGCGATCAGCAGGCGATAGGCGGTCGGTGAACCGGTGAGGTTAGTGATCCCGTATTTGTTGATCACCCGGCAGGTGCTTTCGAGGGTGAACGGGCCATCGTAAAAGGTGATCGGATGCCCCATCGCCATCGGCCCGGTGACGCCGAAATAGATGCCGTAGGCCCAACCCGGATCAGCGACGTTCCAGAAAGCGTCTTCAGGGCGCAGGTCCACGGCGTCGCGGGTGTAACTCTCGAACGCGACGATTGCCTTGAGCGGCACCGACAGCGCTTTCGACGGGCCGGTCGTGCCAGAGGTGAACATCAGCAGGAACGGGTCTTCGCCGGTCAGCAGCACTGGTTCGCAGTCAGCGGAATAGTTGGCCAGTTCGGCCCAGAAACTGAAATCGCCACGGACGATGCCCTGGCCTTTTGCACCACCGACGGTGACGATGGTCGGGCAGTCGGCGACTTCAGCGAGTTTCGAGCGATTGACCGCGTCGGTCACCACCACTTTGGCACCGGAGCTGCTCAAGCGATGTTCGATGGCCTTGGGGCCGAACGCGGTGAACAGCGGCTGATACACCGCGCCGATGCGCCAGGTGGCGAACACGGTGATCAACAATTCGATATTGCGCGGCAGCAGGCCGGCGACCTTGTCGCCTTTTTTTACGCCCTGCGCCAGCAGGAAATTGGCGAAACGTGCAGCCTTGTCCTGCAAGTCGCTGAAGGTGTACGTCGCACTGGTGCCGTCCCGGCCTTCCCAGAACAGCGCGATGCGACCTGGTAACGCATGCCGGTCGCAACACTCGACACAGGCATTGAGGGCCGTCAGGTTACCCGCAAGTGCGGCGTCGACGGTGTGCTGATAATTGAACTGTGACGTGGCAGACAAGTAATCGCGCATTGCCAGAATCCCTCGGTATTTTTATTAGGTTGGGGGAAGCGTAACCAACAGCGAAATACTCGCTCTGCGCGGGGGGTGGGGCAATGGTCAAAGCTATCAAGTTGTCTGACTGGTTTGGCCAAGATCCAACAGATGTGGCGCCGGGTTTGACGCCTTCGCGGGCAAGCCTCGCTCCTACAGGGGATCGCATTTCTCTGTAGGAGCGAGGCTTGCCCGCGAAGAGGCCCGCCCAATCACCACAAAACCCGGATCAGCTCGCTTCGGTCAGAATCAAACTCCGATAATGCCCCGGATTCGACCCCGACCATTTGCGAAACGCCTTGTAGAACGAGCTCGCATCGGCAAACCCCAGCCGCGTGGCGATTTCGGCGAAGCTGATACTCGGCTCCGCCAGCCAGACAATGGCCAGTTCCTTGCGCACGCTGTCCTTGAGGCCTTGATAGGTCTGCCCCTCCTCCGCCAGCCGCCGTCGCAAGGTCGAGGCCGACATGCACAGTTGCTGTGCCAGAGGTTCGGTTTCCGGCCACTGCTCGGCGGGCAATTGCCGCAAATCGTGCTTGATCCGACTCGCCAGACTCTCCGGGTCGCGGTACTTGACCAGAATATTGGCCGGCGCATGGGCCAGGAAGCGCTTGAGTTCTTCCGCGCTGCGCTTGATCGGCAGGTCCAGGCAATCGGCCGAAAAAATCATTCGAGTGCGCGGCCGGTCGAAACGCAGGTTCTCGGAAAACATCACCTGATAGTCATCACAGAAATCCGGTTCCGGGCAGCGCAACTCGATGGCCAGAATCGGAATCCGCCGCCCGGCCAGCCAACACGCAACACCGTGAACGATCATCCAGTAGGTGAAATAGGTGAACGCGCGGCGAGGGTCCTGGTCGTCTTCCAGCAGGACGATTTCCGCGAGACTTTGCTGACGAACCAGCTGCGCGGGCAGGTGTTCGAGCATCAACGACAGAAACCCCAGCCCCGAAGTCAGGCCGGCAGCAAGGCTCGTCTGGACCATCGAGCAGCGGCACAGAAACTCCAGGCTGCCGGATTTGAGCTTGCGCGGGTCCATGCCAAAAAACTCATCGTCGCCACGTCGGGCCAGCAACCGCCACAAACGCGCATAGGCCGTGGCCGGGACGCGGGCAACGGCGGACTCCAGCAGCGCCGGATCGATGCCGACCTTGTTCAACACCTCATCGGTGGCCGCGCCAGGGGCGCAACTTTGCAACAGTGCTTCACGCACCAGTTGAATGGAAATGGTGTCTTTTTCCGACATTGCGCGGGGTGTGCCCTGTTGTTTGAGTGGAGGGCATAGTAGCGCACAGCGACACAGTTCCGTAGGAGCGAAGCTTGCTCGCGAAAGCAGTGTGTCATTCAACATCCACAGTGACTGACATGGCCTCTTCGCGGGCAAGTCGGATCGCCGCACCGCTCGCTCCTACAGGGGGTACTTGGGTGATGTTAAGGGTTGTTCAGGTTAGGTTCAGGTAAATGCCAACTATTGGCATTTGGGAATGAGTGTCATTATGTTACAAATTAGCACCCTATCTAATTCCACGACGGTGCTGAATGCTTGTTCCTTTTCTGATCATGCTGCGCGAAGGCATCGAGGCCGCATTGATCGTCGGCATCATCGCCAGCTACCTCAAGCAAACCGGTCGCGGCCAGTGGATGCCGGCCGTGTGGATCGGTGTGTTTCTCGCCGCCGCGCTGGCCCTGCTGGTGGGCGGTGGTCTGGAACTGGTCAGCGCTGAGTTCCCGCAGAAACAACAGGAACTGTTTGAAGGTGTGGTCGGCCTGGTGGCGGTCGGCATCCTCAGTTCCATGGTGTTCTGGATGCGCAAGGTGGCGCGTTCGATCAAGCATTCGCTGCATGTCTCCCTCGATCAGGCGCTGACCGGCTCTAAACATCAGGTCACGGCGCTGATTGCCATGGTGTTTTTCGCCGTCGCCCGGGAAGGCCTGGAAACGGTGTTTTTCCTGCTCGCGGTGTTCCAGCAAAGCGAAGGCCCGGCGGCCCCGATTGGCGCCCTGCTCGGCCTGATTCTGGCGATCATCGTTGGCTTCCTCATTTACACCGGCAGCATGCGCCTGAACCTCGGCGCGTTCTTTCGCTGGACAGGGCTGTTCATCCTCGTGGTGGCCGCCGGCATTCTCGCCAACTCGGTACAGGCGCTGCATGAAGCCGGGGTCTGGAATCACCTGCAAACCGTGCTGTTCGACTTCAGCGCCACGCTGCCAATGGACGGCCCGTTGGGCTCGGTGCTGGCCGGGATGTTCGGTTATCAGGATGCGCCCACCGTCAGCACCCTCGGCGCTTATCTGATTTACCTGCTGGTGGCGCTGGTGATGTTTTTTCTCCCGGCGCCACCTGCCCTCCGTAGGAGCGAGCCCGCTCGCGATGGTCGTTAACGATAACGCGTGAAACCAGATGCCCAGCGGCGCCTGTGGCTTTTTCGCGAGCAGGCTCGCTCCTACAGGGGCGTGCGCCAATGCATTTTTTCCAGTCAGTAAGGGCATCCATGTCAAATCAAGCCCCTCCCCAGGCCTCCCCTCCCCGCGCCTTGCGCTGGGCGGTGGCCGGTTCGGTGATCGTGATGATCGCCGCCGGCGGCCTGTTCTACTACGCCTCGAAAATGGCCGCGGCCAAACGCCAGGCCAACCATGACGAAGTGCTGGTGACCATTCACCCCCACAGCTGCGAACCGAACGCGTTGACGGTGCCGGCCGGTCGCGCCAGTTTCCGCATCGTCAACCGCTCGGATCGCGCCGTTGAATGGGAAATCCTTGACGGCGTGCTGGTGGTCGAAGAACGGGAAAACATCGCGCCCGGCCTGAGTCAGGTAATCAACGCCAACCTGTTGCCCGGCGATTACGCGATCACCTGCGGCCTGCTGAGCAACCCGCGTGGCACGTTGCACGTGACACCCACCGCGGCGTCCGATGCCGCGGCCAAAGCCAAGCCGTCGATGGTGGCTTTCGTCGGGCCGTTGTCGGAGTTCCGCGTTTACCTGAGCAGCCAAAGTACCGCGCTGATCAAAGCCGTCACCGCGCTCGAACAAGCCATCGAAGCCGGTGACCTGAGCCAGGCGCAAGCCTTGTACGTCCCGGCGCGCAGTGCCTACCAACGCATCGCCCCGGCCACGCAACGCCTGGCGGAACTGGACAACACCATCAACGCCCGTGCCGATTACTTCGAAAAGCGTGAGCAGGATCCCGGCTTCGTGGGTTTCCATCGCCTGGAATATGCGTTGTTCCAGCAACGCAACCTCGACGGCCTGACACCGGTAGCCCAACAGCTGCTGACCGACGTCACCACGCTCAAGCAACAACTGCTCGCGCAATCGCAGCCCCCGGAACAACTGGTCAGCATCGTGGTGCGCAACCTCAATAACCTCGGCGATGTGCGCGCCAGCAGCGGTGAGGAAGAACGCTACAGCCACACCGACTTGAACGGCTTCGCCGGCAACCTCGAAGCTGCCCGCAAAGTCGTCGACCTGTTGCGCCCGTTGCTGACCAAGTCCGCCGCCGAACTGCTGCCAACCCTCGACAGCGCTGTCGCCAGCCTTGATGCCGAACTCAACGGTTTCAAGGTCAAGGACGGCTATGCGAGCTATGACACGGTCGGCGCCGCGCAACGCAAACAGATCGCCGACAAGGCCAAGGCACTGGCCGATGCACTCGATGGAATCGATCCCGCCCTTGGCCTTTCCGGCCTGTAGCAGAAGACGACATTCAGATGAACGATTCAGAGCAATTCAACCTCCAGCGTCGCCGGGTATTGATGGGCATGGGGGCCGCCGGTGTGGCGTTGGCCGGTTCTGCATTGAGCTGCCCGGCCATGGCCGCCAGCCCCGCGCAAGTCACCGAAGCACCGAGCAGCGACAGGACCGAAGACCACCACGACTTCCACGGCCAGCACCAAAGCGGCATCGTCACGCCGCGCCCGGCGTCGGGCATGTTGGTGTCGTTTGATGTGTTGGCCAGTGACCGCGAAGACCTCGAACGGCTGTTCCGCACGCTCAATGAGCGCATCGCGTTCCTGATGAAGGGTGGCCCGGTGGCGCAGGTCGATCCGAAACTGCCGCCAGTGGATTCAGGGATTCTTGGCCCGGTGGTCACGCCGGACAACCTGACCATCACCGTCTCGGTGGGTGAATCGTTGTTCGACGAACGCTTCGGCCTGGCCCACGCCAAACCGAAACGGCTGAGCCGCATGGTCGGTTTCCCCAACGATGCGCTGGAAGCCGATTGCTGCCACGGCGACCTGAGTTTGCAGTTCTGCGCCAACACCACCGACACCAACATCCACGCCCTGCGCGACATCGTGAAAAACCTGCCGGACTTGCTGCTGGTGCGCTGGAAACAGGAAGGCAGCGTGCCGCCCCAAGCACCAGTGAAACCCGGTGTGCCGGCGCAGAGTGCGCGTAACTTTCTGGGTTTTCGCGACGGCTCGGCCAACCCCGATTCCAACGACGCCAAGGCCATGGATCGCATCGTCTGGGTCCAGCCCGGCAGCGACGAACCGGCGTGGGCCGTCAACGGCAGCTATCAAGCGGTGCGGATCATCCGCAACTTCGTCGAGCGTTGGGACCGCACGCCGTTGCAGGAACAGGAAAGCATTCTCGGCCGGGTCAAAAGCACCGGCGCGCCCATGGGCGGTGCGCATGAAACCGAGGTGCCGGATTACGCCAAGGACCCGGAAGGCAAGCTGACCAAGCTCGACGCCCACATCCGTTTGGCCAACCCGCGCACCGCCGCGAGTCAGGCCAACCTGATCCTGCGCCGGCCGTTCAACTACTCCAACGGCGTGAACAAGAACGGTCAGCTGGACATGGGCTTGCTGTTCATCTGCTACCAGGCCGACCTGGAAAAAGGCTTCATCACCGTGCAAACCCGGCTCAACGGCGAGCCGCTCGAGGAGTACCTCAAGCCGGTCGGCGGCGGGTACTTCTTCACCCTGCCGGGTGTGACGGGCGACCAGGATTTCATCGGTCGCTCGCTGCTCAACGCCACACAAACAAAAGCCACCGCCTAACCAACCCCCAACACGGAACCGTCCCATGAAAAAGTCGCCACTCGCGTTATTGCTGACCCTTGGTTTGCTCAACACCCCGTTTTCGGCTTTCGCGGCGACGGCGCCGCTGGAACTGGTGGGGCCGATTTCGGATTACAAGATCTACGTCACCGAGCAACTGGACGAACTGGCCAGCCACACTCAAAAATTCACCGATGCGGTGAAGAAAGGTGACCTCGCCACCGCGCAAAAACTCTACGCGCCGACCCGGGTTTACTACGAATCGATCGAGCCGATTGCCGAGCTGTTCAGTGACCTCGACGCCTCCATCGACTCCCGTGTCGACGACCACGAAAAAGGCGTGAAAGCCGAAGACTTCACCGGTTTCCACCGCATCGAATACTCGCTGTTTTCCGAGAAGAGCACCAAGGGCCTGGGCGAACTGGCGGATGGCTTGAACAAAGACGTCAAGGACCTGCAAACCCGCGTGGCCGGCCTGACCTTCCCGCCTGAAAAAGTGGTGGGCGGCGCGGCGGCGCTGCTGGAAGAAGTCGCCGCCACCAAGATCTCCGGCGAAGAGGATCGTTACAGCCACACCGACCTGTATGACTTCCAGGGCAACATCGACGGCGCGAAGAAAATCGTCGACCTGTTCCGTCCACAGATCGAGAAGCAGGACGCGGCGTTCATTGCCAAGGTCGACAAAAACTTTGCCACGGTGAACAAGACGCTGGCGAAGTACAAAACCAGGGATGGCGGTTTTGAGACGTATGACAAGGTGAAGGACAGCGACCGTAAGGCGCTGGTTGGGCCGGTGAATACGTTGGCTGAGGATTTGTCGACGTTGCGTGGGAAACTGGGTTTGAACTGAGTGTCTAGTAGCGTCTAGGCGGGCCCTATCGCGAGCAGGCTCGCTCCCACATTGGAATGCATTCCAACTGTGGGAGCGAGCCTGCTCGCGATGGCTTTTTCAAACTCAACATATCCCCCTCCTGCTACCATCCCCCGCCAATAATAAAAGCTCACGGAAGACTCACCCATGTCCGCTTCAACCTTCGACCTGCGCCCGCTCATGGTCGCCAACATGGCCTGCACCATGGCAATGATGGCGTTCGTTTCTTTGATCGGGCCCATCGCCCGGGTGTTGGGCCTGGCCACCTGGCAGGCCGGGGCGGCGGTGACGGTGTCCGGGGTGATCTGGATGGTGCTGGCGCGTCCATGGGGTCAGGCCAGCGACCGCTTTGGACGACGGCGTATTCTGTTGCTCGGCACTGCGGGATTCACCCTCGCCTATTGGGCCTTGTGCCTGTTCATCGACACGTCTTTGCGATTCCTGCCTTCAGCGGCGCTGGCGTTTATCGGGCTGATGCTCGGACGCGGGCTGATCGGCGTGTTCTATGCGGCGATTCCGGTTGGCTGTAATGCACTGATTGCCGACAACGTCGAGCCGCAACACCGCGCCAAAGCCATGGCCGCATTGGGCGCTGCCAACGCCTGCGGGCTGGTGGTCGGCCCGGCGATAGCGGCGTTGCTGTCCCGATACAGCCTGAGCCTGCCCTTCTACGCCATGGCGTTTCTACCGCTGATGGCGTTCCTCGTGCTGCGTTACAAACTCAAGGCCCAGGAACTGCACTTGCGTCAGGCGCCGCGCAAGGTGCACCTCAACGATCCACGGTTGCGCCGGCCCATGGCGGTCGCGTTCGTGGCGATGCTGTGCGTTTCTGTCGCGCAGATCACCGTCGGCTTCTTCGCCATCGATCGACTGGGCATGAGCCCGGCCGACGCCGCGCAAACGGCCGGTATCGCCCTGACCATGGTCGGCTTCGCGTTGATCTGTTCGCAGCTGGTTGTGCGTCGACTGGAATGGCCGCCGCTACGGCTGATCCGGGTCGGCGCGATGGTCGCTGCGCTGGGGTTTTCCGGCAGCATCATGGTCGATTCGGCGTGGGGGTTATGGCTGGGGTTCTTTGTCTCGGCGAGCGGCATGGGCCTGATTTTCCCGTCCTTCGCCGCGCTTGCCGCCAATGCGGTCGAGGCCTCGGAGCAAGGCGCGACCGCAGGCTCCATCGGCGCAGCCCAGGGGTTCGGCGTGGTGATCGGGCCGTTGACCGCCACGCTGATCTACGGCATCGAACCGCGTTTGCCGTATCTGGTGGCGGCTGCGCTGTTGCTGCTGGTGGCCCTGTGGCCAGGGCCCCGGCAGCGTCAGGCTTTATAGGATGCGATAGAGCAAGCGTTCAATGCGCACGCGACTGACACGCTTGAGGAACTTGGCCACGCCCGCCGGGTAATCCGGCAGGGTTTGCAGGTCCTGATAACGCTCGATGCGCGTGGTGTGCTGGAAAATCTCCGCCAGCTCACTGCGACGCGGCTCCAGCAATTCACCTTTGGGGTCATCAATCAGCAGCGCGTTTTCCAGGTCGAGACGGAATGCGCGCGGATTGAGGTTGTTGCCGGTCAGCAAGGTATAACGCTGATCGACCCACATGCCTTTCAGGTGATAGGTGTTATCGCCGTCCTTCCACAGGTGCAGGTTCAACTGACCGCTGTCGACGCTGCGATGATGACGCTTGGCGAAACGTCGCAGGCTGATCTCGTAGAGGTACGGCAACGCCGAGATCACCTTGAACGGCTCGCTCGGCGGGATGTAGAAGTCGTTGGCGGTTTTGTCGCCGACCACGATGTCGATCTTCACCCCCCGGGCCAATGCCCGGTTGATCTCCCGGGTGACCGCCAACGGCAGGTTGAAGTACGGCGTGCAGATCGTCAGTTGATGCTGGGCACTGGCGATCAACTCGCAGATTACCCGGCTCAACGGGTTGTTCTTGCCGACCCCAAGCAATGGGCTGACCGACAAACCGTCTTTAACCGTGGTGCCCGTCGTGGTGTCGTACGCCGCATGTTTCAGGCGGCTGCGCAGGTCGCCGATGTCGTGGCGCAGGCTGCGGGTGGTCGGCAGGTTCGGCAAATCGAGGCGATGCACCGCTTTCGAGGCGACCAGGCCGTGCTGAACCAGGTGCTGCATCGAATCGGCCAGGGCGCCGTTGTGCAGCAGGTGATAACGGTCGTAGCGGTATTTGTCGAATTTGTGCAGATAAACGTTGTTCAGGCTCGCACCGCTGTAGATCACGCAGTCATCGATCACGAAGCCTTTCAAATGCAGCACGCCGAACAGCTCGCGGGTCTGCACCGGCACACCGTACACCGGGACCACGCTGGCGTGGGTTCGGGTGGTTTCCTGATACCACGCCGAATTGCCCGGCTGTTTGCCGGCACCGATCAAGCCACGCTGGGCGCGCAGCCAGTCGACGACCACCACCACGTCCAGTTCCGGACGCGCCAGTTTGGCGGCGTGCAAGGCATCGAGAATTTCCTGGCCGGCTTCATCCTGTTGCAGGTACAGCGCGACGATATAGATGCGCCGGGTCGCCTGGGCAATTTTTTCCAACAGGCAACGACGGAATTCGGCAGCGCCAGAAAGGATGGTGACGGCATCGGCGGTCAGCGGAAAACTGCGCAGTTTGGGCAGCAGAGAGCGTTTGAAAAGCGACGGCATAGGGCTCGCAATGGGTCGAATCCGGAGAGGTTGAGAGCTTACACCATGGAGGGGTTTGGGTCTTGTTACGGTCTGTAATGACCCCTTCGCGGGCAAGCCTCGCTCCTACACCTCTGTAGGAGCGAGGCTTGCCCGCGAAGGCGATTTCATGGTCGCCACAAAATAATATTTGACCAAGGAGAACGATCGTTCTACTGTATGCCGCATGAACGAAATCACTAGCAATGACACACGCGACATCATTCTGGATGTCACCGAAAAGTTGATCTACAAAAGTGGCATCGCTGCCACGGGCATGGATCTTCTGGTGAAAACCGCCGGCGTCTCCAGAAAAAGCATCTACCGCTACTTCGCCAACAAGGAGGAGTTGACCGTCGCCGCCCTGCAACGCCGCGACGTGCGCTGGATGCTCTGGTACAGAAGTGCCGTCGACCAGGCCGAAACCCCGGCCGACCGGCTGCTCAACCTGTTTACCGTGCTCAAGGCCTGGTTTGCCTCCGAAGGCTTCCGTGGCTGCGCTTTCATCAACACCAGCGGTGAAACCGGCGACCCGCAAGACCCGGTCCGGCTGGTCGCCAAAGAACACAAACAGAAGCTGCTCGACTACGTGCGCGAGCTCTGCACCGAACATGGCGCAACCGACCCGGAGACGCTGGCCAAACAGCTGCTGATCCTGATCGATGGCGCCATTACCGTGGCGCTTGTCATGGGTGATCACAGTGCCGCCGATAATGCGCAATGCATGGCGCGAAAGTTATTGGACCTGTAACACTTTAAACAAGCCCGACAACTTGCTTGAACTTTAATCTTATTGGGAGACTTTAAATGTCTAACGCCGAAGTTCGTCCGCCATTGCCGCCGTTTACCCGTGAATCGGCCATCGAAAAAGTTCGCCTGGCCGAAGATGGCTGGAACTCCCGTGATGCAGAGCGTGTGTCTCTGGCCTACACACTGGACACCAAATGGCGGAACCGCGCCGAATTCGCCTACAACCGTGAAGAAGCCAAAGGTTTCCTGACGCGCAAATGGGCCAAGGAACTGGACTATCGACTGATCAAGGAACTCTGGGCGTTCACCGGCAACCGCATCGCCGTGCGCTACGCCTATGAATGGCACGACGACTCGGGCAACTGGTTCCGTTCCTACGGCAACGAAAACTGGGAGTTCGACGAGAACGGCCTGATGGCCAACCGGTTCGCCTGCATCAACGACATGCCGATCAAGGAAAGCGACCGCAAGTTCCATTGGCCGCTGGGGCGTCGCCCGGATGATCATCCAAGTTTGTCCGACCTAGGTCTGTAAACACACATCGCCTCCCTGTAGGAGCCGGCTTGCCGGCGATAGCGTCCTCACATTCAACGAAGATGTTGTCTGTGATACCGCCATCGCCGGCAAGCCGGCTCCTACAAGTTTTTGTGGTGGTCAGGCGACTTCGGCTTTTTTCACGTTGGCCTCGGCCTCCAGCTCCCGCACCAACGGCAGCACCCGCTTGCCGAAATACTCCACCTCTTCCTGAAAGTGCAGAAACCCCGCCAGTACCAAATCCACGCCCACCGCTTTCAACGCCACAATCCGCTCGGCAATTTGCCGGGGCGTGCCGATCAGGTTGGTCTTGAAGCCGTCGTTGTACTGCACCAGATCCTCGAACGTCGATTTGGCCCAATTGCCCTCGCCTTCCGGTGATGCCCTGCCCGCCTGTTTCGCCGCATCGCCAAAGGCATTCACCGCTTCTGGATCAGCCTGATCGATGATCTGCGCCAGCACTGCGCGAGCCTCTTCTTCGGTGTCGCGGGCGATGACGAACGCGTTGACCCCGACCTTCACCGAGTGATTGTTCGCGGCGGCCTTGCTGCGGATATCGTCGACTTGCGCCTTGATGCCTTCCGGTGTGTTGCCGTTGGTGAAGTACCAGTCCGAAACTCGCGCCGCCATGTCCCGTGCTGCACGGGAGCTACCGCCCTGGAAGATTTCCGGCTGGCCCAGCGGTTTCGGTTTGAGGCTGTAATTGTCGAAACGGTAGAAGTCACCGCGAAAGGTGAAGTTGTCCTGGCTCCAGATGCCTTTGAGCGAGCGAATGAATTCTTCGGAGCGGCGATAGCGCTCGTCGTGCTCCAGCCAGTGTTCGCCGATGGCCTGGAATTCACCCTTGAACCAACCGCTGACGATGTTCACTGCGATGCGGCCGTTGGTCAGTTGATCGATGGTCGCCAGTTGCTTGGCCGCCAGCGCGGGTTGCCAGGGACCGGGCAGGATCGCCGCGATGACTTTCAATGTGGTGGTGGCGGCGAGCAGCGCGTGGCTGAAAGCGACCGATTCATGCTGGTACTCGGCACCGTAACCGGCCGTGAAGCGAATCTGCGTCAGGGCGTATTCGAACCCCGCCGCTTCGGCCAGTTGCGCCAGTTTGCGGTTGTAGTCGATGCCCCAGTGGGTGCGTTGTTCGATTTTGCTGACCACCAGCCCGCCGCTGACGTTCGGCACCCAGTAGGCAAATTTGACGGCTTGCTGACTCATTGACGTGTCCTCGGGACGTTAGGAAGTCCTGGGGTGAGAGCAGCAACCGTGCCAGTGCTTTCCTGTAGCGACCGAAGCCCCCTGTGGGAGCGAGACCGGCTTGCCGGCGATGGTGGTGTGTCAGCCAACAAAAGTGTTGTATGTGCAACCGCCATCGCGAGCAGGCTCGCTCCCACATGGGTCTGGGTGTGTCAGGGCAATTTGCTGCGGCGCTGTTGGCCCAGCAACAGTTCAAGCTGAATCTGAATCCCTACGCTTCAGTAAATCCTGGCTGTCCCTCTCCGGCATGGACCATGCAATCCCCCTTGGCATCCACTGCCGATCCAAGGAGCTGTCCCATGACCGAACACCAGGTAATCAATCCGCTGTCCATTGGCACTGACTATGAAGCGCTGGCCGCAAGATTCCGTCCTGTTTTCCAGCGCATCGCCGCCGGTGCCATTGAGCGTGAACAATCGCGCAGTCTGCCTTACGAGCCCATCCAGTGGCTGAAGGAAGCCGGTTTCGGCGCGGTGCGGGTGCCGGTGGAATATGGGGGTGGCGGCGCCTCCCTGCCGCAGCTGTTTGAGTTGCTGATCGAACTGGCCGAAGCCGACTCCAACGTGCCCCAGGCACTGCGCGGGCATTTCGCGTTTGCCGAGGACCGCTTGAACGCCACGCCAGGGCCGGCACGGGATCTGTGGTTTAAACGCTTTGTCGACGGCGACATTGTCGGCTGTGCCTGGACTGAAATCGGCAATGTGGCGATTGGCGATGTGATCACCAAAGTCTCGCCCAACGGCGACGGCTGGCGACTCAACGGTGAAAAGTTCTACAGCACCGGCAGCCTGTTTTCCGACTGGATCGACGTCTACGCCCAGCGCAGTGACACCGGTGGCGATGTCATCGCAGCGGTGCGCACCCGGCAACCGGGGATCGTGCAAAGCGATGACTGGGACGGTTTCGGTCAGCGCACCACGGGCAGCGGCACGTCGCGGTTTATCGACGCCGAGGTGGACGCCGAAAACGTCATCGACTTCGCCACCCGTTTCAAATACCAGACGGCGTTCTATCAGCTCGTGCTGTTGGCCACACTGAGCGGGATCGGTCGCGCCGCGTTGCGTGACGTGGCGTATCAGGTACGTGAGCGCAAACGTATTTACAGCCATGGCAATGCCCAGCGTGTCAGCGAGGACTCGCAAGTTCAACAAGTCGTCGGTGAAGTGGCTGCGCTGGTATACGCCGCCGAAGCGAGCGCGTTGAAAGCCGCACAACCGGCGCAGCGGGCGTATCTGGCGCGCTTTTCGGGGGATGACGCGCTGGAGCGGGCGGCGAATGTTGCGGCGGAACTCGAGTCGGCGAAAGCGCAGGTGGTGGTGTCGGAGCTGATTCAGCGGGCGACCACCGAGCTGTTCAATGCGCTGGGGGCTTCGGATGTGCGTCAGGGGAAATCGCTGGACCGGCATTGGCGTAATGCGCGGACCGTGTCTTCGCACAATCCGGTGATCTACAAGGCGCGGATTGTCGGGGATTGGGAGATTAACGGGACTGAACCGCCGTTTGTGTGGCAGATCGGGAATGGGCCGGCCGCCAAGTGATGTAGCGCCTGTAAGTCAGTCTTCGCGGGCAAGCCTCGCTCCTACGGTTAAGCGCATTCCCCTGTAGGAGCGAGGCTTGCCCGCGAAGAGGCCAGACCAGTCGCCGCAGAAGTTGGATATAGGTAAGATACCGGCCCTTCCCCGCAGCCCTTTGCTGCACCCCGCCGAATAAGCCCATTTCCATGCCTTTCGAACTCAGCGTTGACCTCACCACCCTCGCCATCCTGGCCGTCGTCGCCTTCATTGCCGGTTTCATCGACGCCATTGCCGGCGGCGGTGGTCTGTTGACCACGCCGGCGCTGTTGACCGCAGGCCTGCCGCCGCACCTGGTGCTGGGCACCAACAAACTCAGTTCGACCTTCGGCTCGGCCACCGCCAGTTTCACTTTCTATCGGCGCAAACTGTTCCATCCCCGGCAGTGGGTGCACGCCATCGTCGGCACTTTGGTCGGCGCGTTGACCGGTGCCGTAGTCGCGCATTACCTGCCCGCCGAATGGCTGAACAAAATGCTGCCGGTGATCGTGTTCGCCTGCGGCCTCTACCTGTTGTTCGGTGGCACGCCGAAAGCGCCGCTGGACAGCGAGGCACCGATCAAGAAAAAGTGGCAATCGACCCAAGGCTTCAGCCTCGGTTTCTACGACGGCGTGGCCGGCCCCGGCACCGGCGCGTTCTGGACCGTGAGCAGCCTGCTGATGTACCCCATCGACCTGGTGAAGGCCAGCGGCGTGGCGCGCAGCATGAACTTCGTCAGCAACATTGCAGCGCTGTCGGTGTTCATCTTTTCCGGGCAAGTGGACTGGATCATCGGCCTGAGCATGGGCCTGTCGGTGATGGTCGGTGCGTTTTTTGGTGCGCGCTCCGCCATCAGCGGCGGAGCCAAGTTCATTCGCCCGGTGTTCATCACCGTAGTGCTGGGCCTGACTGTGCGCCTAGCCTGGCAGCACTGGTTCAGCGTGGCCTAAACGCCGCGCCACATAGACGTCGATCAGGTAACGGGCAATCGAGCGTGACGCCGGCAACGGCGGCAGCTCGTGCACGTTGAACCACTGGGCGTCCTCGATCTCGTCCTCCTGACAGACAATCTCGCCGCCGGCGTACTCGGCGTGGAAGCCGAGCATCATCGAGTGCGGGAACGGCCAGCACTGGCTGCCCATGTACTGGATGTTCTTGACCTCGATCTGCACCTCTTCACGCACCTCGCGAATCAGGCAGTCTTCAGCGGACTCGCCCGGCTCGGCAAATCCCGCCAGCGTGCTGTAGACCCCGGTGACAAACCGTGGCGAGCGCGCCAGCAGGACTTCATCGCCACGGGTGATCAGCACGATCATGCTCGGCGAAATCCGCGGGTAATAGCGCAAATTGCACGGCTCGCAATACATCGCCCGCTCACGCGGCACCTGCAAGGTCGCCTGCCCGCAGTTACCGCAAAAACGGTGTTCACGGGCCCAGGTGCCGATCTGCGCGGCATAACCCAGCACTTTGTAAACCGCGTGATCGCCATCGAGCATGAACGCCCGCAAGCCTTTCCAGTTGCAGCCCGGTACTTCGCTGTGACTGCGCAGCTCCAGCAGGTAGACCGGTTCGCCATCCAGATGACCGATGCCGTGTTCGGCCAGAACCGGCAGGTCCTGACGCTTGAGCCATTCACGCGGGAACAGCGCGCCATTGTCGTCGAACAGGAAGCCTTCGGGGCTGCGCGCAACGGCCCAGCCGCCCGGTTGATCGGTGTCCAGTACTGCAGTGGTCCAGCGTGAAGTCATTTTTCAATCAATCCAGAAATTCGGGTTTCTGTTTGCTCATATGGGCGGCCATGGCCACGCGCAAGTCAGTGGATTGCAGCATGGCGGCGTTCCAGGTAGCGACGTATTCAAGGCCGTCGTCAATGCGATGGTCGCGCATGTAGCTGATCATCTCTTTGGTGCCGGTGATCGCAATCGGCGACTTGCCGGCGATGTCCCGGGCAATGCCCATGACACCGTCGAGCAGGCTGGCGGCGTCGCTGTAGACGCGATTGACCAGGCCGATACTGCGCGCTTCCTCGGCGCCAAACGAGCGACCAGTGTAAGCCAGTTCACGCAGCATGCCGTCACCGATGATCCGCGGCAAGCGTTGCAAGGTGCCAACGTCGGCGGCCATGCCGATGTCGATTTCCTTGATCGAGAATTGCGCGTCTTCGGCGGCATAACGCATGTCGCAGGCGGCAATCAGGTCAATCGCACCACCCAGGCAATAACCCTGAATCGCTGCCAGCACCGGCTTGCGGCAGTTGTCGACGGCATTGAAGGACGCTTGCAGCGCGAGGATCTTGCGGCGCAGCAGGCGCGCATTGCGGCCGACGTCCTTGCCCAGCTCATTGGCCACGCCGGCCAGCATCATCAGGTCGATACCGGAGGAAAAATGTTTGCCGGCGCCGCTGAGCACCACCACCCGGACTTCGTCGGTGTCATCAATCCACTGGAAGATCTCAATGATCTCGCTCCAGAACGCGGCGTTCATCGAGTTGATCTTTTCCGGACGATTGATCTGCACATGGGCAATTTTATCGGCCAGTTCGACGGTGAACGCAGTGTACTGAGACATGGCAGTGATCCTTTACCGGGCAAAAAATGAGGCCCGAACTATAACAAGGCAACCCGCGCCGCAGTAAGGCAGCGGTTCGGCCAAAAGCGGGACCTGCGAGCGCACCACAACAGTGCGCAGCCGTAATCGCCCTCGCACATTCGTGTGACTGCCAGGTTACTTTTTGGGGCCGAATCGCGAAAAAACATGCCCTTCGTCGGGGCGTTTGGCTGCCTATCCGGTACGTCCGTACCGCTTTGAACCGATTGTCGAACAATTTTGCCAACTGGCCTTCACCGCTCTAAGTTCTGGCCTAGACTCCTTTTCGCGGGGCAAAACCGGTCGGTCACAAAGTGTCAAAAAAATCGAAACTTTTGCCATTTGTGGCCGGTCCTCTGAAAGGTAGGTGCGTTGCGACTGGTGCAATCCTTGCAACGGCCACTCCAGCCATTCTGCTTTAACGCATGGGCAGCGTTTGCTCACCGATGCGTAGCGCGTTTGCGCCCGGCCACAGGATTTGGCCACGAAATACCGTTTGCCAGACCTAGAACTAGATCAACAACACGGGAGATTCATATGATCAGTACGGCATTAGATATCCAGGGAGAACGTGCTCATCAGCAGGTCGGCGAAACAAGCGCCGTGAGCGCCCCAAGTGCCCAATCGATCAACGTCACGGGTACCAAGACGTTGACGCCGGTGGTCAGTCAGAATCCCAACAGAAAGAAAGTGTTGTTTGTGACCTCGGAAATCGCCGACCTGGTGAAGACCGGCGGTCTGGGTGACGTTTCCGCGGCGCTGCCCCGGGCCATGGCGAAATTGCACGATGTGCGTGTGCTGATCCCCGGTTACCCGCAAGTGCTGCACAGCGAAAACCCGATCCACATTATTGGTGAGCTCGGTGGTCATGCCGCGCTGCCTGCCTGCAAGATCGGGCGCATGGACATGCCTGACGGACTGGTCATTTACGTGTTGATCTGCCCTGAACTCTACGAGCGCGAAGGTTCACCTTACGGCGCCAATAACGGTCGCGACTGGCCGGACAACCATATTCGTTTCGCCCGCCTGGGCCTGGCGGCTGCCGACATCGCCGCCAACCTCGCGCAAATCCACTGGTGCCCGGAC
The DNA here is from genome assembly GCF_017351735.1 of Pseudomonas sp. FW300-N2A2. NCBI lineage: Bacteria > Pseudomonadati > Pseudomonadota > Gammaproteobacteria > Pseudomonadales > Pseudomonadaceae > Pseudomonas > Pseudomonas sp. FW300-N2A2. The sequence continues at coordinate 117,750 of NZ_JACNDU010000001.1, read as the reverse complement.
CTGGTGCACGCCCATGACTGGCCCGCCGGCCTGGCCCCCGCCTATATGCACTGGCGCGGTCAACGCACGCCGACGCTGTTCACCATTCACAACCTCGCTTATCAAGGCGTGACCAGCCTGGGGTCGTGCCCCGAGCTGGGCATTCCCGCGCATGCCCTGCAACAGGAAGGCATGGAGTTTTACGGCAAGATGTCGTTCCTCAAGGCCGGCATGGCTTATTCGAGCCACATCACCACCGTCAGCGCCACCTACGCCCAGGAAATCACCACGCCAGCCTTCGGCTGCGGCCTCGACGGTTTTCTCGCCGCCAAGACCCAGCAAGGCCTGCTCAGCGGGATTCCCAATGGCATCGATGAGAGCTGGGACGCCGCCACTGACAGCCACCTGTTCCGTCCGTTCAGCATCGGTGACTGGGAAGGCAAAGCGGTCAACGCGGCGCACGTGCGCGAACTGTTCGGGCTGGACGATTCCGAAGGTCCGCTGTTCGCCGTGGTCTCGCGCCTGGTCTATCAGAAAGGCCTGGACCTGACGGAGGCCGTGTCCGAGTACATCGTCAAATCCGGTGGCCAGATCGCGATCATCGGGCGCGGCGAGCCGGAAGAAGAACAGGCCATGCGTGAACTGGCCCTGCGCTTTCCAGGGCAGATCGGGGTGCGCATCGGCTTCAACGAAACCGACGCCCGCCGCATGTTCGCCGGCAGCGATTTCCTGCTGATGCCCTCGCGTTATGAACCGTGCGGCTTGAGCCAGATGTACGCCCAGCGTTTTGGTTCGTTGCCGGTGGCACGCAACACCGGCGGCCTGGCCGACACCATCGAAAACGGCGTGACCGGTTTCCTGTTCGACGAATCCACGGTCGAGAGCTATCAGGAAGCCCTGAGCCGCGCCTTCAAAGTGTTCGCCTTTCCTGGCTTGCTCAATGCCATGCGTTGCCGGGCCATGGCCGCACCGTTCAACTGGTGCAAAGCCGTCGAACCCTACGCCGAACTCTACGAACAGCTGGTGGCTAAAGCGCTGGGGAAATCGAACAAACAGTAAGAGGTTTTCAACGATGCCGTTACGGACCCTTGAGACCTGGCCCCACGGCGCAATCATGCTGGACGCAGAGCACACGCGTTTTGCCTTGTGGGCGCCGGATGCTTTTTTTGTCAGTGTCGAACTGGAAGATGGACAGTCCTTGCCGTTGCTGCCTCAGGCCGATGGCTGGTTCGTGATCAAGACGCGCTGTCCTGCGGGCACGCGTTACCGCTACAACATTGATGGCGAACTCGAGGTGCCCGACCCGGCCTCCCGCGCTCAGGCCGGTGACATTCACCGGCACAGCGTGGTGGTCGATCCCCTCGCCTACACCTGGCGACACCGCGACTGGCTTGGGCGGCCCTGGAACGAGGCGGTAATCTACGAGTTGCACGTCGGTGCGCTCGGCGGTTTCGTCGAGGTCGAGCAGCACCTGGCGCGGCTTGCCGGGCTGGGCGTTACCGCCATCGAACTGATGCCGCTGGCGCAGTTCCCCGGTGATCGCAATTGGGGCTACGACGGGGTTCTGCCCTACGCGCCCCAGGCGTCCTATGGCACGCCCGAGCAACTCAAGCACCTGATCGACAGCGCCCACGGCCATGGTCTGGCGGTGATGCTCGATGTGGTCTACAACCACTTCGGCCCGGACGGCAATTACCTGCATCGCTACGCCAAGGCCTTCTTCAATGAAGACAAGCACACGCCTTGGGGCGCGGCCATCGACTTCCGGCGACGCGAGGTGCGCGACTTCTTTATCGACAATGCGTTGATGTGGTTGCTGGAATACCGCTTTGACGGTTTGCGCTTCGACGCGGTGCACGCGATCAAAAGCCCGGACTTTCTACAGGAACTGGCGCAACGCATCCGGCAGCAAATCGACCCGGCGCGCCACGTGTGGCTGACAGTCGAAAACGAACACAACCAGGCCAGTTTGCTGCAGGAAGGTTACGACGCGCAGTGGAACGACGACGGCCACAACGCCTTGCACGTGCTGCTGACCGGTGAAACCGAGGCCTATTACGCCGACTATGCCGACAACCCTACCGAACAGTTGGCGCGCTGCCTGAGCCAGGGCTTTGTGTTCCAGGGCCACACCAACCGCCACGGCGAAGCTCGCGGCGAGCCCAGCGGTCATTTGCCGCCCACGGCGTTCGTGCTGTTCTTGCAGAACCATGACCAGATCGGCAATCGCGCATTCGGCGAACGGCTGCACCAACTTGCCCACCCCGACGCCTTGAAAGCCGCGACGGCATTGTTGCTGTTGTCGCCGATGATCCCGCTGATGTTCATGGGCGACGAGTTTGCCGTCGAGCAACCGTTCCTGTTTTTCACCAGCCATCACGGCGAACTGGCGGAACTCGTTCGCGAAGGTCGGCGTAACGAATTTTCTGCATTCGACGCATTTGCCGATCCGGCCAGGCGTGAACAGATTCCCGACCCGAACGCGCAGCAGACCTTCGAAGACTCCCGGCCGAATCTGACGGCGAGCGGGCCATCGGCCATTTACACGCTGTATCGCCAACTGCTGAAAATCCGCCACGAGCAGATCATCGCGCGCCTGCCCGGTGCACACCCGCTGGGTGCCGAGGTACTGGCGCCGGGCGCGGTGAGCGCACGCTGGCAACTGGGCGATGGCAGCCTGCTGCGCATAGACCTGAACCTCAGCGACAAGCCGGTGGTCCACTCCCCACAGGCCGGCACTTCGTTGTTGTTCGAGCACCCGCCGAAGTCCGCCGACCTGCTGAGTCAGGGCACCCTTGCCCCGTATTGCGCGCTAGTCAGCCTCACGACCGCAGCCCCTTTGCTACCCCCGGATGGAGAGCGCCCATGAGCGATGCGCAATTGGAAATACTGGCCAGCCGAGCTGGCCTGGCCGTCGACTGGATCGATGCCAACGGCCGCCCACAAAAAGTCGCGCCATCGGTGTTACGCAATGTCCTGACCGGGCTCGGCCATCCGGCCGGCAGCGCCCAGGAGATTGATGCCAGCCTGCAAGAATTGCAGCAAGTGCAACAAACCCGGCATTTGCCGCCGCTGCTGACCGCGGACGTTGGCGTGGGCCTCAACCTCGCACATTATTTCGAGCCGCAGACCCCCTGCGAGATCCACCTTGAGGACGGATCGCGGCTCAACCTGAAACTCGATGCCCAGGCGATGTTGCCCGGCCTGATTCCTGTCGGTTATCAGCACGTCACGATCGACCGCCAATCCTTTACGCTGGCCGTGGCGCCAGCACGCTGCTACAGCGTCAGCGATGCGGTCGACAGCCCGATCCCTCGCGCCTGGGGGCTGAGCGTGCAGCTGTACTCGCTGCGCCGTCCCGGCGATGGCGGTTTTGGCGACACCCAGGCACTGGAAGATCTGGCCCGCGTCGCCGGTGAGCGTGGCGCCGAAGCGCTGGCGATCAGTCCGCTGCACGCGATGTTCAGCAGCGACACCCAACGCTATAGCCCTTATTCGCCGTCCAGCCGCCTGTTCCTCAACAGCCTGTACGCAGCCCCCGGCGCGATCCTTGGCGAACGAGCGATGCGCACGGCGATTGACGCCACCGGGCTCGCCGCCGAGCTCAAGCATCTGGAACAACAGCCGCTGGTTGACTGGCCCGTGGCGGCCGACGCCAAGCACCGTCTGTTGCAGGCGTTGTACGAAGGTTTTGTCCAGGGCGAACACCCGTTGCACGCCGATTTCAGCAGTTTCCGCCACGCGGCTGGCGAAGCACTGGAGAACCACTGCCGTTTCGAAGCCATTCAGGAAGCCCGTGCCGCCAAAGGTGAAAACCTCGACTGGCGCGAGTGGCCCGAGCAATGGCGCGACCCGCGCAGTGCTGCGCTGGCTGAATTTGCCGAAGAGAACGCCGGGCGCATCGGCTTCTTCGCCTTCTGCCAGTGGTTGATTACCCGTTGCCTGGAGCGCGCACAAGCCGCCGCGCGCGGCAGCGGCATGAGCATTGGCCTGATCGCTGACCTCGCGGTCGGTGCCGACGGCGGCGGCAGCCAGGCCTGGAGTCGCCAGGACGAATTGCTCGCTTCGCTGACGGTGGGTGCGCCGCCGGACATTCTCAATCGCACCGGGCAGGGCTGGGGCATTTCCGCGTTCTCGCCCGAAGGCCTGGTGCGTCACGGATTTCGTGCGTTCATCGAAATGCTCCGGGCCAACTTCGCCCATGCCGGTGGCCTGCGCATCGATCACGTCATGGGATTGCAACGGCTGTGGGTGATCCCCAACGGCTCATCACCCGCCGATGGCGCTTATCTTTATTACCCGGTGGACGATCTGCTGCGCCTGCTGACCCTGGAATCCCATCGGCATCAAGCCATCGTTCTCGGCGAAGATCTCGGGACGGTGGAAGACGGCCTGCGGGAAAAACTCATCGCCCGTTCAATACTCGGCATGCGCGTGTTGCTGTTCGAGCAGGACAACACACACTTCAAGCCGATCCTCGACTGGCCGGACAACGCACTGGCCACCACCAGCACCCACGATTTACCGACGCTCAACGGCTGGTGGCATGGCCACGATATCGACTGGAATGCCCGATTGGGCCTGGTCGACGCCACGGGTGAAATCGAGTGGCGCCGTCACCGCGAACGCGAGCGTGAAGGCCTGCGCCGGGCGTTGAGCCAGGACCCGCAGAACTTCCGCGAAGAGTCCCATGAGACCGATCAGATACTCGACGCAGCCATTCGCTTCCTCGGCCATACCCGCGCGCCGCTGGTGTTGCTGCCGCTGGAGGATGCCCTGGGTATCGAACAGCAGGCCAACCTGCCCGGCACCATCGACACCCATCCGAATTGGTCGCGCCGCTTGCCCGGCGCCAGCGAAGCCCTGCTCGATGACCTGGACGCGGCCCGACGTCTGGAATTGCTTGCCTGCGCGCGGCTTCAGGCGGCCGAGCGTGACCGATGAATCAACCACGCGCGACCCTGCGTTTGCAGTTTCATAAAGGCTTCACGCTGGACGACGCGGTGCCGCTGGTGTCCTATTTCGCCCGCCTCGGCATCAGCCATGTCTACGCCTCGCCGCTGCTGAGCGCACGCGCAGGTTCCATGCACGGCTATGACGTGGTGGACCCCACCACGGTCAACCCGGAACTGGGCGGCGAAGCGGCGTTGCGCCGTTTGGTCAGCGCGTTGCGTGAGCAGAACATGGGGCTGATCCTCGACATTGTCTCCAACCACATGGCCGTCGGTGGCGGCGATAATCCCTGGTGGCTGGACTTGCTGGAATGGGGCCGGTTGAGCCCGTACGGCGAATTTTTCGACATCCAATGGCATTCGCCCGATCCGTTGATGGAGGGTCAGCTCTTGCTGCCATTCCTCGGCAGCGACTATGGCGTGGCGTTGCAGGACGGCACCCTGCCCTTGCGCTTCGATGCGCAGCACGGTGCTTTTTACGTCCAACACTACGATCATCACTTCCCGATTTGCCCGATGAACTACGGCGAATTGCTCAAAGACGATACCGAGCGATTCAAGTCACTGGCCGACCGCTTCAGCACCTTGAGTTACCAGACTGACGCCCACCGCCTGGCCAAACCGTTGAAAGACGAGCTGCGCGAACTGGCCAGCGACCCGGCCCTGCTTCAAGTCATCGAGCAGAACCTGCAAGCCTACGATTCGCTCACGCCGGACGGTTTCCAGCGCCTGCACCAGTTGCTGGAACGTCAAAGCTATCGCCTCGCCAGTTGGCGCACGGCGGCGGATGACATCAACTGGCGGCGCTTTTTCGATGTCAACGAACTGGGCGGTCTACGTGTGGAGCGCCCGGCGGTGTTCGAAGCCACTCACGCAAAAATCTTCGAACTGGTCGCCGAGGGCCTGATCGACGGCCTGCGCATCGACCACATCGATGGCCTCGCCGATCCACGCGGTTATTGCCGCAAACTGCGACGCCGGGTCGACAGCCTGACGCCGGGCCGACACCTGCCGATCTACGTCGAGAAGATTCTCGGTGAAGGTGAAACCCTGCACCGTGACTGGTCGGTGGATGGCACCACCGGTTATGAATTCATGAACCATGTGTCCTTGCTGCAACATGATCCCGCTGGTGAGAAAACCCTCGGCGAATTGTGGAACCGCTACAGCGAACGGCCCGCCGATTTCCGTCAGGAAGCACACCTGGCCCGTCAGCAAATTATCAACGGCTCGCTTGCCGGCGACTTCGAAAGCGTCGCCCAGGCGCTGCTGCAAGTGGCCCGGGATGATGTGATGACCCGCGACCTGACCCTCGGCGCGATTCGTCGGGCGTTGCAGGAACTGATCGTGCACTTCCCGGTGTATCGCACCTACATCAGCCCTTGTGGGCGTTCCGCTGAGGACGATGGTTTTTTTCAGCAAGCCATGGACGGCGCGCGGCAAAACCTCAGCGAAGCCGATTGGCCGGTGCTCGATTGCCTGGCCCGATGGCTGGGCGGCGAACCCTGGCGCAAACGCCCGGTGGGCCGCCCGCGCAAGATGCTCAAGCATGCCTGCGTGCGTTTTCAGCAGTTGACGTCACCGGCAGCGGCAAAGGCTGTCGAGGACACCGCGTTTTATCGCTCGGCGGTTTTGCTGTCGCGTAATGACGTGGGGTTCAACACGGAACAATTCAGTGCACCGGTGGCTGACTTCCATGCCGCGTGCCTCAATCGTCTCGAAGAATTCCCCGACAACCTGCTGGCCACCGCGACCCACGACCACAAACGCGGCGAAGACACCCGCGCCAGGCTGGCGGTGTTGAGCGAGCGCAGCGCGTGGTTCGCCGAGCAGGTGCCGCTCTGGCAGACACTGGCCCGGCCGGTGCGCGCCGACGATGCGATGCCGTCGGCGGGTGATGAATTGATTCTGTATCAGACGATTCTCGGCAGTTGGCCGCTGGAACTGCGCGTCGACGATCGGCCCGCGCTCGAGGACTACGTCAAACGTCTCTGGCAGTGGCAGCAGAAAGCCTTGCGTGAAGCCAAGCTGCAAAGCAGCTGGAGCGCGCCGAACGATGCGTATGAACGTGCGACCCAGGCGTTCATCGAACGTCTGCTGCTAAGTCCCGAAGCCGAGCTGCTGCGCGCAGCCCTGAGCAAAGCCGTGACGTCCATCGCTGCATCCGGCGCACTCAACGGATTGGCGCAAACCTTGCTGCGCATGACCGTGCCGGGCATTGCGGACCTTTACCAAGGGAACGAGTACTGGGACTTCTCGCTGGTCGATCCGGACAACCGTCGCCCGGTGGATTACGCGAGTTGCCAACACACCATGCAACGTTCGCCAGAACTGCCGGAACTGCTGGCCAACTGGCGTGACGGACGCATCAAACAAACCCTGATCGCGCGCACATTAGGCCTGCGCGCCCAACAGGCCGAGCTGTTTCAACGCGGGACGTATCAAGCGCTGGAAGTGGTCGGCTGCGAGGCACACCGGGTGCTGGCATTTGTGCGCTCGTACAACCAGAAGCAGGCCACCGTGATCGTCCCGATTCGCTGTGCAGGCCTGCTGAAAAACAGTGCCATACCCCATGTCGGCGCGCTGCAGTGGGGCGATACGCGAGTCAAATTACCGTTTACCACCCCTGCCGAAAATCTGAAGGGACTTTTTTCCAGCGTCGCAGTCACAGAACACAAGGAGCTGATGATTGGCGCCGCGCTGGGGGATTTCCCGGTCAATCTCTTTATCCAAAACTTTGAGTTCAGTTCAGGAGCATAGCGATGAGTACCGACGATAAACGCATCCGCGAATTTGCCTATCAGATCTGGGAATCGGAAGGAAAACCCGAGGGCCATGAAGCCCGGCACTGGGAGATGGCTCGAAAACTGGCAGAAGCCGAAGCCCTGGCCCCCAGCAAATCGCCCAAGGCGGCCAGCAGCAAAGCGGCAGGCACCAAGCCTGCCGTCAGCAAAACCGCCAACGGCAAGGCTGGCGAGCCGAAAACCAAAGCCAAGGCGAAACCCGCCGCTGCGGCAAAGGTGATCCCGCCCGGGGAAAAATCCACCGAGAAGAAACCTCGCGCAGCGCGTAAACCGCCTGCGGTCTGACGCTTCCCGGCATTGCCCTGACTGACCTTGTGGCGAGCGACCTCTCGCCACCGTGGGCGCGTTCGCCCCCGATAAACCTGTAGGAGCGAGGCTTGCCCGCGAAGGCGGTGTGTCATTCAACATTCGAATCGACTGACACGCCGTCTTCGCGGGCAAGCCTCGCTCCTACAGGGGATTCCCCCCAATTGCAGGAGCATCTATGACCAGTCCAAAAAAAGCCGCGCCAGAACCTCAGGCCGAGGCTTCGCGAATCCGGGAAGGCCTGCCCTTCCCGCTGGGCGCCACCTGGGATGGTCTGGGGGTCAACTTCGCCTTGTTCTCCGCCAACGCGACCAGGGTCGAACTGTGCATCTTCGATGACGCCGGCGAAGTTGAACTGGAGCGCATCGAACTGCCGGAATACACCGACGAGATCTACCACGGCTACCTGCCCGACGCCCATCCGGGGCTGATCTACGGCTACCGTGTTTATGGCCCGTATGACCCGGCCAACGGGCATCGCTTCAATCACAACAAACTGTTGATCGACCCCTACGCCAAACAACTGGTCGGCAAGTTGAAGTGGTCCGAAGCGCTGTTCGGCTACACCATCGGCCACCCCGACGCCGACCTCAGTTTTGACGAACGCGACAGCGCGCCGTTCGTACCGAAATGCAAGGTGATCGACCCGGCGCACACCTGGGGCCACGACCACCGCGTCAGCGTGCCGTGGGACAAAACGATCATTTACGAAACTCACGTGCGCGGCTTCAGCATGCGTCACCCGTCTGTCCCCGAGAACGTGCGTGGCACCTTCGCCGGGTTGATGGTCGATGACATGCTGGAACACATCCGCAAGCTCGGCGTGTCGACCGTGGAATTGCTGCCGATTCACGCGTTCGTGAATGACCAGCACTTGTTGCACAAAGGCATGACCAATTACTGGGGCTACAACAGCATCGCGTTTTTCGCCCCGGACCCGCGCTACCTGGCCAGCGGCAAGATCGCCGAGTTCAAGGAAATGGTCGCGCACCTGCACGAAGCCAATCTGGAGGTGATTCTCGACGTGGTGTACAACCACACCGCCGAGGGCAACGAACAGGGCCCGACCCTGTCGATGCGCGGCATCGACAACGCCTCGTATTACCGCTTGATGCCCGACGACAAGCGCTTCTACATCAACGATTCCGGCACCGGCAACACCCTGGACCTGAGTCACCCGTGCGTGCTGCAAATGGTCACCGACTCCCTGCGTTACTGGGCGTCGGAAATGCACGTGGACGGGTTCCGCTTCGACCTGGCGACCATTCTCGGGCGCTACCACGACGGTTTCGATGAACGTCACAGCTTCCTCGTTGCCTGCCGCCAGGACCCTGTACTGCGCCAGGTGAAAATGATTGCCGAGCCGTGGGACATTGGTCCCGGTGGTTATCAGGTCGGTCGCTTTCCACCGGGCTGGGTCGAATGGAACGACAAATTCCGCGATACCGTGCGCGCGTTCTGGAAAGGCGACGACGGCCAACTCGCTGACTTCGCCAGCCGGATGACTGCCTCCGGTGAAATGTTCAATCAGCGTGGTCGGCGGCCCTACGCATCGGTGAACTTCGTCACCGCTCACGATGGCTTCACCCTCAACGACCTGGTGTCGTACAACGAAAAACACAACGAAGCCAACGACGAGAACAACCAGGACGGCAGCAACAACAACCTGTCCTGGAACCACGGCGTCGAAGGCCCGACTGACGACCCGGAGATCAACGCGCTCCGCCAGCGGCAGATGCGCAACTTCTTCGCCACCCTGCTGCTGTCCCAGGGCACGCCGATGCTGGTGGCCGGTGACGAGTTCGCCCGCACCCAGGACGGCAACAACAATGCCTATTGTCAGGACAGTGAAATCGGCTGGGTCAATTGGGACCTGAGCGAAGATGGCAAGGCGTTGCTGAAGTTCGTCAAACGCCTGATCAAGTTGCGCCTGGCCTACCCGATCCTGCGACGCGGGCGCTTCCTGGTGGGTAATTACAACGAGGACATCGGCGTCAAGGACGTCACCTGGCTGGCGCCGGATGGCAGCGAGATGAGCACCGAACAATGGGAGGAATCCCACGGCAAATGCCTCGGCATGTTGCTCGATGGCCGAGCCCAGGAAACCGGGATTCGCCGCAAGGGCGGTGACGCCACCTTGCTACTGGTGGTCAACGCGCACCACGACATCGTCAACTTCACCTTGCCGCAAGTGCCGGATGGCAGGTACTGGACCTGCATGGTCGACACCAATCAGCCATCGATCCGCGGTCAGGAGCGCTTCGAGTTCGGCCACGAATATTCGGTCACCGGCCGTTCGCTGCTGCTGTTCGAATTGCAGCGTGAGGAAGAAGAGTGAAATGAAACTTCGGTTTTTTTTACATTGCCAGGCAGCGGCCGGATACGGGAGCGACTCCAGCGATAATTGCGCGACCTGGCACAGTCCGGAGAAAAATATGCACCGGTGGGAACATCGACGCGACGAATAGCGTGACTTGAGCAATACTCTGCTCGCAGCAATCCAGGGTTCGGAGAGCGGCACATTGCTATCAATTAGAACAAGGACGTAGCCCGATGAAATCCGTTTCCATCAGCGACAGCAGCCTTACTGCACAGATCTGGAACAACGCGCCTCAGCTCGACAACATTCCCGTCATCAACACCCAGACCCTGGTCCCGCCCGGCGCCCGCGCCGTGGTGATCGCGCCGCATCCCGGCGATGAAGTCGTGACCTGCGGCGGACTGCTGCAATTACTCAGCGCTCTGGGCCATCCCCTGCAATTGATCTCGATCACCGACGGCAGCGCCAGCCATCCGGGGTCACAGCAATGGTCGGAGAAACGCCTCAGCGTGTTTCGCCCCCAGGAAAGCGTCGAAGCCTTGCGCCGCCTCGGTTTGCCGATGCACAGCCTGAAGTGGATTCGCGGTGGGTTCACCGACAACGCCCTGGCCGAGCGTGAACTTCAGTTGACTCAATTCATCGCGCGGTACTTGCGGCCTGGTGATGTGGTGTTCAGCACCTGGAGCGAGGACGGCAATGTCGACCACGACGTCGTCGGCCGCGCCAGTGCCAAAGCCGCCGCCTCGGTCGGTGCAGCGTTCAACGAAGTACCCGTCTGGGCGTGGCATTGGCCCTCGCGTGATCGAGGGCTGATCCCGTGGCACCGCGCCCGCAAGGTTCGCCTCGACACCTGGACCGTTGCGCGCAAAAGCCACGCCACCCACGCCTACGCCAGCCAGCTCGACGGCGAACCCGCCATCGGTATCGCCCCGCTGCTGCCCCGGGTGCTGCTGGAACGCATGCGGTTGCCCTATGAAATCGTCTTCGTCTAAACCAACACCCCCTGCAGGAGCCGGCTTGCTGGCGATAAGGCCCTTGAACCGTGCGCTATTCTTGCGGAAGCCATCGCCGGCAAGCCAGCTCCTACAAGGTTGTGTCGATCACAGGTTTAAAGTTGCCCCCGCCCCTGTAGGAGCCAGCTTGCTGGCGATGAGGCCCTCGAACCTTGCACTAATCTTGCGGACGCCATCGCCGGCAAGCCAGCTCCTACAAGGTTGTGTCGATCACAGGTTTAAAGTTGACCCCACCCCTGTAGGAGCCAGCTTGCCGGCGATGAGGCCCTTGAACCTTGCGCTAATCTTGCGGACGCCATCGCCGGCAAGCCGGCTCCTACAAGGTTGTGTCGATCACAGGTTTGAATTTGCCCCCGCCCCTGTAGGAGCCAGCTTGCTGGCGATGAGGCCCTTGAACCTTGCACTGATCTTGCGGGCGCCATCGCTGGCAAGCCAGCTCCTACAAGGTTGTGTCGATCACAGGTTTGAATTTACCCCCACCCCTGTAGGAGCCGGCTTGCTGGCGATGAGGCCCTTGAACCTTGCGCTAATCTTGAAGACGCCATCGCCGGCAAGTCGAACCGCAGCGCCCGCTCAAACTGAACTGCCCGCCCCCGCATCAGTCGCATACATAAGCCAGCCTGATTCAGAGGAGTCAAAGTGACCAGTGATTCCAAGCGCCAGACCGTCGAATCGACGCCATTGAACACGCCGCCGGCGATTAATCGACTCAGAGTACTGACGGTCAACACCCACAAGGGCTTCACCGCGCTAAACCGACGCTTCATCCTCCCGGAACTGCGTGAAGCGGTACGCAGTACATCCGCCGACCTGGTGTTCCTGCAGGAAGTCGTCGGTGAACACGAACGCCATTCTTCCCGCCTCAACAACTGGCCGCAGACCTCGCAATACGAGTTCCTCGCCGACAGCATGTGGAGCGATTTCGCCTACGGCCGCAATGCGGTCTACCCCAACGGTCACCACGGTAACGCGCTGCTGTCAAAATACCCGATCCGCGAATACCGCAACCTCGACGTCTCGATCACCGGCCCCGAGCGCCGCGGTCTGTTGCATTGCCTGCTCGACGTACCGGGCCACGCCGAAGTCCACGCGATTTGCGTACACCTGAGCCTGCTGGAAAGTCATCGTCAATTGCAGCTCCAGTTACTCTGCCAACTGCTTGAGTCTTTACCCGACGATGCACCGGTGATAATCGCCGGCGACTTCAACGACTGGCAGCTACAAGGCAACGCCGCCCTCGCCCGCCACGACTACCTGCACGAAGCCTTCGAGCGCCACCATGGTCGCCCGGCAAAAACCTACCCAGCACGGTTTCCGTTACTGCGCCTGGACCGGATCTATCTGCGCAATGCCAGCAGCCATGAGCCGCGGATATTGGGCAGCAAGCCGTGGACGCATCTGTCGGATCATTTGCCGTTGGCGGTGGAAGTGCGTCTTTAGTGTTTCAGGCATGATCCGTCAGGCATCATTGATATTGACAGTAATGTTCTAAGGGATGCGACCGTGAATCTCGCCGCTCACATCGACTTTCTTACCGACCGTCGGCTGCTCAAACGCCTCTGGAACAATACTTTCACGATGATTTTTCGTACAAACAAGAACTTAGATAAGCGCCAAAAAACAATCAGTTGCAACGTCTAAATTAGACATACCGCTTATCGTTCATTTTCTTGACGCGACGCCATCGGTCTTCTTGACTTGACGTTACTACCCCCGGAAGTACCACCCGGAGCAACCCCCAGACACCCGTCAAAACGGGCCGCCAGCGGCTTGCCCCAGTCCATTCGGTCGCCCCTCAATCAGGGGTAGGAGAGACGCCAGAGCGAGATACCACATGCGACTGCAAGGTAGACCTCCATGAAAACTTCATTCACCCCACAAGAGATCAAAGTTACTTTTTGCACAGTGTCGAGTTCACTCTTGCTGTGTTCATCCATGGAAGTGCAGGCCTCGCCTGCCGAGGAAGAAACAACCCCCTGGTATGACCAGGAGGTCCCGGTGCTCACCTTGCCCTCGCTCGCTACCAACTACCCCGGCCGCTTCAGCGCCAACCCTGATCTGCGAAGTTCACACCTGACCATCGAAGACGCTGCGCCCTCGGCCTGGGATCAGCTCTATGGACAGGTATCGCGTCAGGCACAAACCGATTATCTGTCCCAGGGATTCAGCATTCCTGGCGCCAACGAATTCAAAGGCCCGGCGATCCTCACCCTGCAAAGCGGTAGCGGCCATACCCAGCAGGTCGGGCTGATCGGCGGGATGAGCCAGTTTCAAGGCAACAGCAACGGCCTGCTGACCAGTCGCGCCCTTGCCGACCCCAACACCGACACCCTCAACCTGCAAGGCCAGAGCCTCGGCGCCTACTGGAGCCTGACCGGCCCACAGGGCTGGCACGTCGACTTGACGGCCAGTGGCGGTCGGGTCAACGGTTTCAGTCGTAATGAACAGGGGGCCCGACAAGCCGCCGAAGGCAGCGCAGTCACCTTCTCGGTGGAAGGCGGCTTTCCGATTGGCCTGGGCGACAACTGGGTGGTCGAACCCCAGGCTCAGTTGATCAATCAGCGCATCACCCTGGACACCCCGTACGCCGGTTCCGGCAATGCGTCCTCCAGCGACCTGACATCCTGGAGCGGTCGGGTCGGTGCACGGTTGAAAGGTAGCTACGACATCAACGGCCTCGGGGTCGAACCGTATGTGCGGACCAACTTGTGGCACACGGTGTACACCGGCAATACCGTGACCCTGGATCAAGTCGACAAGATCAGCACCAGCCGCTATTCATCGACAGTCGAAGTGGGTTTGGGCCTGGTGGCCAGAGTGACTCCCGCCGTGAGCCTGTATGTCAGCGCGGATTACAGCAGCAGTGTGGATGAAAATGATTTGAATGGGCTGATTGGCAGTTTGGGTGTGCGGATGCGTTGGTGAGCGTCGGTTTTCAAGAAATGCGTTGTCCCGGCTGACACCATCGCGGGCAAGTCGGGTCGTCGCACCGCTGCTCCCACAGGTACAGCGTGACCCCTGTGGGAGCGAGACCGGCTTGCCGGCGAATGGCAGCGACGCGGTTTCAGATCACCCCTCCGGCCGCAACATCAACACCGCCAACGGCGGCAAATTCAGCACCAGCGAAAGCGCCTGCCCATGGCTCGCCTCTTCCTCGGTAGACGCCCCGCCGCTGTTCCCGTAATTCGACCCGGCATACGTCGCCGCATCACTGTTGATCACCTCAGTCCAGCGCCCCGCAAACGGCACGCCAATGCGATATGCCTGACGCGGCACCGGCGTAAAGTTGGCCACCACCAGCAACGGCCGACCGTCCTTGCTCCAGCGCAGGAACGCGTAAACGCTGTTGATCGCGTCATCGCCAATCAGCCACTGGAACCCTTGCGGCACGTCGTCCTGCTCATGCAGCGCCGGCTCTTCACGGTATAGCCGATTCAGGTCACCGACCAATGTCTTCACACCTTGGTGTTCCGGGTACTGCAGCAAGTACCAATCCAGCTGCTGATCATGATCCCACTCGCGCCACTGGCCAAACTCGCAGCCCATGAACAACAGCTTCTTGCCCGGATGCGCCCACATGAAGCTCAGGTACGCACGCAGGTTGGCGAATTTCTGCCAGCGGTCGCTGGGCATCTTGTCGATCAGCGAGTGTTTGCCGTGGACCACTTCGTCGTGGGAGATCGGCAGGATGAAGCGCTCGGACCAGGCGTATACCAGGCCGAAACTCAGTTCGTTGTGATGATGCGCGCGGTACACCGGATCCTGCTGGATGTAATGCAGCGAATCGTGCATCCAGCCCATGTTCCATTTGTAATCGAAACCCAGGCCGCCCTGTTGCGTGCTCTGGCTCACGCCTGGCCACGCGGTGGATTCTTCGGCGATCACCAGTGCGCCAGGGGCTTCGAGGTTGACCACGTCGTTGAGGTGGCGCAGGAAGTCGATCGCTTCAAGGTTCTCCCGCCCGCCGTGACGGTTCGGCACCCATTCGCCAGCCTTGCGCGAGTAATCGCGATACAGCATCGACGCCACCGCATCGACGCGCAGGCCATCGACATGGAAATGCTTGAGCCAGTGCAACCCCGACGCCAGCATGTAGCCGTGCACTTCGGTGCGTCCGAGGTTGTAGATCAGCGTGTCCCAATCCTGGTGGAAACCTTCCAGCGGGTTGCCGTATTCGTACAGCGCGGTGCCGTCGAATTGCGCCAGGCCGTGGACATCGGTCGGGAAATGCGCCGGCACCCAATCGAGGATGACGCCGATGTCGGCCAGGTGACAGGCGTTGACGAACGCGGCGAAGTCATCCGGTGAACCGTAGCGTGCGCTCGGGGCAAATTGCGAGAGCAGTTGATAGCCCCACGAACCGCCGAACGGGTGCTCCATGATCGGCATCAGCTCGATGTGGGTGAAGCCCAGATCCTTGACGTACGGGATCAACCGTTCACCCAGTTCGTGCCAGGTGTACTGGCGCGCGACTTCGCCCAGATCGTCCAGTTCGCACTGCCAGGAGCCAGCGTGCAATTCGTAGATCGACAGCGGCGCGCTCGGGCGTGAACGCTCGACGCGTGCCTGCATCCACGCATGATCCTGCCACTCGATGCTCAGGGGTGAGGCGACTTTCGACGCGGTGTCCGGTGGCAGCGCGGTGGCCAGGGCCATCGGATCGGCCTTGAGCGGCAGAATGCCGTGGGCACCGAGGATCTCGTATTTGTAAGCCTCGCCTGCCTGCATGCGCGGGATGAACACTTCCCAGACGCCGGTCGGGTGACGCGAGCGCATCGGGTGCCGGCGGCCATCCCAGTTATTGAAATCGCCGACCACCGACACCCGTCTGGCGTTGGGTGCCCACACGGCAAAACGCACGCCGTCGACGCCGTCGACGTTTTTCAGCTGCGCACCGAGGCAACTGCTCAAGTCGCGGTGATTGCCCTCGGCGAACAGGTACAAGTCCATTTCACCGAGCAACGGGCCAAAGCTGTAAGGGTCCTCGGACACCTGTTCGCCGCCGGCCCAACGGGTGCGCAGCACGTACGGCTGCGCGTGCTCGAAATGCCCGACAAACAACCCCGGCGTCTGGGTGGCTTCAAGGCTGCCGAGTTCTTCGCCGGAGTCCTTGGCCAGCACCTGCACGCTCAGCGCGTCAGGCAGATAAGCTCTTATGAATTGCCCGCCAGCACCATCGCCATGGGGGCCGAGGATTGCAAAGGGGTCGTGATGTTCAGCGCGTACCAGCGCATCGATGTCCCGGGATCTGGGCAGTAACGCCTCTCTAGCGTGACCCTGTTCCTTGTTCGAGAAACTCATGACTACTCTCCACCAAGATCGGAAAAGGGTTTAAGCCCACTCAATAATCCATATAAACCGTGCAACGGCACGGGCAACCAGGTGGGCCGATTCTCTGCCTCATAGGCCACCTCATACGCCGCTTTTTCCAGACCGAACAACGCCAGCGCGGCGTCCTCGCCTTCCGGATCTTGCCACGCATGAGCAAGACTAGCTGCCGCCAGCCGATAAGCGTCGACAAATGCCTGTCGCGCTTCACTTAAATAGCGATCGGCAACGCGCTGGCGAGCCGCCTGCACATCGGCGGTGTGATCAGCGTTGTGCACGTTGATCGTCATCGCCGCAGCGTAGTCGAAGGAACGCAACACGCCGCTGACATCTTTATAGGGGCTGTGTTTGCCGCGACGTTCGGCCAGTGGCCGTGCCGGTTCGCCTTCGAAGTCGATCAGGTACGCATCACCCTTGATCACCAGCACCTGCCCGAGATGCAAGTCGCCGTGGACGCGAATCCGCAGACCACCGACCGCTTTTTTACCCAGTTCCTGGACGTGGGCGAGGATGGCTTTTTTGTTGTCCAGTAAACGGCTGACCAGGGTTTTGTCCGCCGGGCTCAGTTCGCTTTGATGCTGCTTGAGCAACTTCAGCGCGTGCTCCAGTTGCGCCGCGACATCCTTGGTCGAGGCCAGGGCGTCTTTTTGCGTGGTGACTTGCGGGGCGAAGTCCGGGTCGTCGGTAGACGCCGCCAGCACCAGGTGCATTTCACCCAGGCGCTGACCGAGCATAGCGGCGAAGTCTTTCAATTCGCCGAGGGCGTTGTAATGCTGCTCCTGCTCGGACATGGCGTCGGCCAGTTCATCGCGCAGCGCCCGTTCGAGGTTGTTCTGCGTCCATTCCCACGCATCGCCCTGATTGCTCAAATAGCCTTGGGCGATCATCAGCAGATTGTCTTCGCCCTTGGCGTCGCGGCGAACCACCGAACCCAGCAGCGGCGAGATATTGGCAAAGCCTGCGTTGGTCAGGTACGCGCTCATTTCCAGTTCCGGGTGCACGCCCGAGGCGATCTTGCGGATCAGCTTCAGCACCATGGTTTTGCCCACTACCACCGAACTGTTGGACTGCTCGGCGGACAGGTAACGCACTTCCGAATCCGCCGTCAGCCCCAGGCCGGCCAGTGCGGCAGTCGGCTCGAAACGGATTTCGCCGCCATCGGAAGGCAACACCGTGTTGTCCTGCATGGCTGACAGCACGGCGCGGATGAAGTGTTCGAGGCTGAAGGCGTCGGTGATCAAACCCACCTGCGGTCCGCGTCGCACGCGCGACAACGCCAGTTGCTGCGGCAATGCCGGCCCGACCTGATCGTCCGCAATGAAGCCGAACGGCAACTGGTAACGACTGGTCTGGTCGCCGCTGGTGACTTCGATTTCACTCAACAGCACCGGATGCTGCGCATCTCCAAAACGCACGCCGTAGGCCAGGTTGACCTTGTCGATGGCAGCGTCCTTGCCGGCGAACCAACGCCGGTTCTGCAACCAGCTCGGCAAGATGCTCTGCTCCAGCGTGTCACGGGACGGCGCTTCGAGCAGTTCTTCCATGCGTTTTTTCAACACCAGCGTGGTGAAATCCGGCAGGCTTTGCGCCGGCTCGACGTGCCAGCTCGGCATCTGGTTTTCTGCTGCCAGCACGAACCAATAGAAACCGTACGGTGCCAGGGTCAGGAGAAAATTCAGCTGACCAATCGGTGGGAACGCATTCCCGCCGAGCATCTCCACCGGCACCATGCCGACGTAGGCCGACAGGTCGAGCTCTGCCGCTTGCGCGCTGCGGGACACGTTGGCTACGCACAGGATGATTTCGTGCTTGCCGTCGGCCCCGGTGAATTCACGGGTGTAGGCCAGAATCCGGCGGTTGCTCGGCGACAGCATTTTCAGGGTGCCACGGCCGAAGGCCTTGGACTGCTTGCGCACCGCGAGCATGCGGCGGGTCCAGTTCAGCAGCGAATGCGGGTCGCCGGCCTGGGTTTCGACGTTGACCGACAGGTAGCCGTATTGCGGGTCCATGATCGGCGGCAGCACCAGGCTCGCCGGGTCGGCGCGGGAGAACCCGCCGTTACGGTCGATCGACCATTGCATCGGGGTGCGCACGCCATCGCGGTCGCCGAGGTAGATGTTGTCGCCCATGCCGATTTCATCGCCGTAATACAGCGTCGGTGTGCCGGGCATCGACAGCAACAGGCTATTGAGCAATTCCACGCGACGACGATCACGCTCCATCAGCGGCGCGAGGCGACGGCGAATCCCCAGGTTGATCCGCGCGCGACGGTCGGCGGCGTAGTAATTCCACAGGTAATCGCGCTCCTTGTCGGTGACCATTTCCAGGGTCAGCTCATCGTGGTTGCGCAGGAAAATCGCCCACTGACAGTTGGCCGGGATTTCCGGGGTTTGACGCAGAATGTCGGTGATCGGGAAACGGTCTTCCTGGGCCAGCGCCATGTACATCCGCGGCATCAACGGGAAGTGAAAGGCCATGTGGCATTCGTCGCCGTTCAGGCCTTTTGTATCGGTGTCGCCGAAGTACAACTGGGTGTCTTCCGGCCATTGGTTGGCCTCGGCCAGCAGCATGCGGTCGGGATAATTGGCGTCGATTTCGGCGCGGATCTGCTTGAGGACATCGTGGGTCTCGGGCAGGTTTTCGTTATTGGTGCCGTCGCGCTCGATGAGGTACGGAATCGCATCCAGACGCAAACCGTCGATGCCCATGTCCAGCCAATAGCGCATCACCGAGAGCACGGCTTTCATGACCTGCGGGTTATCGAAGTTCAGGTCCGGCTGGTGGGAATAGAAGCGGTGCCAGAAATACTGACCGGCGACCGGGTCCCAGGTCCAGTTGGATTTCTCGGTGTCGAGAAAAATGATGCGGGTGCCGTCGTATTTTTGATCGTCATCGGACCAGACATAAAAGTCCCGCGCGGCCGAGCCAGGCTTGGCTTTGCGCGCACGCTGGAACCACGCGTGCTGGTCCGAGGTGTGGTTGATGACCAGTTCGGTAATCACCCGCAAGCCACGTTTGTGCGCTTCAGAGATAAAGCGTTTGGCGTCGGCCATGGTGCCGTAATCGGCGTGCACGCCGCGGTATTCGGCAATGTCGTAACCGTCATCGCGTCGTGGCGACGGGTAAAACGGCAGAAGCCAGATGGTGTTGACGCCGAGGTCGGCAATGTAATCGAGTTTGGCGATAAGGCCGGGAAAGTCGCCGATCCCGTCGTTGTTGGAGTCGAAAAAAGACTTTACGTGAACCTGGTAGATCACCGCATCCTTGTACCAGAGCGGGTCCTTGATAAACGTGGCTGCCTTGGGTTTCTTCGCCATTTGAAACTCCTGTTGAGTTCGAGAAGGTCGCTGGGCCGTACACAGTCCTCCGACGCGATGATTTCCCTGTAGGAGCCGGCTTGCTGGCGATGGCGGCGGGCCAGTCAACGAAACTGTTGAATGCAATTGCGCTATCGCCAGCAAGCCGGCTCCTACAGGTCCTGCGTTTAGACGGTGATGCGCCAGATCCCGAACGGCTGATGCGCCGGGTCGATCCGCATGAACTGGTACTTGCCGTGCCAGGTCCAGCGATGCCCGTTCATCAAATCCTCGCCCTGGGTGCTGGCGTCGTCGGACAAACCCATTTCCCACAGCGGCAATTCGAAATTCGCTTCCTGAACGTTGTGCGGATCGAGGCTGACGGCCACCAGAATGAAATTGCTGCCATCGGCGCTGCGCTTGCCGAAATACAGAATGTTGTCATTCCAGGCGTTGTAGACCCTTAACCCCAAATGCGTGTGCAGCGCCGGGTTTTGCCGACGAATGCGATTGAGCTGCGCGATCTCGGCGATGATGTTGCCGGGCGCATTGAAGTCCCTTGGGCGAATCTCGTACTTCTCGGAATCGAGGTATTCCTCCTTCCCCGGCACAGGCGCGGCTTCGCAGAGTTCGAACCCGGAATACATGCCCCACAACCCGGAGCCCATGGTCGCCAGCGCCGCACGGATGAGAAAACCGGCGCGCCCCGACTCATGCAGAAACGCCGGGTTGATGTCTGGCGTATTGACGAAGAAATTCGGCCGGTAGCATTCGCGCCACGGCGATTCGTTGAGTTCGGTGAAGTACGTCGACAGTTCATGCTTGGTGTTGCGCCAGGTGAAGTAGGTGTAGCTCTGCGAATACCCCACCTTGCCCAAGCGCGCCATCATCGCCGGCGTGGTGAAGGCTTCGGCGAGAAAAATCACCTCCGGGTACAGCGCCCGCACATCGGCGATCAGCCACTGCCAGAACGGCAACGGTTTGGTGTGCGGGTTGTCGACGCGAAAGATCTTCACGCCCTCCTCGACCCAGCCGACCACGATGTCGCGCAACTCGACCCACAGGCTGGGGATCGCCTCGACCGCATAGAAGTCGACGTTGACGATGTCCTGGTATTTCTTCGGCGGGTTCTCGGCGTATTTGATGGTGCCGTCCGGGCGCCAGTTGAACCAGCCGGGGTGCTGTTTGAGCCACGGATGGTCCTGGGAACACTGGATGGCAAAGTCGAGCGCGATTTCCAGGCCATGGTCAGCCGCTGCAGCCACCAGCCGACGGAAGTCTTCGCGGGTGCCCAGCTCCTTATGAATCGCCTCATGCCCGCCCTCTTCACTGCCAATGGCATAGGGGCTGCCCGGATCGTCGGGGCCAGCGGTGAGCGAGTTGTTCGGGCCTTTGCGGTAGCTGCGCCCGATCGGGTGGATTGGCGGAAAATACAGCACGTCGAACCCCATGTCGTGGATCATCGGCAGCCGCGAATGCACGTCATTGAAGGTGCCGTGACGGGCCGGGTCATCGGTGATCGAACGCGGGAACAACTCATACCAACTGGCAAACTGCGCGAGCTCGCGTTCGACATCCAGCGGATACTCGGCGCTCAGGCTCAAAAAAGCGTGGTGATCGGCCTCGGCCATCAGGTCAGCGCTACGCTGGTGCAAAAACAGTGCGACCTGCTCGGTTTCGAGCAACCCGGACAATTCATGGTGCAGCGCGGCCAGCGCTTCGCTGAGTGGTCCTTCAGTGCGTTCGGCCGCCTGCTGGACCTGATTGCGCCCCTCCTGCAACTCAAGACTGACCGGCACCCGGGCCGTGTACTTTTTTTCCAGCTCATAACAGAAGCTGGCGAACTGATCGACCCAGGCTTCGATGCAGAACACATAACGACCCTGGCGGTCGACGCGGAACTGGCCTTGATAACCGTTGTTGCCCAACTCGCCCATGACGTCGCTCTGCCAGACTTCATCGTCGGCGGCGCGCCAGCGGACCCGGACGGCCAGTTTGTCATGACCGTCGGCGAAGACTTTGCTGGTCACCACCACGTCTTGCCCCACCACCGCTTTAACGGCGAATTGCCCGCCATCGAGGGTCGGCATAGTGTTTTCGATGGCGATGCGCGGTAGCAGTAATGCCTGCGACAGCGGCATATGAGGGTTGTAGTTGAGCTCTGTGGGTTTTTCAGCAGTCATCGAGCATCTCTCCTTCACGCCCCATGGACGCTCTTGTACCTGGTCGTCATTCGCGCAAGGCCAGCGGCCCCGGAATGAACTCACTTAAGTTCCGAGCGACCGGCGCCGGTAAAGTTCACGGGGATTTGCCTGGGTATCCGGTGGAATCAATTCCTGCACGAAGTGGTCAACACACTTAAGCACGACTTGCGCCATGTGCCACTGGAGGCTTCAACGATGAGTATTCCAATCCCGGCAGAAACGCCAGATCCAAACATCGACCAACCGACCATTCCGCCGACTGAGCCACAGCCTGTACCCGAGCAGGATCCGCCGGGCACTACCCCTCCACCGCGTGAAGATCCGCCAGAAACCATCCCGCCGGTAATCGTCAGTCCCGAATGATGCCCGCCAACCTGAATGATGCCGCACCCCCTGTAGGAGCCGGCTTGCTGGCGATAGCGGTCGTCCAGATAACGCAATGTTTAATGTACGGACGCCATCGCCAGCAAGCCGGCTCCTACAGGACCGTGTCAGTCTTTGTTTTCGAGTAGCTTCACGATCCTCGGCATCACACTGAAAATTCCCAACGCCAGCAACGTACTGAACACCGCCGTCGCCTCGCGCCCCAACCCGGCGGAAACACCAATCGCCGCCGTCATCCACAACCCGGCGGCGGTGGTCAGGCCTTTCACGTGGCCTTCATCACCGTCCTGGTTTTTCAGGATGGTCCCGGCACCGAGAAAGCCGATCCCGGCGATCACGCCCTGCACCACGCGGCTCATGGCATCCGCCTGAGAACCGGACATTTGCGGCACCAGCACAAACAATGCCGCGCCAAGCGCGACCAACATGTGCGTTCGCACTCCGGCCGCCTTGCCCTTGTGTTCACGCTCGAACCCTAGAATCCCGCCCAAAATCGCCGCTATCAGCAATCTGACGGTAATTCGTGTCAGTTGTGAGGCGTCACCGATGTCGGCGAACTCCGCTTGCAGCGTCACCCAAACCTCATGCCACCAGGCGTTCATGGTGCAATCCTTGTAGATGCTCGATAGAGGATGGACCGCGCCGACCATTAATCGGTTGCACAGAACGATGGCGGCCGCGGGTGCCCTAACAGTCATGAACCCGCAGAAAAAGGACCTCTCCATGACTGTGCGCATCGAAAACCAGACCTGCTTCTTCATCACGCAGAACGGCGAAGAAATTCGTCTGTGCCCCGACGTCACCATCATCACCGACGGCGCCAAGGCCATGTCGGCGGTAGACATCGACGGCCAGCGCATTTACATCACCGAAGCAGAAGCCGATGCATTGACCGTAGCAGGTGCAGTGGACGGTCGACGGCATCTGAAGGCAACCAACAGTGATTCGGTGATTTGACTGACCCGGATCAACATCACGCGCGGGCGCCTGATATAGGCGCCCGCGCCCCGTTTTGACGGGTGCATCAACTTGTCGCAGGGCGAGGCTCAGCGCTCATCTGATCCGCTTTTTATTGCGATACCTGAGTCTGTTATGCAAACAGATCGCCGCTCATAGTGCTCATGCCTGATGGAGGCTGATGAGCGAAAGACCATGAGCGAAAGAATCCCCGTCCGAACCGTAGAACCCGCCTCATTTGTTAAAAATGAGCCTTCGCGTCCAAAGATGAAGGCCAAGTCCAGCGACAACCTGATCCACACCCGCAGCTTCACCGGCCTGTTCCGAACCCTGCGCTTGAGCGGTGCGGGGTTTCTGTTTCTGCTGTTTTTCGGCACCGTGTGGTTGAACTGGGGTGGCCGTCAGGCCGTGCTCTGGGACCTTTCCGAAAGCAAATTCCACATCTTCGGTGCGACCTTCTGGCCGCAGGATTTCATTCTGTTGTCGGCACTGTTGATCATTGCCGCGTTCGGTCTGTTTGCGATCACCGTGTTTGCCGGCCGGGTCTGGTGCGGCTACACCTGCCCGCAGAGCTCCTGGACCTGGATCTTCATGTGGTGCGAGAAGATCACCGAAGGCGAGCGTAACCAGCGAATCAAGCTGCAAGCCGCGCCCTGGGGCGTGAATAAACTGATGCGTCGCTCGGCCAAGCACACGCTGTGGCTGGCGATCAGTTTGATGACGGGCCTGACGTTTGTCGGTTACTTCACGCCGATCCGTCCGCTGGCCGAAGAGTTGCTGACCTTGCAGATGGGCGGTGTCAGCCTGTTTTGGGTGCTGTTTTTCACCGGCGCGACCTACATCAACGCCGGTTGGCTGCGCGAAGCGGTGTGCATGCACATGTGTCCGTATGCACGGTTCCAGAGCGTGATGTTCGACAAGGACACGCTGACCATTTCCTACGATGTCGCCCGTGGCGAAAACCGTGGCCCACGCAAACGTGAGGTGAAACCTGCCGACGTCGGCCTTGGCGATTGCATCGATTGCCAACTGTGCGTGCAGGTCTGCCCGACCGGCATCGACATCCGCGATGGCTTGCAGATGGAGTGCATCGGGTGCGCCGCGTGTATCGACGCCTGCGATTCAATCATGGACAAAATGGGCTATGCCCGTGGCCTGATCAGCTACACCTCGGAGCACGAGTTGCAAGGTGGCAAGACGCATCTGCTGCGGCCAAGGCTGATCGGCTACACCGCGGTGTTGCTGGTGATGATCGGCGCCCTCGCCCTCGCGCTGGTGGAACGGCCGATGGTGTCGCTGGACGTCAGCAAGGACCGTGGTCTGTTCCGCGAGAACAGCCAGGGGCAGATCGAAAACATCTACAGCCTTAAGGTCATCAACAAGACCCAGCAACGTCAGGACTACCGCTTGACCCTGGTCGATGGCGACGGCTTCCAGCTGCAAGGCAAGACCGAACTGAGCCTGGCGCCGGGCGAAATTGTCGACGTGCCGGTGTCCGTGGCGATGACCACCGAACGGCCGAGCAGCAGCTCGCAGAGCATCAGTTTCAAGATCATCGACAGCGATGAACCTGAGATTTATAGCGTGGCCAAAAGCCGGTTTGTTGCGCCGATGAACCGTTGATCCCTTAGACTGCATCGCCGGCAAGCCGGCTCCTACAGAATCGCGCAGACCTGTAGGAGCCGGCTTGCCCGCGAAGAAGTCACCTCGATTTCACTGAACCACAATGAACCGGGCACTCGATGAAACGCTACGAAAAATTCGCCGACGACATCGCTGAACTGATCCGCTCCGGCGTCCTCGGCCCCGGCCAGCGCGTGCCCTCGGTGCGCTACGCCAGCCAGACCTACGGCGTCAGCCCGTCCACGGTGTTCCAGGCCTATTACCTGTTGGAGCGCCGTGGCCTGATCCGCGCCCGCCCGCGTTCCGGCTACTTCGTCAACACCCATGCGCCGAGCCCGTTTTCAGAGCCGGTGATCAGCAGCCAGGTCAACGAGTCCACCGAAGTCGACGTCAGCGAACTGGTGTTCTCGGTCCTCGACTCGATCAAAGATCCCAACACCGTGCCCTTCGGCTCGGCGTTCCCCAGCCCGACCCTGTTTCCGTTGCAACGCTTGTCCCGCTCCCTGGCCAGCGCCGCCCGGGACATGGACCCGCGCATGGTCGTCACCGACATGTCGCCGGGCAACCCGCAACTGCGCCGACAAATCGCCCTGCGCTATATGGTCGGCGGCCTGATGCTGCCCATGGAAGAACTGCTGATCACCAACGGCGCCCTCGAAGCGTTGAACCTGTGCCTGCAAGCCGTCACCGAACCCGGCGACCTGGTGGCCATCGAAGCCCCGGCGTTCTACGCCTGCCTGCAAATCCTCGAACGGCTGAAACTCAAAGCCGTGGAAATCCCCGTGCACCCACGCGACGGCATCGACCTTGGCGTGCTCGCGCAAACCCTGGAACGCCACCCGATCAAGGCCTGCTGGTGCATGACCAGCTTCCAGAACCCCATGGGCGCCACCATGCCCGAGGCCAAGAAACAGGAACTGGTGGAGTTGTTGCGCAGCCATCAGGTGCCGCTGATCGAAGATGACGTTTACGCAGAACTCTATTACGGGCAACAGGCGCCAAAACCGGCGAAAGCGTTCGATACCGAAGGGTTGGTGATGCACTGCGGCTCGTTCGCCAAGAGCCTCGCCCCTGGTTATCGCATTGGCTGGGTGGCTGCCGGGCGCTATGCGCAGAAGATTGAGCGGTTGAAGTTGATGACCTCGCTGTGCGCATCGATGCCAGCGCAGGCGGCCATTGCCGATTATCTGCAACATGGCGGCTATGACCGGCATCTGCGCAAACTGCGTTATGCGCTGGAAGAGCAGCAAAGTGCGATGCTGGCGGCGATTGCGCGCTATTTCCCGGCGCAGACTCGCGTCAGCCAACCGGCTGGCGGGTATTTTTTGTGGCTGGAATTGCCGCCGCAGATGGATTCGTTGAAGTTGTTTCAGATGGCATTGGCGCAAGGGATCAGCATTGCGCCGGGGCCGATATTTTCACCGGCGCAGCGGTTCAGGAATTGTATTCGGCTGAATTATGGCAGCCCTTGGGATGAGGCTGCGGAGAAGGCGATGGAGACGTTAGGGCGAATTGTGCGGTCGTTCTGAAGGTTTGATAGTGTTTGGTCTATCGCCTTCGCGAGCAGGCTCGCTCCTACAGTTGACCGTGTTCCACTGTGGGAGCGAGCCTGCTCGCGATGAGACCAGAACAGGCACCACAACACTTGAAGGCTAACGCCCGCCACCAAGATCAACAAACGTCCCCGTCGCATACGACGCCTTATCCGACAACAACCACACAATCGCTTCCGCCACTTCATCCGGCCGGCCACCGCGTGCCATCGGTATTGCCGATTCCAGTTTGCTGACCCGGTCTGGATCGCCGCTCAGCGCGTGAAAATCGGTGTAGATATAGCCAGGTCGCACGGCGTTGACGCGGATGCCTTCGCCGGCCACTTCCTTGGACAGGCCGACGGTGAAGGTGTCGAGTGCGCCTTTGGAGGACGCGTAGTCGACGTATTCGTTGGGGGCGCCCAAGCGTGCGGCCACCGAGGAAACGTTGACGATGCTGCCACCCTGGCCGCCATGTTTGGGCGACATGCGCAGGATCGCGTGTTTGGCGCAGAGGATCGGCGCCAGGACGTTGGTTTTGAGAATTTTGAGGATGCGGAATTCGGACATTTCGTCGACCCGGGACTTGTGCCCCACGGTGCCGGCGTTGTTGACCAGTGCGGTGACCCGGCCCAGTTCGGTGTCGACCCGGTGAAACAAGGCGATCACTTCGTCTTCGATGCTGACGTCGGCACGGACCGCGATGGCTTGGGCGCCAAGGGCGCGGACTTGCTCGAGCACACGGTGCGCAGCTTCTTCGTCGGATTGATAGTTGATGCAAATCCGATAGCCCTGTTCGGCGGCCAACAAGGCTGTGGCGGCACCGATGCCGCGGCTTCCGCCGGTGATGACGATGACTTTGTCCATGCGAGCTTTCCCCGTTCAAGCGTAAGCAGTCGGGGGCAAGAATAACCGTCATCGGCGTTTTTTGCATGGGGTGTGTGGAGACTGGACGGGCCCCATCGCCGGCAAGCCGGCTCCTACAAGGTTTTGTGGCGGGCCTGAACGATCTGAACTACACGGTCCTCTGTAGGAGCCGGCTTGCTGGCGATAGCGCCCTCGAAATCGACGTAACTCTCACGGGGCCCATCGCCGGCAAGCCGGCTCCTACAGGGGGAGTGACTCGGCGGTAAGCGGTAACGCGGCCGCACGCTCCGCTCGAAGGATGTCGACCATGAAGCGCTCCGCCGGCAGCGGATGCCCAAGCAGGTAGCCTTGCAACGAGTCGCAGCCTAGTTGGGTGAGGAAGTCCTGCTGCACGTCGGTTTCCACCCCTTCGGCGACAATCCGCAAACCCAGTGCCTGGCCCAGCGCGACGATGGCGGAAACGATCGCGGCGTCGTCGCTGTCGCGTTCCAGGTCGCGGACAAAACCGCGGTCGATTTTCAATTCATTGGCCGGCAAACGCTTGAGGTACATCAAACTCGAATAGCCGGTGCCAAAGTCATCGATGGACAGGTCGACGCCCATCTCCGAGAGCTCGTTAAGCACCGTCATGCTCGCATCGGCGTCACTCATGGCGGTGGTTTCGGTGATTTCCAGGGTCAGGCTGTTGGCGGGCAAATGGTGCGTGGCCAGGGCTTTGGCGACACTTTGAACCAGGCCGGCATGACAGAACTGCAGGGCCGAGAGGTTCACGGCGATGCGCCAGTCGGTGTAGCCGAGCACGTACCACTCGCGCATCTGGCGGCAGGCTTCGTTGAGCACCCAGTCGCCAATCGGAATGATCAGCCCGGTCTTCTCCGCCAGCTCGATGAATTTGTCCGGTAGCAGCATGCCCTGAGTCGGGTGCACCCAACGCAACAGCGCTTCGGCGCCGACCGGCCGGCCATTGCTGGCGTCGAATTTGGGCTGGTAATAGAGGCTGAATTGTTGCTGGTCCACGGCATTACGCAGGTCTTGCAGCAATTGCAGTTGTTTGCGCGCGTTGCTGTTCATCGAGGCGTCGAAGAAGCTGTAGCCGTTTTTGCCCGCGCCCTTGGCGTGATACATCGCCGCATCGGCATTCATCAGCAGCTCTTCGGCCGTCTGGCCGTTGCCCGGGTAGAGGGCGATGCCGACACTGGCTGAAATCTGCAAATCATGTTCGGCGACACGGAACGAGCGCGCGATCATTCCGACCTGACGGGCCGCCAGGTTCAGGGCGTCATGTTCGTCGCGCAGTTGCACCAGCAAGACAAATTCGTCACCGCCGATCCGCGCCAGGGTGTCCTGGCTGCGCAGATCCTCGCGCAAGCGCAAGCCGACTTCCCGCAGCAGCAGGTCGCCCATGTGATGGCCGAAGGCATCATTGACCGGTTTGAAACCGTCCAGATCGATGAACATCAATGCAAAACAACCGCCCTGCTCCTGCACCTTCGACATGGCCTGGCCGATGCGGTCGGCCAGCAATACCCGGTTCGGCAAACCGGTCAGGGTGTCGTGCAGCGCCAGTTGGGTGAGTTCACGATTGGCTTCGGTCAGCGAGCGGGCCAGGTCGGCGGTGCGCGCCTCCAGACGCGCATCCAGAATCGAGGTGAGCAAGGCGATGCTCAACACCGCCAGCGTGGTGATCAAGACCAGGCTGTCCAGGCCCTTGCCGCTTAAACCGTTGACGGCCGCGCCACAAAAACTGCCGTCCGGAAACTGCGCTGCGGCCATGGCGGTGTAATGCATGCCGACGATGGCGATGCCCATGATCACCGCCGCGCCGCCGCGAATCAGCCGGACGTAAGGTGTGTGCTTGCGCAGGCGGAAGGCGATCCATAACGCCGCGCCCGAGGCGCCAACGGCTATCAGCAGCGATGCGCTGAACAGCGTAGGGTCGTAATCGATGCCCGGCTGCATGCTCATGGCGGCCATGCCGGTGTAGTGCATGGCGCTGATGCCCGCACCCATCACCAGTGCGCCGAACGCCAGTTGCCAGGCCGGTAATTGTGGCTGGCTGACCAGCCACAGGGCGAAGCCGCTGGACAGGAACGCGGTCAGCAGCGACAGCGACGTCAGCGTGACATCGTAGCCAAGGTCAATCGGCAATTTGAACGCGAGCATGCCGATGAAATGCATCGACCACACACCAATGCCCATCGCAAAAGCCCCGCCCGCCGTCCACAAATGCACGGCCCGACCTTTGGCGGTGGCAATGCGCCCGGTCATGTCGAGTGCGGTATAGGAGGCGAGAATCGCTACGAAGAGCGAAATGATAACCAGCGTGGGTGAATAGCTACCGATGAGCATTGGATTTCTCGCGACTACCCCGCCGTACTGCTTCCGTTCTCGGGGGGCAAATCGGGCGATTGTACTGATTGCACAAAAGAACGCACTGAGAAAATTAGCAAAGGGCCATCAAGCCGATGAAACGCTTGTTTGATCACCCGCAATACCTCTGAAACGTTACTCCCGAGCCCCAACTCCCCCGCTCTCCTGTAGGAGCTGTCGAGTGAAACGAGGCGGCGATTCTTTCAGGCAATGAAGATCTGGAGCAAGATCAAAAATCGCCGCCTCGTTTCACTCGACAGCTCCTACAGGGATACGGGGGAATACGGGAATACGGGGGTCAGTTGTTGAGTTCGAGCTGGCCGTCCCATCCGCCGCCCAGCGCCGCAATCAATTGCACGCTGGCGATCAGCCGGCTCTGCAACAAATCCAGCATATTGCGTTCATTGTTCAGCGCCGTGGCCTGCACCACGACCACATCCAGATAAGCAATCAAGCCGGCCTTGTACTGGTTCTGGGTCAGGCGCAGGGATTCACGCGCCGCGTCCAGTGCCTGTTGACGCACGGCGGACTCGTCTTCCAGGACCTTGAGCTGAACCAGGTAATTTTCCACCTCGCGGAAACCGTCGAGCACGGTCTGGCGGTACTTGGCCACGGTTTCGTCATAGGCCGCTTCGCTGCGGTCGACTTCCGCTGAACGCTGGCCGCCGTCGAACAAGGTCATCGCCAGTTGCGGGCCGACCGACCAGAAGCGGTTCGGCACACTGATCCAGTTCGAAGAGGTGCTGCTGCTGTAACCACCGTTCAAACTCAACGTCAGGTCCGGGTAATAAGCGGCCTTGGCCACGCCGATGTTGGCGTTGGCCGCCATCACCGAGCGCTCGGCGGAGGCGATGTCCGGGCGACGTTCGAGCAATTGCGAAGGCAGGTTCAGCGGTACGTCGGGCAGCAGCGGGATGTCCGTGGTTTCTGCGAGGCTGAACTCAGCGGGCGCCAGTCCGATCAGCACGGCGATAGCGTTCTCGAACTGGGCGCGCTGCCAGATCAGATCGACCAACTCGGCCTCGGTGCTCTTGAGCTGAGTGGTGGCCTGTGCCACCGCGTCCTTGCCGGAAACGCCGGCGCGGTACTGGTTTTCGGTCATTTTCAGCGAGCGCTGATAGGCCTCGACCGTCGCTTGCAGCAGGCGCCTTTGCTCATCGATCACGCGCAATTGCAGGTAGTTCTGCACCAGCTCCGACTGCTGGCTCAAACGCATCGCTGCCAGATCGGCAAAACTTGCCTCGGCGTTGGCGGTGTCGGCCTCAAGGCCTCGGCGCAATTTACCCCAGACATCGGCCTCCCAACTGACCCCGGCCTGGGCCGTGTAGGTGTTGCGAATACCGCTGGAGGAACTGCTCAGGCTCGAACTGCTGCTGCCGGTGCCCTGGCTGGAACGGTTTTTCCCGACGGTCAGGTCCACCGTCGGGAAGAAAGCGCCGCGGGCACTGCGCACCAGCGCCTGGGCCTGACGGTACTGGGCTTCGGACTGAGCGACGGTCTGGTTGGCGCTGTTGAGTTTATCGATCAGGCCGTTGAGCTGTTGATCGCCATACAGCTCCCACCAGGCACCCCGGGCCAGGGAATCGCTCGGGTTGGCCTGACGCCAACCGGCCGCTTCCTTGTACTGCACCGGCGCGGCGGCCGTCGGGCGCTGGTAATCCGGGCCGATGGCGCAGGCACTGAGCAGCGCCACGCACAGCGACAGGCTCAACAAACGCGAGCCTCTGGCCGTAATCAGCGGTGCAGACAGGTTGATAAGCGAACGGTCAGTCATAGCGGAGTTTCCAGAGCAGCATCAGTACGCACCCCACGCCATTTATTGAAACGATGGCGCAGTTTGTCGAGATAGAGGTAAACCACCGGGGTGGTGTAAAGGGTCAGCACCTGACTGAAGATCAGCCCGCCAATGATGGTCAGGCCCAGCGGCTGGCGCATTTCCGCACCTTCGGCACGGCTCAGCAGCAGCGGCAACGCCCCGAGGATCGCGGCCAGCGTGGTCATCAGAATCGGACGCAGACGTTGCAGGCACGCGCTGCGAATTGATTCCAGGGGTTCCAGGCCCTTTTGCCGCTCCAGTTGCAGCGCGAGGTCGATCATCAGAATGGCGTTCTTCTTCACCACCCCGATCAGCAAAAACAGCCCGAGCAACGAGATCAGGCTGAACTCGCCGCCCAATGCATAGATCGACAACAACGCACCGACCCCGGCCGACGGCAAGGTCGAGAGAATGGTCAGCGGATGAATGTAGCTTTCATACAACACGCCCAGCACCAGATACACCGCCACCAGCGCGCCAAGAATCATCCACGGCTGGCTCTTTTGCGTGGCGGCAAAGGCATCGGCTGTACCGGCCATTTTCACGATGACGTCTTCCGGCATGCCGAGCTTGGCAATCGCCCGTTCGATGGCCGCACTGCCCTGCTCCACGGTCACGCCTTCGGCCATGTCGAAGGAAATGCTTTCGGAGGCGAACTGGCCTTCGTGGCTGACGCGGTCATCTTCCAGGCTGTTTTCGTAATGGGCGATGGTCGATAGCGGAATCCGCGCGCCGTCGGCGGTGATCACCTGGACCTGCTTGAGGGTGATCGGGTCCTGGGCGTACCTCGGATTGACCTCCATCACCACCTGATACTGGTTAAGGCTGTCGTAGATCGTCGAAATCTGCCGCTGGCTGTAGGCGTTGTTCAACACGGCGGTGACCATGTCCATATCGACGCCCAGGCGTTTGGCCTGATCGCGGTCGACGATCAAGGTCACTTGCTGCGCGCCGCGCCCTTCACGGGCATCAATCGCGGTCAGCTCCGGCAACGCCTTGAGCGCGGTGACGACTTTCGGGTACCACTGGCGCAATTCACCAAGGTCGGCGCTTTGCAGGATGTAGGAATACTGCGAACTGGTCTGTTCACGACCACCGCCAAACTGCAGGTCCTGATCCGCCATCAGCATCAACTGTGCGCCGGGAACCTTGGGCATTTCCTTGCGCAGGCGTTCGATGACTTTTTGCGCGGACAAAGCCCGTTCCTTGATCGGCTTCAGACGCACCAGCATGAAGGCGTTGTTGGTGCCGTTAGTGCCACCAATGAAGCCGGCAACGCTTTCCACTGCCTCATCTTTCAACACGGCACGGCGGAAGATTTCCATTTTCGGCTGCATAACGCTGAACGACAGACCATCGTCGCCGCGCACGAAACCGATCAGTTGGCCGGTGTCTTGCTGAGGCAAAAATGTTTTAGGAACAACAACATACAGCGCAATATTAACGCCAACTGTCACGATCAAACTGAGCAATGTCAGACGACGGTGACGCAGCACCCAGTCGAGGCTGGTGGCGTATTTGCCGACCATCCATTCGTTGGCGCGCTGACTCCAGCGCTGCAAACGGTTTTCCTGACCCGGCGTATGTGGCTTGAGCCAACGGGCGCACAGCATCGGTGTCAGCGTCAGAGAGACCACCAGCGACACCACGATGGACGCCGCCAGCGTGATGGAAAACTCACGGAACAGGCTTTGAATGATGCCGCCCATAAACAGGATCGAGAGGAACACCGCCACCAGCGACACGTTCATCGACAGCAGCGTAAAGCCGACTTCCTGTGCCCCGAGGTAAGCGGCCTTCATCGGCGGCACGCCTTCGTCGATGTGCCGGGAAATGTTCTCCAGCACCACGATGGCGTCGTCCACCACCAGCCCGGTGGCCAAAATCAATGCCATCAGCGACAGGTTGTTCAGCGAGAACCCGTAGAGGTACATCACCGCGAAGGTGCCGACCAGCGACACCGGCACCGCGAGGGTCGGAATCAGCGAGGCGCGGAAGTTACCGAGGAACAGGAACACCACCAGAATCACCAGCGCCACGGCAATCAGCAGGGTCATTTCCGCTTCATGCAGGGTCGCCTTGATCACCGGCGAGCGGTCCATGGCCAGGTTCAGTTTGACGCTGGCCGGCAGCACGGCTTGCAGTGCCGGGAGCTGTGCCTTGATCTCGTTGACGGTCTCGATGATGTTGGCACCGGCCTGACGGTTGATCACCAGCAGCACCGCCGCGTCGTCGTTGAAGAAACCGCTGTTGTAGCGGTCTTCGACGCCGTCGCTGACCTTGGCGACGTCTTTCAGGCGCAGTGCCGCACCGCCGTTGTAGTGGATGATCAGCGACTCGTAGTCCTTGGCCTTTTCCAGTTGATCGTTGGCCTGAACCTGCCACAAGCGCTGGCCGTCTTCGACCGAGCCCTTGGGCCGGCGCACGTTGGCGTTGGCGATGGTGTTGCGCACATCGTCCAGCGCCACGCCGTACTGGTTGAGCGCCTGCGGTTCGAGTTCGATACGCACCGCCGGCAAAGAGCTGCCGCCGATCTGTACTTCGCCCACGCCTTGCACCTGGGACAGGCTCTGGGACAGGATCGTCGAGGCCAAATCGTAGAGCTGGCCCTTCTCCAAAACGTCCGAAGTCAGCGACAGCACCATGATTGGTGCCTGGGACGGGTTGACCTTCTTGTAGGTCGGCATGCTGCGCATCCCGCTCGGCAGCAGGTTGCGCGAGGCGTTGATCGCCGCTTGCACTTCCCGCGCCGCGCCGTTGATGTCGCGGTCGAGGTCAAACTGCAAAATGACCCGGGTCGAGCCCTGGCTGGAGCGGCTGCTCATGGTGTTGACCCCGGCAATGGCGCCGAAGGAACGTTCGAGCGGCGTGGCCACGGTCGAGGCCATTACCTCCGGGCTCGCGCCGGGCAGACTGGCCTGGACCACGATCACCGGGAAGTCCATTTGCGGCAGCGGCGACACCGGCAGCAGGCCGAAGCTCACCCCGCCCAGCAGCATGATCGCCAGGCTCAGCAACATGGTGGCGACCGGGCGCTTGATGAAAGGTCCGGAGAGGTTCATCGAGGGTAGCTCCCGACATCCACCCCTGTGGGAGCGAGCCTGCTCGCGATGAGGCCTTCACATACAGCATCAATGCTCACCGACCCACCGCTATCGTCGGAACGCCGCCCGGAGACAGGCTCGCTCCCACAAGGAATGCGCTTTGCGGGGATGAAATTTTGGCGAGCCGTCATACCGCTACCTCTTGGGCGTCGGATTTACCGAAACGACGACCGAGGCGGTCGAAGTACAGGTAGATAACAGGCGTGGTGAACAGCGTCAGTACCTGACTCACCAACAAGCCACCGACCATCACCAGACCCAACGGCTGACGCAACTCAGCGCCAGAACCGGTGGCGAGCATCAACGGCACCGCGCCGAACAACGCCGCGAGCGTGGTCATCAGAATCGGCCGGAACCGCAGCAACGCGGCTTGATAGATCGCTGTTTCCGGGTCCATGCCCTGATTGCGCTCGGCGTCTAGGGCGAAGTCGATCATCATGATCGCGTTCTTCTTCACGATACCGATCAGCAGGATGATGCCGATGATCGCGATCATCCCCAGGTCATTGCCACTCAACAGCAACGCCAGCAAGGCGCCGACCGCCGCCGAGGGCAAGGTCGAGAGGATGGTGATCGGGTGGATGTAGCTCTCGTAGAGCACGCCGAGCACGATGTACATGGTCACCACCGCCGCCAGAATCAGCAGCAAGGTGCTCGACAGCGAAGCCTGGAATGCCTCCGCCGCGCCCTGGAACTGGGTCTGCACGCCAATCGGCATGCCGATGTCCTTTTGCACTTGCTCGATGATTTGCACCGCATGCCCCAGCGCCACGCCGGGTGCGAGGTTGAAGGACATCATCACCGCCGGGAACTGGCCGATGTGGGTGATCGCCAGTTGCGCCTGACGTTCTTCGATGTGCGCCAGGCTGGACAGGCGCACTTGCCCGCCATCGGTGGTCTTGACGTGAATCTGGTTCAGCGCGTCCGGGCCGATTTTCTCGCCGGACTGCGACTGCAGGACCACGCGATACTGGCTGGCCTGGGTGTAAATGGTCGAAATCTGCCGTTGGCCGAAGGCGTCGTACAGCGCGTCGGTGATGTTCGACACCGATACGCCGACCCGCGACGCGGCATCGCGGTCGATCACCAGGTAAACCTGCAAGCCTTTGTCCTGAAGGTCACTGGCGACGTCGGTCAGTTCCGGCCGTTGGGCCAAAGCCTCGACCAATCGACTGCTCCACAGGCTGAGCAGCTCGGAATCCGGCGACGACATGCTGAACTGGTACTGCGTGCGGCTGACCCGGTCCTCGATGGTCAGGTCTTGCACCGGCTGCATGAACAGACGGATACCGACCAGTTTGTCGAGTTCCGGTTGCAGGCGGGCAATCACCTCGGTGGCGCTCAAGTCGCGATTGCTGTGTGATTTGAGGTTGATCAGCAGGCGACCGCTGTTCAGCGTCGAGTTATCGCCATCGACGCCAATATAGGACGACAGGCTCTCTACGGCAGGATCCGCCAGAATCACTTTCGCCAGTTCCTGCTGCCGCTCGCTCATCGCCGCAAAGGAAATCGACTGCGGCGCCTCGGAAATCCCCTGAATCACCCCGGTGTCCTGCACCGGGAAGAAGCCCTTCGGCACAACCAAGTAAAGGAACACGGTCAGCGCCAAAGTGCCGATGGCCACCAGCAACGTCAGCGGTTGATGCTTGAGAACCCACTTTAACTTACGCCCGTAAGCCGCGATCATCCAATCAATTGCTTCGCCGCTGGCCCGGTAGAAACGGCCCTGCTCTTCTTCCTTGGGTTCACGCTTGAGCAACCGCGCACACATCATCGGTGTCAGGGTCAACGACACGACCAGGGAAATCAGGATCGCCACCGCCAGGGTGATGGCAAATTCGCGGAACAGGCGCCCTACCACGTCGGCCATGAACAGCAGCGGAATCAGTACCGCGATCAGCGACAGCGTCAGGGAAATCAGGGTAAAGCCAATCTGCTTGGCGCCCTTAAGTGCCGCGTTCAACGGGCTGTCGCCCTCTTCGATGAACCGGGAAATGTTCTCCAGCATGACGATCGCATCGTCCACCACGAAACCGGTAGCGATGGTCAGCGCCATCAGGGTCAGGTTGTTCACCGAGAAACCGGCGAGGTACATCACGCCGAAGGTGCCGATCAGCGACAGCGGCACGGCCACCGATGGAATGATTGTGGCGCTGGCCCGGCGCAGAAACAGGAACGTGACCATCACTACCAACGCGATGGCGATCAGCAGCTCGTGTTGCACGTCGGTGACCGATGCGCGGATGGTCTGGGTGCGGTCGGTCAGCACCGTGACCTCCAGACCGGCCGGCAGGTTGTCGGTGATGCTCGGCAGCAAGGCCTTGATCCGGTCGACCACCTCGATGACGTTCGCACCCGGCTGGCGCTGAATGTTCAGCAACACCGCCTGATTCTCATTGGCCCAGGCTGCCAGGCGTTCGTTCTCCGCTCCATCGACGATTTCCGCCACGTCCTTGAGCCGCAACGGCGCGCCGTTGGTGTAGGCCAGGATCAGGTTGGCGTAATCCTTGGGCGAAGTCAGTTGATCGTTTGCATCGAGCATCGAGACCCGGGTCGGGCCGTCGAAATTGCCCTTGGGCTGGTTGACGTTGGAGGCACCGATCAGGGTGCGCACATCCGACAGGTTCAGGCCGTTGGCCGCCAGGGCTTCAGGGTTGACCTTGATCCGTACCGCCTGACGCTGACCGCCGGCAATGCTGACCATGCCGACGCCGCTGATCTGGGCGATTTTCTGCGCCATGCGCGTATCGACCAGGTCATTGAGCTTGGGCAACAGCATGGTTTTGGAGGTGATCGCCAGGGTCAGCACCGGGGTGTCCGCCGGGTTGACCTTGTTGTACACCGGTGGTGCCGGCAGGTCCTTGGGCAGCAGATTGGTCGCGGCGTTGATCGCGGCTTGCACCTGCTGCTCGGCGACGTCCATGTTGATGTCGAGGCTGAACCGCAGGGTCAATACCGAAGCGCCGCCGGAGCTGGTCGAGGCCATTTGCGTGAGCCCCGGCATCTGCCCGAACTGACGTTCGAGCGGCGCGGTGACGGCGCTGGTCATGACGTCCGGGCTGGCGCCGGGATAGAGGGTCATCACGCGAATGGTCGGGTAATCAACCTGTGGCAACGCCGATACCGGCAACAGTCGATAGGCGATCACGCCGGCCAGAATAATGGCCAGCATGCTCAGGGTCGTGGCGACCGGGCGAAGGATGAACAGACGCGAGATGTTCATGCGCCGCCCTTTTTCGCCTTGTCGGTGGTCGCCGGCTCAGTCGCGTCGGCCGCCGATTTACCTTGCAGGTGCCCGGTCGGGGTGGTCGGCACATCCTTGGTGTCGTTGACCACTTCCACTTCGCTGCCTTCCTTCAGGCGGTCGGTGCCCTCCAGGACGACACGATCGCCGGCAACCAGACCTTCGGTAATCACGGTGTTGTCACCGTCGCTGGCGCCGACCTTCAACTGGCGGATCGTGACTTTCTTGTCGCCATCCATCGCATAGACGAAGGTGCCGTTGGTGCCGAATTGAATCGCTGCCGACGGCGCGAGTACCACGCCTTTGAGGGTGTCGGCCAACAGGTGGACGTTGACGAACTGATTGGGGAACAGCGCCTGATCACGGTTTTCGTAGCGCGCCTTGAATTTCAAAGTGCCGGTGGTGACGTCGATCTGGTTGTCGAGGCTCTGCAATACACCGGTGGCCTGTATTTGGGTGTCGCCACGGTTCCACGCTTCGGCGGGCAATTTGGCGCCGCTGCGATAGCGGGTCAGCACCACGTCGAGGCTGTTTTCCGGCAAGGTGAACGCCACGCTGATCGGTTGGGTCTGGGTGATGATCGCCAGCGCCGTGGTGTCGTTGGCCGCCACCAGGTTGCCGACATCGAGCTGACGCAGGCCCACACGCCCGGTAATCGGCGCACGGATCTTGGTGAATTCGAGATTGAGCTTGGCGTCGTTGACCGCCGCCTGATTGGTCTTGACCGTGCCTTGGTACTGGCCGACCAGCGCTTCGGCGGTGTCCAGGGTTTGCTTGGCGATGCTGTCTTCGCGGTACAGGTTGCGATAACGCTCGACATCGACCTGCGCGTTTTTCAGTTGCGCCTGATTCTGCAACAAGGTGCCTTCGGCTTGCAGCAAGGCGTTCTGGTAAGGGCGCGGATCGATTTCCGCCAGCAAGTCACCGGCCTTGACCATCTGCCCTTCTTCGAACGACACCTTGATCAGTTCGCCGCCCACCCGACTGCGCACATTAATGGTGTTCAGCGCCGTCACGGTGCCCAACGCCTTGTAATACAGCGGGAAGTCACCCTTGACCGCCGGCGCCACACGCACCGGAACCGGCCCGGTCGCCCCACCGAAACCCGGACGCATGCCACCCGAGCGGCCAGTGTGCCCGGCCACGGCTTTTTGTCCGCTGCCTTCTTTGGGCGCAGCACTGCCAGGCCAGAACTTCCAGCACAGGCCGGCGATGACCAACAGGACAAGCAGGCCGAACAGCCAGCGACGAGGACTACGGGGAGCAGAGGATTGCATTGAATGATCAACCATTGGGCGCGTGGGCTTTTTCTACGGGAGGCTGAACGATAAGCACTGGCGGGGATTTAGCAAAGCGCCTTTACCGGCAATTTACCTTCGGCTTACGTAACAGGAGATTTATCTAAGACACTGAAGCACAAATGAAAACGGCCTGGACAGGGCCAGGCCGTTAACAATTGTAAAGGTATGCTTATTTCAGAACAGCGAGTGCCGCTTCGTAGTTCGGTTCTTCAGCGATTTCCTTGACCAGCTCGCTGTGCAGCACGTTGTCGTTCTCGTCCAGTACCACAACGGCACGGGCGGTCAGGCCTTTGAGTGGGCCATCGGCAATCGCAACGCCGTAGTTCTCGATGAACTCGGCACCGCGCAGGGTCGACAGGTTCTGCACGTTTTCCAGGCCTTCGGCGCCGCAGAAACGGGCCTGGGCGAACGGCAGGTCAGCGGAGATGCACAGCACCACGGTGTTGGCGACATCGTTGGCCTGGGCGTTGAACTTGCGCACCGACGTGGCGCAGGTTGGCGTGTCGACGCTTGGGAAGATGTTCAGCACTTTGCGCTTGCCGGCGAAGCTCGCCAGGGTCACGTCGGACAGATTGCCGGCAACCAGGGAAAAGGCTGGCGCCTTGGAACCGGCTTGTGGCAATTGGCCGTTGACTTGAACCGGGTTGCCTTTGAGAGTGACTTGAGCCATGAACGGAGTCCTTCTGAACGTTGATGTGGAAAATTCGACGAGGCAGAAGTTAACCATGAAATGGGGGTGAGGGCCTATGGGGGATACAAATTGTGAAGTGTCGTGGCAGAAAGTGAGTAAACCCTTTGGCAGGCGGTAACAACCTTGCGGGAATCAGACTTGGGCCACGATGGACCGACCTTGCGGAAAAAATTGACTGTACTTACGTTCGTGGCGTGTATGGGTTTCCATTCGAAAAATCAAAGCAAACTGCGTTGCCGTGACTTACGCCTGTCGTATCCCATTACCCAAAATCCCAGCGAACGCGCCAGATTTTTCAGGTTAATCTTGTCATGTGACTTGAGCTGCTCTAATGGCCGAAAAAGTAGAGAAAACAGCTTGCGAGAGCAGAGATCCAAAACTGCAAACTCCTAACAAGAAGTAAAGAGAGGCAAATAAATCGCCTCTCTTTACCCACAGAACTGCCGGGTATTTTTTTTGACTAGCAACTACACCCTTTTAACCTATTCGTATCTTTCCACGTTAACCAGACCGCCAGAACGACTGCCATCAGAAAACCTAAAATACAAACGAATAGCTCCCATAGGCGCATCCTTCTTCAACCTGATATATCTTTCAGGCCTGCCTGGCCCACCAATTTCCTCATAACTAAATCTGCCAACAGAAATAGACTTCCGCGGCACGTCAGATACTTCTTCACCCTGCTCAGGTACGTCCTTACCCTGCTCAGGCAACACGTCGAACCATTCGCTACGACCATAGAAACTACCTGTTGTATTCCCCCCATCGGAATCAAAAGGATGAATAGATATTTTATGCAACTCATGCACTTTCATCATTATCGGCAGAAATGGTCCGTGATCGACTCCACCAGATCCAAACGTGGCCCATGGCTCATACACTTCCAGAATCAACCTGACAGAGCCCCCTGTATATCCAACAGTCATACTCTCCTCCCCAAAATTTATGGGCTCCCCCATCGCAGCCAGAGTATAGCTATTGCCAGGGCCTACATATGTATACCTATACACTCTATTTTC
Source organism: Pseudomonas sp. FW300-N2A2 (assembly GCF_017351735.1). Lineage (NCBI taxonomy): Bacteria > Pseudomonadati > Pseudomonadota > Gammaproteobacteria > Pseudomonadales > Pseudomonadaceae > Pseudomonas > Pseudomonas sp. FW300-N2A2. The sequence continues at coordinate 76,640 of NZ_JACNDU010000001.1, read as the reverse complement.
AGGAAAATGAGCCACTCCAACTACCTTATCCAGGCTCATTTGAATTAAAGAGCTAGAATTAGAGGGCACAAATAAATGACCATATTCCGATGCAGACTTTTGCAACCCGTTTGGAAGGGTAACGCTCCAGCGATTAATTGAGCTTTCAACGATAACCGACAAGACTACGTATTCATTGCTGTCAGCTTGAGAAAGAACGAGGCAGGCGTTGTCGACAGCACTTTCTGCCGTCAGATAAAACTCCACAAAATCATCTGATGTTCCTTCGTTCCGCTCATTCTTTACTTCCAGCGTTAAAGACGTCGTACTGCCCGAACCTGCAGGACCGCCCTCGCCCCGCCACAACGCACTACCTTTACCAGCAAGCCTTAACGTATGGACTTGCCCAGTACAAAGTTTAAGTTGTGGATTTTCGACATCCATTTCCTTTCCATCAAACTGGATGGAGTCGAACACATCTTTAAGATTCCGAACATTCATAGCCATCACCTCACATTTTCAATATTGTCTGATACATAATATTTCACTACTCTAATCACTGTTCCAGATCAGCATCCAGCACCATCATTGGAATATTTACCGGGGACAAACTTTTAACCAATAATCCGAGATTAAACCCAGGATTGGAAATAGTGCCACTCTTCACGACCCTTACATTTATTTTCGTACCGCCTGCGCTGGGTGCCTTAATGGTGAGCCAATCGCCGGCCGTGGGAAATACCTGCACTGAATACCCGACAGTGGACGGAGTCGAGAAAGAACATTGCCAACCCACTAGAACACTGTCTTCCGTTCTCGGCATCACAATCAACTCATGCATCTTGTTTAGCAGCAGGTATGCAGGGGTACTGCCATGCTCAATACCTTCAAACAGAACTTTGAGACCTTCACTGCTCGGACTTAAATATCTGAAGTCCCACGGATTAGTTTCCGCTCCACCATAGTCCAGGCAAAGCCGATGCACCTTATTTGAGTCCGCATGCTCCTTTCCTTGAAACTCAACGACACCAGAATCGTTTATCTTTACGGGATTTGGAGCAATATCCATTGACGAGTTCTGCCCGTCGACCCATTTGAATGACACTGTTCTCCCTTTAACAGGACTACCAGCCTTGGCAACAAATGTCAGTCGAGCCTTTGGCGACGTGAGCATTATCCCATCGCCATACAAATCGACAGAAGTGTCCGGACTACCATCAACCGACAGGGTAATAGCACTCAACTCATCGGAAAGGTTTGCCGATAAAACAGCAACCGGCTCCATAACCAGCTTCGCATCCTGCCCGTAACCAACCTCCGCAATAAATGTACCGCTTCGGCTGGCAGGGCCGGTGAACGCCCATTGATACTGAGTTGTTGATTGGCCGAATGGAGGCTGGCAAGTCACATCACTCACAGGCAGCGTGCCACCCGCATGCTTCATCGCCAGAGGTTTACCGGCAATGGGGCTGGTTGCCTTGGGCACCAATGAAAACGTTCCCGGCTGGCCTCGCAACAGCGCAACCCCTTGAGCCGGCAGTGGCTTGCCGGCAAACAGGAGGTCGGCTTCGTCGCGCAGGTTGGCCGACAGCACGGTACTGAGCGCGAGCGTGGTCAACGTAACGCCGCTCGGACCGGCCACTGTAAAGTGGAAGGTGCCGCTTTTAGTCGCGGGGGCCGTGATGCGCCAGCTATGAGGCTTGGTCGCCTGATCCAGTGCCGGTACGCATTGGAAGTCCCCTGCGACCAAACCGGTGCCACTGCCCCATCGCAAGCTCATCAGCAAATCGGCCACCGGACTGCCGGCTTTCGGCTCCAGGGCCAATGTACGCGGTTTGCCCCGGATGAACACTTTGCCTTCGGCCGGGATGACGGCACCATCAAGCTTGACGGTCACGTCGTCCTCAAGGTTGCGCGACAACAACATGCAAACTGCCAGTTGCCCCAGCGTCGCGCCGCCCGGGCCAACCAGTTTCAACTGGAACGTACCGCTCTTGGTGGCGGAACCGGTAATTTGCCAACTATTGAGTTTTGTGGCCAGGTCAAGCGCCGGGGTGCACGTCAGATCTGCTTTGACCAATCCCGTGCCGGCATGCCATTGCAGGCTTTTCATCAAGTTGGCGAGCGGGCTGCCCGCGTTCGGCACAAGGGTCAAGGTTCTTGCAACGCCTCTGGTGAAAACCGCACTGTCCGACAGTTCCACACCGTCGACCAAGAACGCGCCCTCATCAGCAAAGTTTTTCGACAGCAATACACACTCTGGCAATTCAATGGGCGTAGTCATGCCCTCGCCAACCAACTCGAACTGGAACGTGCCGCTCTTGTCTGCGGGGCCGGTGATACTCCAGCTGTGGTCTGCGGTGTAGGTGTCGAGGGCAGGGTCGCAATTAAATTCTTCGGCCTGCAGCCCTTCCCCTTTGATCCATCGCAACTTCAGAGGCAGACGGCCCAGTGGACTGCCCGATTTGGCAACCACTGTCAGCGTTTGTGCCTCACTCCTGAAGAAGACCTGCCCTTCTGTCGGGATTTCTACGCCGCCGATCCGCACATCGGCTTCGTCATTCAGATCAGTCGACAACAAGGCGTTGAGTGCCAGCGTGAGCGGCACGGCAATGCCCTGACACGTGAATATCAGCTGGAAAGTACCGCTCTTGTTAGACCCGGTGACGCTCCAGCGATGATCTGGTGTTGAAACGCCAAAACCAGGGCTGGACACCAAGTCTGCTTCATCGAGACCGCTGGTGATCACGCGTGTCAGCGTTACCGCCAGGCCCTCTACCACCGAGCTGCTCTCTTTGGGCTCCAACGTAATAACACCAGGCCGACCGCGGAAGAATAAGTTGACGTCCGACGCGACAGGTTTGCCGTCAATCCGGACCTCCACTTCATCAGCAAGATTGTTTGCAAGCACCCGCCCGTCGTGCTCCCAAGGCTGGGCCACTTCCTGGCTATAGATGACTAACTTGACTCGACCACTCTTCTGCTCGTTCGAGGTGAGGGTCCATTTGAACTCTCCGGACACTGGATCCGGTTGCTGCCATACAGTGTCCGCAGGCACGGCAACAATGTTCAGCCCTTCCTCATTAATCAACGCCAGCCTGAGTGTTTTTGCGATTGCCGGCTCAACTTTTACGGTCACTTCATTCGCTTGCCCACGACGCAATAGAACGGATGAACGCCACGGTACGAGTACATTGTTTACTTTCAGCTCCGCTTCTTTCCAGGGACTATCGGCGTACACCTTGATTGGAAAACTGTGTTCGACCCACGTGTCGTTATAGGGATTAAACACCTTGGCCGAAATCGACTGTTCGCCGTCCGCTGTGAAGGTGTGACTGAATGTGCTCCAGCCCAGATCGTTGGTTTTTTTGGAGACTGCGGATTCCCCACCGACGAACCACTGAACCTCGACATCTTTCAGTAGTTTTTGGGTGTAGGCAGACACGATCTGGACCTCGGCGGTGACTTCATCACCGATCAGTGGCGCACCGATCGGATTGCGCCGGCCCAGGAATTCACGCAGGTAATGCCCCAACTTCACCGGAATACTGTAGGGCTCGGCGGTAAACTCGGTCTGTATCCTGCAATCGAAGGCGAGCTCTTCGCCGTCGTTCGGACAATTGACCTTCCACTCACATCCCTGCTCCGAAAACTTCTGGTAATCGCCAGACGCGGGGACGGTCTGGAACGGAAGGGTTTGCCCGGCAGCGGGATTTACGCTGACGCCGTGTCCGACCCACGGGCTGCTGGCTTCGCCGACTGCGGTGAGCGTATGCCCGCGCTCGCCTGAAGCCCCGTAACAAAAATAAACGGGAGAAGTTTCGGTAGCTCCGATTTTAAGATTCGAGGTCATGACACGTTTCCGATAGTTGGAAGTGGACAAAAAACTGGCCACTCGACTATCGAGAAATAAAGCAGCGGGGGGCACTGTCAGAAATGACAGTTGATAAGATCCATTCACAATAAATGTTCGAGAAATACCGTTGTATTGGAATAAGGACTTGAGCCGCGTTGTTCCGATGACGCGCGATACTTTGGGAAGTGCTGTCGATTTAAACCTCGGCCAATCGACCATGCTGTGAGTCACTCACATCCATTGGAGACAACCCCATGCGATTCATGATCATTGTCAAAGCCAGCCCCGACTCCGAGGCCGGCGTCATGCCCAGCGAAGAACTGTTGACCGCGATGGGCAATTACAACGAGGAGCTGATCAAGGCCGGGATCATGCTGGCCGGAGAAGGCCTGCACTCCAGCAGTAAAGGCGCGCGCGTGCGTTTTTCCGGCGACAAGCGCACGGTAATTGACGGCCCGTTTATCGAAACCAAGGAATTGATCGCCGGCTACTGGCTGTGGCAAGTGAAGTCGAAAGAGGAAGCGATCGAATGGGTCAAGCGCTGCCCTAACCCGATGCCGGGTACCGAAGCTGAGATCGAGATCCGCCAGGTGTTCGAGGCGGAGGATTTTGGGGCCGAGTTCACACCGGAACTGCGGGAGCAGGAGGAGCGGCAACGAGAGCAGATGGACAAGCGCTGAGCCCCGCCATAGCGCCGCGATCACGTCCAGGTCCTGTGCCATTGAACGGACGTGATCGCGAGTTCTACGTTCACACGTTTAACCTGATACTTATCAGGGCTAAACGATATTAATGGTTCTTGAAGAACTAGGTTTTCCGCGAACAAAGGTGCGGGCAGTAATCACACCGACCAATTCCCCCTGTTTAAACTGTAGAGAGCTGAATGCATTTTTATCGGTGTATTCAAGTTTCAGACGACTATCGTCTGCCCCTAGCCACACAACCTTGACCCCCTTCTTAAACTGAACCCCCTTCATGGATCTCGTCGTTAATGTTTTTGAATTTCCAACCGTCTGCAGAATAATGGTTGTCAGTATGACACCACGGTCTTGATAGCCCACGTCCACTGGCAACTGAATAAATTCTTGCGGGCTACTCTCCAGACTCAATTTGATTGACAAGTTTCCATCCGTTTCGTCACCGCAATCCAGGCTCCAACGAGCAACGGGGTCAAGTGCTTGAGATCCTTGTGGCGGTTCAAACACTGGCCCCAGATTCGGGGGTGTCACTGCATCCGATGACAATACAATGTTCTGCCCTATTAGCGGGCTACCAGGAAGAGGTTCCACCTCAATTAAATTACTGCTATTTCTCACCGCATAAACAACATCGCCAGACTTTATCTCTGCGCCATTAACCCGGATGATTAATTGTTCAATTGGTTCGGGTGACATCACCTGGCAGGGGATCTCCAACGGCATAATCAATTGCCGGCTCATTAGAACGAACGCAAAAGCACCGCTCTTTCCAACTTCCGGACTGATTTTATAACTTAACTTTCCGTCGACCAGCTCGTGCCAGGATTCCAATTCCGGTTCCACCAGGAGTTTAACGCCCTCATTATTATCCACGACCGCCAGATAAATCTCTTCGGCGACTTCCGGTGTGGCTTCTATATCGAGAGTATTGTCCTCTCCATAAAGCAGGGCGATTGTCTCGTTCGGCAATACCGGCTTGCCGTTGAAAAGAATCGTGGCTTCGTCCCAGGAACGATCGGGGGCTGATTTTTTATTGGGCTGGTTCATCATGGTGTGTTCTCGATAATCGTCGGTGATTGAAAACTGGGCATTTAACTATCAGCGAAAAACACGCCGCCGAAAACTGTCACAAATCACAGGTCGCAAAGACTCATCGGCAATATGCCGGCTGCTTTTTATTCGAATACGGAATGCCATCCCACGTTTTGTTTGAAGCGCTTGATCATCATCAACAACCACTACACAGGCGGACAAATGCGCCCTTCGACTGGATTACCCGCCGACAACTGCTAACGTCATCAGACATGTCCTACAGGCTTGATAGGAAAGAGATTACGCATAACGGCCGCCAAGTGCCGAGTAGGCCAATGAGCCACCAAGGAACCGGGGAATCATGTCGAACACTCCAGGAGCGAGCGCCCTTTTGTTGGCGGTTTCAATAACGTCCGCCGTGTGTGCCCAGGCGGACAACGCTGACACGGCCAACAAAAGTAACAACCCGTTGAACCTCGCACCGGGGATGAACCTGCAGGACTACTACACCCCGAAGTACTACGACTCGAATATCCACACCAACGATTTGCTGGTGCGCGGGACGCTGCCGATTGCGCCCAACGACTTCATCGGCGTCCCGCAGTTGCTGCGCGCCACCGCACCGATCAGCACCCGTCCCGATCCGCACGGTGGCTACAGCACCGGCGAAGGCGATCTGAACCTGTTTGATATCTTCCTGCTCAAGACCGAAGGCGTGCAGTTGGGCATTGGCCCGATGATCACCGCGCCCTACGCCGATCGGGACGAGCTCGGCACCGGCAAGTGGCAAGCGGGGCTGGCGGCCATTGCGATTGATTCATCGCCCCGTGGCTTGCTTGGTGCGTTGGTGCAATACCAGAGCTCTTTTGCCGGCGACAGCGACCGCCCGCATGTCGAATCGGCCACCCTGCAGCCGTTTGTCATTCACAACCTCGATAGAGGCTGGTACCTGCGCTCCACCGCCATCTGGACCTTCGACCTGAAAAACGACACCCATTACATCCCCCTCGGTCTGGGTGCCGGCAAGGTCTGGAAATCCGGGTCCAATATTCTCAATGCCTTCATCGAGCCGCAGTGGACCGTCGAGCGCAAGGGCGATGGCTTGCCGCAGTTCACGCTGTTCGCGGGGATCAACGTCACCTTCGGCAAATAAGGACCTTATTTATGCACGGTGCAATTCGCGCAGCCGGTTACAGCTTGATGAGTATGTTTGTCAGTTGCGGCGTTGGCGCTCAAGAGGTCAGCGTCAGTCAAAAGACCGGATTCACCGCCAGCCCGGAAGAAGCGCGGGCCATCGCCAAGGAAGCTTATTTGTATGGCTACCCGGTGGTGGAAATGTACAAGACCCTCTACACCCAGGCGGTCGACAAGAAGAGCCCGAACTTCAAGGCACCGCTCAACCGGATCGGCAACACCGCACAGGCTTTCACCGCCAAGGACACGGCCTTCGTCACGCCCAACGCCGACACGCCCTACTCGTTTATCTGGATGGATCTGCGTGCCGAGCCGGTGGTGCTGACCCTGCCGCCCATCGAAGAACACCGTTACTACTCGGTGCAACTGATCGACGCCTACACGCAGAATTTTGCGTATCTGGGCACCCGCAGCACGGGCAACGCCGGCGGGCATTTCATGATCGCCGGGCCGAATTGGCAAGGTCAGCAACCGGTTGAAATCGACCGTCTGCTGCGCAGTGAAACCAACATCGCCTACGCGCTGTATCGCACGCAGTTGTTCGACGAAAAAGACCTGGGCAAGGTCAAGAACATCCAGAAGGGCTACAAGATCGAGCCGCTGAGCCACTACGTTAAACAAAAGGCCCCGCCTGCCGCGCCGAAGGTCGACTGGCCCAAGCCCACGCCGACCATGAGCGAAACCCCGGAGCTGTTCGGCTACCTGAATTTCATGCTGTCGTTTGCCCCGCCCCAGGACGCGGAAAAAGACTTGCTGGCGCGCTTCGCCAAAATCGGCATCGGAGCCGGCAAGCCGTTCAAACCCAACGAGCTGCCTGCCAGTCAGCGCAAAGCCCTGGAAGACGGCATCGCCGACGCCAAGGCCGAATTCGCACAGTTTAAAAAGGACAAGGTCGACAGCCATCAGGTCAGCAGCGGCGATTTGTTCGGCACCCGTGACCACCTCAACGGTAACTACCTGTACCGCTACGCCGGCGCCAACATGGGGATCTTCGGCAACTCTGCCGAGGAGGCGAATTACATCGGCTATTTCGTCGATAAGGACGGTCAGCCGGTCGATGCCTCGAAACACGATTACACGCTGCATTTCGACAAGGGCGCCCTGCCCCCGGCCGACGCGTTCTGGTCGCTGACGATGTACGACGGCAAGAACAAATTGCTGGTCGCCAACTCGTTGAATCGTTACCTGATCAACTCGCGAATGCTGTCGGATCTCAAGCTGGATGCCGACGGCGGCCTGACCCTCTATGTGCAGCACAAAGCCCCGGCCAAGGACCTGCAAAGTAATTGGCTGCCAGCGCCGAACGGGCCTTTCTACGGTGTCCTGCGCCTGTACCTGCCAAGACCGGAAGTCTCCAGCGGCGAGTGGAAAATGCCCTCGTTGACGCCAGTCACCCCACAAAATCAATAAGCGGAGCCAGCCATGGTCAGGTTTTTTGTGGTACGTCCTTTGTTGGCCCTCTGCGTGGTCGGCAGCAGCCCGTTGGTACTGGCAGCAGAAGGCGGTGGCGGTCGGCCGATGACCGGCTTGCAGGTATTTTCCAATGCCGGGATCGTGCCACCGGAACCCGGCTGGGTGATGTCGTTGAGCAGTTTCTGGTACGACGGCGAGCTCAAGGGCAACGTGCAAGTGCCTATCGTTGGCGCCTTGAGTGCCGGCCTGGACCTGAAAGTGTCTTACACCATGGCCAACTTCACCCATGTCTGGGACACCGGCAAGGGTCGCTGGAACTACGCGTCGGCGATTGGCGTGCCGGTGCAGTACACCGACATTACCGCGAGCGTCACCGGGCCTCGTGGCCGGACGCTGGGAACGGAAGATACCGGCACCCAGTTCGCCGACCTGCTGGTGACGCCCATCGCCGCCGGCTACCACTTCGACGAGGTCAACCACCTCTCGTTGTCCTTGCCGATCTACCTGCCGACCGGCGCTTACAACGATGATCGCCTGGCCAACGCCGGGCAGAACACCTACACCTTCATGCCCACCGTGGCCTTCACTCACCTCGACGGCAAGGGCGGCGAGTTCACCTTGTCCGGGGGGCTTGAGTTCTACACCGAAAACGACGCCACGGACTACAAGAACGGCAACCTCTTCACCCTCGATGCTCTATGGACCCACGGCTTCGGCAACGGCTGGAACGCCGGCATGGCCGCGGGCTACATCCAGCAGCTCACCGACGACTCCGGGTCAGGCGCCAACAGCGGCTTTCGCGGACGCTCGGTGGGCGCCGGACCGACGGTGGGCTGGGCCGGCAAATTCGCCGACGCCCAGGCCAGCGTCAACGCTCGCTGGATCCCGGAGTTCGACACCAAGAACCGGCCTGAAGGCAACGGATTCAGCGTCAACCTGACTTTGGCGTTCTTCTAGAAGTGAACAGGGATCGCCAGTTTTATCGATCAACCTGCCAACGCCTTTGGCGACTTGAATAAAGGCCCCTCAATGACCGCACTCAACGACCTCAATGCCCTGCAAGCCAGCATCGCCGAAGCGGTGCTGGGCCAGGATCAAGTGATCCGGCAGATTCTGCTGGGTCTTCTCGCTAACGGCCATTTGCTCCTGGAAAGCTTGCCCGGGCTGGCCAAGACCCGCACGGTGAAAGCACTGGCCAAACACCTTGACGCGAAGATGAGTCGCATCCAGTTCACCCCTGATCTCCTGCCGTCGGACATCACCGGTGCCGAAGTGCTGCACCAGATCGATGGCAAGAACGAGATCCGGTTCCAGCCCGGTCCACTGTTCGGCAACCTGATTCTGGCCGACGAAATCAACCGCGCACCGGCCAAGGTCCAGGCAGCCCTGCTGGAAGCGATGGAAGAACGGCAAATCACCGTGGCCGGCAACAGCCATGGGCTGCCGGAGTTGTTCATTGTGGTCGCCACCCAAAACCCCATCGAACAGGAAGGCACTTACCCGCTTCCGGAAGCGCAGATGGACCGTTTTCTGATGAAGGTGCTGCTCGATTACCCGAGCGCGGAAAACGAGAGCCAAGTACTGCGGCTGCTGCGGGAAGAGGAGTTTGCGACAGGCGCCAAGACCGCGCCGGTGCAGGGTTTCGCGCTGTCGCAGGACGTGATTTTCGCTGCACGCCGGGAAGTCAGCGCCATCCATGTGTCCCCGGCCATCGATCGTTACCTGATCGACCTGATCAACGCCACCCGCCATCCGACGGATTACGACGCGGACCTGGGCCGCTGGATCGCCATCGGCGCCAGCCCGCGCGGCGGCATCGGCCTGGACCGTTGCGCCCGCGCCGATGCCTGGTTGCAGGGGCAGGATTTTGTCTCGCCGGACAACGTGCGCGCCGTGGTGCATCCGGTGCTGCGGCATCGTTTGCAGCTGAGTTATGACGCGGTCGCTGATGGCGTCACGGCCGATCAGGTGCTGGATCGCCTGCTCGATAACGTTGCGATTCCTGCCTGATGTTGAAAATAAAAAGTGTCGACGGTCTGGTCTATGTCTCTCTGGCGCAATTGATGGCGCTGGAATTCAAGGCCCGTGACCTGAGTTTCCTCGCACGCCAGCCGCAAGGCAGCATCCTCGCCGGCAACCACGCCTCGCGGCTGCGGGGGCGCGGTCTGAATTTCGATGAGTTGCGCCGCTATCAACCGGGGGACGACTTGCGTCACCTCGATTGGCGCGCCTCACTGCGCACCGGCAAACCGGTGGTGCGCACGTTCACCGAAGAGCGCGATCGCCCGGCGTTGATCCTCGTGGACCAGCGCATGTCGATGTTTTTCGGCTCGCAACGCAGTTTCAAATCCGCGGTTGCCGCCGAACTCGGCGCACTGGCGGCGTGGATGGTGTTCAACGCGGGCGACCGGGTTGGAGGGTTGGTATTCAACGACTCACGGATCGACGCGATTGCCCCGTTGCGCAGCCGCAAACGGATCGAAGCGCTGTGCAGTCGCATCGTCCAGCAGAATCAGGCATTGAGCGCGGCCAACCCGGACGCCGAGGGCGAGGATCAACTCGATAAAGTCCTGCAACAGTGTCTGGCAGTGGCCGGTCACGATCACCTGATCTGCATCGTCAGCGACTTTGCCGGTGCGGGCGAACGCACCTTGCAACTGATGCGGCAACTGGCGGCGCACAACGATGTGATTGCCATGCAGGTGTACGACCCGCTGGCGTTGAACCTGCCGAAAAATGGTCGTTTGCTGATTACTCAAGGTCAGTTGCAAGTCGAGCTGGCGGTCGAGCAACGCAGTGTTCATCAGCCGCTGGGGGATTTTCTCAGTGGTCGGCTCAAGGACGTCGCCACGCTGCTGCGACGCAGTCAGGTGCCGTTGATGATGTTCAGTACGGCGACCGAGGCGCAGGCACAACTGCGCGCGGAACTGGGAAAGCTCGGCGGGGGGCGGCGATGAATCCCAACGTGCCGAGCATTGAGCAACTCAAGGAAATGGCCCTGCCGGCGCCCGTCAGTTATGCGCCGCAGACGTGGGGCTGGTGGGTGTTGCTGGCGGTGTTGATGGGCGCCGTGTTGCTGGTGGGTGCGCGGCGGTATTGGCAGTGGCGGCGGGATCGGTATCGGCGCGAGGCGCTGGTGCGGTTGGCTGAACTGCAAAGCAGCGATGATCAAATCAGCGCCCTGCGCGAACTCCCCGAACTGCTCAAACGCGTAGCCCTGTCGATGCCAGATCCCGTAGGAGCGAGGCTTGCCCGCGAACCAGGCCCCACGGTATCCCAGACAAACCGTGTAATCGTTCTTCGCGGGCAAGCCTCGCTCCTACAAGGTCCTGCGGCGTTAGGTAATGAGCGTTGGCAGGCATTTCTGGCGCAGCACAGTGCGCAGCCGTTGCCGGCGGATTTCAGCCGGCAATTGGCGTTGCTGGCCTATGCGCCGGATGCAACATTGCTGGCGTTGCCCAATGATCAGCGTCAGCAGCTGTTCGACACCTGCAAACACTGGGTGGAGTCGCACCATGTGGCAGCTTGATTACCCCTGGCTGTTACTGCTCCTGCCGTTGCCCTGGTTGGGTTACCGCTACCTGCCCGATTACCGCGAAGCCCGCAGCGCCGTGCGGGTGCCGTTTTTTGGCGCCATGAGCCGCGCGGTCGGACAGGCGCCAAGCGCCGCCGGCACACGCAACAATCGCTGGCAATTGCTCCTGAACCTGCTGGTCTGGGCGCTGTTGCTGCTCGCGGCCGCACGCCCGGTGTTGGTGGAAAAACCCATCGAACGCCAGCAACCGGTGCGCGATCTGATGCTGGCCATCGACATCTCCCAGTCAATGGAAACCACTGATTTCACCGATGCCAACGGGCAGAAGATCAATCGTCTGGCGGCGGTCAAGGACGTGGTCCACGGTTTTATCGACAAGCGTAAAGAAGATCGCCTGGGCTTGATCGTGTTCGGCAGCGGCGCGTATCCGCAGGCGCCGCTGACACTCGATCACGCCAGCCTGTCACTGTTGCTGGACGACACCGGCATCGGCATGGCCGGACCAAACACCGCCATCGGCGATGCGATTGGCCTGAGCCTGAAGTTGCTGGATCAGGCCCACGAACAGGAAAAAGTCCTGATCCTGCTCACCGACGGCAACGACACCAGCAGCGCCATCACCCCGGATCACGCGGCGTCGATGGCCGCCGCCAAGGGTGTGGTGATTCACACCATCGGCATTGGCGAACCGAGCGCCGAAGGCGAAGCCAAGGTCAACCTGCAAGGCTTGCAGCAGATCGCCGACGCCACGGGTGGCAAGTTCTTCCGCGCCGAAGACCGCACCGCGCTGGATCAGGTCTACAGCACCCTCGACACGCTGACCCCGCACCAGGTGAAAACCCTCAGCCACCAACCGAAAAAGGATCTGTTCTGGTGGCCGCTCGGCGCCGCTATCGGTTTGCTCGCGCTCTACCACCTCGGCGCCCTGCTGCGTCCGCACCTGACCCTCGCGCGTCAGCGGCAGGAGGCTTGAGATGGAGATCAACCTCAGCGACTTGCACTTCCTCCGTCCGCTGTGGCTCTTGCTCGTGCCGTTGGGTGCCTTGCTGCCGTGGCTCTGGAGGCGCAGCCGGGATGTGCAGCGGCGTTTGCGCAGCAACATTGCCGAGCACTTGCTGCCGCACTTGCTGATGACCCCGCAGGACCAACAGCGCTTGCGGCCGGTGCATCTGGTATGCGCGCTGTTGATGTTGGGCGCCCTCGCCGCTGCCGGGCCGACCTGGGAGCAGGACCGGCCGGACTTTCTGGAAAATCGTGCGCCGCTGATCATTGCCATCGACCTCTCGCCCTCGATGGACGCCAGCGACATGCCGCCCAGTCGCCTGGAAGCGGTCAAACACAAACTGCACGACCTGATCCAGCGCCGCGCCGGTGCTCGCAACGCGCTGATCGCCTACGCCGGCAGCGCACATCTGGTGCTGCCGCCAACCGACGATCCGGCGTTGCTCGATACGTTTATCCAGGCATTGAGCAGTGACCTGATCGGCAAACCTGGGAAGGATGTCGGCGCGGTGATCGACGAGGCCAAACGCCTGTTGGCGGCGGAGAAAACGCCGGGCACGTTGTTGCTGATCACCGACGGCGCCGACACCTCGCAACTCGCCGGCCTGGGCAAGCAACTGAACGACAGCACGCTGCAAGTGTTGATCCTCGCGGTCGGGCGCGAGGATGGCGGGATCATTCGCGACGCCAATGGCCAGCCGCGCACCGACAGCAACGGCCGCCCGGCCCTTGGCAGTTTCGACCAGGCCGCGCTCAAGCAGTTGGCATCAGCCATGGCGGCGCCGCTGGGCAGCCTGACGCTCAATGACAACGATCTGGACTGGATCGAACTGCACGCCCGTCAACATTTCCAGGCGGCCAGTGACGAGCAGCGTGAGTTGCATTGGAAAGACGCCGGATACTGGCTGTGCTGGCCGCTGTTGCTGATCGCGTTTTTCTGCGTGCGCAAAGGCTGGAGCCTGAACTGGACGGCCGGTTTGCTGCTGGCGCTGGGCATCGGTTTTCAGCACACCAATGCCCAGGCCAACGCTTTGACCGATGCATTTTTCACCCCCGACCAGCAAGGTCGCTGGGCCTTCGAACATGAGCATTTCCCGCAGGCTGCCGCCCTGTTTGTAGATCCGTACTGGAAAGGCATCGCGGCCTATAACGCGGCGGATTTTGACCTCGCGCTGGCGAGTTTTGCGCGACTGGAAACACCCCAGGCGTATTTCTACCTGGGCAATATTTACGTGCGCCGTTTCAAGTTTGATCAGGCCATCGCGGCCTACACCCAGGCGCTGAAGCTGCAACCACAGTTCCCGGAGGCCACGGCCAATCTGGCGTTGGCCATCGCCCTGGAGAAAGACACCGAGAGCGCCGAACAGAACGCGCCTGAGGTCAAACCCGACGAAATCAAGATGGACAAGGCGCCGGGCAAGGGACAAAGCAAAGCCGTGGAGACCGAGCAGGCGACGTCGGACGCGTTGTGGTTGCAGAACCTGACGACATCGCCAGCGAAATTCCTCAAGCAGAAGTTCAGCTTGCAGGATCAGGTGGGGGGCAAGCCATGAATCGAGTCATGGCCATCGCGAGCAGGCTCGCTCCCACAGGGGAGTTGAGGCGATCACAAAAAATTGATTTCAATCCAATCAACTGTGGGAGCGAGCCTGCTCGCGATGGCGTCCGCTCACTCACCACAAAACTTGCCGCCTTGCTCTGCTGCCTGATCACCACATCCGCCCTCGCCACCGAACCCGAACTGCGCATCCAGACCCGCCTGCAACCCGCAGACCCGGTCATGGTCGGCGGCCTCCTGGAACTGCAACTCGACGTCCTCACCGACAGTTGGTTCACCGACGCCCCCGCCCTGCCCGACCTGAAACTGCCCGGCGCGCTGGTGCTGCCGCCCGACGGCCATGCCGAGCACATCAACCAGACGCTGGACGGTAAGGCGTTCAACGGCATGCGCTACAGCTACCGGATCAGCCCGAATCTGGCCCGGAGTTTCGACATTCCGGCGCTGACCGTGCAGGCCACGCCGGGCCAGGCCAGCGCCCCGTTAAGTGCGCAAAGCAAGCCGCTGCATTTCACCGCCAAGCAACCACCTGGATTCAAATCCGGCGAACCGGTACTGGTGGCGCAAGGGCTGCGTTTCACGCAAAAAGTCATCGACTCGGCAACGCCTTTGAAGGTCGGCGACAGCCTGACCCGGCAACTGACCTTACAGGCCGACAACGCCATGGCCATGTCGCTGCCTGCGCCGTCACTGGGCGATGTCAGCGGCCTGAGCCGTTACCCGAAGAACCCGCAAATCAGCAGCCTGGACGACGGCCGGGGCAACTTCACCGGCGGCCAACGCATCGACACCGTGACTTACCGTATCGACAGCGAAGGCCATCACAGCCTGCCCGCAATCGAGCTGAAATGGTGGGACGCCAGCAGCCAGCAAACCCGCACCGCGCAAGTGCCGGCAGTGAGCTTCGAGGCCATCGCCAACAGCGCTTACACGCCAGTGTTCTCGATTGCCGAAGACCTGAAACTAATGGGCGAACACAGTCGCGTGCGTTTTTCCAGGCACTGGCTGGTTGTCTTGCTGCTGCCGGCAGTGCTGCTCCTGGGCTGGTTGGCAAGGCCTTTCATGCATCGCGTTTACCTTTCCGTGCGCGACCGACGCCGTGCCCGACACGCCGCGTGGCTGCAATCTGCCGACTACGCCTGGCGGCAGATTCCACGGCAAATCAACGCCCGACCGGCGCAACTCAGCGCCCTGTACCTGTGGCTCAAACGCAGTCGCGGGGGCCTGAAATTGAGCGTCCTCGGCCCGCGCCTACAGGACCTGTTACGCGCCTGTTACAGCCGTCAATCGACCGAAGATCAGGCGCTGCGCCAACTCGGGCAATCCTTGTCTACGCTGCATAGTCAGGCGCGAGGCAGCAACGTCCGGACCGTTCCCGCACTGCGGCCGCTCAACCCCGTCCACGAGAAGGAATTCCCATGACGAACGCGACATCAAGCCACCATCGTTTCGGGCTGACGCTGCTCTTCACGCTGATCCTGCCGCTGCTGGCGCACGCTAACGAACCATTGCCGTCGTGGAATGACGGCCCGGCGAAAAAGCACATCATCGAGTTCGTCCAGACGGTCACCGACCAATCCAGCAGGGACTTCGTCAAGCCCGCTGACCGCATCGCCGTGTTCGACAACGACGGCACCTTGTGGAGCGAGCAGCCGATGTACTTCGAATTGCTGTTTGCCCTGGAAGAGGTCAAGCGCACCGCGCCGCAGCACCCGGAATGGAAAACCACCCAGCCCTTCAAGGCCGTCCTGGAAAACGATCACCAGGCACTCGCCGCCGCCGGCATGGACGGCATCATGAAGATCTTCGGTGCGACCCACACCGGCATGACCACCGAAGCCTTCGACGACTATGCCAAGACCTGGCTGAGCCAGGCCCGGCATCCGAAGACCGGCAAGCCGTACACCGAGATGATCTTCCAGCCGATGCTGGAAATGCTCGACTACCTGCGCGGCCAGGATTTCAAGACCTACATCGTCTCCGGTGGCGACACCGGGTTCATGCGCGCCTTCGCCGAGAAGGTCTATGGCATCCCGCCCGAGCAAGTGATCGGCACCACCTTCGTCACGGCGTTCCAGTTCAAGGACGGCAAAGCCTCGATCGTGCGCACGCCCAAACTGGCCCACAACGACGACGGTCCGGGCAAACCGGAAAGCATCGACGCGGTGATCGGCAAGCGGCCAATCCTGGCGTTCGGCAATTCCGACGGCGACCTGCAAATGTTGCAGTGGACTGCCGCCGGCCCCGGCAAACGATTCATGGGGTTGGTGCACCACACCGACGCCAAACGCGAATGGGCCTATGACCGCAAGTCCGATATCGGGCGCCTGGACAAAGCCCTGGACGAAGCAAAAACCCGTGGCTGGACTATCGTCGACATGGCGTCCGAATGGCGCCGGATCTATCCGTTCGAGGCGGCCGCCACTCCCGAGCAAGTGCAATAAAAAGCGTGACGCAGGACTGCAATAAACGTTTGTCGCACCACGCGACACTAGCGCAAAAGGAGCAAGTCAGATGACTCGCATACGCAAGTGGCTACCGAAACTCGCCCTGGTGGCGGCCTCGGTGATGGCGATTTCGGCGACTGCCGGGGCCGCCGAAAAACCCAATATCCTGGTGATCTTCGGCGATGACATCGGCCAGACCAACATCAGTGCCTACTCCATGGGCGTGGTCGGGTACAAGACTCCGAACATCGACCGGATTGCCAAGGAAGGCATGCTGTTCACCGACTATTACGCGGAGAACAGCTGCACGGCCGGACGCTCATCGTTCATCACCGGCCAGACGCCGTTGCGTACCGGCCTGTCGAAAGTCGGCATTCCAGGTGCGCCGGTCGGCATTCAGAAACGCGACATCACCATCGCTCAGGCACTCAAATCGCAAGGCTACGCGACAGGCCAGTTCGGCAAAAATCACTTGGGCGACCGGGATGAATACCTGCCAACGAACCACGGCTTTGACGAATTTTTTGGCAACCTGTACCACCTCAATGCCGAAGAAGAGCCGCAACGACCGTATTGGCCCAAAGATGACCCCGAGTGGGTCAAGGCCAACTCTCCACGCGGCGTGATCCACAGCTTTGCCGATGGCAAGATCGAGGACACCGGCGCCTTGACGACCAAGCGCATGGAAACCATCGACGACGAAACCACCGCCGCTGCGCAAGCGTTCATCGAGAAACAGGCCAAGGCCGATAAGCCGTTCTTCGTCTGGATGAACACCACGCGCATGCACGCCTTCACTCATGTGCGTGAATCGATGGCGGGCCAGAGCGGCATGCCAGGCAACGAGTACGCCGACGGCATGCTCGAGCACGACGGCGATGTCGGCAAACTGCTCAAGACCCTCGATGACCTGAAAATCACCGACAACACCATCGTGGTCTACACCACCGACAACGGCCCGAATCAATGGTCCTGGCCGGACGCGGCGACCACGCCGTTCCGTAACGAGAAGAACTCCAACTGGGAAGGTGCCTACCGCGTTCCGGCCATGGTGCGTTGGCCGGGCAAGATCAAACCGGGCGAGGTTTCCAACGAACTTTTCTCGGGCCTCGACTGGTTCCCGACCCTGCTGGCGGCTGCTGGCGACGACGGGGTCAAGGACAAGCTGCTCAAGGGCTGGGCGCCGGCTTCAGGCGGCACCAGTTTCAAGGTGCATCTGGACGGGTACAACCAACTACCGTACCTGACCGGCCAATCGCCTAAGAGTGAGCGCACGCAGTTCTTCTACTTCAACGATGACGGCGTGCTCGTGTCCATGCGCTCCGGCAACTGGAAAGCGGTGTTCTGCGAACAACGCAAACCAGGTGGTTTCGAAGTCTGGGCTGAACCGTTCGTGTGCCTGCGCGTACCGAAAATCTTCAACCTGCGCATGGATCCGTATGAACGTGCCGACGTGGTTTCCGACCAGTATTACGACTGGACGGCCAAGAACGCGTACCTCGTATCGCTAGCGTCCACCCAGGCCGCGAGATTCCTGGAAACCTTCGTCGAGTATCCGCCTAGCCAGAAACCGGCGAGCTTCAGCATCGATCAGATCCGCGCGGATGTGGATCGGCGGATTGAAGAAAAAGCCAAGAAATAACGTTTGACCGCCGCTCGCCCTGACCGGGCGAGCGGCCCTATTCCATGGTGCAAACACAAACCCTGTAGGAGCCGGCTTGCTGGCGATGGCGTTTTTTCAGGCGACACTTTTATCGACTGGACGGCCGCTATCGCCGGCAAGCCGGCTCCTACAATGGTTTTGTGTTTAATTCGAAATTTGTACAAGGCAATAGCCCTATGTCCTCACGTGTCGCCAGCAAGTCGTCGGCCATTCCTGTTCCTCATGCCGCCTCCCCCGCGCTGCTGATCCCGGCCCTGTTGCTGTTCGTCTCCGGTGCCGCGGCGCTGGTGTATCAGGTGCTGTGGATCAAGCAACTGTCGCTGGTGGTCGGCGTCGAGGTCTATGCAATCACCACCGGTATCAGCGCTTTTTTTGCCGGGCTGGCCTTGGGTGGATGGCTGTTCGGACGCTGGGCGGATCGATTGCAGCAGCCCGTTCTGCTGTATGCAGGACTGGAAGTGGTGGTGGCCGTGCTGGGTGTCGGCGCGACCTTTGCCATGAGCCTCGCGGCCAGCCCGTTTGCCTGGCTGGAACAACACATCGGTCTGGCCGCATGGGTATTGCCGTTTGCGTTGGTGGGTATTCCGGCGCTGTTGATGGGCGGCACCTTGCCGGTGCTGGTGCGCTCGCTGGCCACTGACCCGCTAAATCTGGGCAAGGCTGGCGGCCAGCTTTACGCGGCGAACACCGCCGGGGCCATCGCCGGCACCTTGCTTGCCGCGTTCGTGCTGATTGCCACCCTCGGCGTGCGCGGCAGTGCCCTGGCCGCCGCGATGCTGAACCTGCTGGCCGCCGCCGGCGCCTTGTGGTTTCAGCGTCACCGTTCACTGCCGGCCGTTGCGCCGGCGAAACACACGTCGAGCAAAGCGCCCGACCGACTGGCCTTATGGCTGTACTCGATTGCCGGCGGCGTGGCCCTCGGTTATGAGTTGGTCTGGTCGCAATCGATCGTGCAGTTCATGAGCACCCGCACCTACGCCTTTGCCGTGGTGCTGGCGACGTACCTCACCGGGCTGTTTCTCGGCAGTGTGCTGCTGGCCCGTCGGGTGGAGCGCATTCGTGATCCCTGGGGAGTATTCGGTTTGCTGATCGCCGGCGCCGGGCTGGTCGCGTTGCTGGAAATCGCCCTGCTCGGTCGCTGGTTGGTGGTCGCGCAAAGCCTCGCCGAAGCCTGGGTGTTGTCGCTGGGTGCGAGTGAGTTGCCGGGCATGAGCGCGCGGTTTGCGGTGGCGGCGTTAAGCATCGTGTTTGTGCCGACGCTGTTGTTGGGCGCGGCGTTTCCCCTGGCCCTGCGCCTGAGCGTTGGCCGCGAGCGGATCGGCCAGGATGTCGGCGCTGTCGTGGCGTTCAATACGCTGGGCGGGATTGTCGGGGTGATGCTCTGCGGGTTTGTGCTGATTCCGTGGCTGGGCCTGGTACGCACATTGGGGCTGTTGGCCATCGTCGCCGCCGGGATCGGGTACTTCGCGGTGCGCAAGGGTCACGGGGTCAAGAAAGGTCGGCGCCAAGCGGTGGTGGCTATCGGCTTGTTGTCGGTGGCGGTGGCGGTATTTACCCCGGTGAACAAACTCGCCAGCCTGCTCCCCGGTGCTCGCAACGCCACGCTGGCCTTCTATGAAGAAGGCCGCGGCGGGACCGTGGCGGTGGTCACCCAGGGCAAGGGGCAGAAAGCCTTCCAGCGCTTGTACATTCAAGGCGTGTCCAACACCGGCGACGCCATGCCGTCCCTGCGTTACATGCGCATTCAGGCGCTGCTGCCGCTGCTGATCCACAACGGCGAACCGCGCTCGGCGCTGGTGATCGGCTTTGGCACCGGCATCACCGCGGGCGCATTGACCCGTTATCCGGGGCTGGAACACCGGGTGGTGGCCGAGTTGCTGCCTTCGGTGGTCAAGGCTGCGCCGCTGTTCAAAGGCAACTTCAATGCCGCCGCCGATCCCGGCGTTGACGTACGCCTGCGCGACGGGCGCCAGGAGCTGCTGCGCAACCCGCAGCGCTATGACTTGATCACCCTTGAACCGCCACCGCCCTCCGCGGCCGGCGTGGTCAATCTTTACTCCAGGGACTTCTACCAACTGGCTGCCAGTCGCCTTGAGAAACAGGGGCTGGTCGCGCAGTGGCTGCCGCTGCCCACGCAGAACATCGACGATTCACGCGCCCTGGTGCGCAGCTTTCTCGATGTTTTCCCGTACGCCAACGTGTGGACCAGCGAGTTCCACGAAATGCTGCTGGTGGGTTCGATGGAGCCGATTGCGCTGGATGCGGCGAAAATCAGCGAGCGTTTCCAGCAGGACAGCGTGCGCAGCACGTTACAGGACGTGGGCATCGGTTCCGCCAACGCCTTGCTCGCCACGTGGGTCACCGATCGCACAGGGCTGGAGCGTTTCGCCGCCGATGCCCCGCCGGTGACCGACGACCAGCCGCGTATCGAATATGCGCCGTGGGTGCGGGCCAAAGAGATCAGTCGGGTGCTCCCCGCCCTGCTGGACTTGCACGTCGCGCCACCGTTAGTGAATGCCGATGCGGGATTCATCGAGCGGATGAATGCGCACCAGCAGCGCTTGATGCAGTTCTATCGGGCGAGCCTGCATGCCTATGACGGCGACCGTGATGCGTGGGCCAGGGATATTCGCGAGGTGATGCGCGGGGATGGGGGGAATCCGTATTACCGGTGGTTTGTCGGGGAGTGATGCGGCGTGTGTGAGTCCGCCATCGCGAGCAGGCTCGCTCCCACATGGATTGTGTGTCGATCACAAATCCAATGTGGGAGCGAGCCTGCTCGCGATGAGGCCCTCAGCCCCGATACATTATTTGGATTTGAGCTTCAGATACGACTGATGCATATCCGCAGCCCAGCCATCGATCACGCCTTTCACGTCATCGGCCTTCATCACCTGCGATTCGTTTTCCAGCGGTTTGCCGGTGCCCTTGCGCACGACCTGGGCCACAACTTTATTGCTGCCGCCGTCCAGGAACACCGCTTCGGTGGCCAGGTCGGTCTGTTGATCACGAATACCGCTGGCCGTACTCACCGCCGCTGCCACCAGCGCAATCGGGATCACTTCATAAGGCTTCAGCCCTTCGGTCTTGCTGCTCACGGCAGTGATCGCGGCGCGCACCACAATCACACCCGGGCCAGGGCCTGAGGCCAGCGGCAGGGATTTGCCGATTTCGCGTTTGAGCGCCTGATCGTAATAACTGGTGATTCCGTTCAGGGTGGTCTGAGGGATTTTTGCCGTCGGCTGAGGCTTGGGATACAGCTGGGTCGGCTCGATGTACACGCTTTGGAATTTCTTGATGTCAACTTTCGGATCGATCCAGCGCATCACTACGGCACCCGAAGGTGACTTGGCTTCCTGGAGTTGGCTGTAATTTTTGAGGAAGCCTGAATACTCGTCTGGCTCGACCTTTTTGCTGGCGCAGCCAACTACGCCGATCGAGGCAATACACAATGTACTCATCATCAATGCAAGCTTCATGCGGTAACTCCTGTAGGGCGGTCGACTACGGTTTGGAAACGGTTTAACAGGTATAGCTAATGCAGCGCGTTTTGTTGTGCAGAATCACAACATTCATCTATCGCCGCGCAGAGGATCACACCTGTCATTTGACAGACGCCCGGCATCCGTCAAAGCTGCATCGAGCTAGAACGCGCGCCTGACGGCAAACGCACCCGGACTATGGAAGTCGCAATGCCGAAACATAAAAATAAAGCAGCCGCCCCAAACCCTGATTCGTCACCGACTTCGTTTTCTCGTTATCTGTTTCCCGTTCTCATCAGCGTGCTGCTCCTGGCGATCGCGGGCATTGGCTGGTTTCTGTTCAGCAGCCAACCGGCCCCGGTGACCTATGCGCCGCCGCTCAGTACACCGGTCATTGCTCCTGAAAAACCCGTGGTCGCCGCGCCGGCGAAGATGGTCGATGAGCAACAGTGCCAGGCTTGCCACAGCGAACAAGTGAAGGACTGGCAAGGCTCGCATCACCAATTGGCGATGCAGGAAGCCAGCGCCGGGACGATGCTCGGCGACTTCAACAACGTTACCTTCAAGGCCGAAAACGAGACGACCCGGTTTTCGCGCAAGAACGACGAATTCTGGGTCAACACACCGGGCATTGATGGCAACAACGCTGACTTCAAGGTCGCCTACACCTTTGGCATCGCGCCGTTGCAGCAGTATTTGATTGAAGTCGGTGACGGTCGGTTGCAGGCGTTGGGCGTCGCCTGGGATACCGAGAAACACCGCTGGTTTCACCTCTATCCGGGCCAGGGTGTGAATTTCAAGAACCCGTTGCACTGGAGCAAGCCGAGCCAGAACGCCAATTTCATGTGCGTCGAGTGCCATACCACCGGCTACAAACGCAACTTCGACGCGGCTAAAAACACCTTTGACAGTCAGTGGAACAGCCTTGGCGTGGGTTGTCAGGCGTGCCACGGCCCGGCGTCCAGCCACCTGGAATGGACCGCGAAAAAGACTGATCTGATCCACGCCGGTTTCGCCGTCGACCTCAAAGACAAGGACGCGACCGTCGAGATCGAAACCTGCGCCCGCTGCCACTCACGGCGCGCGCCGCTGGGCGATGGCTTCACCGTTGGCAAGCGGCTGATGGATGACTATCTGCCCAGCCCCCTGACCCGCGAGTTGTATGCGCTGGATGGCAAGATCAAGGACGAAGTGTTCGAACACGGCTCCTTCGCCCAGAGCAAAATGTTCGACAAGGGCGTGCGCTGCAGCAACTGCCACAACCCCCACAGCAACGAACTCAAGGCACCGGGCAACGGCGTCTGCCTGCAATGCCACAACAGCGCCGGCAAAACCTCGGTGGCCGGTGTCGAGGGCAAGGGCTTGCAGGCGAAAAACTACGATTCTGTCGAGCACACCCGCCACGTCATGGGGCAACCGGGTTCGCAGTGCGTGGATTGCCACATGCCCGGCAAGTTCTACATGGGCAATGACTTTCGGCATGACCACAGCTTCAGCATTCCCAACCCTGAGCGGGCGAAAAAACTCGGCACGCCGGACGCCTGCCTGACCTGCCATCAGGGCAAGGCCGGTGACAAAATCACTGAACAATTCAAGCTCTGGAACACCGCAGCCACCGCCCCCCAGGCGCCGCGTTACGACGAAAGCCTGTGGCTGATTCGCAACGGTCAGCCCGGCGCGGCGCAAGCCTTGTACGAACAGCTGCAACGCAGCAACCTGCCGGCGATCCAGCGCGCAACGCTGCTGGCCGAGTTGCCGCTGTACCCCAGCGAACAGGCGTTGAAACTGGCGACTCAGGACTTGCGCAACCCGGCACCGCAAGTGCGTGAAAGCGCCGTTCGGGCGATCAGCGCGTTCCTCCCGCCGCCGGAGCGCGCACCACTGCTGACACCGTTACTGGGTGACCCGGTCAAAGCGGTACGCATCGCTGCCGCCCGGGATCTGCTCAGCGTCGCCCGCGACGGTTTGGGCAGCGCTCAGGCGAACTGGAACGCCGCCATCGCCGAGTATGAGGCTGTGCAAAAGAGCCTGGCCGAACGTGCAGAAGCCAACCTCAACCTCGCCATGCTGTATCAGGCCAGCGGTCGCAGCGCTGAAGTTGAAGCGCTGCTGCGCACGGCGCTCCAGCGCGATCCGGACTTTTACCCGGCGCTGGTGACGCTGGTGCAGTGGCTCGAAGCCAGTGGGCGTAGTCAGGAGGCACAGGCCCTGCTGGAACAGGGCATCAAGGAGCATCCGGACGCCGCTTTGCTGCTGCATACCCAAGGGTTGTCGCTGATACGAGCGGGCAAAACGGCCCAGGCCATGCCAGTGCTGCGCAAAGCCGCCGGGCTGGAACCCCAGAGCGCGCAGTTCGGCTACGTGCTGGCGGTGGCGCTGCATGACAGCGGCAAGGTCGATGAGGCCTGCGAGGAACTGGAACGGTTGTTGAAGGTACAACCGGCGAACCGCAATGCGCGGTTATCGTTGATCCAGTACTACCTGGAAAACGGACAGGAGCCCAAGGCCCAGGTGCTGTTGCAGGGCTGGAAGAAGATGAACATGGGGGATCCGGCGTTGAAGTGATCCGAGGGTTGATTCGAGGGCCCCTTCGCGGGCAAGCCTCGCTCCTACAAGGATTACGCAATACCTGTAGGAGCGAGGCTTGCCCGCGAAAGCGTCGCCACGGTCTTAACCTTGCGTCACCACGAAGAACCACTCTTCAACGCCAACTCCCGCCGACTGTTCGCCCGCATCGCCTTGATCAACGACACCGTGCCCACCAACAGAATCGCGGCGCCGAACAGGAAGTCGATGTTGTACAACTGGAAGTCCTCCAGCGGTCCCACCAACAGCACGCGGATCGCGCCGATACTCACCAGTGTCGCGAGAAAATCGATGCCCGGTTCGTCACGATAAAACACGTGCATCAGCGGCAGGCAGATCACCAGCAACAACAGCAGCACAATCACCTTGAACGAGCCTTTGCGCTCGACACTGAAGGCGCACTCATTGGCCGCGTAGGGCTTGTAATCGTCCTCGCGAACCAATGAATTTTTCTCGTTGATGTACTCGACCCGGTTGTACTTTTGAATCGGTGTGAAGGTATTGGACATCTCCATGAGGGTGGTGATGCGTTTGAACTTCAGGTCGATCCGTTCATTGCCCTTGAGGATGTACAGCACCGGTTTGTAGCCGTAGCGCCAGGTGTCGAACGGAAACGCCGCCGCCCGACCCTGCACACCGATGGGCCGGGATTCAAGCTCGGCGTAGGCGCTTTTGTCGAGCGAAGAGAGGTTGCGACTCAGCGGTTTGATCCTGACCTGCTCAAGGAAGATCGGCGTGACGCCGTAGGACCATTGAAGAGGTTCCAGGCGCAGGCGCAACTCGTTGCGGCCGAGGTCATACCGATCGAAAGTGCGCTCGGAGACGATGACCGCGCCCGAGAGCATGAAATCGCCCCGTACGTTGTTGGTGATGCGCAGGGTCAGGTGATCCTTGCCCAGCGCCGCCGCATCGCTGGCTGGTGGCGTACCGCACCAGGCGGAACTGTCGGCTGACGCCCCGAGTTGCCCGTCACGGTTCTCCTGGAACAGGTACACATAACTGCCCCACAGGGCCGCCATCAGCAACACTGCGACCAGCCCTAAAACTTTCTTGCCCGCGCTCAAACCAGACTCCTTTCTTTGACCCGCTTCCTTATGAGGCGCGGACTCTATCAAAACGAGGTCCCCGGCCAAAGCAAAAACTCGTGTGGTTTTCAGCGGCGCCGAAACAACGGTCGAGGCTCGATCACCGAGCGGCCATACAACACGCTCATGCCGGCGAGGCCCTTGAGCGCGTCCTCGGCGGACTTGTCCTCGCGCACCGCAAAGCTGTCGAACCCGCATTGGCGCATGTGGCTGAGTTGATCGCGCAGGACATCGCCGACCGCGCGCAGTTCGCCGGTCCAGCCCAATCGGGTGCGCAGCAAATACGCCTGGCTGTAACCACGACCGTCGCGAAAACTCGGGAAGTCCAGCGCAATCAGCGGCAGTTGGTCGAACCACGGTTTGAGGCTTTCCACCTCATCGTCCGGCCCCAGCCACACGCCCTGCTGCCCGGGTTCCTCCAGCCAGCAGGCCAGCGGCACTATCACCGGACCTGAAGGTAATCCGGTGGCTGGATCCCTGACCAGGGTCCACGGATCGGCGCTATCGATCCGCGCCACACCGGCCTCCAGTCGTAGCAGATTGTTCATGCCGACACCTCCAGCAACTTCGGATAGACCGCCTCTTTGAACGGCTCCAGACCAAGGCGCTGCAACGTGTCGACGAACAGTTCCTCACTCTCGCGGTAACGCACGAACGTGGCGATGATCCGCTCGATCACCTCGGGCACCTCAGCCGCGCTGAAGGACGGGCCGATGACTTTGCCCAACGCGCTGTTCTTGCCCTGAGCGCCGCCGAGGGTGATCTGGTACCACTCGCTGCCGTTCTTGTCGACGCCAAGAATGCCGATATTGCCGATGTGGTGATGACCGCAGGCGTTCATGCAACCGGAAATGTTGAGGCTGATGTCGCCCAGATCGTGCAGATAATCCAGGTCGTCAAAACGCGCCTGAATGCCTTGCGCAATGGGGATCGACTTGGCGTTGGCCAACGCACAGAAGTCGCCGCCGGGGCACGCGATGATGTCGGTCAGCAAACCGACATTGGCACTGCCCAACCCGTGCTCGCAGGCCACACGCCAGAGCGCGAACAGGTCCGACTTCGGTACGTCCGGCAGGACGATGTTCTGTTCATGGGCAATTCGGATTTCGCCGAAACCGAATTGCTCGGACCACGCGGCCACGGCATCCATTTGTTCGCCGGTGACATCTCCCGGCGGCGAAGCACTGCCCGGTTTGGTCGACAGCACCACACTGGCGTAGCCCGGCACCTTGTGCGGCTGGACGTTGCGCGAGACCCAGCGGGCGAATGCACTGTTTTCGGCCAGGCGGGTGCCGAACTCCAGGTCGGTACTGGACAGCGAACGGTAATCCGGCGGCACGAAGGCACTGGCGACACGCGCATATTCATCGCCGGTCAACTGCGCCGGACCGTCTTTGAGATGCTGCCACTCCTCCTCCACTTCCCTGGCGAAAGCGTCGATCCCGAGTGCCTTGACCAGAATCTTGATCCGCGCCTTGTACTTGTTGTCCCGCCGACCGTGGCGGTTGTAGACCCGCAGCACCGCTTCGACATACGACAGCAAATGCTGCCACGGCAAGCCTTCGCGAATCTGCAGGCCAAGAATCGGCGTGCGTCCCAAACCACCGCCAACGATCACCCGCAGGAGCATTTGTCCGTCGGCGCCGGGGTAAAGATAAAGACCGATGTCGTGCATCATGATCGCCGCGCGGTCCTGTACGGCCGAGCAGATGGCGATCTTGAATTTGCGTGGCAGGAACAGGAACTCCGGGTTGATCGTCGACCATTGGCGCAGGATTTCCGCCAGCGGTCGCGGGTCGATCAACTCGTCCGCCGCAACTCCGGCGAAGGCTTCGGTGGTGATGTTGCGCACGCAGTTGCCGGACGTCTGGATCGCGTGCATTTCTACCTGGGCCAGGCGTTCGAGGATTTCCGGCACCTGGGCCAGTTCGATCCAGTTGAACTGCATGTTCTGGCGGGTGGTGAAGTGGCCGTAGCCACGGTCGTAATCCCGGGCGATGCTCGCCAGCGTACGCATCTGTTGCGCACTGAGCGTGCCGTAGGGAATGGCCACGCGCAGCATGTACGCGTGTTTTTGCATGTACAGGCCGTTCTGCAAGCGCAACGGCAGGAATTCCTCTTCGCTCAACTCGCCTGCCGTAAAGCGTTCGACCTGATCACGAAACTGCGCAACCCGCTCGAAGACCAGCGCCCGGTCATAGTCGTCGTACTGATACATGTGGCTACCTCATCAGGATGGGACGGGCTCTGTGGCTCGTTTTCGATGAGGCGACTATGAGGGGCACCGGAAAAACATTACAGATTCAGGAGACTTCAAAAAAACCATATCAGTTTTATGGATCACTACAGAGGTTGTTTCGACATCTCATCAACGATGGGTGCGTAAATCCTTTTGAAGCGCCAATCGTACGAATCACCGGCCTTGTTGGTGCCACACTCCCAACTGCACGACCACGTCATCAAGCCTCTGATCCCGTTGCCGTCTTTTACCAGTCGCTTGAGTGCATTTTTCACAAAAGCGGGATCAACTACATACCCGTTGGCGGCGGCATCGATACTGCTGGGCAAGCCGATAACGAATTTGTCGGCAGGGATTTTGGTGAACCCATAAGTACCTGTTACCAATGCGGTGGTCAGGTAGTAGAGGAACTCTTCCTTGCGCACGCCATCGTTTTGCGCCAGCCAGGGTGGATTAAGGCCTGGCACATAAAGCCCATCACCGTTCTGGTTGTAGTATTGCGGGGCAATGAAGTCGTAATGGTCCTTCAGCGCAGTCAGATACGGTATGTATTTCCCGTCCGCAAGCAATTCGATAAATTCGCCTTCGGCCTGCCCTCGAACGTTCCTGCCGCTTTGTGTCAAGTGCGGGAACTCTGGCGCCATGCTGATGATGAAGTGTTTACCCTCTTTCCCGTAGTGTTCCCTGACCAGTTTAAGCGCCGCCGGAATCACCTTATTGTTATCGGCAAAGTCGATAGCAGTCTGCTCCAGATCGATGTCCAACCCATCAAAACCATAGACTTCCGCCAATCGGATAATTTCAGCGGCAAACGCCTGTTCCTGACCATTACGCAGCTCAATGTGGGCATCGGCGCCCCCCAGTGAAATCAGCACCGCGCGACCTTGCTTGTTGAGTACGCCGACCTGACGCCGAAACTCCGCATCGGTTTGATTGTATGGCTTGAATGTCGGGATACCGGCCCCCTTCATGAACGCGACGGCCACAACGTTGTATTCGACGGGGATGTCTTCCAGTTGCACTTCCCCCGTCAATCCGCCTTGATACCCGGCACTCGGCCCCCAGTTATGCCAAAAACCCATGAATATCTTTTTACCGCGAACATCGGGCATCACAGACGCGTCATCGGCAGGCGCCTTGGGGCCTGTATAAGTGAAAGTTGTCATTGGTTCACCCTTGAGTTCAGAACATCCTGTATGAAAGTGCCCTCCTGATCGCCATGACCGGCAGGGCTGACTTGCCTTGAACGCAACCACTGGAACTCACCACTACCCAATGCGTCAGCGGGTTTATTAAACCGCTGGATTCAATCCGCCGATACTGTCAACTCTGACAGGTACGGCGCCTTTATCTGATCCGTATTAATTGCGCTTTCCTGAATCTGTTTTGTTTTCGATGAGGTTTCTACAGTTCACGGCATGCCAGTCCGGGTGGCCTGGCAAGACTTTGCAACCGTGGAAGCATTGACCATGAGCACAGCAACAATCGGACAGGCCTATAACTACAAGGTCGTCCGCCAATTCGTCGTGGCGACCATTTTCTGGGGCGTCGTGGGGATGGCGATGGGGGTGTGGATCGCCTCGCAACTGGTGTGGCCCGAGATGAACCTCGACCTGCCTTGGACCTCGTTCGGGCGTTTGCGTCCGCTGCACACCAGCCTGGTGATTTTCGGCTTTGCCGGCAGCGCGCAGTTCGCCGCCAGTTATTACGCAGTGCAGCGTACCTGCCAGGTGCGGCTGTACTCGGACACCCTCGCCGCCTTCACCTTCTGGGGTTGGCAATCGGTCATCGTGGTGATGCTGATCACCCTTCCGCTGGGCTACACCACTACCAAGGAATACGCCGAGATCGAGTTCTCCGGCGCGGTGTGGATGACCGTGGTCTGGGTGGCGTACGCCATCGTATTTTTCACGACGGTGGTGCAACGCAAGACCCATCACATTTACGTCGGCAACTGGTTTTTCGGCGCGTTCATCGTGGTGATCGCCATGCTGCACGTGGTCAATCACCTGTCGATTCCGGTGGACTGGTTCAAGTCCTACCCGGTGTATTCCGGCGCCACCGACGCCATGGTGCAGTGGTGGTACGGGCACAACGCGGTGGGGTTTTTCCTGACGACCGGGTTCCTCGGGATGATGTATTACTTCGTGCCGAAACAGGTCGGGCGGCCGGTGTACTCCTATCGCTTGTCCATCGTGCATTTCTGGGCGTTGATCACCCTGTACATCTGGGCCGGCCCGCACCATTTGCACTACACCGCGTTGCCGGACTGGGCGCAGTCGTTGGGCATGGCCATGTCGTTGATCCTGCTGGCGCCGAGCTGGGGCGGGATGATCAACGGCATGATGACGCTCTCGGGCGCCTGGCATAAATTGCGCACCGATCCGATTTTGCGTTTTCTGGTGCTGTCGCTGGCCTTCTACGGCATGTCGACCTTCGAGGGGCCGATGATGGCGATCAAAACCGTGAACGCCCTCTCCCACTACACCGACTGGACCATCGGCCACGTGCACGCCGGCGCCCTCGGTTGGGTGGCGATGATCACCTTCGGCGCGGTCTACCACATGATTCCGAAAGTCTTCGGCCGCGAGCAGATGTACAGCACGCCGCTGATCAACCTGCATTTCTGGCTGGCGACCATCGGCACTGTGCTGTACATCGCCTCGATGTGGGTCAACGGCATCACCCAGGGCCTGATGTGGCGCGCGATCAACGACGACGGCACGCTGACCTATTCCTTCGTCGAAGCCTTGCAGGCCAGTCATCCCGGATTTGTAGTGCGGTTTGCCGGCGGTGTGTTCTTCCTCAGCGGCATGCTGTTGATGGCGTACAACGCCTGGCGCACCGTGCGGGTTTCCGACGTGGCGATGGCTGAACGTGATGCACGGATTGCCTGAGGCGAGGAGCTGAGATGTTCGAGATCGTGTTGAATATCGTGGGTGTTGCGGGGCTTTGGCTGGCGGTCGAGTACTGCCTGAAGCAGCAGACGGCAGAAAGTCTGGAGGAAGCGAGCCTGATCCCGTTTGCCGATGACCCGGAGGTGGCACGACGGGTGGAGTTGGCGACGGGGAAAGTGGTGAAGGCGGTTGCGCCGGAAGTGGCAAAACCGGGATGGGTGAATCTGGATATGTGATTCGAAGCTGATGACCCCATCGCTGGCAAGCCAGCTCCTACAAGTGCGACGCATCCCCTGTAGGAGCTGGCTTGCCAGCGATGGCGGTCTCGGATCAGCCGCGATCTCTAGGGATCAGATTCTGCAACTGCTGCGCCAGAAAATTCGCGTCGAAGGCAAAGGTGTCCGGGTCCTTCAAACCATTGGTCTTGCGCCATTGCCAGTTGTTGGACGGCGGCAGGCACACCAGCGAAATGCTGCCATACCGCGCGGCGGTCAAACCCATCACCGCCAGGGAAATCTGCCCACCGGTACCCATCACATCCGGCACGAACTCCACGGGTTTGCCGGCGATCACGATGCCCAGTTTCTCGGTCTTGAACGTTGACGTCTCGACCGGAACACTCGGCCCCGAAGCGACATACGCCTCACGGCTGACTTCCAGCAGGTTCGGCGCCCGGACCGGTTCCAGCCATTGCTGGATCTGATCAAACAGCTCGCCAATGCGCGTCGCCCACACGGCCGATTGCGACTCGAATAGTTGTTTTTTGTGCGCTTCGCTGTCTGCGTAGTGGCGAAGCATCTCGCCCAGTTGTTGTACGTCGTCCATTGCGGTGTTCCTTTGTTGAAACAGTGCTGCGGACTTTGAGCATGGCAGATGCACGCGGCGGGCGTACGACTAAAAGCGTGAGCGGTATTGGCTGGGGGTCATGGCGAGGAATTTGCGGAAGGCGCTGCCCATGTGCGACTGGTGGGCGAAACCGGCATCAAGGGCGATGTCAGCCAGGCTCAGCCGGGTGTGCTCGATCATCCGCCGTGCCGCCTGAAGTCGTACTTCAACGAGGTAAGCGTGCGGTGTCAGGCCGATGGCCCGGGTAAAGTCGCGCAGAAAGCGCAGCTCGTTCTGGCCGTAGGCCGCCGCCAGTTGTTGCAGCGTGAGGGGCAGATGGAATTGTTCTGCGATCAGGTCCAGCACTTGGGCGAGTGCGGCTGGCGCGGGCCGATGAGCCATTTCGACCTGCGGTTGCGCCAACCCCACAAATCCCAGGGCACATTGCTCCAGTGCCAGTAGGTCGGGTTTTGGCGCCAGCAACAAACGCCGCACTTCGCGCGCCAGGCTCAGCGCCTGTCGATTGCCGCAAGACTGTACGCGATGGCCAATGGCGGGCAATTGCTCATCGGCAAATGATTCGTCCAGCTGCATCAGCAAGTATTCGCCACCGCTGGACGATTCGGAAAACACTTCGACGCCCACCGGGGTATACGCCAGAACACCGGGCAACGTATCGAAATCCACCCGCCGATCCGAGTCAATCGCGTGCACACCCTGCTGGCGCTCCAGCGTCACCCCAAGGGTTCGCGACTGCGCCGGATCGCGGGCGCTGTATGCGGCACGGGGCAGAAGTTGCAAGCTGACTTTAGCGCCCGGCAGCCTTTGGCTCAGCATGTGAAATTTCCTGATAGAAAGCCGTGAAGCGCCACAGGATACTCCCAGACAAAGGGTTGCCATCAACAGGAGCACGCCATGCGCACCATCGGCCTTATCGGCGGCATGAGCTGGGAGTCCAGCGCCGAGTATTACCGCCTCATCAACCAACAGGTACGCGACCGGCTCGGGCCGTTGCGTTCGGCGAAACTGCTAATGTACAGCGTCGACTTCGGGCCTGTCGAACAGGCCCAGCATGCCGGTCGCTGGGATGATGCGGCGCTGATTCTGGTGGATGCCGCGCGGCGGCTGGAGGCTGGCGGCGCCGATTGCGTGGTGCTGTGCACCAACACCATGCACAAGGTCGCCGGGCAGATTCAGGCGGCGATCAACATTCCGTTCCTGCACATCGCCGACCCGGCCGGACAGGCGGCGGTGGATGCCGGTGCGCTGAACGTCGGGTTGCTGGGGACTGCGTTCACCATGGAACAGGACTTTCTCAAGGAACGCCTGACGTCGATGGGGTTGACCGTACTGGTGCCGGACGCCGGGGAGCGTCAAGCCGTGCACCGGATCATCTACGACGAGTTGTGCGTCGGGGTGATCAGTGAGGTGTCACGCCGGATTTATCAGCAGGTGATCGAATCCCTGAGCCAGCGCGGCGCCCAGGTCATCATCCTCGGCTGCACCGAAATCGGCCTGCTGATCAAACCCGAACACAGCACCCTGCCCCTGCTCGACACCACCGAATTGCATGCGCAGGCGGCGGTGACGTTCGCACTGGGCGAGTGAATCAACCGGCCTTGGGCGTGCGGCGCAGACGCGCCATGCTCAAGGTGTCCACCAACACTCCGTCACGCACGGCGTAGTCCCGAAACAAGCCTTCGGTTTCAAAACCAAACTTGCGGTACAAACCGATGGCTGCTTCGTTGTCGGCGTACACCGACAGCTCGACCCGTTGCAGATTCATCCAGTTGTCGGAGATGTCCAGCGCGGTGGCCAGCAGCTTCGAGCCAACACCCTTGCCCTGCCACGCCTCAGAGACACCCATGCCGAAATTGGCAGCATGACTGCGGCGGATGCGCGAAAACTGCTCAAGACCGATGTTGCCGATCACCCTCCCCTGACTCAGCGCCACCAGTTGCACATGCCGTTCGTTGCCCGGATCCAGGCGTTTGCGCCAGACCTCGATGGACTGAAACGGCATTTGCAGCACTTGCCGGGTAATCGCTGGCTCGTTGTAAAGCGCGGTGATGCCTTCGAGGTGGGATTCGTTGAAGCGTTCAAGCGTAATGACAGCGTCAGTGACGGGCATGGGTGATTCATCCTTGATACAGACATGGCCGCTCACTCTACAACGCAATCTTCCAGCATGGCGAATACCAAATGTAGGAGTGAGCCTGCTCGCGATAGGGCCATAACATTCAACATCGATGTTGACTGTCCGGACGCTATCGCGAGCAGGCTCGCTCCTACAGTTGGTATTGGTCAGGCTTCGAACCACTCCCGGCGCTCATTGAAGGTGTTTTGAACCAGTTCGACGATCATCTGCACCTGCGCCTCATCCTGCGACTGCGCATTGACCGCCATCCACACCTGGCGCTGCATCGGCGGGCCAAACAACCCCGGCAGAGCGATCAGACCACGGTCGAAATGGCTCATGTAACCAGGCAGCAAACCGATACAGGCGCTGCAACGGATCATCTCCAGCATCAGCTCATAGGCATGCAACTGCACCACCCCGGCGAGGCGCTGATCCACCAGCGCATTCCACGGCACAAAGCTCTCGACCTGACGATGAGGCTGCCATTGCACCAGCAGGAAATCAGCGAGGTCATCGAGGTTGTCCGGGCGTGACGCAGTGCGTGAATAACGCTTGGCAATGTGCGGCAGGTAGTCGAGCCGCGCCAGACGTCGCGGCTCGCCGACGGCAAAACTCGGGCCCGGCAGCGGTGAATCGGTGCCCGCCAGCCACACCACCACATCGGCGCTGACGGCGCGCAGGGCCAGCTCGCTGTCGAGGGAGATGATCTCCAGACGCACACTGGCGTTGCGGCGCAGCAAGGCCACCAGGTCGCGACCGAGGATGTCATGCAGGATCGATTCGGCGACGGCCAAACGCACCAAGGGCTGTTCGATCACCGGCAAGTCGCGTTCATGGGCCAAGGCAATCAACTGCGCCTGAAGTTGCAAGCCTTCACGACTGAGGGCGACCCCATTGTCGCCATGGCTGAACAGCGAGCACTGCAGGTGCGCTTCGAGTTGCGCCAACTGCTTGCGCAGCAACGTCGCCTTGATGTTGAGACTGCGCGACGCCTGCATGAAACAACCGCAGCGGGCACTGACCATGAACGCTTGCGCCAGTTGCGGGTCAAGCGCGGCGGCCTGCGCATGTATGGATGACGAGGTGTTTACCGGCGAGCGGTATTCGGCAGGGCTCTGGCGCCCGGCGGTTTCCATGAATGACATCAATGACTCCCTGTCGATCTGTCCTTTAAAAACCTCATCCTGCGCAACGTTCATGAACCTGATGTGACAGCGTCATCACGCGCTGGGGGACTGGCGGAAACTCACCGCCAGGCGATTCCAGCTGTTGATGGTGGTGACGGCGATGGTCAGGTCGACCATTTCGCTCTCGCTGAACTGTTCCCGGGCCTGGGCGTAGACGTCGTCCGGCACATGGCTTTGCGAGAGCAAGGTGACCGCTTCGGTCCAGGCCAGCGCCGCGCGCTCGCGTGGGTTGAAAAAGCCGCTGTCGCGCCAGACCACAATCGAATACAGACGCCGGTCGGTCTCGCCGAGGCGTCGCGCGTCCACCGAGTGCATGTCGGTGCAGAAGGCGCAGCCGTTGAGCTGCGAGGCGCGGATCTTGATCAGGTGCAGCAGCGCCGGCTCGATGCTCAGGTTGCTGGTCAGCGCCTCCATGGCGATCATCGCTTTCATCGCTTTGGGCGACGCGCTGTAGTAATCCAGACGGGAAGTCATGGCGTGCCTCGTGGATTGATAGATGTTTTCACGGTAAGCGCTGATGCGCCGGCGTTACAGATCCAATTGCGCGAAATACCGGTGGACCACTCCGAGCAGACCAATCCGCGCTTTTTCCCCCACGCAACTTCTGCACGGCGGCGCTTGCGCGTAATCTGGCGCGACGCACACGCGCCTTAACCGCCCAGGAGCCCCGCCGGTATGGAACTTCATGTTGTCATCAACGGCCGCAAGGACCTGGCAGGCCAGTTGTACAACCAACTGCGCAGCGCCATCGAATCCGGTCGCCTGGCAGCCGGGACGCAACTGCCGCCCAGCCGTCTGCTGGCCGAACAGCTGGGCATCTCGCGCAAGACCATTTCCGACACGTACGCGCAACTGACCTATGAAAACTTCCTGACCGGGGTGATCGGCAAAGGCACCTACGTCAATGCCCGGACGGCCAAAGCGCAGCCCAAGCAAAGCCATTCGCAGTTGGCAAGCGCCGAGGTCATCGAGTCGTGGCGCAATTTACCGGTGTTTTTGCGTCACCCGACGCTGGAAGGCTCGCTGCGTTATGACTTCATCGGTGGCGCCACCAGCAAGGGCCAGTTTCCGCAGGACGATTGGCGGCGCTGTACCTCCCACGCGCTGCGTCAGATGTCCGGTTCCAAAGGCTTCTACAGCTTGCCTGAAGGCCTGCCGGCGCTGCGCAATGCGATCGCCCGGCACATCGCGTTTTCCCGTGGGGTGAATTGCCAGGACGAAGACGTGGTGGTGTGCAACGGTGCGCAACAAGCGCTGGACCTGATCTCCCGCGTGATCACGCGCCCCGGCAGCATCGTCGCCATGGAAGACCCCGGTTACCCGCCCGCGCGCCTGCTGTTCGGCAGCCACGGCGCCACGGTGATCGGCGTACCGGTCGACGCAGACGGCATCCAGGTCGACCAAATCCCCCTTGGCACCCGGCTGATTTATGTCACGCCGTCCCACCAGTTTCCGCTCGGCATGCCGATGAGCCAGGCACGTCGCGTGGCGCTGCTGGAGCGCGCCTACGAGTTGGGCGCGATCATCATCGAGGACGATTACGACAGTGAATTCCGGTACGAAGGCCGGCCCACTGACTCGCTGCAAAGCATGGATGAGCGCGGGATCGTCGCCTACGTCGGGACCTTTTCGAAAACCCTGCTGCCGGAACTGCGCCTCGGCTACGCGATTTTGCCGCCGGCGATTCTCGAAGCGGTGATCCGCGCCAAGCAACTCACCGACCTGCACACCTCCACCCTGCCCCAATGGGCGCTGGCCAAATTCATTGCCGAAGGTTGCCTGCTCAAGCACATCCGGCGCTGTCATACGATCTACGCCGGGCGTCGCGAACGCATCCTCGCGCGTATCGCCGGTGACCTGTCTCCCTGGCTCGAAGCGATCCCGAGCACGGCGGGTTTCCACATGGTGCTTATGTGCAAAGTGCCTATCGATATGCCATTGCTGATCGAACTGGCGAAAAAGGTCGAAGTCGGGCTGTATTCCATCGATACCTTTTACTACCAGCGGGCCCCGCAGGCTGGGCTTCTCATGGGGTTTGGCGCCATCGAAACCCTGGACATCGACACCGCGCTGGACCGTTTGCGCGACATTTTTCAGCAAATCGCCTGAGCGATTGGTCTGGGTTTTTATCCGGCAATTGGCTATTGGCGGTCCGCAAGCGCAGGCCTATCCTCGTAAGCGTTATCCCTCAATGAGCAGGATTCGTCCGGCCTGATTCAGGAGTGTGAGCAATGTCCAACGAAGTGATCAACACCGTAAAGGTGCAGGCCGCAGCCGGCCGCTCGGACGAACTGGGTAAGCAACTGCAAAAGATTGTCGAAACCCTGCGTGAACAACCGGGCTGCGAATCCTATATGGTCGACCGCTGCCCCGAGGACAGCAACCGCTGGAACGTCAGCGCCCGCTGGCAATCGGAAGCGGCCATGCAATCGCATTTCAACACCCCACAGGCGCAAGGTTTCATCGACCTGATCGATTGCCAATTGGCGAACGCCGTGGACTTCAACAGCTTCCCGATCCGTTAACCCCCCCCCTGTAGGAGCCGGCAAGCCGGCTCCTACAGGCGATCCATTCACCGCGGTGTACCTGATGCACTGCGGTGATGCGATCGCCGGCAAGCCGGCTCCTACAGGCGATCCATTCACCTCGGTGTGCCTGATGCACTGCGGTGATGCGATCGCCAGCAAGCCGGCTCCTACAGGTTTTGCATTGCCTTGCGTAAATCCGGATTGGTCCCCTGACCTTCTGCCGAATTGGCTGTTTGATTGCGGTCACTGGCGGACTAACGTTGTTTGCGACAACTAACCCCCCGCAGGTGATGAATCATGAAAGTTTTGCGTTTATTGGCCACCCCGCTTGCCGTCCTCGCCCTGAGCGTTTCTGCCTCGGCATTCGCCCATGATCCTTCGGAAAAAGTCACGATTCTGCAAGATGAAGTACTGAAGAACGTCCCGGGCAAAAAGGCGCTGATGATCGAAGTCGACTACAAGCCGGGCCAGTCCTCCATCGCCCACAAGCACGAAGGCACCGCAATGGCGTATGTGATTTCGGGCTCGATCACTTCCCAGGTGAAAGGCGAGCAACCGAAAACCTACAAGGCTGGCGAGTACTGGTATGAAGCCGCCGGTTCGGAGCATCTGGTCTCGAAAAATGCCAGCGCAACCAAGCCGGCCAAACTCCTGGTGTTCATGGTGTTGTCCCCCGACGAGAAAGTGCTGATCCCATTGGAAAACTGATAGCTGAACGTACAGCCATAAATAAACAGGCCCGAATCGAAAGTTCGGGCCTTTTTATTGCCCGACGCAATTAACCGGCAACTTTTAAACCAAACAATACTATTGGTCACCTGACAAGCTCATGAATTGGCTATTTCATTCAGCCGCCACAGGTTTAGTCTGAAGTCACTGCCGACACCGGCAACTTTAACTTCCGACTCAAGTTGTTTCACTGGAGAAACACCCATGAAACTTGCACTTGTCAGCACCTTGTCGTTTGCCGCTGTTTTAACCGGTTGCTCAATTCCCACTGCACCGACGGCAGTTTCTTCACTCGACGGTCTCTTCAGCGCACCCGTCGGCCGCAGCAACGCCACCCATGTCGCCAACGGCGGTCAGGTCTCGCTGGGCATCGTCTACAGCCGCAACACCCAGACTAACCGCGCCTACCTGCAGGACTATCAGGCCAATGCCGGCACCGGTTTTGGCCAGAGCCTGCTGGTGCAACCGATACATGATGCCTATGTCGCCACCTCCAAACCCGATCTGGCGGTGGATTGGGTCAAGGCCTCGTTGCAGCGCCAGTTCGGCTCGGTCACGGTGTACCCGGACATGCAAAGCCTCAGGGCGGCGAAACCGGACGTGGTCGCGATTGTCGACACCCGCAGTCAATTGATCACCTCGCGCAGTTCGGATATCAAGGCCGATGTAAGTGCAGACTTTTATGATGCCAACTTCAATTACATCGGGACTGCGCAAGGGCATGACGCCAAAGCATTGAGCCCGGTGTGGGCGGACTATAAACGCAGCGAAGAGATCGTGGCGGATATTAATGAACAGCAGAATGTGCAAGTTCGGGCATTGCAGAAGTTTGACCAGTCGCTCAGTAATTTATTGACCAGGCCGACAGATAAAGTGTCGATGATTGATAACACATCAGTTCAGAAGTTGTATTGAGACGGATGGCCCCATCGCCGGCAAGCCGGCTCCTACGGTAGAAATGCGAAACTTTGTAGGAGCCGGCTTGCCGGCGATGGGGCCCGCCAAAACACCACAAAACATTCAGACAAAAAAAAGCCCCGCATCTCTCAATGCGGGGCTTTTTCATTCAGCGACTGATCAGGCCGCCGGTTCCAGCTCGGCACTGGCAGTGACAGCAGCGGCAGGCACCACCGCTTGGCCGCTCAACGCCAGGTCCAGCAACTCACGGTTGGCTACCGCATACATCGCGTAGTCAGTGCCGCTCGCTGCACGGATTTCCACCAGCATGGCGCGCCAGCGTTCGATCATGCCTTCGTTCTCTTCCATCCACAGCGCCAGGCGTGTTTCCACATCCTGAGTGCCGCCGCCCTGTTGCAGGACAGAGATGGTGATCGCACGTTGCTGCCAGTCGACGTCATCGCGGAACGCTTCACGGGCCAGGGCCTGCCAGTTGTTTTCAACCGGCAGAGCGCTGATCTGTTGCAGGTACCAGGTGACGTCCAGCGCGCTGCCCACGGCGAAGTAAGCTTTCGCCACGTCCGCAGGGTTCTGGCCGGTCACGTCGGAGGCCTCGATGATCGGCAGCAGCGTGTACAGGTGCGAAGTACCAGCCACCATGCGCGCCAGCAACTCCGGCACACCGGCTTCGACGTACGCCTGATAACGGGACTGCCAGTTTTCGTGGATCTCGCCGCTCAGCAGTTCGTCGAGCTTGAGACCCAACTCCTTCAGGTGCGGACCGAAGTGCGCAACGTCACGGGCAGCGTTCTGCTCGTTGCGGCGGGCACGCAGGAACCAGCGCGTAGCGCGACGGCCCAGACGCATCAGCTCGTCCATCAGCTCCAGTTGTACGTCAGCGGAAACCTGGTAATCCAGGGCTTCGATCTGACGGAACCAGTGCGGGAGATGGAAGATGTCACGCACGATCACGTACGCACCGGCCACGTTCGCCGGGCTCATGCCGGTCGACTCTTTGAGTCGCTGAACGAAGGTGATGCCCATGTGGTTCACCAGATCGTTGGCGATCTGGGTGCTGACGATCTCGCGCTTCAGGCGGTGACGACGCATGGCTTCGGAGAACTTGCTCACCAGTGTTGGCGGGAAAGCAGTTTCCATGTCGCGGGTCAGGTAGTCGTCGTCCGGTACACGGGAGTCCAGCAACTGCGCCTTGAGGTCGATCTTGCTGTAGGAGATCAGCACCGACAGCTCGGCACGGGTCAGGCCGTGGCCTTCCGCGAGGCGTTCGTTGATCGCGTCTTCCGACGGCAGGAACTCGATGGCACGATCCAGCTTGCCACGGCCTTCCAGATCGTTCATCAGGCGCTTGTATTCGGCAATCCGCACGAAGGCACGGCGGGCCGCCAGGGACAGGGCCTGAGTCTGCTTGTAGTTGTTGCCCAGCACCAGGTTGCCGACTTCGTCGGTCATGCTCGCCAGCAACTGGTTACGTTGCTTGTCGGTCATGTCACCGGCGTGAACCACTTCGTTCAGCAGGATCTTGATGTTCACTTCGTGGTCGGAGCAATCCACGCCACCGGCGTTGTCGATGAAGTCGGTGTTGGAACCGCCGCCATTGAGGCCGAATTCGACACGACCCAATTGGGTCATACCGAGGTTACCGCCCTCGCCCACGACTTTGCAGCGCAGTTCGTTGCCGTTCACACGCAGTGCATCGTTGGCCTTGTCGCCGACATCGGCGTGGCTTTCGCTGCTGGCTTTGACGTAAGTACCGATACCGCCGTTCCACAACAGGTCTACCGGTGCCTTGAGCAAGGCATTCAGCAGTTCGGTCGGGGTCAGCTTGTCGGCCTGAATGTCGAAGCGCTCTTTCATCTGCGGGGAAATCGCGATGCTTTTCGCACTGCGCGAGAAGATCCCGCCGCCTTCCGACATGATGCTGGTGTCGTAATCCGACCATGCCGAACGTGGCAGATCGAACAGGCGCTGACGCTCGGCGAAGCTGTTCGCCGGCTCAGGGTTCGGGTCGATGAAGATGTGCAGGTGGTTGAACGCTGCGACCAGTTGCAGCTTGTCGGACATCAGCAAGCCGTTACCGAACACGTCACCGGCCATGTCGCCGACGCCCACTACCGTGATGCTGTCTTCCTGGACATTGATGCCGCGCTCGCGGAAGTGACGTTGTACGCCAACCCATGCGCCTTTGGCGGTGATGCCCATTTTCTTGTGGTCGTAACCGGCGGAACCACCGGAGGCGAACGCGTCACCCAGCCAGAAGCCGTAGTCGATGGCGATGCCGTTGGCGATGTCGGAGAAGGTTGCAGTGCCCTTGTCCGCAGCGACCACCAGGTACGGGTCATCGTCGTCATGACGCACGACGTTGGCCGGCGGTACCAGTGCGCCGTCTTTCAGGTTGTCGGTGATGTCCAACAGGCCCGAAATGAAGATGCGGTAGCACGCGATGCCCTCGGCCGCAATCTCGTCACGGCTGCCGCCCAGTGGCAGGCGACGCGGCAGGAAGCCGCCCTTCGCGCCGACCGGCACGATGACCGAGTTCTTCACTTGCTGGGCTTTTACCAAGCCCAGGACTTCGGTACGGAAGTCTTCTTCACGGTCAGACCAGCGCAGACCGCCGCGAGCCACGTTGCCGAAGCGCAGGTGCACGCCTTCGACGCGAGGCGAGTAGACGAAGATTTCGAACTTCGGAACCGGCTTCGGCAGCTCTGGAATCTGGTGCGGATTGAACTTGAAGCTGAAGTAGGACTTGTTCTGACCGTGGGCATCGGTCTGGTAGAAGTTGGTCCGCAGGGTCGCTTTGATCAGGTCGAGGTAGCGACGCAGGATGCGGTCTTCGTTCAACACCTGGACGTCGTCCAGTGCTGCCAGAATCGCGTGTTCCAGACGCTGCTGCTTGTCTTCCAGATCATCGGTGGCCAGCTTGCGCGCCAGGTAGAAGCGGGTCTTGAACAACCGGGTCAACTCGCGAGCGATGTCGGTGTGGTTGTTCAGGGTGCTGGCGATGTAGCCGAGGTCGAAGCCCAGGCGAATCTGCTTCATGTAGCGTGCATAGGCACGCAGCAGCGCAACATCGCGCCATGGCAGGCCGGCGGTCAGTACCAGACGGTTGAACGCATCGTTCTCGGCATCGCCACGCACGATGTGGACGAAGGCGTCCTGCAAGGTGTCGTTGAGTTGCTGGATGTCGAGTTCCAGGCCTTCGGCGGCGGTGAACGCGAAATCGTGAATCCAGAACTCGCGGCCATTGTTGTGACGCAGGCGATACGGGAACTCACCCAGCACACGCAGGCCGAGGTTTTCCAGAATCGGCAGCACGTCGGACAGGGCCAGCGGGGTATCGGCGTGATACAGCTTGCAGTGCAGCTCGCGCTGGCCGGAGACCTGACCCAGTGGCTGATAGAAGCTCATCACCAATGGATTTTTTTCGTTCAGGCTCAGCAGGTGCTGCATGTCGACCACAGCCGAATGCGCAGCGAAACGCTCGCGATAACCGGCCGGGAAGCCTTTCGGGAAGTCCGCCAGCACGTTGGTGCCGTGGGCTTCGCCGAAGCTTTCCACCACCAGGCTGGCGTAGTCGTCCTGCCAGCTGCGGCAGGCCTGGATCACTTCGTTTTCCAGTTGCAGCGGGTCGATGTCCAGACGGTTCTTCGGATCGACGCGCAGAATCAGTTGCACGCGGGCCAGTACGGACTCGGAGAAGAAGGTCCAGAACTCGCAGTCCGAGGCTTTCAGGCGATCCATCAGCACTTGCTGGATCTTCTGGCGCACTTCGGTGGAGTAGATATCACGTGGCACGTAGGCCAGGCAGTAGCAGAAACGGCCGTACGGGTCTTTGCGCAGGAACACGCGAATCTTGTTGCGTTCCTGGATCTGCACGATCGACATCACGGTGCTGAACAGCTCGTCGACCGGGGTCTGGAACAGGTCATCACGCGGCAGCACTTCGACCACCTGCGCCAGTTCCTTGCCCAGGTGAGCCTTGGCCTGGAAGCCGGAACGGCGTTCGATCTCTTCGACCTTGCGGCGGATGTACGGAATGACCCGCACGCTCTCGCCATACACCGACGAGGTGTACAGGCCCATGAAACGGCATTCCTTGATGACCTTGCCGTCGGCGTCGATCTCGCGGATCGACACGTAGTCCGGGTAAGCCGGACGGTGTACACGGCTTGGGTGCGCAGCCTTGGCGAACGACAGCAGGGTCGGTTCGCGCAGGTAGTTCACGGCGTAGTCTTCGATGCGCAGGTCATCGTAGGTCAGGCCGGTACGCAGCAGCTTGGTCAGGCCGAGGAAGGAATTCTGGTCGTAAACGATGTGACCGCCATCGGCTTCATCCTGAACCACGAATTCTTCGTAGCCGAGGAAGGTGAAGTGGTTGCCCACCAGCCATTCCAGGAAGCTTTTGATTTCAGCTTTTTCTTCGCCGTCGACCGCAAATTTGCTGTTGTCGAGGCCGGTCAGGATTTCCTGGACCTTGGCTTTCATCGGCTCGAAATCGGCAACCGCGACGC
This sequence comes from Pseudomonas sp. FW300-N2A2, assembly GCF_017351735.1. Lineage (NCBI taxonomy): Bacteria > Pseudomonadati > Pseudomonadota > Gammaproteobacteria > Pseudomonadales > Pseudomonadaceae > Pseudomonas > Pseudomonas sp. FW300-N2A2. The sequence continues at coordinate 33,139 of NZ_JACNDU010000001.1, read as the reverse complement.
GGACTTCACCGAGAACCTGTTCCAGCTCTTTGCTCAGGACATTCAGTTCTGCGGTGTTCGCGCAACGGTCGATTTCCAGGTACATCAGGGATTCTTGCAGGATCCCTTCGCCCTGGGTGCCTTTAGGCAGGATTTCCAGCAACTCGCCTTTGCTGCCGCGACGCACGCTCAGCACAGTGGTTTGCAGGGTATGAATGCTGTAGCCGCGACGGTTCAGCTCGGTGCGCACCGAGTCCACCAGGAAAGGCAGGTCGTGGTGCAGCACTTCGACCGCGGTGTGGGTCGACTGCCAGCCGTGGCGTTCGTAATCAGGGTTGAAGACGCGAACCTGCGGTTGCGCGTGATCGAAGCGCTCAAGCAGGCGCCACGCAGAAAGGGTGCAGCCGGCGAGGTCGGACAGCCGACGCTGGGTCAGCTCGTCAAGGGAAATGATGCCGAAGAATTGTTCAGCGAACAGCGCCACTTGTGGCAGTGCCTGTTCACTGATGTGCTGCGCCAGTGCCGCTTGCAGTTGGTGCTGGAAGTCGGCTTTGCTGGCTGCGGTGAAGAACGCCATCTGTGGTACTCCGCTTGGGCTTGTTATTGATGGAAGCGTCGCGTGCAAAACCCCTTTCGGGGCGATCCGTCACCCGGTTCCTGATTCTCGGGCAGAGGAAACAGGGTGACAGGTGGGTGAAGCTGGACGAGACACTCAGGTCACATTCACCTTCCATGAATGGGCATCTGCAAAAACGACTGGCAGATCGACAGCGCAATGTCTTTACAGGTGCTCATCCGTTGCGCAGCTTAACCAGTGCGGCAAGGCCCGTGCTTGCAGCGCTGCGACATATTCGGTCATCGGCACGCAGCCAACGCCCTGCGTATCGGACAACACTAGCAGCCGTGTAGGAAATTGGGCGTTTTATGCCCGGATTTACAGCACCTTCGTGCCAGAAATGACCAACAGCGCCCCGAATGTTCACGTCACATTCTCTGACAGTCAGCCGAGCAGAAATTCCCGAGGGCTGGCAGAATTGCCTTTTGTTGTGTTCACAACGCTCGCCGAGCCAGGAAATACCCATGAAAATGACCACCGCCCTGTTGATCGTCAACCCGTGTGACGAGGAAGAAGACAACATGGCCATGCTCGCCTGCCACAGCGATCAGGGTGAAATGTTCCTGATGAGCCGCTACCCGGACGAGGACGAGCTGGAGATCACCCTTGATGGCGAACCTTCGACGCTGGACGGCGTGAAAGTGACGCTGAGCCCTACCCGCTTGCTGATCGAAATCGCTGCGGCGGATGCGGATGCGTTGAATGGGGATGATTCGCTGGAGATTACGCACAGCACGAGTGTGAGTGATCTGGCGGAAGTGGAAGAAACCTTGCAGAACATCCTTAAGGGGACCGGGACTTACATCAGCGAGATTTGATGTTGCCTGGACGGGCCTCTTCGCGGGCAAGCCTCGCTCCTACAGGTTTAGGCCGAGCGCAATATCGCGGCTGCCCTGATCCTGTAGGAGCGAGGCTTGCCCGCGAAGGCGTCCGCAAAATCGCCACATTCCCCGAAACAACATCGATAACCCACCTCCTGCGCACATTTGCACAAAATGCCGTTAGTCGCCGCCCCCCGCGATAGATTAAAGTAACGCCCCCAGCCCTGGCGTTATTCGAACGTCTTCGGTCACCCTTTCCAGGAACAGTCATCGATGGAACATCGTGAAGCGCTGCTCGCGCTGCGAACCTTTCTTTCAACGCAGATTCTCGGCCAGGAAAAACTCATCGAGCGCTTGCTCATCGCCCTGCTTGCCGACGGCCACATGCTGGTCGAGGGCGCTCCCGGCCTGGCCAAGACCAAGGCCATCAAAGAACTCGCCGAAGGCATCGAAGCCCAGTTCCATCGCATCCAGTTCACCCCTGACCTGTTGCCTGCCGACATCACCGGCACGGAAATCTATCGCCCGGAAACCGGCAGTTTCGTGTTCCAGCAAGGCCCGATCTTCCACAACCTGGTATTGGCGGACGAAATCAACCGTGCCCCGGCCAAGGTTCAGTCGGCTTTGCTTGAAGCCATGGGCGAGCGTCAGGTCAGCGTCGGGCGCAGCACCTACGAGCTGTCGCCGCTGTTCCTGGTGATGGCCACGCAAAACCCGATCGAGCAGGAAGGCACTTATCCGCTGCCCGAAGCGCAGCTGGACCGCTTCCTGATGCACGTGAAAATCGGCTTCCCGGACGCCACCGTCGAACGCCGCATTCTGCAACAGGCCCGTGGCGAAGCCTTGAACGGTGAAACCAAACCGGAGCGCCGGGTCAGCCAGCAGGCCATTTTCGCCGCCCGCAAGGAAATCCTCGGTCTGTACATGGCCGACGCCGTGGAGGAATACCTGGTGCAACTGGTCATGGCCACGCGCACGCCGGCCAAGTTCGACCCGGAGATGGCCGAGTGGATCGCCTACGGCGCAAGCCCGCGTGGTTCGATTGCCCTCGACCGCTGTGCCCGCGCCCACGCCTGGCTGGCCGGTCGCGACTTCGTCAGCCCGGAAGACATTCAAGCGGTGCTGTTCGACGTGTTGCGTCACCGCATCATTCTGTCCTTTGAAGCCGAAGCCGCTGGCATCGACCAGGACCGGGTGGTCCAGCGGATTCTCGACGTCGTAGCCGTCGCTTGACCCCGATGAACGTCATTCTGCCGCCCGAGCCGGGCATCCGCGTCAGCCTCGCCGAGCTGATCGAGATGCGCCATCGCGTGCGTGAAGTGCAGCTGTTCTCCACGCCGAGCCAGCGCAGCCCGCTGATCGGCCTGCACCACTCCAAGCTGCGTGGCCGTGGCGTCGACTTCGATCAGGTGCGGGTCTATCAGGCCGGCGACGACGTGCGCAGCATCGACTGGCGCGTCACCGCCCGAACCCAGGAACCGCACACCAAGCTGTTCCACGAAGAACGCGAGCGGCCGATTTTCATCATGGTCGAACAGAGCCGACGGCTGTTTTTCGGTTCGGGGCTGATGTTCAAATCGGTGCTCGCCGCCCAGGCCGCCAGCTTGATCGGCTGGGCCGCGCTCGGCCATAACGATCGGGTCGGCGGGCTGGTGTTCGGCGATAACGAACACTACGAAATCAAGCCCCGGCGCAGCAAACAAAGCCTGCTGCAATTTCTCAACCGGCTGGTGCGTGTCAATCAGTCGTTGCACACCGAAAGCGAGCAGAACCGCGATGCCCTCAACCTGGCCTTGCGTCGTGCCCGGGAGGTGCTGCGCCCCGGCAGCCTGGTGATCGTGATCTGCGACGAGCGCGCACTGACTGAGGGTTCCGAGCAGCAACTGAGCCTGCTGTCGCGCCATTGCGACCTGTTGCTGCTGCCACTGTCCGACCCACTGGACCACGCCCTGCCCGCTGCCGGCCTTTTGCGCTTTGCCGAACGCGGCGCGCAACTGGAACTCGACACGCTGAATTTCGACCTGCGCCAGACCTACCGCGCCCAGGCCGAAGCACGCATTGCCCATTGGGAATTGCTCGCGCAAAAACTGCGGGTGTTGTTGATGCCCCTGAGCACCCAGAGCGAGATGGTCGAACAACTGCGCGAGTACCTGAACCCGCAAAAACCGGGGAAATATCGATGAGCAGCCTCGATCAACTGCAACCGCTGATTTCCCCGCCGCCGATTGGCTTCTGGCCACCGGCACCGGGCTGGTGGTTTTTGCTGTTGTTACTGCCGCTGATCGGCTTCGGCCTGTGGAAGGCCCGGCGTTTCCTGCCGAACAAGCGCCCCATCGTGCGCGCCGAACAACCGCTGGACCCGGTGCGCATCGCCGCACTGGCCGAACTGGCGCTGATGCCCAAGCCCTACGACGGCGCACCGGCCGGTGCCTGGCTGCAGCAACTCAATGGCTTGCTCAAACGCCTGTGCCGCAACCATTACCCCTACAGCCAGAGCCACACCCTCAACGGGCGCAAATGGCTGGCGTTTCTCGACAACCGTTGCCCGGCCGCCGGGCTGACGCGCTGGATGGTACTGGTCGAAGGCGCCTACAAACCCGAATGCAAACTCGACGACAAGGCCATCGCCGGCCTGACCCAAGCCGTCGACACGTGGATTCGCAAACATGTTTGAGTTCGCCTGGCCGTGGATCTTCGCCCTGCTGCCGCTGCCGTGGTTGATGCGCATCGTGCTGCCGGTGGCCGACAGCGGCGAACCGGCGCTAAAAGTCAGTTTCCTCAGTGACCTCGAAGGCCTCGCCCGGCGCCGTGCCCGGGCCAACTTGCCAGCCTGGCGGCAACAAGCGCCGTTCATCCTGCTGTGGCTGTTTTTGCTGATCGCCGCAGCGCGCCCGCAATGGCTCGGCGAACCGTTGCCGATTGCCGCCAGTGGCCGTGACCTGCTGGTGGCGGTGGACGTTTCCGGTTCCATGGATTTCCCTGACATGCAGTGGCAGGACGATGAGGTCAGCCGCCTTACGCTGGTGCAACATTTGCTCGGTGATTTTCTGGAGCGACGCGAAGGCGACCGTGTCGGCCTGATCCTGTTCGGCAGCAGAGCGTACCTGCAAGCACCGCTGACCTTTGACCGGCGCACCGTGCGGGTCTGGCTCGACGAAGCGCGCATCGGCATCGCCGGCAAAAACACCGCCATCGGCGACGCCATCGGTCTCGCGCTCAAACGCCTGCGCCTGCGTCCGGCGCAAAGTCGTGTGCTGATTCTGGTCACCGATGGTGCTAACAACGGCGGCGAAATCGACCCGTTGACCGCAGCGCGGCTGGCGGCCAAGGAAGGCGTGAAAATCTACCCGATCGGCATCGGCGCCGATCCCGAGCAAAGCGGCACCGCAGGATTCCTCGGCATCAACCCGAGCCTGGACCTCGACGAGCCTGCGCTGAAAGCCATTGCCGCCGCCACGGGCGGCCAGTATTTCCGCGCTCGCGACGGCAAGGAACTGCAAACGATCAAGGAAACCCTCGATCAACTGGAACCCGTGACCCAGCAACCGACCCAGGCCCGCCCGGCGCAGGCGTTGTATCACTGGCCGTTGGCGATGGCGTTGCTGTTGAGCCTGTTGCTGGTGGCGCGCGAACGCTGGCCGGATAACCCGTTGCAGCGCCTGTTTACCAAGGATCTGTTCTTGCAAACGCAATTGCCTGACTGGCGCCAGCGACTCAAGCGCCTGCGCCTGCGGAGGCGCCGATGAGTGCGCTGTGGCCTTACTGGTTCCGCCCCTGGTGGCTGCTGCTGTTGCCGCTGCTCGGCTGGTTGCTCTGGCAACTCTGGCATCGACAGAAGCGCGCCGGGCGCTGGCAGATGATTCTGCCGCCGGCTTTTCATTCCGCGCTGCTCAGTGGCGGCAACGGTCGCGACAGCAAATTGCCGTGGGTCGCCCTCGGTGTGGCGTGGATGCTGACGATTCTGGCGCTGTTGGGGCCGAGCTGGGAGCGCGTCGAGCAAGCCAGCCAGAAACCCGCCGACCCGCTGGTGGTGATCCTTGAGCTGACCCCGGAGATGCTCGCCACCGACGTGACGCCAAACCGACTGGAACAGGCCCGGCGCAAGCTGTTCGACCTGCTGCAAAACCGCAGCGACGCCCAGACCGCCATCGTCGTCTACGCCGGCAGCGCACACACGCTGGTGCCGCTGTCGGATGACCTGTCTACCAGCCGCAATCTGCTGGAGGCGCTCAAGCCGTCGTTGATGCCCCAGACCGGCCATCGCGCCGATCTCGCAGTGACCAAGGCCCTTGCGCTGCTGAGTCAAGGCGCGCTGGGTGACGGCCGGATTCTGCTGATCGGTTCGTCCCTGACTGAACTGGAACGCGAAGGCATTCAACAGGCATTGGACGGCAAGTCGACCCGGTTTTTGATGCTCGGCATCGGCACCGCCGAAGGCGCGCCGATCACTCAGGAGGACGGCAGTTTCCTCAAGGATGATCAGGGCGCGATTCTGGTGCCGCACCTCGACGAGCCGAACCTGAAAGCGTTCGTCAACGGCCTCGATGGGCGCTATCGCCACGCGCGCTTGGACGATGCTGACCTGCGCGCCCTCGGCTTGCTCGATGGCCCGCGCAACTTGCGCAATGACGGCCAGACCCTGCGTCTCGATAGCTGGGCCGATCAGGGTTATTGGCTGTTGTTGCCGCTGTTGCTGTTGGCGGCCTGCGCCGGGCGACGCGGCTGGTTGCTCTGCCTGCCGCTGCTGTTCCTGTTGCCGCAGCCGAGCTATGCCTTCGACTTCGAAGACTTGTGGTTGCGCCCTGACCAGCAAGGCCTGCATCTGTTGAAAAAGAAGCGTCCGGCCGAGGCCGCGCAGCATTTCCAGGATCGGCAATGGCAAGGCGTGGCGCTCTACGAGGCCGGCGACTACAGTGGCGCCGCCCAGCGGTTCGCCGAAGGCAATGATGCCCACGCCCACTACAATCGTGGCAACGCCCTGGCCAAAGGCGGTGAGTTGGAAGCCGCGCTGGATGCTTACGATCAGGCACTGGAGCGGCAACCGGATCTGCGCCCGGCGCAGACCAACAAGGCCTTGGTGGAAAGCTTGATCAAGCAGAAAAATACGCCGGCACCCGTTGAACCGGACAAAAACGAAGGCGACGAGGCCGGGACCCCGCAGGAACCACCGCCGGGCGCAGCCACCCAACAGTCGAACAGTGGCGAACCGAAGTCCGATGCCCAGACCACGGCACCCGATGCAGAACAGTCGGATACGACACCGGCGCGCCCCGGCACCAATGAGGTGCCCGGCAGCGAGTTGGGCGACGAACAAAGCACCACCCCGCCGTTGCGCCCTGCCAGCGATACCATCGATGGCGAACAGCGCCAGGCGCTGGAACAATGGCTGCGCAAGATCCCGGACGACCCGGGCGAATTGCTCAGGCGCAAATTCTGGTACGAACAGCAGCAACATCAGGATCAGGAAAAAACCCGATGACCCGCTTCACCGCTTTCATGCTTGCACTGTTTATCTGGACCGTTCAGGCCCAGGCTGCGCAACTGGTCGCCAGTGTCGACCGCAGTCGCCTGAACTCCGGCGAAACGGTCGAGCTGACCCTGGAGTCCAACGATGTCACCCAATTCGGCAAGCCCGACCTGACGGCGCTGGAGCCGCTGTTTGAAGTGCGCGGCACCCGCCAGGTCAACCAGTTGACGACCCTTAACGGCGGCAACGGCGCCACCACCCGCTGGATCATCACCCTGCTGCCTCGCCAGAACGGCAGCGTGGTGATTCCGTCGCTGCAACTGGGCGATGTGCAGAGCCAGCCGATCACCTTGCAAGTGGTCGAGAGCGAAACCCAGGACAGCACGCAAAAACTGGCCCCGGTATTCATCGACGCCAGCCTCGATCAAAACAGCGTGTACGTGCAGGCCCAGGCGCTCCTGACCTTGCGCATCTACCATTCCGTGTCGCTGTATGACGACAGCAGCCTGACTCCGTTGCAGATTCCCGATGCGCGCATCGAGCAGTTGGGCGAGTCGCGCACTTACGAAAAAGACATCAACGGCCTGCGCCATGGCGTGATCGAATTGCGCTACGCGATCTACCCGCAACACAGCGGCCAGTTGACCATTCCGGCGCAGGTTTTCAGCGCCACGCTGGTGGACGCGCAGCCGGCCAAGGACGTCGAGTCCCAGGTGCCGAAATCCGGCAAATTGATGCGTGTCAGCTCGGTCGAACTGCCGCTGACCGTCAAGCCGAAACCTGCCACTTACCCGTCTGACGTGCCTTGGCTGCCGGCCCGCAGCCTGACCCTGAGCGAGAGCTGGAATCCGGAACCGGATCACACGCAAGTGGGTGACTCTCTGACTCGCAGCCTGATTTTGGAAGCCGAAGGTTTGGCCAGTTCACAACTGCCGCCATTGCCGGCCACCGACGTCAACGGCTTACGGCGCTATCCGGATCAGCCGGTGCTGGTCAACCAGAATAGCGAGCGCGGCCTGATCGGCAGCCGCGAGGACCGTGAGGCACTGGTGCCTGTCCAGCGGGGGAACGTCGAGTTGCCGGCTGTGGATGTGGTCTGGTGGAACACCTTCGAAGATCATCTGGAACACAGCAGCCTGCCGGCGCGGACGCTGCAAGTGGTGAACAATCCTGGCTTGATGGTTGATACCCCGGCCGGCACGCCGCTGGTCATTTCCCCTGCCGACAATGAAGCGCTCTGGTGGTGGAAACTCAGCACCGTCATTCTCGCCTGCACCACCCTGCTGGGTTTCGGCCTCTGGTGGCGTGCCCGCTGGCAACCGGCGATCCTGCGCGCGGCCCAGACAGGCCCGAGCCCGCGTACCGTGCTCGACGACCTCAAGCGCGCCTGTCAGGCCAACGACTCCCACGCCACCCGACAGGCCCTCGACGCCTGGGCCCGGCAACAACCGGAAACCCTGGCCGACATGGCGGCGCGTTTCGTGCCGTTGTCGGACGCGCTGGATGGTTTGAACGGGGCGCTGTACAGCGAGACCGGCCAGCATTGGCAAGGTGAAGAGCTGTGGCGCGCGATCAAGGCAATCCCGATTGCCGAGCGGGTTCAAGACCCGGTCGGCGACAGCGGCCTGCCACCGCTCTACCCGAAGTAACCCCAATCCTGTAGGAGCCGGCTTGCCGGCGAAGCGATCCCGAGTTCCGCGTCGCGCTCAAGGCCGCCTTCGCGGGCAAGCCTCGCTCCTACAAGGCCGGGGGCGGCGCGAATCCCTGTAGGAGCCAGGCTTGCCGGCGAAGAGGCCCTTGAGGTTGTGGTGGCCAGTTCCTGCAGTAGGTTTGGTGTCGCTTTACCCGTAAACTCTCTCCCCTTTCGCCGCTGTCAATTTCCTCGCGGCCATCACTCTATTTCCTACGGAGCTCGCCTTGCGTCTGTTTCACACCTCCGACTGGCACCTTGGGCAGAACCTGCACGGCCAGGAACGCGATTTCGAGCACGGCTGTTTCCTCGATTGGTTGCTGCATCAACTGAAACTGGACCAGCCCGATGTGCTGTTGATCGCCGGCGATATCTTCGACACGGTCAATCCACCGGTCAAAGCCCAGGAACGCCTCTACGATTTCATCGTCAGCGCCCACGAACAGCAGCCGAAGCTGACCATCGTGATGATCGCCGGCAATCATGATTCCGGTTCGCGCATCGAATTGCCTGCACCGTTGATGCGCCGTTTGCGCACGCATGCGCTGGGTCGTGTGTTGTGGCTGGATGACGGCCAGCTCGACGCCGAGCGCCTGCTGCTGCCACTGCCGGACGCCAAGGGCAAAACCGTCGCCTGGTGCCTGGCGTTGCCATTTTTGCGACCTGCCGAAGTGACCGGCGCGCACCTGGGCGACAACTACCTGCGCGGGATTGGCCAGGTTCACGAATGGCTGATCGAAGCCGCCAACGCCAAGCGCAAGAAAGGTCAGGCGCTGATTGCCATCAGTCATGCGCACATGGCCGGCGGTTCGGTGTCCGAAGATTCCGAGCGCAGCCTGATCATAGGTAACGCCGAAGCGCTGCCCGCCAGCCTCTTCGGCCCGAGCATCAGCTACGTTGCCCTTGGCCACTTGCACAAACCGCAGAAGGTCAACGGTGAAGAGCGCATTCGCTACAGCGGCTCGCCGATTCCATTGTCGTTCTCCGAAATCGGTTATCAGCATCAGATTCTCGACGTCCAGCTCGACGGCGAAACCCTGGTCAGCGTCGAACCGAAACTGATTCCCCGCGCCGTCAACCTGCAACGTATCGGCCCGGCACCTCTGGCCGACATCCTGCTGCAACTGGCCGACCTGCCGAACATCGACTTGCTCGCCGACACTCAGCGTCAGCCGTGGCTGGAAGTGCGGGTGCGCCTCGACGAGCCGCAACCCGACTTGCGCCATCAGGTCGAAACCGCGCTGCAAGGCAAAGCCGTGCGCCTGGTGCGCATCGCCGCTGAGTACGCCGGCAACGGCAGCCGTGATGGCCTCGATGACGGTGCGACCCTGGTTGAACTGGATCAGCTCACGCCCCAGGAATTGTTCAGCCGCGCCTGGCAGGACAACTACGGCAGCGAGGTCGATGAGCAAACGCTGAAGGACTTCGCCGAGCTGTTGCAAGACGTGCAGATGGAGAGCGAACAGCCATGAAAATTCTCGCGATCCGCCTGAAAAACCTCGCCTCCCTGGCCGGGCCGTTTGAAATCGACTTCACCGCCGAACCATTGGCCAGCGCCGGTTTGTTCGCCATCACCGGGCCGACCGGTGCCGGTAAAAGTACCTTGCTCGATGCCTTGTGCCTGGCGCTGTTCGGCGCCGTGCCGCGGCTGAGCAACGCGCAAGTATCGGCCAAAGCGCCGGACGCCGACGGTGAAATCAGCACCGGTGACCCGCGCACATTGCTGCGTCGCGGTACGGGCGAAGGCTATGCCGAAGTGGATTTCGTCGGCATCGATGGCCGTCGCTACCGCGCGCGCTGGGAAGCCAATCGCGCCCGGGAAAAGGCCGGCGGCAAGCTGCAACACAGCCGTCAGAGCCTGCGCGACATCGATCTGGATCAACTGCTGGCCAGTCAGAAGGTTGAATTCAAGGTCCAGCTCGAAGCAGTCCTGGGCCTGAACTTCGAGCAATTCACCCGTGCCGTGTTGCTGGCCCAGAGCGAATTCAGTGCGTTCCTCAAGGCCAACGACAACGAACGCAGCGAACTGCTGGAAAAACTCACCGACACCGCGCTCTACACGCGTCTCGGCCGTCGCGCCTTCGACAAGGCCAAAGAGGCCCGTGAAGCGCACAAGCTGTTGCAGGATCAGGCCACCGGCGTCACGCCGCTGTCACCCGAAGCCCGCACAGAACTGGATGAACGCTTCAACGAAGCACAGCAGCAATTGAAGACTCAACAGGCGCAACTCAAACAGTTGGAGTTGCAGCACACCTGGCTGAAAGAGCTGCGCCAATTGCAGGACGAGCAGCTCAGCGCCACCGAGCAACTGACCAGCGCCCGGCAGGACTGGGAAAACCTGGCCAGCGAACGCTTGAAGCTGACGCGACTGGAACAACTGGCACCACAACGGCACCAGTTCGCCCGCAAGACCGAACTGACCGCCCAGCTCACGCCGCTGGCCGCGCAGATCCAGCAGCACACCGGGCAAGAACAGGATCTGCAAACCCGCCAGACGCAACTCGAACACAGTCTCAGCGCAGCGCAAACCGCGCTGATCGAGGCGCAAAGCCAACACACTTCAAGCGCGCCACTGCTGCGTCAGGCCTTTGAGGCGCAAAGCACCCTCGCCCGCCTGATCAAGGACACCGGCCTCAGCGCCGACCTCAAGCAGCAAGCAGAACGGGCCTGCTCCGAAGGCCAACAGACGATTCAAGGTTTGCTTGAGCAGCAGAACCGGGTTGCCGAGCGCCTGCAACGGATTGCCGCCGAACTTGAGCAAAGCACCCATCTGGCGCCGCTCAGCGATGCCTGGAACGCCTACCGCGACCGCTTGCAACAATTGATGCTGATCGGCAATCGATTGAACAAGGGGCAGGCGGAACTGGCCTCTCTGGAGCAGAACGCCACCCATGCCGCCGAGGAATTGGCGGCGCAAAAACAGAATCTGGAAGTGCTCTACAAAGAGGCCGGCGCCGAGCCTGATGCGGTGGCCGAACAGATCCAGCTGCTGGGCACTCTGTTGCAGGACAACCGCAAGCAACTGCGCGCCATTGAAGAGCTGACGCGGCTGTGGACTGGCCAGCAGGAACTGGACAAGCGCATCGCCGAATTGCAGCAACGTCAAACCGTTGCCCAGCAGGAGCGCGACCGTCTGACCCAGGACGGGGTGAAAACCAAAAACGAATTGACCGTGGCCGAACAGACCCTGACGGTGACCCGCGAACTGCTGGAACGTCAGCGTCTGGCACGCAGCGCCAGTGTCGAAGAACTTCGCGAGCAATTGCAGGACGATCAGCCGTGCCCCGTCTGCGGCAGCCCGGACCATCCTTATCATCAACCGGAAGCGCTGCTGCAAAGCCTCGGCCGCCATGATGAAAGCGAACAGGCCAACGCGCAAAAAGCGGTGGATTCGCTCAAGGAAAAACTCACCGACCTGCGTACCGAAGTCGGCGGCGTGATTGCGCAACAGAAGGAGTTGCTGCAACAGCAGGAACAACTGCTCGCTCAGCAACAAAGCCTGGCCCCGAGCCTCGATGCGCACCCGTTATCCGCGCAGCTTTTCACCCAGGACAGCGCCAAACGCGATGCCTGGTTGAACCAGCAAAACAGCCAGTTGAACCAAAGCATCACGCAGGACGAACAGCGCCAGACCGCCCTGCTCACCCTGCAACAGGACGCCACGCGCCTGCAACAGCAACTGCGCAACGCCGAATCCGCGAGTCAGCAGGCGACCCAGCATCTGGCCAACCAGCAACGCGAGTTGAGCAATGACCGTCAGCGCCTGGACGAAGAGCTGATCGCGTTCAGCACCCTGCTCCCGGCCGACACACTGGACGCCTTGCGCAACGAACCGGCTGCTACCTTCATGCAGCTCGACCGGCAGATCGCCCAGCGCCTGGAGCAACTCGACCAGCAACGCGATGAACTGAGCGAACAGCTACAACGCCAGCAGACGCTGGAGAAGGAACAGGATCGTCAACTGACCCGCGTCCAGCAGCTGGAAACCGCTCAGCGCCAGTTCACCACGCTCACCGAGCAGCAACAGGCTTGCCAGCAGCAACTGACGCAACTGCTCGGTTCCCACAGCAGCGCCGAACACTGGCAACAGCAACTGGATCAAGCCGTCGAACAGGCGCGCAATGCCCAGGCGACCGTCAGTCAGGAACTGCAATCGGTGCGCACGCACCTGGTGCAACTGGCAGCGGAACTGAAAGCGCAGCAAGACCGCCTGCTCGCCCTTGAAAGCGAAGATCGTGAACTGGGCCTGAAGATTGCCGACTGGCGCGCCTTGCATCCGGAACTGGATGACGGCGGCCTTGAGCAGTTGCTGAGCGTCGACGACCAACAGGTCAGCGAATTGCGTCAACGGTTGCAGCACAACGAAAAATCCATCGAACAAGCCAAGGTGTTGTTGCAGGAACGCGACAAGCGTCTGGCCAGTCATCAGGCGCAGCACAACGGTAATCTCGATGCCGCGCAACTGGACACCGCCCTGACCGAACTGCAAAACCAGTTTGCCGCCAGCGAGCACCGTTGCGCCGAACTGCGCGCCGAACAGGCCGAGGACCAGCGCCGGCAGAACGCCAATCAGGCCCTGGCGCAACAAATCGCCGACGCTTACAGCGAGTATCAGCGCTGGGCGCGCTTGAATGCCTTGATCGGCTCCGCGACCGGCGACACCTTCCGCAAGATCGCCCAGGCCTACAACCTCGACCTGCTGGTGCATCACGCCAACGTGCAGTTGCGGCAACTGGTGCGGCGCTATCGCCTCAAACGCGGCGGCAGCATGCTGGGCTTGCTGGTGATGGACACCGAGATGGGCGACGAGCTGCGCTCGGTGCATTCGTTGTCCGGTGGCGAGACGTTCCTGGTGTCGCTGGCCCTGGCATTGGGCCTGGCATCGATGGCGTCGAGCACGCTGAAAATCGAATCGCTGTTCATCGACGAAGGCTTCGGCAGCCTCGACCCCGAATCCCTGCAACTGGCGATGGACGCCCTCGATGGCTTGCAGGCTCAGGGCCGCAAGGTCGCGGTAATTTCCCACGTCCAGGAAATGCACGAACGGATCCCGGTGCAGATCCAGGTCCACCGTCAGGGCAACGGCCTGAGTACCCTGGAGGTGAAATGACCACGCTGTACTCCTTCCGCCGCTGCCCGTACGCCATGCGGGCGCGGATGGCCCTGCGTTACTCGGACGTTGCCGTGAACATCGTCGAGGTCAGCCTGAAGGCCAAGCCTGCCGAGATGCTCGCGCTGTCGAGCAAAGGCACGGTGCCGGTGCTGAGCGTCGACGACCAAGTGATCGATGAGAGCCTGGCGATCATGCACTGGGCATTGGAACAGAACGATCCGCAGGATTGGTTGCTCAAGGATGATCCTGTGGGGCAAGCGCAGATCGCGGCGCTGATCGAAGAGAACGATCAGGTGTTCAAGGTGCATCTGAATCGCTACAAGTACGCCGAGCGTTATCCCGAGCAGCCAATGGCGTTTTATCGCAGCGAGGGTGAGGTGTTCTTGCGCAGGCTGGAGGCGTTGCTGGAGGGTCGCGATTACTTGCTGGCGGCGCATCCGAGCCTGGCGGATGTGGCGTTGATGCCGTTCGTACGGCAGTTCGCCCATGTCGATCGCGAATGGTTCGGGCAGACGCCTTACGTGCGGTTGCAGGCGTGGTTGCAGCGATTCCTGGAATCGGACCTGTTCACATCAATCATGAAGAAATAACCGCCCCCCGTGTAGGAGCGAGGCTTGCCCGCGAAGGGGTCATCAAGACCGCCAAAAGCTTCGCGGGCAAGCCTCGCTCCTACAGGGGGTGGTGGCGTATCAGGCGAACACTTCACACATCTGCAGCACCGAGCAATCGACCTGGAACGGCCCGAAGAAATCGCCTTGGCGTTTGATCGGTGGATTACCGGCCAGCAGGCCCATGGCCTTTTCGGTTTCGATGCTGCGAGCGAGGTTGTGATTGGCTTCGATAGCGCGAGCCACGGAACCTGCCGAGGCTTGTCCGATGCCCAACAGTGATGAGCCATTGGTCATGAACGCCAGGAAGGCGATGACCCAGAGTTTGCCCCCTTTCATGCCCCTGTCACTCCCGCCACGTCTGCGTGATCGATCACGGCGTTTTGTGCGCGGTGCTCGAACTGAATGGCGGGATAAGCGACCTGAATCGGTGCGTCGATTTCGTGTTGCGATTGCGCGGTAATGCTGACAACCAACACCAGCGCCACGTAAAGACCGATGGCCAGGTAGGCGCCGTGTTTGGCAGAAGTGAGGATTGCGCTGGCCATGGTGTTCTCCGTGGGCATGTTTCAGTGCCCACAGAATCGATCAAAAAAGCTGTGATAACCACTCAGGGTTATCCATAGTCACCATCAGCTTCGTTGATCATTAAGCCAGTCTATTTCAGCCTTCGATAAAACTCATCATGCGCTCTCGGGCAGCGTCAGGCTCGCCTGGAACGGGCGTTGCGGCAGATAAAATGGGGGTTGAATAGAGGAATAGAAGTACCACGGCCAGACGCATCGCCATGCTGTCGATCCTTTTTATAGTAGAAGGAGTCAATAAATCAGCGTCAAATTTAAACTCATGGCCATGTGATATCAAGCGCAGCATTAATAGCAATATGATGCTGTCGTAAACGCGTTATGCAGGAGCGACATCACTCAGGCTTTCTCGAAGCTTTTCAGCTTGATCCGCGCAAGTGACTTCGCTCCTGCATAAAGGGTGCAGGGCTTGGCTTTCAGGCTTGGGTTTTGTGATCCAGGGCTGCGTAGAAGTTGGCGCTCTGTTGCAGGTATTTCTGGGTGTAGCTCTGGGCGTGGGATTTTTTGTCGCTGATTTCAACGTTGGCGCTGGCTGGCAGCGCAACGGTGGCAGAGATGGCGGATGCGGCGATGACAGAGAAGAGATTGAAGTTCATGGCGGTATTCCTCGGATTCAGTTGGCTTGCTTGCCCGGTGGGGCCGTGAAGCAAACTTAACTGCCGAGGCTGACGCCTTGAAATCTTTTGTAGCAGTAGCAGATATCAGCGTCATTAATAGAAGGATGCAGGCCCCATCAATCGGGGCCTGCGGCCTATTGACGCACCAGGAACTTCAGATCGCTCGGGGCATCCATCGGCAGTTTCTGCACGGTTTTACCCAGCAGGCCGCTCTTGGCATCGCGTTCGACGACGACAATCTGGTTGCTCTTCTGATTGGCGATCAGCACAAACCTGCCACTCGGATCGAGGCTGAACTCGCGCGGGTGATCCCCTTCCACCGAACGGCGTTGCAGCTCTTTGAGGTGCCCGGTCGCCGGGTCAATGGCAAACACCAGCAACTGATTGGCAGTGCCACGGTTGCTGACGTAGAGGAACTTGCCATCCTTTGATGCATGCAACGCTGCGGCGGCTTTGTCCGACGTCGGTTGCCCGGCCGCCAGATCGACCATTTGCGTTTGCTCAAGCGTGCCGTCGCGGTAATCGAACACCGCGACCTGCGCGCTCATTTCCAGGGTCAACCACGCGTGTTTGCCATCGGCACTGAACAGCAAATGCCGTGGTCCGCTGCCGGGCGGCAACTGGACCGACGCGGGTGTAGCCGCGATCAACGGCAAGTCCGGGTTGGCCTTCGGATCGAAGCGATAGACAAAGATCTTGTCCGCGCCCAAATCATTGGAGAACACAACCTTGCCATCCGGCGAGGACACCGTCGAATGCACATGCGCCGACATCTGCCGCTCGGGGTTGACCCGGCTGGACGGATGACTGCTCATTTGCACCACGGTTTTGAGCATGCCATCGGCGCCCACCGGCAACACCGCCAGCGTGCCGCCCGGGTCTTCAGCCACTGAATAATTGCTGACGAACAGGTGGCTGGCATCGCCACTGAGGCTCGAATGGGTCGGCTCGTTGCCCAGGCTCTGGACCTGATTGATCAGGCGCAGCGCATGGGTTTTGGCGTCGATCGCATAACTGCTGACGCGCCCGACCGGGTCTTTTTGTCCCGGGCCGTTTTCGTTGACCACGAACAGGTGACGTTGATCGTTGGACAGGGTCAACCAGGACGGGTTTTCGCTGTTGACCACTTGCAACGGCTTGGCGTCGAGCTGCCCGGTGGCGCTGTCGAAATTCAGGCGATAAATGCCCTGGCTTTGCCCTGCGGTGTAGGAACCCACGAGCAATTGATAGTCGTCGGCGGATGCGGCCTGAACACCCATTGCGCCGATGCTGCCGGCGATCAACAACGGCCAGAGGTTACGCATCCTCTTGTTCGTCGTCTTCGTTGTCGCCGCTGATGACGTCGCCGAGGCAGACCAGGCGGTGTTCGCCGCCGTCGTCCTTGATCAGCCAGCTCTGCAATGTGGTATCGAAGGTCGCCGCCTCGATTTGCGCTGGGGTGAACTCCCAATGTTTGGCCGCTCGACCATCCATGCATTCGATGTGCAGATTGTCGTCGACATCAAGGGCGAATTCGAAGGCATGCAAGCCGTCGATTTCCACCATTCCGCAGTGTTCGAGGGCGTTGAGCAAGGTGTCGGTTGGGGCAGTCATGGCAGTCAATCTTTGAAGGGGAAAGACGCAATGATAGCGCAATGTGGGAGCGGCTCAGAGCCGACCACAAAACTCCCACACCACACAGAACAAATGTGGGAGCGAGCCTGCTCGCGATAGCGGCGGCACATTCAACATCAATGTGCCTGACAGTCCGCAATCGCGAGCAGGCTCGCTCCCACAGGGATTTATGTTCAGCCGTTAGAGCGCATCACGCGACGGCTGTCCATCCACCAGCCGCTGAATGCGCAGCGGGTTGCCATTCTTCAACGCCTCCGGCAGCAGGCTGTCGGGGTAGTTCTGGAAGCACACCGGCCGCAGGAAGCGGTCAATCGCCAGCGTGCCCACCGAGGTGCCACGCGCATCGGACGTCGCCGGGTAAGGCCCGCCATGGACCATCGAATCGCAGACTTCCACACCGGTCGGATAGCCGTTGAGCAGGATTCGTCCGACCTTCTGTTCCAGCAACGCCGTCAATTCGCCGAACTGCTCGAAGTCTGCCGGTTCGCCAATGATCGTTGCCGTCAGTTGTCCGTGCAGGCCATTTAAAGCAGCGCTGAGTTGCGCCTGATCCGCCACCTCGACAAACACCGTGGTCGGGCCGAAGACCTCTTCCTGCAGCACTTCATCGCCGTCGAGCAACAGACTGACATCGGCCTTGAACAGCTGCGGCTGCGCCTGATTGCCTTGCTGAGGATTACCCGCCAGGTGCGTCACGCCCGGGTGCGCGAGGAGTTTTTGCAGGCCTTGGCCATAACTGCTCAACGTCCCGGCATTGAGCATGGTTTGCGCAGGCTGATCGTTGATCAACCCCGCCACCTGCTGCACAAACGCACTGAACTGCGCCGAGCGAATGCCGATCACCAGACCGGGGTTGGTGCAGAACTGGCCACAGCCTTGCACCACCGAAGCGGTCAGGTCACGGGCCACGCTTTCAGCACGAACGGCCAGGGCCTGGGGCAAGACGATCACCGGGTTGATGCTCGACATCTCGGCAAACACCGGGATCGGTTGCGCACGCGCAGCGGCCATGTCGCACAACGCCCGCCCGCCCTTGAGCGAACCGGTGAAACCGACTGCCTGAATCGCCGGGTGCTTGACCAGCGCTTCGCCGACCCCGCCGCCGTAGATCATGTTGAACACACCGACCGGCATGCCGGTTTTTTCCGCAGCGCGCAGGATTGCATCAGCGACCTGCTCGGCCGTGGCCATGTGACCGCTGTGCGCCTTGAACACCACCGGGCAACCGGCGGCCAGGGCGGAAGCGGTGTCGCCGCCGGCGGTGGAAAATGCCAACGGGAAATTGCTGGCGCCAAACACCGCAACCGGACCGAGGCCGATGCGGTACTGACGCAGGTCGGGACGCGGCAACGGCTTGCGCTCCGGCAGCGCCAGATCGATCCGCGCGCCATAGAAATCACCACGCCGCAGCACCTTGGCGAACAGGCGCATCTGGCCGCTGGTGCGACCGCGCTCGCCTTGAATGCGGGCGGCAGGCAGCGCGGTTTCGCGGCAGACCACGGCGACAAATTCATCGCCCAACGCGTCCAGCTCATCGGCAATGGCATCGAGGAACTGCGCGCGGCGCTCGGCACTCAGGCTGCGATAAGCGGGGTACGCGGCAGCGGCAGCCTTGGCGGCGGCATCGACTTCTTCCGGCGTGGCCTGATAGAAATCGTGAGGTAACGCCTCGCCGGTGCTGGCGTCGACGCTCTGGAGTTTGACGGTGCCGCAGGCACTGCGCTGGCCGCCAATATAGTTGTGACCAAGAATCATGGGTTGCTCCTTAAAGAATGCCGATGGTGCCGGGCTCGAAGGCCGCTTCAACCGGTGCAATGCCGTTGATCAACGGCGCACCGAACTCGGCCTGACTGATCTCGAACACATCCCCCGGCCGGGTGCGAATGCCGTCGGCAAAGGACAGGGTCGCGGTGCCGAAGAAGTGAATGTGCACGTCCCCCGGACGCAGGAACTGGCTGTATTTGAAATGGTGGTATTCGAGGTTTTCCAGGCTGTGGCACATGTTGGCCTCGCCGGTGAGAAACTCGTTCTGCCACAGCACTTCGCCGTCGCGCAAAATGCGGCTCGTGCCCGCCAGATGCTCCGGCAGCTCACCGACCCGAAGCTCCGGCCCGTAACTGCAACTGCGCAGTTTGGAATGCGCCAGGTAGAGGTAGTTCTTGCGCTCCATGACGTGATCGGAAAACTCGTTGCCCACCGCATAACCGAGGCGATACGGCTTGCCGTCGTGGCCGATGACGTAAAGACCGCTGAGCTCGGGTTCTTCTCCGGCGTCTTCGGCAAACGGCGGCAGCGGGAACGATTGACCGGGGCGAACGACGATGCTGCCGTCACCTTTGTAGAACCATTCCGGTTGCACACCGGCCTGGCCCGCTGCCGGTTTGCCACCCTCCACGCCCCATTTGAAGATGCGCAGGGTGTCGGTCATCGTTGCTTCGTCGCCGGCCTGCTGATGCATCTTGTCCCGCGCCGAGGCGCTACCCAGATGGGTCAGGCCAGTGCCGCTGACGAGCATGTGTGCCGGGTCCGGATGGTCCAGCGGCGGCAGGATACGCAGTTTCGCCAGCAGTTCTGCATAGTCGTGGCTGATGCCCAGG
Source organism: Pseudomonas sp. FW300-N2A2 (assembly GCF_017351735.1). NCBI lineage: Bacteria > Pseudomonadati > Pseudomonadota > Gammaproteobacteria > Pseudomonadales > Pseudomonadaceae > Pseudomonas > Pseudomonas sp. FW300-N2A2. Next base: position 13,433 of record NZ_JACNDU010000001.1, on the reverse strand, counting down.
CCCAGGGCATTCACTTGCTGCTCAAGGCTGACGCCCGCCTCGATCGCCGCCAACGCAAGATCACGAACCGTGCGCGCGTCCTGCACCTCACGGACCAGACCGTCCTCGACCACGCCAACCCGGCGCTCGCCGTTAAACAATTCAAATTGAACCAAACGCATGAATTTTCTCCTGTAAGCAATTCTCAAAAACACCGCAGAACCCTGTAGGAGCCGGCTTGCCGGCGATAGCGATCGGCCTGTCGACAATGATGTTGAATGTGCTGACGCCATCGCCGGCAAGCCGGCTCCTACAGGGTTTGCGTCAGATGCGGGAAGCGCCACGTGCGCTGGCTGCAAACTGGTCCGCCGGCAGAACGTGTTTACGCTCCAGCAACCGATAAACCACGCCGGTCAAAATCAGCCCGAACACCATCACACCCGAGAGGAAATACAGCCCCGAAGCCAGGTTGCCGGTGTATTCCTTCAGTGCCCCGATCACGAACGGACCGATGTAGCCACCGAGGTTGCCCACCGAGTTGATCAGCGCGATCCCCGCCGCCGCACTGGCGCCAGCGAAGAACCGGCCCGGCAAGGTCCAGAACACCGCGGTGCAGGAAAACAGGGCGAACGCCACCAGGCACAGCGCCGCCAGTTGCAGCACCGGCACCGTCAGCCAGGCACTGAGAAACAGGCCGATAGCCCCCAACACATACAGCACCGCCAGATGGCCGTAGCGATCATTCAAACGGTCGGAACTGCGCGGGATGATCAACAGACCGATGATCCCGAAAATGTACGGCACCGACGACACAAAACCCGTCACCAGATCAGTGCCACCGAACTGCTTGATCAGCGTCGGCAACCACAGGCCCAGGCCATAAATGCTCAGGGTGACCGGCAGATAAAACAGCGCCAGCAGCAACACGCGTTTGTCTTTGAGGGCATGCAACGGATTGCCGTGACGGGTCTGGCCGTATTCCTCAAGGTCCTTTTTCAGTTCGCCGGCCAGCCAGTCTTTCTCGGGCTGATCCATCCATTTCACCTGTTGCGGACCGTCAGGCAGCCAACGCAGCACCGGCCAGGTCAGCAGGATCGCCGGGGAACCGATGACGATGAACAGCCACTGCCAGCCGTGCAATCCGAGGATGCCGTCCATGCCGAGCAGGCCGCCGGACACAGGGCCGGTGATCAGCATGGCGATCGGTTGGGAGAGGATGAACAGCCCAAGAATCTTGCCGCGATGGCGAACCGGGAACCACTGCGTGATGTAGTACAGAACGCCCGGGAAGAACCCGGCTTCGGCGGCGCCGAGCAAAAAGCGCATCACGTAGAAGCTGTGCGCCCCTTGAACGAAGGCCATGCCGATGGTGATGGCGCCCCAGGTGACCATGATCCGTGCAAACCAGCGCCGCGCGCCGAAGCGTTCGAGCATCAGGTTGCTGGGGATTTCCAGCAGGAAGTAACCAATGAAGAACAGCCCGGCACCGAGGCCGTAAGCCGCATCGCCGATACCGATGTCGGCGCCCATGTGCAGCTTGGCGAAGCCCACGGCGGAGCGATCCACATAGGCGATCAGGTACAGCAGGATCAGGAAGGGAATCAGTTTCAGCGTGATGCGACGAATAAGCCGCAGTTCCTGGCTCATGAGATCGGTCTCCGATTGTTGTTGTTATAGAACCTCGGGGGACGCCTCTCGCCAAAAACTGCCAGGGCCTTCCCTCCGTTGGAGCGGACTATATAGTAATACTATTTATGCAACAACACTTCCAAACAGATCGAATTGCGCTTATGTTACGCCTCAGCCAGAACAATATAGTCATACAATAAGAGAATCGATCATGTCTGATAAGAAACCCACCCTGCGCTCCGCCCAATGGTTTGGCACTGCCGACAAGAACGGCTTCATGTACCGCAGCTGGATGAAGAATCAGGGCATCGCCGACCACCAGTTCCACGGCAAACCGATCATCGGCATCTGCAACACCTGGTCGGAACTGACCCCGTGCAACGCGCATTTCCGCCAGATCGCCGACCACGTCAAACGCGGCGTGATCGAGGCCGGCGGTTTCCCGGTGGAATTTCCGGTGTTCTCCAACGGCGAATCGAACCTGCGCCCGACCGCCATGTTTACCCGCAACCTGACGAGCATGGACGTCGAAGAAGCGATTCGCGGCAACCCGATTGACGGCGTGGTGCTGCTGACCGGTTGCGACAAAACCACTCCGGCGCTGTTGATGGGCGCGGCCAGTTGCGACGTGCCCGCCATCGTCGTCACCGGCGGGCCAATGCTCAACGGCAAGCACAAGGGCCAGGACATCGGCTCGGGCACCGTGGTCTGGCAGCTCAGCGAACAAGTGAAAGCGGGCACCATCTCCATCGATGATTTCCTCGCGGCCGAGGGAGGCATGTCCCGCTCCGCCGGCACCTGCAACACCATGGGCACCGCATCGACCATGGCGTGCATGGCCGAAGCACTCGGCACTTCCCTGCCCCACAACGCCGCGATTCCGGCGGTGGATGCACGCCGTTATGTGTTGGCGCACATGTCCGGCATGCGTGCGGTGGAGATGGTTCGCGAAGACTTGAAACTGTCGAAAATCCTTACCAAGGAAGCCTTCGAGAACGCTATTCGGGTCAACGCCGCCATCGGTGGTTCGACCAACGCCGTGATCCACTTGAAAGCCATCGCCGGCCGCATCGGCGTGGAGCTGGAGCTGGATGACTGGACCCGCATCGGGCGTGGCATGCCGACCATCGTCGACCTGCAACCTTCCGGGCGCTTCCTGATGGAAGAGTTCTACTACGCCGGTGGCTTGCCTGCGGTGTTGCGTCGCCTCGGCGAAGCCAACCTGATTCCCAATCCAAATGCCTTGACCGTCAACGGCAAGACCCTCGGCGAGAACACCAAGGACGCGCCGATCTACGGCCAGGACGAAGTGATCCGCACTCTCGACAACCCGATCCGCGCTGACGGCGGCATCTGCGTATTGCGCGGTAACCTGGCGCCACTCGGCGCGGTGCTCAAACCGTCCGCCGCCACGGCTGAGCTGATGCAGCATCGCGGGCGGGCGGTGGTGTTCGAGAACTTCGACATGTACAAGGCGCGGATCAACGATCCGGAGCTGGACGTGGATGCCAACTCGATTCTGGTGATGAAAAACTGCGGGCCGAAGGGTTATCCGGGCATGGCTGAAGTCGGCAACATGGGCTTGCCGGCCAAACTGCTGGCCCAGGGCCTGACGGACATGGTGCGTATTTCCGATGCGCGCATGAGCGGCACCGCGTACGGCACAGTGGTGTTGCACGTAGCACCGGAAGCGGCGGCCGGCGGGCCTTTGGCAGCGGTGAAGGAAGGTGACTGGATCGAACTCGATTGCGCCAACGGGCGTCTGCACCTGGACATTCCGGACGCCGAACTGGCGGCGCGCATGGCCGATCTGCAACCGCCGCAGCAGATGATCCTGGGTGGATATCGCCAGCTATACATCGACCATGTGTTGCAAGCGGATCAGGGCTGCGACTTCGACTTCCTGGTCGGTTGCCGAGGCGCCGAAGTCCCCCGCCACTCCCACTAACCGCATCTATCCCCTGTGGGAGCGAGCCTGCTCGCGATAGCGATTGAACATTCAACATTAAAGTTGGCTGTCAGTCCGTCATCGCGAGCAGGCTCGCTCCCACATTTGTTCATGCCTACCTCAAGATTGCGCCGCGCCTGCTATCATGCGCAGCACCTCCCCCGCACAGGATCGCGCCGTTCCCCATGGATTACCGCAAACCCTCCGACCGCAAAAGCATGCACTCGCGCATTGTCCAGGAACTGGGCATGCAGATCGTTTCGGGACGCTTCAAACCGGACGACAAACTGCCCGCCGAAGCCCTGTTGTGCGAGGAGTACGCGGTCAGCCGTCCGGTGCTGCGCGAAGCCACTCGCGTGTTGGTCGCAAAAGGCCTGGTGTATTCCCGTCCGCGTGTCGGCACGGTGGTCAAGCAGCGCAAGGAATGGCACATGCTCGACCCGGACGTGCTGCACTGGCTGATGCAAAGCAGCCCGCAGAATCAGTTCTTCGATCTGCTGACCAGCGTGCGCAGCATCATCGAACCGGCAGCAGCGGCCCTCGCCGCGCAATTCGCCACCGACGAAGACATTGCCTCTATCGGTGAAGCCTACCAACGCATGGAAGCCGCGCCGACGCCTGAAGCCCTGTTGCAACCGGACCTGGATTTCCACAGCCGCATCGCCGACGCCACTCACAACGACCTGCTGGCGAACCTGTGCAACATGCTGTCGGTGGCGATTGCCGAAGCGTTGAAGCATTCCAACCAGCGGCCGAACCTGCATGAATTGGCGTTGCCACGGCACAAGGCGATTCTCACCGCCATCGAGAACCGCGATGCGCTGGGTGCACGGCATGCAACGCTGGTGCAACTGGACGATGCACGCAGTGCGCTGAATGTGGTGCTGGGCGCCGATCCCTCATAAAAACGATCCCCTTGTAGGAGCCAGCTTGCTGGCGATGGCGGTGGGTCAGTCAACACATTTATCGTGTGAACAGACGCCATCGCCAGCAAGCTGGCTCCTACAAGGGTTACGTTGATCTTCAGATGTAAAAAGGCCGCAACCCTGGTTGCGGCTTTTTCGTTTCTGGTCTGAACGTCGGCCTTAGCCTATCGCCTCGCTCCCTGTGCGGTACCCGGCTACCGCACATCCCTTTCGATTCGGTTTTACGTTGAGGAACCACACATGCAAAGGATTGCATCATGCCCACACCTGCATCACCACCCGCCGCCGCAAGCGCCACCGACATCATCGCGTGGGCGGTTCACACCCGATTTAATACCCGACCGACCTTACGCTCGCAAACCGCCCGCCTGCTCAAGGACGGCATTCTGGAAAAATACCCGCAACTGGCGTTCGACCCTGAGCGAACCAAAATTGCCCAACCGATCCCGGATGGCGCCTGGCGGCTGAGGCTACTTTTGGACGTGGTACTCGACTACCTGGCCAGCGGCGCATTCCCCGATCTCAGCGAGCAATACGGTCGCAGCTGTTTTTTGACAAACCGTGTCCCCGCGCAACTTACCGTCGACAACACGACATCGCGACTGCCCGACCTGCAAGTGATTGCGCAGGTCATCCGTGAATTACCCGACATTTTCTACATCGGCACTCAGGAATCATTGACCGCCTGTTGGAACGAACAGGACGACAGCGGCGTCAGTCGCTGGCAATGGCTGGGGAACCTGCTCGCCGGCGTGTTGAAAACATCCGCGATGCGCCTCGCAGCAAGTGATGCCGAGCAGGCCGGGATTCTATTGGAGCTGGCCCGCCAACCCGACAACCGCGAACGCCTTCTGCGTCCTTGGGCCAAAGGTGCAATTGAAGCCTGCACGCTGCAAGTCACGCTGAGCAGAGGCGACATGTCGTTCACACTGCAGGTGCCGGATATCCTGGTGATTTGCGGCGAAACCCATTTGTTGTGCAGCGTGACCGGCAACATCGAATCGTTCCCGTCCCTGCAAGCCTTCGGTGCCGCATGGGGCGCGCGGTTTCAGCAAGACTTCACGGCGGACTCCATCACCTGGAAACGTTTTGCTCCGGACGGCAACATCTTTGATACCCAGGCAGCTCTGCTGCTGAACCGGCAACTGGAAGATTTGGAGTCGCTCAAACTGCCCGCACACGAAAACGTGGCCAGCCTTGAAAAGCGTTTTGATGCGATCACCGATGTCGCCGCACTGTTTATCGGCAGCGACAACCACCCGACGCACCTTCACGCCCTACAGACAACGATTCCCGAGTGGTTGCAGGGCGCCAGCGCCACTGATCGCATGGCCTGGCGTAAACACACGTTGTCGATGGCCAGTGTCAAACAGCAGACACAGGGGCGCTCGTTGCCCGACGACGTCGTTGACCTTCGCACATTCGCCAGAAATGCGCTGCATGAGCAAATGCTCAAAGACCAGCCCTTGGCACCCGGCTACAAGTCCGATGAACTGGAACTGACCTTTCACGTGCCTGTCGGCGACTTGGGCAGCGGCTACCTCGAACCCGTCAAAATGTCCCTGACCGACCTGGCGATAAAAAACCTGGCCGGCAAACCCAAGGGCCGGATGACCCTTCGTCACACCGAAAACCAGCTGATTCAAGACTGGACCACCGAGGCCTATTTGCTGGATCTGGTGAGCCGCGTTGATGTCGGAAAACATTACCCCGAGTACATAGAAGCGCAGTTGCTTGGCAACACTCCCGAAGTCAAAGAGCGGCTGCGACTCTTCGGCCTGGAACTGAGCCTGCATTTACCGCTGCGCGCCCTTGAGCATTCGATCAAGGGCGAACATGGCTTCACCTCCCTGGGCTATCGATATGTCGATGCAGTGTTCCAGCCGTTGGCCGCCGAGCGCATTGTCGAGGAACAGTCCGTCGTCATCAGGCCATTGGCGTTTCAACGCAAGGCCGGGGCCACGAGTGATGTGGTCAGCAACATGTTCATCATTGAGCCGAAAGACCTGAAGTCGGACGGCCCGCATATTCTTTACCGACCGCTGTATTCAGAACCTCTGCACCAATACTCCAGCCGTCAGGACTTGCTGAGTGCCATTGCGCAAACCGGCCCGTTGCAAACCAGCGTGCTGACCTGGCTGCCGGATCGCGCACGGCCGATCTACGACAACAACGGCTTCACCGAACCGCACATTGTCCACTTCCATGCAGGGGACGAATTCACACTGCCTGAAAAGCCCCAACCGGCGATTCTGGCCGGCGACGAAGCGGTTGGCGGCTGGCTCACCGCGCTGGAAGAAGGTCGATTGCTGGCCAGTCTGTTCGTCAGCAATGCACGCACACTGATCGATCTGGCGGATCGGCAATCGGTGTCGAATGCCGAGAGCCGCTGGGCGATCATCCTTGAGGGTGGCTGGCTGGTGTTCAACAACCTGATTCTGCCGTTGTTGCGCGGCCCCGCCATGGTGGTGGGCTGGATGCTGCAAATCGCCCACAGCCTGATCAACGATCTGCCAGCGCTGGACAGTGATGACCCGAAGGCGCGGAATCAGGCATGGATCGATGTGCTGTTGAACATTGGCCTGTTGGTTCTGCATGTCGCTCGAGAGGAAGGATCCCCGGCACTTTCCGACAGCGCAGCGACGCCAGTTCCGGATGCCCTCGCCTCCTTGCGCCGTCCTGCGCAGACATTTTCATGGCCCGCCGAATCGACTATTACCCAGGACACTCCGGGCCTGCCCTCCGAGCCGCCGGGCAGTGGCAAGACCCTGCTCGACTTCAACCAGTCGAGCGCGCGCGATTCGGCAGCGGCCCGACTGTTCAACACGTTACGGGAGGTTCAGGTGCCATGGCCGACACCTCTGCCAGAGCCCGTTACCACCGGCGTCTTCAAAGGTTTGTACCGGATCGGCAATCTTTGGCACGCCACCGTCGCCGGCCTGCTGTTTCGCGTGAGTATCGTGCCCGGGTTCGGTGAGGCGTATCTGATACATCTGGAGCACCCGGATCATCCCGGCATCAAGCTCAAGACCAATGGAGCGGGCCGCTGGACTCTGGATCAAGGGTTGAAACTGGTTGGCGGCGGGCGCAATGCACGGATCAACGCCCGGCGAGAAATCACGCAACAACGCATCAGTCTGCTGGAACTCAATCGTCAGGAATTCGTGGATCAGCAAGTGCGGGTGCAGAAGCGCGTCGACATTGCCGAAAACCTGATGCAGCTGAAAAAGAACGACGCCGCCAGTACAGAGCTCGATCGCGCCACGTACAGGCAACGGTTCGTTGATGAGCTGGACAAACAGACCGAAAGCTACGCCACGCTGCTGGCCGAGAAAAGAGAATTGGCCGAGTTGACCAAATCCGATCCCGATCCTGTGCAGTTGTGCAACCTGTCGGAAAACATCATCAACAACGCCCGCAAACGGATCGTCATTGCTGACTGGGAGCGCGAGGCTGTCAATCAAACGTATGCGGACTTGAGAAATGGCGTCGGGCATTTGCATGACGCGTTGATCCGCGAAGGCGACGCGGTACTGGATCGCTACTTTGAGTTCATGCGCAAAACCTCCGACATCAACGAATCCATGATCAAGCTTCTGGACCAGGTAGACAGCCGACTGCAGGAACTCAAGCAGATCCCTCGCCAGGGCATCGAGTACTGGAAACGACTGACCGGCAACAGGCCCGAAGATGAAATGACGGCACTGCGCGTCAAGTGCTATCAGCTGAGTATTTTGCGCCTGCTCAGCCTCAAGGCCCTCGGAAGCAGCACCATGGGTGTGCTCGAACACACCCTCAGCCCATTACTGCTGCTGTCTCGCTCGCATGCCGAACTGCAAACGGAACACACCTACACCAACAGCGACCGGATCTCCGTTCTGGAGAACCTGGTCGATCAGTACAACAAGGCACAGGACGGCCTTGAGGCGATAGGCATTTTCAGCACAGATGAACTGCAGGCACACCCCTTCAATCGTCTGCGCGAGCTCATTCACCAACTGCGTATCGATGCCGAACGACGTCTTGCGGAAGCGCTTCAACTGTTGCCGCAACCGGAGGAGCCTTCAACATCAGCTTCCGGCCCCAAGCCGCCGGTGAAGCGTCCCTATTCATGGTCCAGCCGCAAGCGGGTGATCAAAACCGCTAAAGGCACATTAATCGGCGATCTTCGACAACGGGTCGCTCACCAGGAAGGAGACATTGTCGACATCAACCATCCGTTCGAAGAAAGGCCACTGGCTTCGTTCCATGAGCACGAGCCCAATGTCTGGGTAGAAATCGTCGATGCCAGACCCGCAGCTACCAAGGCAACGCCCCCCTATCAGCAGCTCAAGGGCGATGCCCGCAAGGCGTTGGCCGATGTCGATAAAAACGTGCAGAAGATCGAGGGTTACGCGCAGCGCGCCAGTTCTCCCAAGGAAATCGAAGAACAGTTGCAACGGGAAGCACAAAAACTGATCGGGTACGCCGATGGACTGGAACAGCACGAAAGTCCTCCGGCCAACCGCGAAACAGACGTTTCGCTGATCAGCGGACTCCGCGACAAAGCGCTTATCCTCGACAACAAGGCCACTGAACTTCGCACCCGCATGACCCTCGCCCGGCCGCCCAATAGCGAGGGGGTGGAGTATCTGCTGCAGCACAAAGAAATTTTTGCGCGAATCAACGGCAACCGGGTTCAGCTGAAAACCGGGCGGCGTGACTTCATGCAAGAGTACGCTTTGTTGAATAAAGACAATCAACCCTGGTGGTACGGGCATTTTCACTACGCCAACGCGGATGATGCCAAGGCTGACTACACCCAGGCGCACTTGAAAACCAGGGAGCAACGCTTCGAAACCTATGAATCGGCCATGGCCAAGGCCAAGGACCCGAAGCAGAAAATCGAAATTCATCACGGAATCATCAGCAAGGAACTGGCGAACAGCGATTTTCTACCGTTGCAACCCCGCTGAGTTTTTCAATCGCCCATAAAAAAGCCGCAACCCAAGGTTGCGGCTTTTTGGTTTTGCCTGAGGTTTAGTGAGCGAACAACGAGTTACCCTTCTGCCCCGCCAGTTTCTCCGGTTTGATCAGGAAACGAGCCAGCGCCGGCAGCAGCCACAACGCGCCGAACATGTTCCAGAGCAGCATGAAGGTCAGCATCAGGCCCATGTCGGCCTGGAACTTGATGGCTGAGAAGATCCAGGTGCACACGCCGATCGCCAGGCACAGGCCGGTGAACAATACGGCTTTACCGGTGGACTTCAGCGTCTGGTAATACGCCTCTTGCAACGGCAGACCGGCACGCAGGAAACTTTCCAGGCGGCTGTAGATGTAGATGCCGTAGTCCACGCCAATCCCCACGCCCAACGCCACTACCGGCAAGGTCGCGACTTTGACGCCGATGCCCATGAAAGCCATCAGGGCGTTGCCGAGTACCGACGTCAGCACCAGTGGCAACACGATGCACAAGGTCGCCGCCCAGGAACGGAAGGTGATCATGCACATGGTTGCGACGCAGATGTAGACGAGGATCAGGATGGTCAGCTCGGATTCCTTGATCACTTCGTTGGTGGCCGCCTCGATGCCGGCGTTACCCGCCGCGAGGATGAACTCCAGGCCTTCCTTGTTGTTTTCCTTGGCGAAGTCCTGCACCGCATGAACTGCGCGATCCAGCGTGGCAGCCTTGTGATCGTTGAGGAACACCAGCACTGGCGCCAGGGAGCAACTGTTGTTGTACAGGCCGTCAGCGCGGGCGATGGAGTTGTTCAGCACGTCCGGGTTGCGCGACAGGGTTTCCCATTTCAGGTTGCCCTCGTTCATGCCCTTGATCATCTGCTTGGACACAGTCACCAGCGAGATAGCCGACTGCACGCCCTCGGTGTTCTGCATCTTCCACATCAGTTCGTCGATGGGTGCCATCGCTTCATAGCGCGAGCAACCTTCGGACTTGGTCTTGACCATCACCACCAACACGTCGGAACTGGTGGAGTAGTTGCTGATGATGAAGTTGTTGTCCTTGTTGTAGCGCGAATCCGGACGCAGCTCTGGAGCACCTTGATCGAGGTCGCCGATTTTCAGGTTCTGGCTGTACCAGAGGCCGCCACCGAAGGCCAACAGGGCCAACACGATCGACACCGGGGCGACTTTCGGGCTGGCGAAGTTGGACAGCAGGCGCCAGAACGGGTGTTCGCGGTGCGCGTCTTTCTTGCTGCGCTCGACGGCGCGCTTGCTGATGCCGACGTAGGAAATTGCCACCGGCAACAGGATCAGGTTGGTGAACACGATCACCGCCACACCGATGGATGCGCCGATGGCCAGTTCGCGAATCACGCCGATGTCGATGATCAGCAATGTGATGAAGCCCACCGCATCTGCAAGGATCGCGATCATCCCCGGCAGGAATAATTGGCGGAAGGTGCGCCGCGCCGCAGTCAACGCGTTGTCGGCCTCACTGGACTGCAAGGCGATACCGTTGATCTTTTGCACGCCGTGGGAAATGCCGATGGCGAAGATCAGGAACGGCACCAGCATCGAGTACGGATCCAGCCCGAAGCCGAAGAAGTGCATCAGGCCGAGCTGCCAGATCACCGCCACCAGCGTCGTGCTCAACACCGCCACGGTGCTGCGCATGCAGTTGGTGAACCAGTACAACAGAATCAGGGTGATGACGAAGGCGACACCGAAGAACATCACCACCATCACCAGGCCATCGATCAGGTCGCCGACTTTCTTGGCGAAACCGACGATGTGGATCTGCACGTTGGGGTTCTGTTTCTCGTACTTGTCGCGGATCTTTTCTTCCAGCTCGTGGGAGAACTTGCGGTAGTCCAGGGCCAGCAACTTGCCTTGGTCCTGCGGGTCCGGGTAGGACTCCAGCAGCGGGATATCGACGATGCTCGACTTGAAGTCGTTGGACACCAGACGCCCGACCTGACCGGACTTGAGCACGTTGTTGCGCAACAAATCGAGGCTTTGCTGGGAGCCGTTGTAGCTCTGCGGGATCACTTCACCCCCGGCGAAGCCCTCCTCTGTCACCTCGGTCCAGCGTACGCTCGGACTCCACAGCGACTTGAGCCCGGAACGGTCGACGCCGGAGATGTAGAACACCTCGTCGTTGATCTGACGCAGGGTCTCCATGTACTCCTTGGAGAAGATGTCGCCGTCGGTGGCTTCAACCGAAATGCGAACGGTGTTGCCCAGGTTCGCCAGGTCGTTGCGGTGCTCCATCATCTTTTGAATGAACGGATGCTCGAGCGGGATCATCTTTTCGAAACTGGTGGACGGCCGAATCAGCGTCGCTTGCCAGAACAGGAAAATACTCACCAACAGACAGATCACGATCACTGCCGGGCGGTTGTTGAAAATCAGGCGTTCAAGAAACGTCGCCTTGTCTTGGTGATGGCTGCTCAAGGATGTCATAGACCCGCCTTCTTATTATTTGCCCGGCTCATTTGGACGACCCGTTTTTTCCATTCTCTGCACCGGCGCCGGTTGGCGAGGTGACGCGAACGCCGCCCTGTCCTGCCAGAACCAGATTGCCGTCGCCCGCCGCAGTCACCGCCGAAACGGAAATGCGATCCGGACGGTTGAACACGCTGAAGGTTTCGCCGTTGTCGTTGCTGCGGATCACCGAGCCACCGTTGCCGACGATCACGATGGAACCATCGTCGAGCAAGGTCGCACCGGACAGGCCGAACTCCAGCGCGCCACGGGTGGCTTTCAACTCGACCGGCTCCCAGGTGGCGCCGAAATCGGTGGAGCGGAACAGGTTGCCCCGCAGCCCGTAGGCCAGCAGCGTGTTGGCCTCGGCGGTGCCGATCACGCCGAACAACGAGCCTTCATAGGGGCCTTCGAGTTTTTCCCAGGTCTGCCCCCAGTCGGAGGAACGGAACATGCTGCCCTGCTCGCCGACGATGAACAGCCCGGCATCCTTGATCGCTGCAATGGCGTTGAGGTGGTACTGGTCTTCGTTGTCCAGGCGGTCGCTGGCGTCTTCCCAGGTCTTGCCGCCGTCGGTGGTGGCCACCAGCGCGCCGTAAGCGCCCACGGCAAAGCCGTTGCTGGCGTCCTGGAACCAGACGTCGAGCAGGGGCGATTCGCGTTTCAGGTCTTCATATTGTTTGGTCCAGGTGACGCCGCCGTCCTCGCTGGCGAGGATCTGCGCATCATGCCCGACGGCCCAGCCGTGTTTGTCGTCGACAAAATAGACCGAGGTCAGCAGTGCCCGGGTCGGCACCTTGGCCTGGGTCCAGGTCGCGCCCTGGTCATCGGAATACAGGATGTGCCCGCGATCCCCGACGGCCACCAGGCGCTTGCCGGCGTGCACGACGTCGAGCATCAGGCTTTTGCTGGCTTTGGCGGATTCAACGGAATAGACAACGTCGGTGGCTGGCGCCGCATTGGCCAGCGCAGGTGCCGATAACACGGCACAGCCCAACAGCGAGAGCGCTGTAGCCAGCAATGCGAATTTGCGCAGTGCCGGCGGGCGGCAGATACCCACACCCATGACAGGCTCACTCATAGACCTTCCCCCATTATTATTGTTAGGTCGTTCAACCTTTCAGGGCGCCGTAAGGGGTGCTCATCGGGATTGGATGGTTAGGAGCATAGTCCTGAAACCCGCAATCCAGAGCCCCTTCGGAAGCTGGCTTATCCTATCGGGGTTTGGAAAGGTCTGACAATCGACGCCACGTTATCTTTTGTTAACCTGGGGGGATGGGGGTTTTTCTGAATGTTGGGGTATCAGGTGGGGTGATTCGGGGTTTGTGGTTTGTGGTTGGTGTTTTGTGTACATATCCATTTTTGCGGTAACGGCTTCTATTGGTTCCGCTCTTACAGCGGGTCACTTGGAGAAGCGCCAAGTAACCAAGCGCTCTTGCCCCTTTCGTTCGGTGCCTCGCCCAGGCTCGGCATGCCCTCGCTCCGGTCCTGCTCCGTGGGCCCGCCGCCATCGGCCATCCATGGCC